>NZ_JQCF01000027.1 GCF_001438805.1 Companilactobacillus kimchiensis
ATCAAAGTGTTAATTAGTCTGGAATAAAAATTGGAAATAGGGTCAGCCATGAAATTCTACTTGGTCAGCGTACTTTGGAGGCCTAGTAGAAGGCTCGATTTCAAACCAACTCCGAACTTGAGTTGGTTCGAAACGATGTCCATGGCGTTCCGCCCTATTTCCGATTTTTATGGAAGACGGGAAGTTAAGGTAACTTACGTTCCAACTAATCATAAATAAAAACTAGTTCAAATGAATCTTTCTTTTATTTTCTGAAAATTAATTTGACCAGCCTATTTGCAATAACTAAACTAAATAGGTTACAACTTTTTAATTAGGAGCACTAAACACATGTCAAAACAAATCAAAAAATCACTTTTCATCATGGTCTTTGGGACCTTCTTCGGTGTTTTGTGCTCAACTTTAATGAACACAGCCTTGCCAACTTTTATGCGAGTCTTCCATGTTAATTCATCAACTGTTCAATGGCTGACGAATGGTTACACTTTAGTAAATGCCATCATGATTCCTACTAGTGCTTATTTTATTAAGAAATTTTCTTTTAGACACCTCTTCATCGCCTCCAGTTCAGTTTTCTTAGTCGGAACAATTCTGGGAGCTATTGCCAGTTCCTTCACGACTGTTATCATTGGAAGAATGATTCAAGCAATTGGTACCGGCATGATGATGCCTTTGGTCAATGTATTGGCTATGCAATATACCACTAGAAACAAACAGGGAGCTGTTATGGGGATTATTGGACTAGCTTTTAACTTCTCCCCTATTATCGGTCCAACGCTCTCAGGTATCATTTTGCAGTACTTTCCATGGCAATACCTTTTCATCTTGATCTTGCCCTTTATTATTGCTGTCGTTCTTCTAGCCATTTTCCAATTGCCTCAGATTGAAACTAACCAAAATCCTAAATTTGATGTTCCCAGTTTAATTACAATCAGTTTAGGTTTGCTTTTCTTACTAACCGGTTTTTCCAATATCGGTCAAGCTAACTTCTTTTCATTTAACGTCATTGGCTTCACGGTTATCGGTTTAACTTTGATAGTTATTTTTTCAATCATGGAAAATAAAACACCAAATCCTATCATCAATTTTTCGATTTTCGAACATTCACAATTCACAGTCGCCACTTTTATCAATATGTTAATTGTCTTAACAATGTATGGAAATACAATCCTTTTACCACTGATGATTCAAATGATTTTACATAAGAGTCCTTTGATCTCCGGTTTAGCACTCCTTCCTGGAGCACTTCTAACTGGTTTTATGTCTCCAGTCAGTGGTCGCCTCTTTGATAAATATCCTGTTAAAAGAATCGTTTTAACTGGTGTTTTGATTGATTGTTTTGGTACCTTCTTACAAGCGGTTATTGATGTTAATGCCTCAGTATTAATGTTGACTCTCGGACAGATGATTAGACAGTTAGGTTTGGTATTAATTCTCATCCCGATTCAAACTCATGCTCTAAGTTCCCTACCTAAAAAATATATTTCTGATGGTGTCGCAACTTTTAATACTTTACGACAAATTGCAGCATCTTTTGGAACAGCCATTATTATTGCCGTTATTACGATGACTGATAAAATTATGACTGGCAGCACCGTCAATCAAGCAGTTGGTATTCAAGCAGGATTTTTATCCTGTCTAGCTTTCTTGCTCATTGCTCTAGCTTTGACTTTCAAATTGCATCACCACGACATAGTAGATTAAGCCAAAAATAGTCACGATTATTAAATCGTGGCTATTTTTCGCGAAATTTGTATTCCAAACACTCTATTTTTAATACATTTCGTCATAATTGGTTATTAAATTGTAAATTGATAATGATTATAATTATTATATTAAACGATTTTATCTTTAAACGATGGAGGAACTTAAAATTGCTAACAAGTTTAGTCTTAAATCGCACAATCTTGATAACCAGCTTATTCTTCATTATGGGTGTTTTTGTAGTCTTTCAAATTCTTTTTGCTGGGGTTAAAAAGGCCTTAAACGTTAAAAATAACAATATCGATGAATATACTCTGAGAACTATTCTAGGAATTATTTATATTCTATCCATACTTTTTATAATGCAAAGTTCTATTACCAATAAACATTATTCTTGGACCTTTGTTAATTTTCAACTAGTTGCCGTTATTTTCTATACAGTAATTTTGAATGTC
Source organism: Companilactobacillus kimchiensis (assembly GCF_001438805.1). GTDB lineage: Bacteria > Bacillota > Bacilli > Lactobacillales > Lactobacillaceae > Companilactobacillus > Companilactobacillus kimchiensis. The sequence goes on from NZ_JQCF01000027.1 coordinate 2,160, forward strand.
CCTTTTAAATTCCATATGTTCACTCCAATTGTGCTAGCTTTTATGCTCTTCAATTCGGCAGTTTCTAGTTGGCAATCTTGGTGTTTAGCAATAATTTTAATTTTATTCTATAATTCACTGAATTATATTAAGGATCATACTGACAAGAAGTTTCCTTTTATGTTGTATTGGTCATCCAGTATCTTCTTTGGAGCTGCTTATTGGTTTTTTATAAATTTAAAATTCTCAATTGGCAATCCCATGTTCTTAACCGAAATTTTTTATCTAGCCATTCTCGAGTTGTTTACCTTTGGCTATATTGCCATTCTTTATTCGGATGTCGAATCTCGAACAGCCTTATTTAAGGAAGCTACTCATGATAAATTAACCGAGACCTATAATTATGATGCCTTTGATATTGATTTCCGTTCTAAATTTAATAAAAACATGAGTGCTAATTCCAAATTTACCATGATGATGTTTGATATCGACCACTTTAAGAATATCAACGATACTTACGGACATCTAGCTGGTGACAAAGTTCTCCAGAATGTAGTTACTACCGTACAGAAAGTCATCAATAATCGAGATCCACTTATTAAACTTTATCGCACTGGTGGCGAAGAATTTAATATTATTTTCCCTAACTATGATCTTGCGCAAACAACGGCTATTGTCCATGAGATTTTTACCACTGTTAATCATTCTGATATGATTATTGATGGACAAACTATTCACCTAACCATTTCCGTTGGTGTTTCTGAAATTAGTGAATCAGATGGCTCCGTTAATGACTTCTATTCACGAGTTGATAAAGCTTTATACCATTCTAAGAAAAATGGTCGAAGTGCCATTACAGTTGCATAAAAAAAGAGACTCAACAGATTAATCTGTTGAGTCTCTTTTTTTAATTATTTTGCTTCTTTAGTATCGCGACTCTTTAAAAAGTCAAGAACGGCTTGCGTGTTAGCGCGCTTTGTAGCACCATTTTTTTGGTTTACAGGACGGCGGTGGCCAGTCATACCTTTATGTGTATTTTGTGACATTTAAAAAACCCTCCTTCCTGTTACTCATTTAACTTATTTTATTAACCCTATTATTGTAAAGGAATCTTACAGACATTTCAAGCAAAATTTTCACTTAAATTAAAGATCATACCAATAAAAAAAACTAATCAATTACCATCTTGATCAGTTCTTTTTGTATCAATTGTTTTTAACCAAAAAGACTTAGCGACTAGTCTATTCAGTTACCGTGCTATCACCCTTGTTAGACAAAGGTTTTGATTCTTTGGCACTAACTGTTTCTTCATTCTTACCATGCACACGAAGTGCAAAGATGAGTCCCAAAACAGCTAATACTAATGTAAACATAAATCCGTAGTGAGCGCCATTAGTAAATGCTAATTTTGCAGAATGTCCACCATTAGCAAAATAATTTGCTTGACCAGTACTCAATAGAATTGTTGCGATACCAGTTGCAACGGCACCGATAACTTGTTCAAAAGTATTGATAATAGCTGAACCATCAGCGGATTGATAAGCATCCAACGAATTCAAACCATAAGTTTGAGCTGGTGACATAGCTAATGGGACACCAATCATAATTAAAATATGAGCAATAATAATGTACCATAAGGCACTATTTGAATTACTGAATAAAAACATGATTGCACCTAAAGCAGATACAATAAAACCGATTCGTGTTAACCATTTAGCACCGAGACTATCATAGGCACGACCGGCACCGAAGGAAACAATAGCGTTAATAATACCACCAGGTAACATAACGACACCGGTTAGGGCAACAGCGACACCTAGCCCATTTTGAAGATACATTGGCAAAATATACATTGCTGACAATGTGATACCAAAGTTCAACATAACTAGAATTGAGCCAGTTAAAAACTCTGGCTTTTTCAAAACAGCAAAATCTAAGGTTGGAACATCAGTTTTCAATTGTTGTCTAGCATAGACAAACAAGAGAACCAAGCCCGCAATCATTGCGACAATTGCTACAGGAATATTATTACTTAAGAAACTGACACCGAAGATAATCAAACCAAAACTGATTGTTGATAAGAAAATAGCTAACCAATCAATTTTAGGTTTGGATACTTCAAAGACATTGGTCAAATTAATTTCCATAAAAATCAAACCGATAACTAAGAAAACAATGAATAACCAAAAGATAAATCTCCATGAAGAAACACCCAAAATGATACCTGAAATAGTGGGTCCAATAGCAGGAGCAAACATGATAACTAAGGCTGCCATCCCTAACGCTGCACCCAATTTATTAGGTGGAAAAATCCTCATTGCAATCGAGAACATCAGTGGTAAGAAAATACCGTTAGCAATACCTTGAATCATTCTACCCATTAAAAGCATTGGGAAGTTTACTGCAGTGGCGGCAATAATTGCACCAACCATAAAATCAAGCAAGGCAAATCTAACTAATCCACGCGTTGAAAAATGTTTCGTCAATAAACTTGAAAGTGGTAAAACAATTGCCGTAACCAACATATATCCAGTAACCATCCATTGGACCGTTCCGGTTTCGACATTAAAAGCTTTCATAATAGATGGAAGGGCAATATTTAGTGAGGTTTCACTGAACATACCGACAAATCCACCGATAAGAACACCCATCATAGAAAGGAACGGGTGAAGAGGTTTTGTATTAATTTTTTGAGTTTGACTCATAGTTACCTCCAATTGTTGCAACAGTGGATTAATATACCAGAAAAAAACATTTTTCGTAAGTTTTTTCTGAAATTATTTGACATTTTTCTGCAATAAGTAGCAAAAAAAGCTATATTTACGTAATTTCGTAAATATAACTTTTATTTTTACGCTTCAAAAAGTAAATTTTTTCTCTGCATACCATCACTATAAAGATCATATTGTGTCACTCCACGAATCAAATCACTTTTACAATTATAGCCAGTTACATTTCCATAATTTAATTGAATTCCAGCATAAGATCCAGAAAAATTATTAAAATGGTCATGGCCTGAAATCATAGCTTTGATATTATTTTGATTCAAAATTTCATGAAATAAACCTGAATTCAAATCTGGTGAACAAACTGGTTCACCAAAACTACCAGTGATTTTTTCACGATCAACCATTTTATACTCTGGTATTGGAATATGCATGAAACCAATATCAAATGTTTCAGCTGCATATGATTTCGATACATCAACATACCAATTGATTTGATCTAGATCAATTGCAGCATATTGACTAACTTCGGACCACCGAGAATACAGACCACTGTCCCAAACAAACAACTTGTTCACCACTTCATTAGTTGCCTGATCCAAAACCTCCAACGTATAATTCTCTTTTTCACCAGACATGAAAACATTAGTTTTAGTAGCCAAATGAGTTAATTCATTTTCAAAATCACGTAGATAATCTCGACCAAATGGGCCTTCTGTATCATGATTCCCATAAGTAATTGCCACAGGCGTATCAAATTCATTCAATAAATTATATAGAGATTTCAAATCCTTACGCGGTTCCTCATTATCCTTACCCCAAATCAAATCACCAGTGATCATGAATAAATCAAATTCATTTTTTTCTAAAACTGATTTTAAACGATTCAAAGTCCGTTCATTAATTCCATTTAAGGGACCACCATCACCTTCTAAAGGATGATTACCTAAATGAATATCCGTCAACTGACAGATTTTAAAAGGATGACCATTTTCAACGTATAATTTCATTTTTAATTCCCCATTAAATATTTTTAATTTAATTGTAAAATCTTTGCCTTATTAATAAAGACCTTAACTTGCGAACCGATTTTCAATGGCAAAGTGTGATTCAAAGCTTCCATTTTTAATCGTAAAGTATCTTTAGCAATTACATATTGAATTCTGTTTCCGTAATTTACTGCACTGATAATTTGACCATTACATTCAACTTCATCGGCAATTGATTCAGCAAGTTTATTTAAAGTAATTGATTCTGGTCTAATCAAATATTTTTGCTCTAAAGACAGATTATTAATCCCTAGACTCTTTAATTCACTACCAGAAAGAATGTTGTGATCACCGATAAACGTAGCCATAAATTCATTACTAGGTTTGGTATAAATATCCCAAGGCGCTCCCTGCTGTTGAATTTTACCATCCGAGATAACCACTACATTATCAGCAATCGCCATTGCCTCAGCCTGATCATGCGTCACGAAGATCATCGTAATACCTAATTTTTGCTGATATTCCTTAATCTGTTCACGTAATTCCACTCGAATCTTGGCATCCAAAGCACTCAAAGGCTCATCCAGTAGCAGTAACTTGGGCTTCATGATCATTGAACGAGCTATCGCTACACGTTGTTTTTGACCACCTGACAGATCATCAGGAAAACTGTTGGCTTTTTCATTCATATTGACCAATTTCAACATATCTTCAACACTCTGTTTAATTTCTGCTTTACCAATTCTTTGAGCCTTTAAACCATAGGCTACGTTATCAAAGACACTCATATTTGGAAACAATGCATAGGATTGAAATATGACTCCAATATTCCTTTTATTGACCGGCAACTCAGAGATATCTTTACCATCCAAAAGGATCTTCCCTTGGGCATTTCGATTCAATCCTGATATTGACCGCAATACCGTTGTCTTCCCACTACCACTTGGTCCCAAGAAAACTGTAATGGCGTTCTCTGGAATAGATAAATTCAGATTTTCAATAACTGTCTCTTTACCAAAAGTTACGTTTAAATTCTCAATCTTTAAAAATTCACTCATTCGATTAACCTTTCTTAGCCTTGCTTGTCGTTCTAATTAGAATTGCTGACAGAATACTTAACATAATAAAGTAGATAATTGTTAACACACTTCCTGCATTCCCGTTAACAGCCATCAATCGATACATGTAGATTTTTAAAGTTATGTAATTTCCACCAAGGAACAGGTTAGTGATCACATAGTCACCCAAACCAGCACTAAATAGTAATAGTGTCGATACGATCAATCCAGTTTTTATGTTAGGAACAATCACAAACATGAATGATTTAACTGGGCCATAACCTAATAATTGGGATTGTTCAAACATTGACTTGAAATCTTTTGAGATAAAAACATTGTTCAAAGTTTGATATACCAATGGCAAACTCATAACTGACAAGACCATCACTAAAATCACAATTTTAGGAATTGGAATATCTTTATACAACTGGATCAATCCCGTTACCAAGATAATACCGGGAATAATGAATGGTAGCATCGTTATATAACGCATCTTAGCTTTTAATTTTTGATTGTAAATATTCATATAAAAAATCACGGGAACAAAGATAACCAGCCCTAGAATGGTTGTAAAAATCGACAGAACTAATGATCTTAAAACAACATTTAGAAATTCCGGATTAAATACTAATTGCGCATACCATTTGAAGGTCAATCCTTCTGGCAAAACCGTATTGATCCATGATGTTGAAATTGAATACAGAAAGGTTGCGACAATTGGCAACAGAAGATAGATAAATATAATAGTCAAAATAATTTTAGGGGTTCTTTTTTTAACCTTCATTATCATTTACCTTCCGTTATTCTTTTCGTTCTAACTAATAAATTACCCATAATAACCAGTGCAATCATAACGAGTCCAAAAACAACTGAGAGCGCGCCTGCTAAGGGAATATTACTTGTAATCTCTCCACCAATCAGTGAACCAATAATAGTTGAGATAAATGTTATGTTATTCCCTGTCAAAGCAAATACAGTTTCATAAGTTCCCATTGCGTTAGCAAAAAGAATAATTAAAGTTTCAACCAATCCTGGAACTAAAACCGGATAAATGACTTTCTTTAAAAAGAAACAATTACTTACGCCCAAAGTATCTGAGGCCTCTTTCCAACCTTGATCAATTTCTTCAAAAGTTGGATAAAGGAACAGAATTCCCAAAGGAATTTCGAAAAATGAATAGGCAATAACTATTCCCAACCATGAATAAACATTGATTGAACCCAAGATATTAATATCTAATGATTTAGAAATTACATGTAAAACTCCTGAATTACCTAATAGGATAATCAACGAGAAAGCCAATGGAACTCCAGCAAAACTTGATGCCAAGTTAAAAATGGTCACTAATGATTCTTTAACAGAGGATGACATTTTTGTTAAAGACCAAGCACCCAATATCGCAATCACTTCACTGAAGAGTGAGGCTGATAGCGACAAAGTCAAACTGTGTCCAATCGCATTTCGATAATAATGATTAGTGAATAATTCTTGATAATTCATCAATCCCCATGAACCATCTTGAGAATTAAAACTGGATATTATCATTACCCCAATTGGAAAAATTAAAACCAAGCAGATAAGTAATACGAAAAGTAAGAGGAACCTGTTTTTGAGACTCATCTTCATCACTATTTACCCCACTACTTTGTTACTTCAGATTGCCATAATTGGCCAAGTTTTAATGTCGTCTTGTTCCAAACATTATTATCTTTAACTGTATAAACTTTGTGATAAGCACTAGCTGGTAATAATTTAGCCTTTACTTCTTCTGGTAATTTAACGTCATCCCTGATTGGACGTGCATACCCCTTGGCAATGTTTACTTGACCAGCATCGGACAAGATGTAATCTCTAGCCAATCTGGCAGCATTAGGATGGGGAGCATATTTATTAATAACTTGCGAATCACCACTCATAACAGCAGCATCAGAAGGAATAATGACTTCAAATCTTGATTCATCAATCATGTGTCTAGCTGTCAAAGCTGTAAAGTCCCACATAATACCAACGTCTAATTCGCCCTTCTTTAAATTTTGAACATTTGTATCAACTGAAGAAAGACGTTTTTGTTTTTGCAAACTGCTGAAGAAATCTAAAGCTGGTTTAACATTACTTTCATCTCCACCAAACGCATGTGCAGCAGCCAAAATAGCATATTGAGATTGCGCTGCTGATGCTGGTTTTGATCCAACTGAAACTTTATATTTACCCTTTTTCAGATCAGCCCATGACTTTGGAATATCTTTTTCGGCAACATTCTTCTTATCGATAATAAAAGCCGTTGTTCCCTTATAAGCATTCATCCAGTAGCCATCTTTGTCTTTAGCCCAAGCTGGAACCTTATCCCAATAAGTACCCTTGTATTTAGATAAAATCCCTTTTTTCTGTGCGGTTGGCGAAACGTTCATCCCAATATCAGTAATATCAGCGGTCGCATTCTTACCTTCTGTTTCAAATTTATGGATTGCCTCGGCACTATTCATATCCGTATCAGTATGAGAAATACCATATTTAGTCTTTAGATCATGCCACGAGCCACCCCAGTTAGCCCAGTCATCAGCCATACCGAAAGATACAACTTTCTTTTCTTTTTCAGCGGCTTTTTGGATCACTTTAGGATCATTTGAGATTGAAGCTGTTTTATTTCCTGAACAACCAGCTAAGGTTGTAACTGATAATAGCGCTAATAAACTTGCTGCAATAAATTTGTTTTTCATTTTTGATAACCCTCCGATAAAGAAATTATCAGATGGTTATATATTTTGTGTATATAAAACTGGAATAATTTTTTGATTGAATGACCGATTTATCATTACAATTAATTTACTTATATTATTATTGCCAACACTATCAGAATGGGGACCTTGAACTATTAAAATATTTTCCGAATGAAAAATAATTAATATTTTTAAATTTTTATTCTTAATCTAAATTAGACGACAAAAAACACTCATTATCAGAAAATGAGTATTTTATTTCACTATCGATTAATCGAACGGGCCATTCTTACAATTGCATGTCGTTCGCCCCGAATTGCCTTGCTCAAAGCATAAATATTTTCAGTCGGTGCTTGAATTCCCCATGCAGCATCACCGATATGTTGGATATCAACCCCAGCCACTTTATTTCTAATAGCAATATTTTGAATAAAACTGCTGCCTGAGCCTTCTTGACTAGTGCCAATTGTACTCATTACTAGAGCGCCTTTACTATGTGCCACTTTAACAATTTCCTTTAACTCAGCATCATCAAATTCAGGAACAGTTCCCACGGCAGGTACTAAAATAACATCGGCACCGGCCTTTAAGAATTCTTCAACCGAAGCTTTACTAACGACTGGTTCATTAACGCCAGCCCCATGCATTTTCCCAGCAATTACTAGACCTGAAAAAACTTTTTTGGCAATTCTAATATTATTCGCAATTTGTTTGTTGGTTACGCCAGTTCCTGGATTCCCCGTCAAAACAACAAAATTGAAACCAAGCTTCTCTACTTCTTGAAGGGTTTTTTCACTGGCCATTCTGCCTTCGGGAATAATAAGGCGATCTTCGGTCATATCGGCTTTCGGATCGACCGGCTCTAAATTTACGCCAATTGGACGACCAACTAATTTCTGCAAAAGGTGGATACATTCGCCATCACGATGAACTTTGGCAGTTGCCATCGTTTCTTCATCATCGTAAAGTCCCAAAATAAGCGGATTTAAAACATCAAGCGCATTTAGCAAAATCAAATCAGCTCCAAATGCTGCAGCTATTTCTGAGGTAGTAATACCATCTAACGGTTCATGGACCACTACATTTTCGCTTAAAACCACTCGTCCTTCACTGGCTTTGATACTTTGCTTTAATTCAGCACCATTCATCGCCAACATCTCACTCGTATTAGCACTGATCAATCGTTTAACCATTTTATTTTCTCCTTCGCTTTATGCAACCGATTACAAAAATACCATAGCATATCTAGCCTTAGACACCAAAAAAAGTGCTACCTTAATACGGCAACACTTTTCAATCATTATATTAATACCAAGCTGGTTTATCACCATCAGTATTAGGCTTATTTACACCAATTGATTCGCGTTTAAATTTATCAGGATCTTGTGTAATGTCAACAACCACTTGGGCAATCGATCTTCTTGATACTTCTGTACCCTTGAAAGATTCACCCTTTTGAGTTACTTCGTAATCAACCTCTGGCTTGTCAGTTAACCAAGCTGGGCGAATAATCGTATAATCAAGATCAGATTCTTCAATAACCTTAGCTGCAGCAGCATAATTAGTAATATAGCTTCCCAAAGTACTGTTGTTCCATTCACCAAATTTACCGGGTACTTCATCATAAATACCCAAAGTTGAAATCCAGATTAAACGTGTTTTATTTGTCGCATGCATTGCTTTGACAACCGCACGAGCTTCACTTTCGATGTTTCCACCTGCTAAGTTAGCATAAACAACATCAACGTCTTTCATTGCTTCACTCAAATTATCAACATCAGTTGCGTCACCTTCGATAGCTTCAACCAACGTATGTGAGTCTGCAAAATCTTTTAAACGTCCAGCATCTCTAAGATACAATTTCAAGTCTGAGTCAGTTGTATCAACAAAAATATGTTCTGCTAAACGAGCAATTTTACCATTAGCACCTAAAACTAAAACTTTAGCCATTTATTTTTCCCCCTGTAATTTAGTTTCTATAGTCCAATATAAGAGAGTTTCCCAATTTATACAAAGAATGTTTCTCGCCAGAGTCAGAATGAACATAAATTAATAAAAACCTAGCTATTATAAAAATAATATCAGTCTAAAATGACTATTTAGTATTTCATTACCTGACCAGATTGCTCTTCTCAACTGAACTAAAAACAGAATGTTATAATCATTTTGTAACATTTTGCTCGAAGGAGGATACCTTATGACGAGTGACGTGGCCCATTTGCTCAAAGTAGCATCAAATGAAATTTCCCGTGGTATCAACACTTTTGCTAGTAAGTACGGCTTAACTGGCACACAGGTGCAAATAATTCACTATTTAGCTGATACTGACAATGACAATATTTATCAAAAAACGATTGAATCTGAATTCAATATTCGACGTTCAACGGCAACAAATATTTTGAAAACTATGGAAAGAAACGGTTTAATATTACGCCGCAGCGTTAAAAATGATTCACGTTTAAAAAGAATTGTTCTATCCGACAAATCCAAGGAAATGCAGGACGCCATTGACAAGTTTATGACTTCCAATGACCAAAAGATTTTATCTACTTTGGGCACCCTTGAACGACGGAGCTTTGTTCACGCACTTAAAAAGATTCCTCAAAAATTAAAAAAGTGAGGTACAAATTTAATGACAAAAGTAATTATGGATTGTGATCCAGGTATTGATGACGCCATTGCCTTAACTGTTTTATTAGCACATCCTGAGAAGGCTGATTTAATCGGCGTAACCACCGTTGGTGGAAATGTAAAACTCGAATATGTCACTCAAAATGCCAAGAAACTTTTAACCTTTTTAGGATCACATGCCGAACTTGCATCTGGTCAGGCCACCCCACTAGTAAAACCAGTTAAAACTGCAGGTGAAATTCACGGTAAAACTGGAATGGAAGGTTATGACTTCCCTAATAACAGTTTAGATTATCCTTTGACTAGTCATAACGCCGTTACATATATGTATGAACGTATTAATAAATCATCTGAAAAAATTAATTTAGTTGCCACAGCCCCACTGACTAACATCGCTTTATTATTAAAAACTTTCCCAGAAATCAAGAATAAAATTGAACATATTTACATTATGGGCGGTTCAACCTTACAGGGTAATATCACTCTAGCCGCCGAATTTAATGCCTATGTTGATCCTGAAGCTATGGATATTGTCTTTAATTCTGGCTTGCCCATTACCCTTTCCGGTCTGAATCTAACCGAAAACAAAGCCTATTTAACCATGGATGAGATTAAAAAGATTAAAGATTTAGGACATGTCGGCGTTATGGCCAGCTCAATCTTAGATTTTTATGCCTCTGCTGAACTAGCCAAGGGTATGACTAAAATTCCGATTCATGATGCTTGTGCCGTTATCAGTATGATTGCTCCAGAATTATTTACGAAGAGTCATACTTACTCCATGGATGTTTCACTAACCAATGATCAATATCGAGGTATGACTTATCCCGACCGTCGAACCGATGCTCCCATCAAAAATCAAATCAAAGTCCTAGAAGATGTTAATCGTGAAGCCTTTGTAAAATTCATTTTTGATTCTTTAGCCAGTTATGACAAATAAGTTTCTAAACAAAGTTTGGTAGTTCTTTCTGAAGTTCGGTTAGGACGTAAATTAATAAAGTTATCCTTATAATGCCGCTCTCCACAAGGAAGAAAAAATTGGCTGGAACATAGCGGGCACAACTTGGAACCTATCATCAATGCACAAGGCATTGACAATAGTTTTCAAGCTTGGCCTTTTACTAATCCGGCAAGATCAGCCGAATAAGTAAAATCTCGCTATTGAGCCATTTTTTCTTCCTTATTCCGAGCTAAGTTATTAGTTTCTATACTATGATATATAATTGAAAACCTTTTTTATAATACTGACTTTAAATAGATATTTAGTATTAAGATGTGTCTTTCTAAGAATAAGCAAAAATCCTGTATTGACTGAAGAATATCAGTTAATACAGGATTTTTGAGTTAAAAATATGTTTTTTCATTAATAGAAACAAATAAGTACAGTGTTAATTAGTCTGGAATAAAAATCGGAAATAGGCTCAGCCGAGAAATTCTACTTGGTCAGCGTACTTTGCTGGCCTAGTAGAAAGCTCGATTTCAAAACAACTCCGAACTTGAGTTGGTTCGAAACGATGCTCTCAGCGTTCCAGCCTATTCCGATTTTTATGGAAGACGGAAAGCTAGGTGCCTTCAATTTAACAGAACTTTAGTAATAACTCATTCTTAATTAAATTTATTTCTTAACATTAGTAGCAAAATCAGGTTCGTAGATTGAATTAGTCTTCAAGTTAAGACCGCTGTTCAAACGAACATCAGAGATCCAAACCCATTCGTTTGATGAAACTTGACCCCAGTATGAACCATATTTATTAACAGCTAATTTAGAAATTTTCCATGAACTGTTTGCTGGTAAAGTACGATCATATGAGTTTGTAGCGGTGTTATATGTTTTAGATGCTACGTTGGTTGTTCCAACTAAACCATGACCTGGTGTTGGAATAGCTGCATCAGTACTTGTCTTTTTAGTATTAATTGACATGCCAGATGCTAAGACCCATTCATTAGTTGATACTTGATAGTAAATTTGGTTATTAGCATGCAATGCGTTACCAAGTTTCCAATTGCTACCTTTGGCAAGAACTTTACCAGTATCGTTACCGTTATTATCAATTACATTAAGATTTGAAATAGTTGTCCCGATTTTACCAGTATCTGTACTTGTCGTAACATAACTGTCACCGGCTGTGGTGTTGTTAGATGTATTGTTATCAGCAAAATCTAAATCAGTTGTTAGAACCCATTCATTAGTAGCAATTTGGTAGAAAGTTTCTTTGTCAGCACTAAGAAGATTACCGACCTTCCACTTGCTGCCCTTTGGCAATGTAATACCGGTACTTTTACCGCTACTATCAACGACATCTAAGGTTTTATTGGCTGTACCGGCTTGACCTGCACGAGTATCAGTTGTGATATAGCTACCTGGAGTAGTTGCTGTAGTTGTATTAGCATTATTGGTATTTTGATCAGCAACTGAGATATCAACTGCAGGTACCCATGCGTTAGTTGATACTTGATAATATGTTTGTTTATTAGAGTGTAATACTTGTCCTAATTTCCATTGGCTGCCACTTGGTAATGTTTGACCGGTACTTTGACCTTGGTTATCAACTATATTTAAAACGGCTGTAGCTGTACCGACCTTACCGGTATTTTCAGTTGTTTCTATATAGTTATTAATAGTATTAGTTGTATCAACGGTGTTAGTTGCGCCAGTGCTTTGACCATCAACTGAAACATCCATTGCGGAGATCCATTCGTTAGTCGAAATTTGGTAATAGACTTGCTTATTAGAATGTAATACATTCCCTAATTTCCATTGGCTGCCACTTGGTACGGTTCTGCCGGTACTGTTACCGTAATTATCGACAATATCCAAAACTTTATTAGCTGTACCAACTTTACCTGCATCAGAATTAGTAGTTATAAAATTATTAGCTACTTTTCCACCAAATGTATCAACTGGATTGGATGAACCATTTACATTGGTCACAACTGATGCGGGAACATATTCGTTAGTTCCTACTTCGTAATGAGCTACTCCATTAAGAGTGATTTGAGGTCCTAACTTCCATTGACTACCACTTGGTAATGTTACCCCAGTAGTTTTACCATTAGTATCATAAACCGGTGTGGCAGTAGTTAAAGTCCCAACTGCATCGGCACTAACGCTTTGTTGTGGTAGAGCACTCAAAGCAGCTGGTGCCATCATAATAGCAACCGCTGAAGCCACTAAAATTTTATTTTTTGTATTTTTCATTGTCCCTATCTCCATAAAAAAATAATCTCGTTTAATATCCACTTCTAATTTTATAATTCCCTTAAATGATTACAATTGATTCTTAAGAAACGTAAGAAAACTTTACAAATATACTATGATTAGATAAATAACCAGATATATCTTTGGAGGTAAAAATTTTTATGAAAAAATATCGTATTTATCAAGTTGATGCCTTTACTCAGACTAAATTGGCTGGCAATCCTGCTGGAGTGATCACTAACGCTGATGGTTTAACTGCAATTCAAATGCAACAAATTGCCCGCGAATTAAACAACTCTGAGACTGCCTTCATCGTTCGACCAACAACTTCAGACGCAGATATTCGCATTAGATTTTTTACACCAACAATGGAAGTACCTATCTGTGGTCATGCTACGATCGGTGCCAATTTTGCTCGCGCTATCGAAAACAATCTGGATTCACAGACAATTATCCAACAAACTGGAGCTGGTAATTTACCAATCGATATTTTAAAAAAAGCCGATACTTATCAAATTACGATGACTCAGGGTAAAATCCGTGTCGATCAACCACTTTCTGATAATATTCAGAATAAGATTCTCAGTGCTTTAGGTATCACTGCACAACAACGAAACTCTAATTATCCTATGGCAATCGCCTCTACTGGCGCTCCTAAAGTTATGATTGCACTTGATAACCAAGAAACACTTAATAACCTTGAGCCTGATTTAGAGGCCTTAAAGGCTATTACTCCTGAAATAAATTGTAACGGCTACTTTGTTTTTACAATGAACCCCAGTCAAAAGGATTTGATTCATGGACGCATGTTTTCACCAGCTAATGGTATCAACGAAGATCCTGTCACTGGTAATGCCAACGGTCCCTTAGGTGCCTATTTGGTTAAATATGGTTTAATCGAAACCCAAGGAAATATCCTAGAATTTAATGTCATTCAGGGTGAGAAAATCAATCGGACAGGGACAATGCTGGTTCGAGTTCATTTAGATAATGGTCAACCAGTTAAAATTCAAATTGTTGGTAATGCAGTTATTGCTTTTTCAACTACACTTGAAATGTAAACAGAGCTTCAAATAAATATTTCATTCTTCTTTATGAAACAAAAAGAACGATATTTGTTTCAATTGTTGCATTTATATTACAAAGGTACTATACTTCCCTCCATCGAGTAAAAGTTCGCTCGGAGGTTATTATGACTACTAAAAGGGAATTATTGTTACATCCCGTAATTACTAAAATCAATCAAAGTGGTTTTTCGAATTTGAAGATGGACGATTTTATCAAAATCATGCCCGCCAGTCGGTCAACTGTCTATCGTTATTTTTCATCTCGCGAAACCATTATTGAAGCGGTAGTTGATGAATATATCAATTACATCGATCAATTCAAAGTTCCTCAATCTAAAACAACCGAAACTGAATGTGTTATTGGATTTCAAAAATTACTCGAACAAGCAATTGTTTTTAACGGTGAGCTCAATCCTCTATTTCTCAATGACCTAAAGATTGAATTTCCTGCCGAATTTAACCGCCTGCAAAATTCAATTATCAAACATGATTCTGAGGCAAAACATTTTTATATAAACGGTCAAAAGAACCAGTTCTTCAATCAACAAGATATTCAGTTGTGGATCCTACAAGATAAGGTTATGATTCCGAAATTGCTTGATCCTCAATTCCTATTTGTAAATAATTTAACTCTTAAAAAAGCGTTGACTAATTATGCCACAATGAAAGCTCAACAAGTATTAGTACCCACACTTTTACCAAAATTTGATTTAACTTTTTTGAATCCTATCGTTAAGAAAATTAGTCAACGGTATTCTAATTAGTCTTTAATTTGGAGGTACTGTGATGTTCCAAATACATACAAAAAATTCAATCGAACAATTTTCCACAATGTTAAAAAGAGCTAATAATGCCTATGTTATTACGGGAGCCGGTATCTCTACTTCAGCTGACATCCCTGACTTAGAACACTTATCATCTTCAATCGATATTTCTTCAGAAACAGCCTTAAAAAATGACCCACAACAATATTACGCTGAATTCCACAAACTATTTATTGATCCGGTTTTTGAAAATGGACCGACCGACAGTCATCGTTTTCTGGCTAAACTTGAGGAAGACGATTTAATCAAGGGTATCGTGACTACCAACATTGATTTTCTTCATGAACTAGCTGGTAGTAAAAATGTCGCCGATATCTGGAGTAACCTCAATCGCAATCATTATTTGAAATGTGGTCGAATTTTTCCTATCGAAACGTTAAAAAGTGCTGTTCCTACTTGTCCCATTTGTGGCGGCCTATTAATTCCTGATCCCGTTTATCGTCACATCGGAATTGACGAAAATGCTTATCTAAGAGCTAATCAATGGATGAAACAAGCTGACCTTGTTATTACAATTGGTTCAAATGGTTATTATGACAATATCCCCAACGACATTAACGTTATTAATATCAATCCTAAAAGAAATCATTTTGATCAACGTGCTCAACTAACTATTCATAGCAAATCTGATTTAGTATTTGATCAAATTTATGATTATTTATAAAAAAAGAAGCCAAATGGCTTCTTTTTTTATAGCGACATTATTTGACGTATTAATATGCTAATCTATGTCTGAGGTAAGTAATCAATGAATACAACAATGAAGGTTTTCTTAAAACTTTTAGAATGCAAAAGTGCTCCCACTAAAGACATCGCTCAGAAATTAAATCTTAACGTTCGTCAAGTTCAACGAGCTATTCAAGAAATTAAAATAGCTTTTGATAGTGACCCATCATTAAACAAATATTTTGAATTAAAAAAAATTGGTCACAACTATTCCATCAATCAACGTTATCTACTACAAACTGACCAAGTCTTAATTTTAATAAAAATTCTGGTTGCCAGTCGTTCTTTGAATAAAACTGAACTCCCTGGTCTAACTAACCAAATGTTAAAAATGCTTGATCTTGATCAGCGAGATATTGTGAGTTCTTCTATTATGAGTGAATTAATAACTGATAATTTCATTAGTAATCACAGTAATCGTATTGAGGTTCTCGGTAAATTGGAACACTACATTTTCAAACACGAAAAAATCAGTTTCCAATATACTGACCATGAAGCACTAGAAAATCCCACTACCGAAATGGTTGAAATGCTGCCAGTTCATACCTTCTTTGATAATCACTACTTTTTTGTTGTGGGTATGCTCAAAGATTCTGGCGAAAATAAAACCTTCAGAATCGATTGGATGACAGATATCAAAAAAATCCACGTTAAACTTCCTGTTGATTACAGTAAACATCACGATCACGGTAAAGAAACCCGTTACGAAGCTTACGGTTATATCGGTAAAAAGGCTTTGACTAGAATCCGCTTTGAATATTACGGCTATATCGAATACATCAAAGATGAGTTTCCGACTTGTAAAATCATTAAGAAAATCAATAAACCCAATCGTTTTCCCTTTTCAGTTTACATTTTAGAAATTGAAGTTAAATATTCAGATGGTATAAAATTATGGCTATTGGGCGAAACCACAATTTTACGGGTACTCTCCCCACAATATATCGCCGACGATATCAGAGATACACTCTTTGAGGGTTATCAACGATACTTAGAAAATTAGAAAAAATCAGTTTGTTCTTTTAATTTTCTCGAATTAATTGTATGTTTTTTTATCAAATCTTTGCCCTCACTAGAATTAGCTTTGTAAAAAATCATATCGCCATCATCTGTCAAAATATTACCAGTTTTATCTAGTTTATATTTAACTTCTTGTCGATTGATCGTCATTATTTTGTCGCTCTTAATTTCAATATTCAGCGCGCTTTTGTCATTAACTTGTGAATCACTATCTGAAGTTCCCTTACCTTTGTTCCCTTTAATTTCTAGGACCGAATACCACGTGCCGTTATCACCAACGTACTTTCCAGCAAGTTTATTTCCGCAAGCTGTCAAGGTAAAAATAAAAAGCATCCCCATCAAAACTAATACAATATTACGTAATTTCCCCATATTTTCCCCTTTGTTCTTACAATCCAGAACAATATTAGCAAAAGGAACCGACAAAAAATGTCGTAATAAGTCGGCATGATAAAAAAATGGAATTTAATTCAAAAAATTTGGGACATAACATAATTTTTTCCGCTTAAAATAATAGACCGTAGTAATCAAAGAACGATTACTACGGTCTATTTTTGCCTTAATGCTCGAGAGTTGGCTATGTTATATCCTAGTTTAGATGAAATAAAATACTGATTATAAACCACCGTTGTTAACTGCACTGCTCATTTTATTCTGAATTCGTTTCGCTTCATCAGACTTTTCAGCATAAAGAGTCACGCCGTTATCAAGTACAACATTTTTATTCTGAATTTTATAGCCATAAGTGTCGCTACCAATTGTAATCTTACCTTTATCTACAGAAACATTCTCTGTATCAGAACCATTTGCCATCGCCCTCAATGTTGAGTTAGGAATTTTTTGAGCTTCTCCTTTGTTATTGTCGACCTTAATAACAATGTAATTATTTGATCCCTCACCAATAAATTGTCCTTTAATTTCTTTATGACAACCGGTCAAAAATGAAACAAATAATACCCCCACTAAAACTAATAGTGCATAACGTAATTTACGCATAAAATCATCCTCCATATATTCAATCCTTAAATAGGATATCAAGATGGAGCGTCAGTATTCGTCGCATCAACTTGATTATTAAAATAAATGTATTTTGTTATAGTACAAAATCAACCTACATAAAAAGCAGTCCAAATTTGGACTGCCTTTTTCGTATTTTATTTGTGATATGTTCGATGATTAATAATCATAAAGGAACGATAAATCTGTTCAGTCAAAACTAATCTCATCAATTGATGAGGCAAAGTGAATTTTCCAAAACAAATACTATAATCGGCTCTTTTAGTAACTTCCGGACTAACACCTAATGATCCCCCGATAACAAAAGTAATATCAGATGTTCCATATGTGGATAAGTCGTCAATTTTTTTAGCCATTTCCTCAGAGGTCAGTTCTTTTCCACGCAAATCTAGTAAAATTACATATTCCTTATCTTTAATTTTGCTTAATATTCGTTCCCCTTCAACTTGCTTGACCTTAATGTCTTGGGCATCACTCAAACTCTCAGGCGCCTTTTCATCTTGGCATTCAACTATTTGAAACTTACAAAAGGCTCCTAAACGCTTGGCATACTCAGCAATACCAGCTTTGAAGTACTTCTCTTTGAGCTTCCCGACCGTAACCATCTTTATATTCATAATAAAAATCTCCTTAATATTTATCATACGAAACTATCCGGTAATTGCCAAATTATTTTTTAAATCCGAATTATCATGATATTTTATTTTTACACAACATAATAAAAGTTTGTCTATTCGTGTGAAACATTACTTATTGTATACATATCAGTAATGAAAATAATAATCTAACTTTTAAGTTTCATTTTATTAACAATTTCGCGCCATTCTGTGGATAACTTTTTAATCTTGATTTTCTTAAATTCTAAAGACTTATACACAAGTTTTGCACAGCTGTGGAAAAGACAATATTATTAATCTCCCTAAAAAACGAAATAAATCTTTAATCATCAATAAAATGTTCAAAAAAAAGCGTGAAACCCCTATTAGTTGGTTTCACGCTTAAATTTAATTATTCTGTTGTTTGCTTAGTTAAATGAACCTTAGCAGTATTCAACTTACCATTACGGTAATATTGAACATTCACAGTATCACCAACTGAATGTGAATATAATGCTGTGTGTAAGTCAGCAACTGAAGTTACGGTCTTGCTACCTAACTTAACGATAACGTCGTACTTCTTCATGCCCGCAGCCTTAGCAACTGATCCAGCACTAGTACTGTAAACTACCACACCTTTAGTTACACTAGTTGGTAATTTCAAGCTTGATTGAGAATCATCAGTGATTTGATCAAGATCTAAGACCTTAACTCCTAATGATGGTCTTTCAACTTTACCGTTTTCTACCAATTGATTGATTATCTTCACAACTTCATTACTTGGAATTGCAAAGCCCATTCCTTCAACAGAAGAACCATCGGTACTTGAAGCCAATTTCATTGAATTGATACCAACAATTTGACCGGCACCGTTAACTAATGGACCACCGGAATTACCAGGGTTGATAGCCGCATCTGTTTGTAAAACAGTTGCTTGACCAGTCGCCTGACCGGTATTTTGATCTTGAGTCGTTACGGTTCTATTTGTAGCTGAAATGATACCTTGGGTAACGGTTGTAGCGTATTCACTTCCAAGTGGTGAACCAATAGCAATTACTGGATCCCCTGGAGTTACGTTGTCAGAATTTCCAAATGAAGCTGTAGCTGGAACCTTGTTCCCAGGAATCTCCAAAACGGCTAAATCTGTTGCTGTATCAGTACCGACTAACTTAGCGGCAATCTTAGTTCCATCTTCTAGAATGATTTCCAACGAATCAGATCCAGACACAACATGGTTATTGGTTACAATATAACCTTTTCCATTTTGTTTGGCATAAATAACACCAGATCCTTCACTATATTCCTGTAAATTACTATTTTTTGATGATGAACTTGAATTAGCGTTGGCATCTGAATTACTGCTGTCGCCACTTTCATCGGCCTGATCTTGTGACTTAGAATTATCTGATGACCCACTGTCACCAAACAAATCACCAAATATCGAAGAGATATTACCATCACTCGAACTTTGTTCCTTTTGCTTCTGCAAATTGATTACGGAAACTACCGCACCATTAACTTTTTTGTAAGCACCAGACATCGAACTCGATGTATTAACTTTGGTGTTACTTACTTGAGTCGTACCAGCTGAACCATTGCTAGTTGAAGCTGTATCAGAAGCGTTATTGCCAAAATAGGTGAAGCCTACAAAAGCAATTACCACACCTAAGGCAGCGGAGATAAAGGCTACAATCCCCGTCTTAAGCAAAGAGTTATTTCCGGAATTCATTTTTGAACCTCGCTTTTTTTCTTCTACTCTTGATTCAGGTTTGTCATTTTTATCATTATTCATCTAATATTCACTCCCCACATATAAGCTATCTTTAATATAACGTTAAACTGTGAAAAAATTATGAACGACTTATGATTTATTTATTAACACTACAAAGTAATCAATGGATCAGCAATTGCTGGATCAGTGTCATTAATCTGAAAATCCGATCCAACTGCAAAATCATGATCTTCCAACACTTGAGTCACTTCAGTTCGAGCAACTTTTTTGGTGTTGTTCTCATGACTTAGATGCCCTAAGAAAATCTGTTTAGTATTATTACCAATCACATCCATCAAAGTATTAGCACCATCTTCATTTGAAAGATGACCTCTTTCACTCAAGATTCGTTGTTTCAATGGCCAAGGATAAATCCCTTCACGTAGCATTTCCACATCATGATTACATTCCATCAAATAACCATCAGCATTCTCAATCGTCTTTTGAATTCGATCTGAAACATAACCTGTATCGGTCAAGATAACAAATTCTTTACCATTGTGATAAAACTTGTAGAATTGTGGATCGACTGCATCATGTGAAACCGCAAAGCTTTCAATATCCAAATCATCTAAGGACATAACTTTATTATGAGCAAAGACATTGATTTGATCATCAGAAACTTTCCCAATTTTAGGCAGCATAGCTTCCCAGGTCTTTTCATTCGCGTAAACGTTCAGACCATAACGGCGTGCCAGGATACCAACTGCTTTGATATGATCAGTATGTTCATGTGTCACAAAGAGCGAATCGACAGTATTGATATCTTTACCAATACTTTCCATTGCTTTCTTGATCTTGATTCCAGACAAACCCGCATCCACTAAAACATGATGTTTAGGTGTCTCGATGTAAGTAACATTCCCTGAACTACTGCTGGCTAAAATACTAACTTTTAAACTATCGTCTTTATTGTTGGGCATTGTAACTACTATCTCCATTTGTCGAACTCTTTATAATGTTTCCTGTGAAGGCGTTGACCTTCTTAGTGGTGCTAACTTTACTATCTTTATTCTTAATTGTTACGAACCAAACAGGAATATAAATTGTACTATCCTTCGCCTCCAAAAGTTTCGTATAAGCTAAATTAGCATACGATATTTTCGAGTTATTTGGTATTTCAGAATTGGCATAAAGATTAGTAATAACTTCTTTTTCACTCTTGATAACTTGTGATTCATGCAGAATAATCATCGATTTTACATAAGTCTGTGTATAAGCAACTACTTTATCATCAGTTACTGTAAAAATCAGCTGTGCCGTCT
Source organism: Companilactobacillus kimchiensis (assembly GCF_001438805.1). Lineage (GTDB taxonomy): Bacteria > Bacillota > Bacilli > Lactobacillales > Lactobacillaceae > Companilactobacillus > Companilactobacillus kimchiensis. Next base: position 23,745 of record NZ_JQCF01000027.1, read on the forward strand.
TATCATAGATCTCACCTAGCTTACCTGTAGCAACATAAACCATTTGTGAGCCGGTTGATAATTGTGGCGAATATTTATATTCCTTACCATATAAAACATTTGATTCCTTCTTGATAAATTTATCCATAACATCCTTTTTATCAGCGGGAGTAATATCAATTGTATTATTTAAACTACTTGAAATCTTATGATTAACATTATCATATTGAACTTCTTGATTTCGTAACTTATTGACGTTTTGTACTAATGAATCGCTAGGCTGTGATCCTAAATAATAAGCTGAGCCATTCTTCGTATCCAAACTGCCAAAACTAATATTACGTTTTCTCATTTCAGTGGTGGTAGAGGTATTGGTACTTGAGCTACTAACCAACTGCTGACTGTTGCGAAAGGACAAGAATAAAAAGATATCTAGTGAGAAAAATACTATTAAGAATATGACTTCGATTCTTCTAAAATCCATTTAGTCCTCCTCTGCAGATTCATTTGACCATTCATCATATGGTTTCCAATGATTTCCGATTTTAATGTAATAAGTTGGTTTCAAATCAACAACTTTTTCATTTTCGGTTTCACTTTCCCATTGATAGCCAACTTCAACTGCCTGAACGTCATTTGGTGAATAACCAGCCCGTTGTAATCCTTTAAAGATCTCATTAGTTGATTTTAACTTAGTAGGAGCCTGATTTGATGGTACGGGAACTTCCAACACCTTATTTAAAAAGTGCTCGCTACTACCCTTTCGACTGAACTTGATTCTAATTGATCCAAATTGACTCTTCTTAAAAATTGGGAAACCTTCAACATATTCTCTGAAAATCAAATCTTTATTTTTCCAATCAGCGTTATATAAACGTAAGTTGGAAACAGAATTTTGTAGATTGACAACTTTTTGATATCCACGTTGCATAAAGGCCAATTGGGTCTTAGGAACAGAGGTATCAGTATAATCTTCAAAGGTTAATTCTTCAGTGTTGTGATCAGATACCAAACGCTTAGATTCGCCATAATTGTAAGTATAAATATTGTTATCTTCTGACGTTACTAAACCACTCGTATTGGAATCAAATAGAGCTGTGGTATATTCACCATCTTTTTTACCACTAATAACATATGAATAAGACTTCATCTTGATAGGATCAACATAGAAGGTAAAAACACCATGTTTCATGATATTCAGACGAACTTTCAAATTAATATTAGCTTTCTTAACTAATTTCGCAATTGGAACAGCCGAAGCATTTCTAACTTTAGCTTTATAAACTGAATAGTTACTATCATCGGCCAGATAAATATTCTGGTCCTTTTTATTCTTCAAATTAATTAGAATACGGTTAAATTGAGAACCTTTATCATTTTTGAGACTGTTGTTATTCAATAAGGATCCTAAAGTATTCGTCGTTATAGCGGTTGGATAGACCATTTGAATCATATTTTTACTCTGAATGACCTTTTGATAATATGCACCATCTTTTTTAGATACTAACTTAGGTTCATCAATTTTCCAATCTTGCATGACTTTTTGAATACTTAAAGAAATATTCGTATTACTGTTATAAATCAAGTGTTGATCCGTTTCATCATGCCACATAACCTGTGTAGGACTAATAACTTGATTCATTGGTATTTCATTTTTATTAGATTCGGCAGAAGTAACATCGATATTCCTACCACGTTGGTAACGGGCCGTATTGGTCCAAATGAAGAAAGACAGGACAATACTGGTTATTACAGCCACAACTAATAGTAGTTGGACGATCAATCGACTAAACTTCATCCCATTCTCCTCCTGTTTCGTTCGGGTCAAATGGTAAGGAAATATAGAATGTTGATCCCTTACCTTCAGCACTATTTACCCAGATTCTACCTTTATGTTGTTCAATGATTTCCTTAGAGATAGATAATCCTAGTCCAGTTCCACCTTGTTTTCTAGAACGTGCTTTATCAACACGGTAAAAACGTTCAAAGACTTTTTTGATATCTTTTCTAGGGATACCTAGACCCTCATCGGAAATACTAATAATAATATGTTTGTTAGTTTCCAGCAAGCGACAAGTAATGACCCCACCATCGGGTGAATATTTAATGGCATTATTCATAATATTATCAATTACTTGAGTCATTTTATCGGTATCAATTTCAACCCATAGATCTTTACTGGTGAAAATTCGTTTGATCCGATAATTTTTGACAACTTTTGTGTCGTCCTCTTTGGCATCAGCTTTTTCTTTTTTCAGCATCATATCAAATCTATCTAAAATATAAGAGAAGAACTCGTTGAAATTAACCAATTCTTTGTCCAATTTCGAACGGCCTTGATCCATTCGTGACAAACTCAATAGATCTTTGATCATTCGAATCATTCGATCAGTCTCTTCAGCTGTAACGCCTAGGAATTGTGGAGCAAGTTTTTGATCTTTCCAAGCACCATTGTTTAAAGCATCAATATAACTACTGATACTAGTCAATGGTGTTCTCAATTCATGCGAAACATTGGAAACAAATTGTCGACGTTCACTATCAATTTTTTGTTGTTCCGTAACATCGTGCAAAACACATACTAAACCACTGATAAATCCACTGTTTCTTTGAATCAATGAAAAATCAGCATTTAGAATCAATGAATTATCATCGTTCTCATCAAAATCTTCAGTATCGTTTGTTTCAATCACCATTGGGTCAGGATTTTCCAACAAGTCATCAAACTTGATACGATCATCGACACCAAGAATCTCAACTAATGGCTGTCCAATTGCTTCGTCTTCATCTTTGTTCAAAAATTCTTGGGCCATTTCGTTGATGACAGTGATATTACCCAAACGATTGACCGCTATAACGCCATCCGACATTTGAGTCAAAACACTATCCAGCCTTCGTCGTTCAGACTCCGAGTTTTCGGTAGCCTCTTCAACTTTGACCGACAGATCATTAACTGCCATGGCTAACTGACCCAATTCATCTGGTGAATAAACCCGAACCTGACCAGAATAGTCTCCCTCAGCCATTCGGACCGCTTGTTGCTTCATTTCATCAATTGGTCGGGTAATTGCTCGAGCAATAAAGATTGCAATCACTGCTCCCAATAATCCAGCTACTAATGATGCAGTAAGGAAAATCAAAATAATACTGTTGATACCAGTATAAACGGATTCCATACTGGCACGAACATAGATAGCCCCTACAACGGTACTATTATCAAGCGACGTTACCGGTACGATTGATTCATAGGAACTTCCATTATCTTTTTCATAATAAATTTGTGTGATTTTCTTATCATTTTTAATACTCTGTTTAATGTTATCTTTCAAAGTTTGGGTTCCAACAATGTTACTACCTTCAGAATCCTTGGTACCAACAATAATTCCACTTCGATCGATTACTTGCACATCAGTAATATCAGAGCTGACTCGTGTATAATCTTGAATTGCATTATTTATATTATCCCTTGTGTGTTGATCATTATCCGTCAAGTTTTCTGAAATTTGATTGATCGTATACGCTGGCACTTGAACTGAAGTTTCAAAATTAGCAACATTTTGATCTTCCAATTGCCGCACAAAATATGCCCCAATAATTTCAATTGTGACGATAAGGATTAGAATAAAAGACAATCCGATTTTGAAGTTAATCGAATGTAAAAATACGAATCTATTTTTCAAAGTACTCCCACCTAATTAATACAGACTTAGTTATATTATACAGCTATACAGATAACAAAAAAACTGACTTGCTTTCAATTGCAAATCAGTTTTTTGATGTATTCTTATTTTATTTTTCTATTCAGAATCGGGATCTCTTAGATAATATCCAACACCACGACGAGTCATTAACCATTCTGGTTGACTGGGGTTGTTTTCAATTTTTTCACGTAAACGTCTGACAGTAACGTCAACAGTTCTAACATCACCGAAATAATCATAACCCCAAACAGTTTGGAGTAAATGTTCACGTTTCATCACTTGTCCAATATGTTGTGCCAAATAGTGCAACAATTCGAATTCACGATGAGTTAATTCAATTTCTTTACCATTCTTAGTTACGGTATAAGCATCAGGGAGAATGGTTAAATCACCAACCTTAATCTCACTAGTCTTAGCGTCCTCACTGCGAGCGTTAGTTTGGGTTCTTAAACGAGCCTTAACACGCGCAACAAGTTCACGATTAGAAAATGGCTTCGTGACATAATCATCTGCCCCAAGTTCTAGGCCAATAACCTTATCAATTTCGGTATCTTTAGCCGTCAACATAATAATTGGAGTATCTTTAGTTTTTCTGATAGTTCTTGCTACTTCAAGACCGTCAATAACTGGAAGCATTAGGTCAAGTAGAATCAAATCTGGATCATCCTCTTCTACCTTGTCCAAAGCCTCTTGTCCATCAAAAGCAGTTATGACTTCGTAGCCTTCATTTTCCAAATTATATTTAACAATATCGGAAATTGGTTTTTCATCATCTACTACTAGAATTTTTTTAGCCATATATATATCTCCTTGACGTAATTATTATACAAGTTATTACCTATTAAAACAAAACTGACATAATTCTAACTTAAATTTTTTGAATTTATTTAAAAAAAAGCTTGTCATAAATTTGTAGCTTATGGTATGATATATCTCGTTGGTTGAGGCGGTAACGTTGTTAACCAAAGAAATATGGGCGGCTAGCTCAGCTGGCAGAGCAACGGACTCTTAATCCGTGGGTCTGGGGTTCGATCCCCCAGCCGCCCATCAGTACCATATCGCTTAAGCAATTATCAATTTGATAATTGCTTTTTTTGTGTTTTGAATTAATTACAATTGGTAATCATATCACTTTCGTCATCTATTCGACAGGATTCCGTTTTGTCTTATTTTATTTACATTGCAGTCATTCAAAAAAATTAGTATATTTAATTATGATTAAGGGGATAAATAATATGAATAAAAAATTACTAACCACTTTTCTAATTAGTGCTGGTCTGGCCAGTGGTTTAGCTTTCAACGCAACTCAAGTCAATGCCGCTGCTATTAAAGGAATTGTTACAACCAACAAAATGGCCCGTTTATATGACGAAAATGGTAAAATGGCTGCTGATCGTGCTTTAGCTCCCAATACGCCATGGATTACTGATACTAATTCACAACTTCCTGATGTTGGTGAAGCCTATCGAGTTTCTACCCATGAATTTGTTAAAGCAGAAGATGTTAGTTTTCAACATGGTCACGCTGCCTCTGGAGTAATCAATACTGGAGCCAACGGTGCCTTAATTTATCATTATGAAAATGGTACTTATACTGCCTCTGATAGTAAATTAGACGCCAATAGCAAATGGCAATATTCTTACACTGACGAAAATGCTGGTAAGACCTGGTATCAAGTCGCTACTAATTCTTGGATCAATAGTGATGATGCCTCTACTGCAACTACTATCAGTAATACCGGAACTGCTGAAATCAGTTATGCTCCTGACGCTGGTACCGATATTTGGAATGGTTATGGTGCTAACAAAACTGTTACTGGTCAAAAATTAGCTAATGGTTCCAAATGGCGTTTTTCTCAAAAAGTAATTGATGCTAATGGTGATGCTTGGTATCAAATTGGTACTTCTCAATGGATTTCTGGTTACTTTACTAAGATTACCAATGGTAGTTTTGATGAAGCCGCTGCAAAAATTTGGGACCCCAACTATGCCGCACTCAAGGTAACTAAAAAGACTGCCATCTATTCTGACAGCAATTATAATTCAGCTGGAAACAAAACAATGGCTGAAGGTTCAATCGTTCAAGTTGATTCAACTGTTCAAACTGGCAACACTATCTGGTATGAAATGAGTGAAGGTGGTTGGTTACCTTCTTCCGCTACCTCAACTATTAATGCTCAACGCCCTACAGTTGCATTGAATGGTAAAACTAAAGCTCAAGCAATCGACGACGTAATTTCTACTGCCAAACAACAACTTGGTAAACCTTATGTTTGGAATGCTAAAGGTCCTGACAGTTACGATTGTTCTGGTTTGATGCAATATGTCTTCCGTCAAGCGACTGGCCAAAATATCGGTTCATGGACTGTCCCTCAAGAAACTGCTGGAACAAAAGTTTCTATGAATAATCTTCAACGTGGAGATTTGGTATTCTGGGGACCTGAAGGTGCCAGTTATCATGTTGCCTTGTATCTTGGTAACAATGAATATCTTAATGCCTTACGTCCTGGTACTAATGTAAAAATCGACAAAATTTCTTCAAGCTTTGAACCATCATTTGGAGTTCGCATTTTTCAATAGACTTTAAAGAGTGAAACAAAATAAAGTTAGCTTTCAAACAATAACAAAAACACCCCATCAATTTGTACTTTGAATTGACGGGGTGTTTCTTTGTTAAGCGGAAAAATTGTGTTGTGTTTTACATTTATACTGCAAATTTAAATATATAATAATCTATCAATTTTAATATCATGATCTTTAATTTCCCAATCAGCAGTCTCAAATTTCATAGCTGAAGGAACCAATGCTACGGTTTTACCCTCGTACTGCGCCAAAAACCGATCATAATAACCGCCACCGAAACCCACTCGATAATTGCTATCAATGGCAAACGCCAATCCCGGTACAATAACCAAGTCAGGACTCTGTTCAACTGATTTTTCATCATAAACTGGTTCAGGAATGCCATAATCACTGACAATTAAACTGTCACGGTCAATATATGGTAGAAAAGCCATTTGACGATGTGGCATTGTTTTAGGTAGATAAACTTTTTTCCCCTCAGTCAATGCTGTCTGAATAATAATATCGGTATCAACTTCAATTAAATTACTGACAGTTGTGGCAATAGTTGTAGCGTTTTGCCATTCAGGTGTTTGCTGTAACTGTTCGAGTAACTGTAAACTTTCTTTTTTAGTTTGAGCTTTATTCTTGTTGAGTTGTTTTATTTGTTGTTTACGCAAGTCTTTTTTATCTATGATCGATTCCTCCTCAAAGCATTCTAAAAACATACTTTTATTGTAGCAATCTTTTAACTAAATTGGATTAATCCAATCCCTAAAGTCATCAATAGAATACTAAAAAACGTTTGGTAATGAAATTTTTAATTGATGGTTTTTCAAACATCAATGATTTTATTACGATTTGATTCAAAAATAACAATCAACCATAAAGCTACTGCTGCAATGGTAAAAGAAATTGGCATAATTCCAATACCTTGACGATGTAAAATTTCATAAACATTACGATAACCTAGATTTTCCATCTCAATTTTTAATGACCGTTGGCGAGTATAATTTACCAGTTGCAACATAATAGTTAGCAATTCACAGCTACCTGTAGTGATAAAAATTATGATTGCATTGAAAAGGCATATTGCAGAGAAAAACCATCCTCTGGTTGCACCAAATCCTCATCCAATTCATTGATATTAAGTTTAACAATTTCTTCAATACTAAGAAATTAGTCAAAAACCCTCAAACATCAATTGTTTGAGGGTTTTTAAAATTAGTTATTTCATATTATTTAAAGTTTCAGCTAAATGGTTCAAACTGGTAACCAAAGTTTCTTTCTCAGAATCTGACCAATCGGCCAAAACTGTTTGAATATTAGCTAATCGCGTTTGATTAATAATTTTAGTGATTCTTTCGCCATCCACGGATAACTTAATTTCTCGAATTCGAGCATCATTTGAAGCATCTTGGGTCGTGACTAGTTGTTTCTTTTCCAATTTATCAATTTGTCGACTGACACTGGAGTGACTTTTACCTAAGACATTTGCAAGATCACTAACATTAGTTGGTTGCATTCGACCAATCGTTACAAATAGTTGAAATGAAGTTGCTTCTAGATCAACCCCAGCAGATTTAACAAAGGCTTGATCTCGATCAGTCCGATTAAAGAACGAAACGATACTAACTAACGATTTGATGAGTTCATTTTCCATTAATTAGTTCACCTTAATGACTGCACGTGGTGTCAACGGTGCTTTCCAGGCTTCAGCAATGTTTTTCAAATCATAGGTTGTCGTAGGAATAGTGATTTTATCAGCGGCGGCCCAATCAAAAACTCCTTTAATAGCTATCAACAAATTCTTCATTGAAACACTCTTAACACCACTACCCAAAATTTCTATTTTAGATGAACGTAAAACTGCTGAAGGAAGGCTGATTTCTGGTTGACCGCTGGCAGCACCAATACTTATAAATTTAGTTGTATGATCACCACCAGCTTCAGCGCCGGCTAGCATAATTGCTAAAGCACTGTCACCCCAAAGATAATCTAATACTACATCGATACCCTCTTGAAAATATGGAGCAAGTTTTGTTTCAAAATTCTGAGCGCCATTCTCTGCAGTCATATCAAAAGACACTGCGACGTCGGCTCCCAATTTGGCTAACTTCTCAGCATTTCGGCCAGCCACGATAACTTTCTTAGCCCCAAGATGATAAGCAATTTTAACTGCTAAACTACCTGCACTACCAGTTGCTCCATTGATTAACACTGTTTGTCCAGCTTGAAATTTAGCCCGACCGACTAAAGCTCCCCAGGATGACATTCCTGGATTGGCAATCGCTGCGGCCGTTACATCGTCTAATTCATCGGGAATTGGGACGATTAGATGTTTGTTGACTAAAGTTTGTTCCGCCAATGATCCAAATGGTGCAGTTGGCATGGCAAAGTAAACTCTAGTTCCATCGCCCAAAGTACCGACTCCATCAGTACCAGCGACAATTGGGAAAGTTTGAGTTGATGAATAATGTTTACCTAGCGCTCTCATTTTAGTTAAATTACTCAATGCGCTAGCTTTAACATTGACCTTAAGTTCTTCTTCTGTTTCCTTTGGTTCTTTAAAAGTTGAATAAGTAGGCATAACGCCTGCTTCTGTAACAATAGCTGCTTTCATATAATAGTACCTTCTTTTTTAAGATTTTTAATTTTAAAATTTTATGTGCTAATTGCACGTATTTAAGATACTATAATTATGTGCACAATGCAACTAATTATAAAAATTTTACTACCGTTTGGTTAAATCGGAAATTTTCCTATCCCGCCGTCGTCCGCACAAATTCTGATTGGGCTGGAACATAGCAGGCACAATTTTGAGCTAATGCAAGTTCGGCATCATCTCAAAACTTGGCCTTATTCTAAGACATCGCTACGCGCTGCCTAAGAATAATTTTGCTATTGAGCCCATCAGAATTTGTGCTACCGACTAGAGTTTCAATATTTGTTATTCAGTTAAAAATGACTTGATTACCACTAATTTATTTCAAATGATATTAAAAAGCCATACCAAAATTTAAATTGGTATGGCTTTTATTATCGATATATTTAAAAAACAGTTCATATTGGTAAAAATAAAAATGAATATCTAGTCTGTAGCGACAGCAATTCGGGGGCTCAGCAGTGAGATTTCTCTTACCTAGCGTATTTTGCTAGGTTAGTGAAAGACTCGCTTTTGAAACAATTTTGTACTTTAAATTGGTTCAAAACGATGTCCACTGCGTTCCAGCCCCCGATATTGCCGAGCGGAAGACGGCAACATAATAATAACTCAGTTAATTTATGGTTTAACCAAACATCAGTACATTCTGTATTACGACCTAATTTAAAGTTAAATCGGCAATTAATGGAATATGATCTGATTCTGTACTATAAACTGTTTGAACATTGCTTATCGTAATATTCTTTGATGTAATAATATTATCAATTGAATTAACTCGCATCGTTGGATCATCATCGACAATGTAAGTATCTCGCCAGACTCCCTCTTGACCATTAGCTAAATTAAATTTATCGGCGAATATTTTCCAATCAGTAGTATTACGATCAGCATTAAAATCACCCACAATAACCTTATATTCAGCATCATCTTGTTCCAAAATTTCAACTAATTGTTTGAATTGCATTACTCTTAATTTAGTCGATGCATAACTGATATGAGTATTATAGAAGGCAATTTCTTGACCATCCTTATTAATCAATATCCTGGTTACGATTCTAGGTTCCACTAGACTCATTCCATATTCAGACCGCAAATCTTCCATATCTTTAATTGTTGATTTATCTTCAAAACGATAGTTTTCACAGGCAGCAATAAATTTATCATTATTCTTGTCACTATCGTTGCTATACAAATGTTTAACCGATTCTGATCTATATGGCAAAGTTGAAATAGTTGCTATACCATATTGACCCCCAGCAAAATTAATTGTGTTCCCAAAATAACTATATTGGAAATGGTCACCGACAAAATTAGTCAAAGAATTATATTTTGTCTTCGATAAACGATAATTATCATAATTAACTTCTTGTAGTCCAGCTATCTCAACATTATTGTTTTCCAAGAGTCGGCGCTGTTCATTGGTATCGTTTATTCTGGATGATAATAAGTTATAAGTTCCCACACGTAGCGTTACGGGACTGGATGAATTCATAATTTTCCTCTTCTGTTGTTATTTACCACCAAAATATATAGTTTTTTTTTGAAACGTCAATCAATTATGAACGTTTTTGATTGATATATTAAATTTTATTATCTAAAAAATAAGTTTTTAATATTAAAAAAAGAGCCATTCTATGAAATTGATTTCATAGAATGGCTCTTTTTGAATTATTTCTAATAAACATCAACCGCTCTGACAAACTCATCGGTTGATACACGGTAATAGCCAATATGTCCAATATCACAGAATTCATCAGTATACCAACTTGTATTAGGTCCTAATGCACGTTCTGAAATATATTGACCATTATGATCGTACAATCCTGCTGGTCTACCTGGTCTTGTGGTAATATCCTTATTCTCTGGATAACTAATTGTATTTTGATAAACACGAACATCATTAGCACTGAGGTATTCATCAGTGGCTACTCGATAAAAAGTCCCTTTTGATAAATTATTTTGTAAATCGATCTTCCAATCGGAACCAACTGGTAAGGTTTTCCCAACCGGATCACCATTAATATCATAAACGGCAGCCCCATCAGCATTAGTTACTGATACACCATCATAATTGGTAGCTGAAGTTTGACCATACTTCGAAGTCCCATTGCTAGCACTAAGATTAACATCAGTAGCTTTTACATATTCATCCGTGGCTACTCCATAATATGAACCATCTCCCAAAGTGTTCTCTAAGGACGTTTTCCATTTGGAACCCATTGGCAAATATTGACCCAAGGGATCACCATATGAATCATACAATTGAGCCGCCGTATCTCTAATTTCTACAACTGACGATCCGATATTAGTAAAACCATAATAAGTATCAGCGGCATGTGACGTAATTGTTGGAACTGCTGAGGCTCCAGTACCTAATGCTAATAATGAAGCAAATACTAAACCTTTTGTTATTTTTTTCATAACTAATTTAGCTCCCTTTAAAGTGTTCCTATAAAGAGTAATGCAGGAGGTATTATCCTTCATCGAAATCATATTTGATAACAAGCTATCTCAATACCTATTATCAAATTTATCTTAACTCATTTTGTAAATTATTAAACATTAGCCATATTGTCATTTAGTATAGTAAAAACATTCTACTTTATAAATAATTAGTTTGAATTTCATTATAATGGTCTAATTATTGAATTAAGTATAAAATGATATTTAGATGGGCAGTTATGAATTAATAATTATATTTAAGGAGGAATATTTTATGCGTTTTGAACAATTAAAAAGGGAATCCAATGTAATATTACACAAAAAATTATATAAAAAAGGTAAAAATTGGATCGTTTCATCAACCTTAATTTTTGCCGGTGCAATGATCCTCATGAACTGCAATGCCACTACAGTTAATGCCGATACACTTACTGACTCAACTGAAACTGTAGTACCCAGTAATAATCAAACGGATCAGCCGACTACCTCGGTCACGCCAAACAATGTTATTGCTGATGAGCCTGTTAACAATGCCTTATCTAGTCAAAGTGCCACTGTAACTAAGTCCACCAACGATGATTTAACTACAGAAAACACCGCTAACAATACACCGGTTGAAACAGGTTCCGCCACTCAGACTAATACTGCTGATAAACAGACTAACAATTACAATTTTCAAAATTCATCAACTAATCTGGTTTCGAGCAAGAACACTTCTTTACCCGAGGTTCAGGCATCAACAAATACTAGTACTCAATCTACTCCAGAATACACAATAGCCAATACCGCTAGACTTAAAAATTTCAACTATTCTGTCTCTGGTACAACTTTATTTATTAAGGGTATTGGCGATGATACATTAATTGACACACTTGCATTTCGTACAAATAACGAAATATCTAATACCTTAACTGCAGATAATATTGACACGAATAGTATTACCAAAATTGACACTTCTCAAGGTACTCCACTAAACGTACATAATAGTAGTAATTTATTTGGAAATACATCAGAATCTAACTTCAATAAATATTCGGCATTTCCAAATGTAACAGATTTCGATTTATCTGGAATGAAACTTAATCCATACAACTTACCTACTTCAAGCAAACCACCTATACAAAACACATTATTAAATACATTTGGATATTCTCATCTAAAAACTTTAGATTTTACCTCAGCTAATTGGGATACATCTACATTCCTTAACTTCAATTCAATGTTTACAGGAACAAAAGATTTAGCTCAAATAAATGGTCTTGAATTTTTTGACACAGCAAATGCAATATACATGTCTAATATGTTTAACGGAAGTGGCTTAACCTCTCTAGATATTTCTAATTTTAATATGAGCAAAGTAACAAGCAAAGTAAATATGCTAGCAAATATGTCCAATTTAACCAGCATAAAACTGGGAAATGGTGACAATATAGCAGGAACCGGTCTTTCGGACATCGGGCCTGATTATGTCTGGGTCAATGTCAAGAATCCAAAAGACGCATTATCATCAGCTGACTTAATGACCAGATATAATGGAACTGGAAATCCTGATGTAGATACTTTCAGAAAAGAACCAGTTAATTATAAAGTAGCTGATGTAACCATCCAAACTAGTCTTGGGGACAAAACCGTCAAAAATATCTTTGGCAGTATTGGCTCTACTGTTTCTGTAGCCGTCCCCTCCGAAGATGGTTACACTGCTGATAAAAATACTGTCGATGCATTTATTTCTGACGATGGCATTGCCATTGTCGATCCCGGCGGAGCTGGCTTTGTTACCTACAACCCCAAAACAGTTGTTGGCGATGTAATCATCCATACTAGTCTTGGAGATAAAAGCGCCAAGACATCTGGTGAGGTTGGTTCGACCATTCCCGTTACTGTTCCAAATATAGATGGCTATACTCCCGATA
>NZ_JQCF01000028.1 GCF_001438805.1 Companilactobacillus kimchiensis
ATAGCGAAGTTTTACTTATTCGGCGGTCTTTACCGGATTAGTAAAAGGCCAAGCTTGAAGCCTCTTGGTACAAGAGGCTTCAAGTTGTGCCCGCTATGTTCCAGCCAATTTTTTCTTCCTTGCGGAGAGCGGCATCATAATAATAACTCTGTTAACTTACGCTCTAACCGAACTTAAGCAAGAAAACTACATCATACTTAAACCATAATTCAACTTATTTAGTTGAACCACGTTTAACGATGCTATATGGCAACTTGATAGTGTTTTCTTCAATTTGTTCTTGGTTCATCATCTTAGTCAAAAGACGCATTGAAACAGCACCAATATCATACAATGGCTCTTCAATTGAACTCATCTTTGGACGAGTAACTTCACAAAGAACAGTATCATTACTTGTCACTAATTCGAAGTCATCAGGGATATTAACTCCGGATTTAACAGCTGAGTTCAAAATACCTGAAGCTAAAAGATCTTCTGTAACATAAGCAGCTGTGGCACCACTACTGTGAACAGCATCCCAAATTGCTTCTCCGGCTCTAACTGAATATTCAGCTTCAAAAACCAAATTAGATGAGAAGTTAAGATGTGCTTTCTTCAAAGCTTTCTTGTAACCATCTAATCTATATTTACCATCAATTGGATTTTCAAGGCTACCACCAACAAAGGCGATTTTCTTGTGACCATTTTGTGTTAATTGGCTAACAACGCTGGCAACAGCATCTGTAAAATCAATATTTACACTAGCACTTTCATTATTCTTATCAACAGAACCAGCCAAAACGATTGGTGTCTTTGAGTTTGCTAGGATACGCTTAAGTTTCTTAGACATTTGCTTACCCATGTAAATAATTCCATCAACTTGCTTTGATAGCAAATTATTCAAGATTTGCTCCTCATCACCAACTGATTCCTGTAAACTAGTTAGGATAATATTGTACTTATACATTGAAGCGACATCATCAATTCCCTTAGCCAATGAGGCATAGTATAGATTGGTAATATCAGGTAGAATAACTCCAATAGTTGTACTCTTCTTACTTGCTAGACCACGAGCAACAGCGTTTGGACGGTAATTCAGACGATCAATTACTTCCAAAACACGCTTTCTAGTTTCTTCCTTTACATTGGCGTTGCCGTTAACTACACGAGAAATAGTTGCCATTGAAACATTGGCTGCTTCGGCTACGTCATAAATTGTTACTACTTTTTTATCCATCAGTATTCACTCTCTCAAACAATATTTTCATTAATTATCTCTAATTTATCAAAGATTTTTACATTTTGCAAGCGGTTTCTACATTATTGGCGTATGTTTTCATATTTTTTCAAAAAGAAAATCATTTTCAGTGATATACTACTAATAAATATTGTCGTAAAGGAGTATTTTCATGAAGAAACAATTAATCGCATTACAAGAGTATTTAGCTCAAAACGGACTTGATGCAGCTTATATTTCAAGCCCAACTGATATTAACTATTTTACTGGTTTTTACAGTGAACCCGTAGAACGTATTCTTGCACTCCTCGTTTTCCCAAATAAAGATCCTTTTATCTTTGCTCCTCAACTTGAAGTTGAAGCTGCCAAAGAAGCCGGTTGGGATAAAGATGTCTTTGGTTATCTTGATCATGAGAATCCATTTGCTTTAATGGCAGGACATATTAAAGATGCTGCTGGGGTTCCTAACAAATGGGCTATCGAAAAAGATGATATGTCTGTTCAAAAATTAGAAGCCCTCAAACAACAATTTCCTAATGCAGAGTTCCCTAATAACCTTTCTCGTTATATGGAAAATGTCAAATTAATTAAAACGGCCGCTGAGATCAATGAACTAAAAGCTGCCGGTGACGAAGCTGACTATGCTTTCTCAGTTGCCTTTAACGCTATTAAAGAGGGTCGGACTGAACAAGAAGTCGTTGCTGAAATTGAATATGCTATGATGCGAAAAGGTGTCATGCATATGAGTTTTGACACAATCGTTCAAGCCGGTGCTAATGCTGCTAATCCACATGGTGGTCCTGAAAAAACACCACTTGAAAAAAATGAATTGGTTCTTTTCGATCTAGGTACAATTCACAATGGTTATATCAGTGATGCTTCCAGAACTGTTGCCTTTGGTAAACCTGATGACAAATCATTAGATATTTACAAAGTCGATCTTGAAGCTCAATATGCTGCTATGGATGCTGCCAAACCTGGTATCACTGCCGCCGAACTAGACAAAGTGGCTCGTGATATTATTACTAAAGCTGGTTATGGTGAATACTTCATTCATCGTCTAGGACATGGTATGGGAACATCTGAACATGAATTTCCATCAATCATGGAAGGTAACGACATGGAACTCAAACCTGGCATGTGTTTCTCAATTGAACCAGGTATTTATATTCCTAATGTTGCTGGAGTTAGAATTGAAGATTGTGTTTACATTACTGAAGACGGCTGCGAACCATTTACACATACTTCTAAAGAATTGAAATTCATCGATTAGCAAACACATGTTTTATCTGCCATGATATTGTGGTAGAATAGTAACTATCGATTTACCCATGCCATATCAGAACACTGGTTATTCTTAAGGAATCCTTTCGATATGGCATGTTCCAGATACAATCATTCACAAAAATACAAGCAAAATAAAAATTCCTAACTGAAGTAAAATTCAGTTAGGAATTTTTTATATGGTTTACTTTTTTAAATAAATTACTCAGACACTGATGTCTTTATTTGATATCATCTTCGTCGAAAACAATATCAGAAGAACTCTCATCGTCTTTGATTTTATCAACTGTTGATGCCATATGGTCCTTTAAGGCATCAGTTTTTTCATTAAATGAATCGACTAAATCACTGTTAGTGTTTAAACCAACGCCACCATTATTAAAATCACTACGGATAGTTTTGATATTTTCCAATACCTTTTGACCTGATTCACTAGTTAAATACTTAGAAGCCACATATCCTGAAACACAACCTAAGACTAAACCTAGTACAAAATGATTATTTTTCATAATTATTTATTCTTCTTTCTTGGCCAAATCTTAGCCGCTGTTTTAGCAACTGTTGCTAAATTACCTAATGTCAACAAGCTCTGGAAACTAAAACCACTCTCTGGCTTTTCTTCCGTGGCCTTAGCTGACTTCTTACCAAGATTTTCTACTGTATCAAACAATGGGTTTAATTTACTTGACTTACTGTTAACGTCATCCATCAAGGTATTAGTCTTATCAACCAATTTAGTACTTTGATCCATAATCTGTTCAGTATTCTTTGAAAGAACTTCAACCATCTTAGTTGTTTCCTTCATCGTTTCCTGTAATTCTTGAAGTAATTTAGCGGTTTGAATTAAAGTTCTGGCTAAGAATACAACCAATACTACAAAAGCAACTGCTGCGATTAATCCTGCAATTTGTCCACCAGTCATAACATTACCCTCCTGTATTTTAATAGCACTTTCATACTAGCATTATATCAATTTATCGGCAATTAATTACCAATTAATCCAATCTTGCCACTGTTGTTCTAACTTCTTAATGGCATTCCCACGATGACTGATAGCATTCTTTTCATCAATCGATAACTGCGCCATAGTTTTACCTAACTCAGGGACATAAAACAATGGATCATAACCAAACCCATCATCACCTTCAGGAAAACTACCGATCAATCCCTTAACTTCACCTTCAACGATTAAATCATCATCATTTTTAGGATTAGCAAAAACCAAAGTTGATACAAAGCGAGCCGTTCTCTTTTCCTTAGGAACACCACCCAGTTCACTCAATAGTTTTGCATTATTGGCTGCATCATTGTGATCTCCTGCATAACGGGCTGAATAAATTCCTGGTTGACCGTATAAAGCATCTACCTGTAATCCTGAATCATCAGCAATCGTTGGCAAACCAAACTGTTCCATAACAGCATGAGCTTTTAAGGTAGCATTCTCAGCAAAAGTTTTACCGGTTTCTCTGATCTCTGGAAAGTCTGGAAAATCTAATAATGTTTTGATAACAAATTCCTGGTCATTAAAAACTCGTTTAAATTCTCGAGCCTTACCGGCATTCTTAGTTGCGATTATTATTTCTTTCATCTTTTCCTCCGATATTTACTAAACTGATCTCATCAATATCAGTTTTTAACCATTGTTTAGCCAATTTTGAAAAATCCTCAATATCAGCTGTCGCGTGTAATCTCAATACATGGTGTTTCTGATCGGTTAATAAATCATTTTTAATTAAATACTCTTTAGTTGTTTCAACGGTACTTACAGCCGGATCAATTAATTTCATCTTTGGTAAAAATTCATTAATTTGTTTTTTTAACATTGGAAAATGAGTACATCCCAAAATTAAAGTATCATAATTACTATCTTTAAAAGGACGCAATGTTTCCTGAATATTATCCTTTGCTTCCTGACTATCGGCTTTATCAGCTTCAACCAAAGCAACAAATTTTTGAGCCGGAACACCCAGCACATCAATTTCAGGATTCATTTCTGAAATAGTTTTACTATAACTCTTTGAGTTGATTGTAGCTTCTGTCCCAATAATTCCCACATGTTTAGTCTTGGTAATCTTCGTAGCCTCTCTGGCTCCTGGTTTAATAACTCCTAACATAGGAATCGTAAACTCTTGACGCAATTCCATTAAAGCATTGGCTGTTGCTGTGTTGCAGCCATAAATAATCAATTTAACATTTTGGTCAATTAAATACTGTACCATTTCACGCGTATAAGCTATGATTTGTTCATGAGTTTTTACTCCATAAGGCATACGTGCTTCATCCCCAATGAAAATAACATTTTCATTAGGCAGTTGACGAATCACTTCTTTAACGACAGTCAACCCACCTAGTCCAGAATCTAGTACTCCAATTGGTCTTTGATCACTCATAATGTTACCCCTACCTTCATTTAAGCGAATTATTTGTATTCTATGAAAATAATTATGTTCTATCTTTTACAATGACTTAAAAAGCAATTATTCTAATGATATAATGAATTGTCTGAAAAAAGGAGTTATAGCAATGGCCGCAAAATCTAAAGATCTCGACAAACCAACGTTAACTGATGCTCTACAAAAAAATAAAGATGGTGAAAATGTAGATACGTTAACTGAAAACTACTTTGCAGTTTCGGTACTCCGTGATTTCATCCTACCTGACCTACTTGATAAAGATACAGTTGAACTACTTTATTGGGCTGGTAAAAATCTAAGCCGCCAATTAATTCTGGATATGGAAAGTTTACCAGAATTATTCTCTAAGGCTGGCTTTGGACAATTGGAAATTACTAAGCAAACACCCAGCAGTTATACTTATAAACTAACTGGTCCCGAAGTGAAACAGCGTTTCGATACTAATAATGATGATCCTGAATTTTCATTAGAGACTGGAATAATTGCTGAAACTGTTGAAAAAACAATTGCTGCATATTGTTTAGGAACGTACACTGTCAACAGTAAAGCCAAAAGCGTTTCAATTAAAATACAAATTGATCGAAACTAAAGTATACACCAAAAAACGATCAATGTGGGCGCTCTCAAGTTAGAATTTGAACCTATCCATGGATCAATTCTTTGATTGTTTGTTTCTATTAATGAAAAACATATTCTTAACTAAAAAAGCCAGTATTAACTGATATATTCAGTCAATACTGGCTTTTGCTGATTCATAGAAAGATAAATCTTAACACTAAATATATAAGGTCAGTAATATAAAGAATGTTTTTCGATTACATAATTATAGAAACTAACCAACTAGCTCGGAACAAGGAATAAAAAATGGCGCAATAGCGAAGTTTTACTTATTCGGCCGATTTTTGCCGGATTAGTAAAAGGCCAAGCTTGAAGACTATTCTTTCTTCCTTGCGGAGAGCGACAAATTTCATATACAAAAAAAGCTCATGTTTTTCAACATGAGCTAATTTTTAGTCTGAATAGCCATCAAGAATCTTTGTTAGTTGAGCCTTGTTGTGAAAACCAGTTAAGGTTTCAACTACCTTGTCATCTTTTTTGATGATCAAAGTAGGAATAGCCATGATTCCAAAATCCTTAGGTGTATTAGGATTTGCATCTACATCCATCTTTAAGAACTTAACAGAATCATCATTTTCAGACAATTCTTCAATGACAGGTGATTGCATCCGACATGGACCACACCAAGTTGCCCAAAAATCGACTAAGACAACACCATCTTTAGTTTCTTCAGCAAAATCTGTATCTGTTACTTCATCAACCATTTTACTCACTCCTTTAACAAACTAAATATTATCATTAATAATTAGCCATTAGAAAATATTTGCTCTCTAGAGATCAACAATTGTTGCTCCAGAACCACCAGAACTTGCAGGCGCATATCCAAATGATTTTACACGTGGATTTCTTTGCAAGTAGTTGGTAACACCTTTTCTGATAACACCTGTTCCAAAGCCATGCACAATCGTAACTTGATTATAACCAGCCAAGAGCGCTGAGTCGATATATTGGTCTAACTCAGTCATGGCCTCTTCATAACGTTTGCCACGAAGATCAAGTTTACTAGATAGACCAGTACTCTTAGTCCGACGAATCATGGTTGGTTTCTTTTCTGGCTCCGGCTCAACACTTTGAACTTTCTCCAAATCATCCGCACCAAATTTCATCTTCAAAATACCTAATTGAACATCAAACTGACCATTCTTATCCTTACGGACGATTGTTCCGATCTGATCATATGACAAAGTTTTAACATTGTCACCCACCTTCAATTCTTGACGGCGTTTGTTACGACGTAGCACTTTATTCTTCTTTACAGCATCATCTTGGTGCAAGTTCTTCAAACCAGTTTTGGCTGAAATAATCTGATCTTCTTTGACAGCTACGCCATCTTGTTCTAATTTATGTAGCTTGTCAATAATCTTGTCAGATTCTTTTTTGGCTTTCGAAACAATCTGATTAGCACGAACTTTAGCTGCCTGAATTTCCGAATTCTTAGACTTATCAAGTTGATCAGCCTTAGTTTCAAAATCCTTTTGAACATCTTTATTCTTATCCAATTGAATTTTTAACTGTGCATTCTTCTGTTCAAATTCTTTTCGACTGTTTTCCAAATCAGCAATCATATTATTAAGATCTTGGCTTTCACCATCCATTAACGATTGTCCACGGTCAACCACACTTCGATCCATTCCCAAACGTGCTGCAATGTTAAAAGCATTACTTGCACCGGGAATACCTATCAGCAAACGATAAGTTGGCTTTAATGATTTCTCATCAAATTCCATACTGGCATTGATAGTTTCTGGTGTGTTATATGCGAAGATTTTTAATTCAGGATAGTGAGTTGTTGCCATAATATAACAACTTGATTGAGCTAATTTCTCAAGGATAGCAATCGCAATTGCAGCTCCCTCTTGAGGATCAGTTCCGGCACCTAATTCATCGATCAGAACCAAACTGTGTTCTGAAACCTTATGAATGATATTAATAATATTATCCATATGTGATGAGAAAGTACTCAAGTTTTGTTCAATTGATTGTTCGTCACCGATATCCACAAAAACTTCATCAAAAACGGCAATTTCACTCTCTTCACGAGCTGGAATAAATAGTCCGGCTTGAGCCATCAACTGAATCAAACCTAAAGTTTTCATAGTAATAGTTTTACCACCAGTATTAGGACCGGTAATCAACATTGATCTATAGCCGTCACCTAAACGAATATCATTCGCTATAACCTTATCAGGGTCGATTAGCGGGTGTTTTGCATTATGAAGATCAACTATATGCTCTTTGGAAATAATTGGCTCAGTCGCCTTTATTTCTTTAGCATACTTAGCCTTAGCATTGATCACATCAAATTGTGCCAAAACTTCATTGTTCTTCACAATTTCATCAATCTCTGGACGAACCAAATTAGATAAATTATTCAAAATTCGAATTTCTTCGGACTTTTCCGTTACTTGAGCTTCATGCAATTGATTATTCATTCCCACAACAGCTTGGGGTTCAATATAGAGCGTTTGTCCACTGGCACTTTGGTCATGAACAACTCCACCAAATTTGGCCTTATATTCTGTCTTAACAGGTACTACAAATCGATCATCACGCAGAGTAACGATAGCCTCAGTTAAATACTTCGTATTTTTACCACGAGTAAATTGACCCATCGACTCTCTAATTTGATCATTTAATTTACTGATTCGACCACGGATATACTTCAGATCATCTGAAGCAGTATCAAGAACTCGACCAGTATCATCAAGTGAACGAGCAATTCTTTTTGTTAAAGCTGGATTATCGATCAAATTATCATTTAAAGCATACAACTGACGTAGGTCTACTTGATCATCCTTTAAAGCCTCAAAGAATTCCTTTAATTCACTAGTATTTTGAAGAACTTGGCCAATTGCAGCCAATTCTGTTCCATTTAAGTTTCCGTCTTTTTTCAAACGGTTAGCTTGATCATGGAGATCAGCTAATTTTCTAACCGGGATTTCACCCTTAATACGAATAATATCGGCCCCATCTTTAGTTTGATCAATCAATCGTTGAACAATTGATTCGACCGACATAGGCATTAATTTGTGTAAGAGAGTTTTCCCGCGTGTTGTTATCAGATATTTGGCAATTTCAGCTTTGATCTTGTCAAATTCTAATACTTTCAAAGCTTTATTATTCATAAGTCTCTCCTATTACAAAATTAGACCGAAACAAAATTGTCTCAGCCTAAAAGTTTATATAGCTCCGATCCACAAACGACTAATTTCGGCCGTTAAAATCGGCGTATTCTTAATCATCGCTGAAGCTACAAATGAATGTTGCAAAGCATGTTGAATACCTGGTACTGGAATCATTGCCAATATCAACATCACCATAAAAATAGTGACATATGTGACAACCAATCCAATAATTCCTCCACTCAAAAGATTTACATCATTGTACATTGGGAAATAAGTCAATCTCTTAAAATAAAGACCTACGAATCTCACAATAATCCAACCAATGAAGCAAATAAAGATAAAAGCAAAGGCACGGTAAAATGCATTATCTAGTTCCATACCAACTTTTGTTGAGAAAAAGGCAAACTCACTGCCCAAATTTGCAGAAGGATAAGGCACGATCATTTCAAACTTTGGTCCGAGTCCTCGAAAAGATACTAAAGCCAAACAAAAGAATAGTGCATATCCAACTGCATAAAATGCCTCCATGGCTAAACCACGGCGCGCACCAATATAAAAACCATAAATCAAAAGTAAAATAAGTAACAGACTAAGCATTATTTCCCCTTACTTCAATCATGCTAAAAAAGCGAATTTATAAATCATATTTACGATGAGACTATAAACAATCAAACGATTGGCTTGCGCCAATCGTTAATTTTATACCCTATTCATCGTCCTCGTCACTTGTGAAGGTGTTCAAAACTTCTTGAACCATATCCCATTCTTCAGGATCATCAATTGGATCTAATTCTCCAGCATCAACGTCACCATTTTCGTCTGGTGAGAATGAGAAGGCTTGAATTTCGATTTCATCTGAATCTTCAGAATCCTTTGGATATAAGAATACATATGATTTACCATAATCATCTGAATCAAAAGTAAAAAGAATCTTATAAACTTCTTTGTTACCTTGGTCATCACTTAAAATAACTTCATCTAAATCTTTTGGTGGTTGTTCTTCACTCATAAATATCACCTTAATTTCGTGTTAGTTTGCCCTTTGCATCAAGATAATTTTGTAAAATCATCTCAGCGGCAATCTTATCGATAACTTTCTTACGTTTTTTGCGAGATACATCAGCTTCATCAATCAGCATTCTTTCAGCTTGAACGGTCGTTAAACGTTCATCAATGAAATCAGTTGGCAAATGAAATCTATCTTCAACCATCTGACCATACTCACGAGATTTAACTACTCTAGGACCCTCAGTATTGTTCATATTTTTGGGCAGACCAAGTACTATACCTGTTGGTTGTCTTTCTTTGATAATTTCGCCTAATCGATCAAGGCCAAATTCTTCTTTATCCTCATTGATACGAATAATCTCTACTCCCTGAGCTGTCCAACCTAAAAGGTCACTACAGGCAACTCCGACAGTTCGTGAACCAACGTCTAAACCTAATAATCTCATTTATTTACCTTGATTGAGATAACTCTTTACTAATTCTTCAATTATCTCGTCTCTTTCATGTTTCAAAATCAAATTACGGGCATCATTGTGTCGTGGAATATAAGCCGGATCACCAGAAAGTAGGTATCCAACAATTTGGTTAATTGGATTATATCCTTTTTCTTCTAGTGACTGGTAAACACTTTGCAGTGTTTCTTTGACATCTTTGCCTTTGTTTTCATTAAAGTCAAAACTCATAGTTTTATCAAGTGAACTCATGGCAAACCTCCGTATAACTAAAATTTAAGTGACCGAAAAGCTTCATTTCAATTATAGCCCACTTTAATAAGATTTAATAATATCTTTGGCTAATTGTAACGCATTTGTTAAACCAGCAGGATTTTTACCACCAGCTTGCGCCATATCTGGACGACCACCGCCGCCACCTTGAATTTCCTTAGATATTTTCTTAATTAAATCTCCAGCCTTAACTCCCTTAGCTTGAGCATCCTTAGTAACTGCAACAACTAAACTAGCTTTATCGTCGCCACTAGCACCAAGAACTAGGATATCTGACTTACTGTCATTTTTCCAATTATCAGCTAATTGTCTAAGAGTAGCCATATCAGCAGGAATAATATTTGAAATAACCTTAAATCCGTTGATGTCTTCAATGTTATCAAAGACTTCAGCTGACTTTTGACTTGTAAGTTGTGTCTTCAAGTTTTGGTTATCACGTTTTAAAGCTTTGATCTCATCAACCATTTGAGTTGCTCTAGCAGGAACATCCTTTAATTGGTTAACTTTCATATTTGTAGCAGTTGCTTGTAATGCTTGTAATTGTTCATTCAGATATTCAAAAGCCTCTTCACCTGTAACGGCTTCAATTCTTCTTGTACCTGAACCAATAGCTGATTCTGAAGTGATCTTAAAGAGTCCTAATTCAGAAGTATTACGGGCATGTGTTCCACCACAGAATTCAGTTGAGAAATCATCAATTTCAACCACACGGACTTTATCTCCGTATTTTTCACTGAATAAAGCAATGGCACCCTTCTTCTTTTTAGCTTCTTCGATAGGTAAAACTTCAGTCTGAACAGGAATAGCATCCCAAATTTTTTCGTTAACGATCTTCTCAAGTTGACTGATTTGGTCTTCTGTCAAAGCCGCATTGCTATTAAAATCAAAACGAAGATAATCTGGTTCCACTAATGATCCCGCTTGATGAGTTCTAGCACTAACAACATCACGCAAAGCTTGATCTAACAAGTGAGTTGCTGTGTGATTATGACGAACTTTTTCACGGAAATCAGCATCAATTTCTAGCTTGTATTCTGCATCAGCTGAAATTTCAGACATAACGTTTACGACATGAATATTTTGTCCATTAGGAGCGTGTTGAACATCAACAACTTCTGCAACTTGATTACCGTTAAGATCGTAGATATTACCAGCATCAGCCACTTGACCACCCATTTCAGCATAGAAAGGAGTTGTATCAAAGATAAGTTGGGCTTGACCTTCAGCAACGGTCTTAGCTTCTTTATCATTAACAATAATATTCTTCAAAGTACTTTGAGTTTCATTGTGATCATAACCAACGAATTCACTAGGTGTTTTGATTTCCATCAATGTTTCATCTTGCATACCCATTGATTGAAGATTACCACGGGCATCACGAGCACGTTGTTTTTGTTCTTCCATGTTTTGCTTAAAGCCGGCTTCATCAACTGAGAGACCAACATCTTCAGCATATTCACGAGTAAGTTCCATTGGGAAACCATAAGTATCGTAAAGCTTAAAGGCATTAGCACCGTCAATAACAGTTTCGTTCTTCTTACGAAGATCAGCAATAACACCGTTAAGTAAAGCCAATCCAGCATCAAGTGTTTCTGAAAAACGTTTTTCCTCTTGTTGGATTGTCTTAGCAATAAAGTCTTGTTGTTGGCTAACTTCTGGATAATAGCTTTCCATGATTGAACCAACAATTGGTACCAATCTGTAAAGGAATGGTCCGTTAACACCAAGTTTTTTACCATTTAGAACAGCACGTCTGATCAAACGTCTGATAACATAACCACGACCTTCGTTTGAAGGAAGAGCGCCATCACCAATTGCAAAGGAAACTGAACGAGCATGATCAGCAATAATCTTGAATGAAATATCATCCTCAGCATTTTCGTCATACTTCTTGCCACAGAGTGAACCAACATCTTCGATCAAAGGCATGAATAAATCAGTTTCAAAATTAGTCTTAGTACCTTGAATAATAGAAACTAAACGTTCTAGTCCTAAACCAGTATCAATGTTCTTATGTGGTTGTTCAACGTATTGACCATTTGGTAAATGATTTAATTCAGAAAAGACAATGTTCCAAACTTCAAGATAACGTTCATTTTCGCCACCAGGATAGTTTTCAGGATCATCTTCAGACAAGTTATTGAATGATTGACCACGATCATAGAATATTTCAGAATCAGGACCACAAGGACCTTCACCAATATCCCAGAAGTTATCTTCATTCTTCAAAATATGGTCGGCAGCAACACCTGCTTCAGCCCACATCTTTTGTGTATCGGTATCCTTAGGATAAGTAGTGATATACAAATTATCCTTATCTAAGCCGATCCATTCTGGACTTGTTAAAAATTCAAAGGCCCAAGGAATAGCATCTTTCTTGAAATAATCACCAACTGAGAAATTACCCATCATTTCAAAGAACGTTTGGTGACGAGCGGTTTTACCAACATTTTCGATATCATTAGTTCTGATACATTTTTGAGCACTGGTAATACGTGGATTATTAGGTACAACTGTACCATCAAAATATTTTTTCATTGTAGCAACACCAGAGTTGATCCACAACAAAGTTGGATCATCATGTGGAACCAATGGTGCACTAGGTTCAATCATGTGACCTTTAGATTGGAAAAAGTCTAAAAACATCTTTCTTATTTCAGCACTTGATAAATTTTTCATTCTATCTCCCCATAAAAAACGAAAAATCGCTGCAACTCCAAGGACGCCCATGCGCGGTACCACCTTGTTTGCAACGATTCTCGTTAGCCTCTCAAATATATTATATACAATTTAAATTGGCAGCATCTTTATCATAAATATTTCGGCGTTCTCAGCAACTAGCCTTCTCTTTAAATATTCACGATAAGATATATCCAAGGAAAATATTAACCATCAACTTAAAAATTGTCAATATTTAAAAAACTTAACTATTATTTTTTTTACGTCTCTCGTCTCGTTCTTGTCTTCTATCTTGTCTAATTCTAACTTTTCGCTGTTGACGATGTTCGGCATCGATAGCTTGCTTGATCTTTTTCTTGTAACCAGGTTTGCGCTTGTTCTTCTGTTTCTTAACAAACCCAACTAACTTAGTATCAAGTTTTTCTTGATCAGCTTTACGGTGAACACGACGGTCACGTTCAACTGCATCAACAATCTCATCATTCTTAATATCCTTAGGCACAAACTTGATACCCATATGTTCAATTTCATCAACCTTGTGTTCTTCACCAGGTTCATAGAAAGTGATAGCAGTTCCGGACATCTTGTTACGACCAGTTCTACCAATACGGTGAATTAAGAAGTCTAAATCAACTGGAATTTCAGCATTGATAACGTGTGAAACACCGCTGATATCAATTCCACGAGCAGCCAAATCAGTAGCTACAACGAATTGATATTCCATATTTTCAACTTGTTTCATAGTACGTTTACGTTCACGAGGTGACAAACCACCATGGATTCTGGCAACTTTCATCCCTTTACCACGTAAATAATTGTAAATCTCATCAACAGTTTTCTTCGTATTAGCGAAAACCAAGACTAAGTATGGCTCACCGATAGTCATTAACTGATAAATAATTTCTTTTTTATCACGTCCATGAGTAAACATCAACCAGTTATCAACGTTCTTAGGAATAACTGTTCCATTTTTAATTTCTACACGTTGTGGTCCATGCATATATTTCTTCAAGAATGGTTCTAGCTTTTGAGGAATCGTAGCTGAGAAGACCATCATCTCACGGTTTTCTGGCAACTTGTTAGTGATGCTATCAACATCATTTAAGAATCCCATGTCCAAAGTCATATCAGCTTCATCAACAACATATCTTTGAACATTTTCAACGTGAAGATCATTTTCACGGATCAAATCCCAAAGTCTACCCGGAGTTCCGATAGCAATTTGTGGTTGGTGAGCATCAAGCTTTCTCTTTTGTCTTTCACGATCAGAACCACCAACAAAAATGAAGGCATTATACTCTTCAGGATAATTCTTCAAAATTGCTTGAGTATCTTCGTAAATTTGATAAGCCAATTCTCTACTTGGGGTTGCAATCAAGAGTTGAACCTCTTGCTTATCTGTCAAAGCATTCATTGCAGGTAGCAAGAACGCATGTGTTTTACCGGAACCAGTTTCAGATTGAACAATAATATCTTTTTTCTTGTTAACTAAAGAAATTACTGCCTCCTGCACTTGTGTCGGTTCATCGAAATGAATCTCTTTTAATGATTTGTTGATTGCATCATTAAAGTTGTATTGTGAAAATTTAGTCATCTATTCACCCTTCTGGTTTAAATAAGTTCATCATAACAGTTATCTGTGTTTTATTATACTAATCATTTATTTGAATGACATTAAGGATGCCGCTCTCCGCAAGGAAGAAAAAATTGGCTGGAACATAACGGGCACAACTTGGAGCCTCTTGTTCCAAGAGTCTTCAAGCTTGGCCTTTTACTAATCCGGCAAAATACGCCGAATAAGTAAAATCTCGCTATTTAGCCATTTTTTCTTCCTTACTCCGAGCTAGTGTTAATTAATTCATTATTTAGTCAAGGTTTATTAATAAACCATTATAAACACAAATACACTAGCCTGGAGCAAAAATTAAAATTGGCTCAGATGTGAAATTCTACTTGGTCAGCGAACTCTGCTGGCTTAGTAGAAGGCCGAGTTTTGAAACAGTTTGAACTTCAACTGGTTCAAAATCGTGCCCACATCGTTCCAGCCAAATTTTAATTTTTGTGGAAGGCGGAACCATAAAATCCCCCCAAAAAACTGTTATTTTTCACTCTTTGTATAATCAGTAACTATTTTTTTAAGTTCTTCAAACATTTGTTTAACTTCATCAAGACTTTTAGCTGTGGCACCACTAGCTAGTGGATGTCCACCACCATCATGCTTTTTGGCAAGCTCATTAATAATTGGTCCTTGAGAACGCAAGTGCATTCTGAAGGTTCCATCATCCTTTTGAACTGCTTCCATCCATGAACGGACTTCCTTCAAACGGCCAGGAGTTGAAACAACTGAATTAGCTTGTTCTTGGTTGATACCTAACTTTTTCATCAATGGCAAATCAATCACAGCGTATGCAGCACCAGATTCGTCAATCTGTAGAATATCGAACAAGTTACCTTGAAGCTTAGCTTGTTGTAAAGTGATCTCATTCATCTTGTTATTGATAGCAGCTGTATCAACACCTAAAGCAATGAATTTACCACCAACTTCCATCGTATGTTGAGTTGTGGCAGGATACAGAAATCTTCCTGTATCACCAACAATACCAGCATAAAGATAATAAGCTACATCTTTGGTCAACTGTAGTTCATCACTACTATCAATCAAATCAGCAATTATTTCAGAACTTGAACTAGCGTTGGTATTAACAAACAACTGATCACCGTACGCATCATCATTTGGATGATGATCAATCTTGATTAAGAATGCTCCATCACCAAAACGTTGATCGTCAATTCTAGGTTGATTAGCGGTATCAGTCACGATAACCAAAGCATCCTTATAGTCTGCATCAGTTACTTCTTGAACTGTTGAAAGCCATTTGAGACCTTCAGTATTATTACCACCGATCAACACTTTCTTGTTGGGAAAGGCCTGGCGAATTGTTGTTGCTAAACCAGCTTGTGATCCTAAAGCATCAGGATCTGGGTTTTGATGACGTAAGATGATAATTTTATCATATTTTTTGATTGTTGTAATTATTTCGGCAAAGCTATTCATAATTGTCCCCCTTATAAGACAAATTCAAAGAAACTTCTTCATAGGATAATGGATCCAGATTTGTAATAGTGATTCCCAAAAGGCGAATCTTTTGATCAGTCACCTTTAATTTATCATAAATATCCTTCGCAACACGATATATTTCGGTTTTTGTTTGGACATAATCTTGAAAACTCATCCGTTTGGTAATTGTTTCAAAGTCAGAATTCCTCAATTTGAGGACAACCGTTTTTCCATGTTGGCGCTGTTTTTTAAGATCTTGACTAACTTTCTCCGCTAAATGTTCTAGTTCGGTAGTAATTTGTTCGTCGGTTACTAGGTTCCTATTATAGGTACTTTCTCGACCAATTGACTTACGCACCCGATGTCCCTCTACTGGTGCATCATCAATACCATGAACACGTTTATAAATTACGTAACCCATCTTGCCAAAATTTTTCAAAAAAGTATCTTGATCCAATTCTTGTAGATCCTGACCAGTATAAATATCCATATCATGTAATTTTTGCTGCATAGCTTTCCCAATACCATTAAATTTTTCGATTGGAATTGGTTTGAGAAATTCTTTAGCATATTTACCTAGAATAATTGTTCGCCCAAATGGTTTCCGATAATCCGATGCCATTTTAGCTAAAAATTTATTATATGAAATTCCTACAGAACAGGTCAAACTAGTTTCTTTAACGATTCGCTGTTGAAGATAGTTAGCAATCTTAATTGTATTGCTTTCATTTAGTTTATTAGTTGTCACATCCAAATAGGCTTCATCCAAGGCTACTGGCTGATAATTATCGGTCACATCTTCAAAAATATCATGAATCTGATTGGAAACTTTACGATAAAGTTCAAAGTTGGGTGGTGAGATCACTAACTTACTTCTAGGAATCAAATCAACAGCTTGTTGAGCCGGCATTGCCGAATGTGCTCCGTATTTTCGAGCATTATAATTAGCTGTCGTAACCACTCCATGATGATTGTGCTTGCGAGGGTCTTGAGCGACGATCAAACATTTTTTCTTATACTCGGGATGTTCTCGTTCTTCCACAGAAGCGAAAAAAGCATCCATGTCAACATGGATGATTTTTCTATTTTCTTCAATTCTAATTGGTATTTTTAAAAAGATGAAATAACACCACCTTTAATCCCAGATCCAAGAATTACCATCACGTTCTAGTAACATTTCGGATGCATCAGGACCCATTGTTCCACTCATATAATTTGGAAAGTCAGCTTTTTGACTATCCCAACGTTCTCTAATTGAATCAATATACTTCCAAGTGCTTCTTAGTTCATCCCAAAGAGTGAAGTGAACTCGATTACCAGAAAGGATATCAATAATCAAACTAGCATAAGCCTCACGTCCTGTAGTAAATTCAGCCTCTTCAGGAAACTTAATAAAGTCTTGCGCAGACTCAGCATAATTAACTCCATTGATCAGAATACTTTGATTATTAGTTCTTTCAATCAACAAAGTAACGACCGTATTAGCGTTGATTCCGAGTTCTGCAACCTTATCATTAAACACGATATCAATTCGTGAAGCTTTATTAGGCATTCTTTTACCTGAACGAACATAGAATGGTACTCCATCCCAACGTTCAGTATCAAATTCGATTTTGCCAGCTGTATAAGTTTCAATTTCGGAATCTTCAGCAACATTGTCTTCTTGACGATAAGCCTTTTCAGTTCCTGATTCATCGATATCATATTGACCACGAACAAAATTAGTATCTACTTGTTCTGGAGTTAAATTCTTTAAACTAGCAAATAAATCAGTTTTATTCTTATGAATATCTTTAGCACGTTTAGCTGCTGGGTCATCACTGGCTATTGCTCCAACAATTTGCATAATATGATTTTGAATCATATCACGTAAAACACCAGAAGTTTCATAGTAGCCACCACGATCTTCAACTCCAAGAGACTCAGCTAATGTTACTTGAATATTAGAAACGTACTTGTTATTCAAAGCTTCCTCAAACTTCGGATTATTAGCACGAATATTAGGAATATCTTGAATCATTTCTTTGCCAAGATAATGATCGATCCGATAAATATCATCCTCTGGGAAGGCCTTGGCAATGTTCCCATTTAACTCACAAGCTGAATCAAGATCACGACCAAATGGTTTCTCAATTACTAGACGGTTATAGCCATCTTTAGTCTTCAAGCCTTCGGAATTAATGTGTTCAGCTACGACACCAAAGAATTTTGGTGCAATGGCCATGTAATAAACACGGTTATTTTCAGCTTCAAATTGATCATTCAATTTGGCAGCCAAATTCTTCAAAGCAATATAATGCGCAGAATCATTAACATCATGTGATTGATAGAAGAAATGTTTAGCAAATTCTGACATAATTTTTTCATCATCAGTAAAGTATTCCTTCAATGACGCAACAATTGTTTCACGGAAATAATCATCACTCCAAGGACGGCGTGCTGTACCAATGACGGCAAAATGATCCTTTAAATATCCAGCTTTATACAAACGGAATAATGAAGGATAAAGCTTACGATGAGCCAAGTCACCGGAACCCCCAAAAATAATAAAATTTGCTGATTTCTCTTTAACCATTTTAAACTCCTTTGAAAGCATCATATCTATATTTTACAACATGAATTATTAAACATCTGCATTATTGACTTATTATTTTCCAATAATCTACTTATATCTTTTAACGCCTTAAACATTAAACCTTAGAGCATACTTTAAGGCAAGCAATAACCTATATTTCTTGGTTGGATTTTATTAATAGTCCAAATTATAGCTAAACTCAAAAAATATAGCCCTATATTAACTGGATTTCATTTTTCCAATCATATAGGGCTAATTTAAATTCAACGCAAATATTTCTGAACCATCGCCATTCTACTTTTTGATGAGTTATAGCCTATTTAATAACCAAGTTTGAGTAAAGACTAATCTTTATCATAAATAAATCACTCTCTTAATTTTTGAGGTTTTCTTTCAAATCAGCTAGTAAGCTGACATGAGTTGGCTTCCACCCTAGCTCTTTTTGAGTCAATTCACTAGAGGCAGGAATGTCTAAACCAAACAAATTAGTGACATCAAAAGTTTCTTCAGTAGTTAATTTATCTAATTCAAGTGCTGGTAGTTGTTTTAAAGGTAAGTGTAATTGATCAGCAATTGTTGTGGCAATATCAATTGTTTTGATCTGACCTTCAGCGGCAGCGTTAAAAACGTGCAAAGGATGATTTTCTTTCAAAGCATAATCTAAAGCTAAGACAAACAAATGGCCAGCATCCTCGCGGTTAACTGCATTCCAACAGTTTTCACCATTACCAAAATATGAAACTGCACCTGCTTGTTGAGCTTGATAGATCACCATTGAAACGATTCCGTAACCACCATTGCCATGAACTGATGGAGCTAATCTAACCGTATAAGCATTAACGCCTGCTTCTTGTAATTGACGAGCTAAGAATTCTGAACGACGAGGCATAACTTTTTCCACTCCCATAAATCCAGTATCTGTCTCGGTCAAAATATGATTAGGATCAAGTCCAGCAGTTCCGGCGGTTACGATCAAAGGTTTATCAGTTCCCTTGAGAACTTCTCCCATAGCTGTAATTGCCGCTGCATCAACTCGGCTAGCTTCAGCAAAGTGAGCAAAATCATTTACGAATCCTAAATGTAAGGTCGCATCAGTAGCTTTAGCTGACTCTTTTAAAACATCTAAATCTTCCAAAGTTCCCATTACTGGAATTCCACCTTGAGCTTTTAACTTGTCGGCACTTTTTTGTGAACGAGTTAATCCTAAGACTTCAATTCCTTTATCAATCAATTCCTGAGCTACTAATGAACCAATATTTCCAGTTGAGCCTGTCATGAATACACGCATTTTAAATTACTTCCTTTGATAATTATCTGATTGTTTATTTTCTGAACTTGTTTATAATAACATCGTAGAATAGATAAACATCATTCAATTAATAGATACAGTTGATAAAATAGACATTATCTATTAACTGTAGAAAAGGAAGACATTTTTTGGCAAACTTACAAAATCAAAGAACTAAAAAACTAATTTTTATGGGATTCCGTGAATTATTGGCAAAGGAATCGTTCAGTAAAATCACTATTAATGAAATTGCTGACCAGGCCATGATTCATCGTTCAACCTTTTATACTCATTTCACCGATAAATACGACCTACTAAACCAATATTTGGCCCATCAAAGAACCAACACCGAGTTTAATTCTGAGGACATTTATGAACATCCTTTTTCTTCCATCGCTGAAATAAACAATCTAGAATTATTACCACTTTTAAAATTCCAAAGTGATGATGCTGATTTCAGAAATGGCTTCTTCCAATTTGTAATTGATACAGTTATGGAAAATCAGGACGATAAAACAGAACTGGATAAATTTTTCTTCATTGGTCGCATCAAGGCTATTAATCTTTGGATTGATCGAACCAAACAGCCCTATAATCCCTTTGTTGACTACGTTTATTTAGATAAAGTCTTTCGGACAGGAAAAAAATAAAGCAAACCCCCAATCAGGATTTGCTTTTTTGGTATAAAAAAATTGAAACCCTAGGATTTCAATTTTTAATTAACTATTTTGTTTCTTCTTTTGTATCATCTTTAACATCTTCAGCAGCTTTTGGTTCAACAGCCTCAGGAGCATCATCAGTCTTTGGTTCATCTGACTTCGTTTCAACACTATCTTTTGTATAGTTAGGAGTTTCTGTTGAAGTGGCTTCCTTTGATTCTGTCTTTTCTGCTGGTTTCTTTGTTTCATCAGCAGTAGATTCAGAACGACGAATAAAGTTTAAGTCAAATGTTAGGTAAATTCCATCACAATCAACGACAACTTCTTTGTTCTCACGATTGATTGATGAGATTGTTCCTTTAATACCACCAAGTGTAACAACTTTGTCACCCTTGTTCATAGATTTAAGCATTGCTTGGCGTTTCTGTTGTTGTTTCTTTTGTGGACGAATAGATAGGAAGTACATACCAACGAACATAATAACGACGAAGATCATAAGTCCCATTGATCCACCAGCACCAGCGGCGCCTAATGTAAGCATATTCAAATTTTCCACCTCTTAATAATTTGCATAAGTATAGAGTACCAAAGATTCTGGTTTGTTTCCACACTAGTAGGTTTTTCTTATCAAAATATTCTAAAATTTCTTAGCATTTTCCTGATTAAAACCGTAATCTTCAAAAACATGTTCTCTAAATTCTAATAAATTGTCATCACGGATAGCCTGACGAACACCCTTCATCAAGTTCAACAAGAAATACAAGTTATGATAACTCGTCAAATGTGTGCCAAATAATTCATCCGCATTAATTAAATGACGAACGTAAGCACGTGAATAGTTACGACATACGTAACAATCACAGTTATCATCGATTGGACCAAAATCACGAGCATATTTAGCATTTTTAACAACTAAACGACCATGACTAGTCATACAAGTACCATTTCTAGCAATTCGCGTTGGCAAGACACAATCAAACATATCGATACCACGAATAACACCATCGATCAAGGAATCAGCTGTCCCGACTCCCATCAGATAACGTGGTTTATTTTCAGGTAAGAACGGCGTTGTAAAATCAAGTACGCGGTTCATTTCCCCCTTCGATTCACCAACTGAAAGTCCTCCAATTGAATAACCAGGAAAATCCATACTAACAAGGTCTTGAGCACTTTGTTTACGCAAATCTTCGAAACCAGCTCCTTGGACGATTCCAAAGAGAGCTTGCCAATCAGGATTTCGATGAGCAGCTAAACCACGTTCAGCCCAACGACTAGTTCTAGCAACTGATCTCTTAATGTAATCATAACTTTCAAAGAAAGGCGGACATTCGTCCAAACTCATCATGATGTCAGGTCCCAAGTCATTCTCGATCTGCATAGCTTTTTCAGGTGACAAGAATTCCCGACGACCATTCAAATGGTTCTTAAAATGGACTCCAGCTTCGGTGATATCACGATTGTTAGCCAATGAAAAGACTTGGAAACCACCAGAATCAGTCAAAATACCCTTGTCCCAGTTCATGAATTTGTGCAAGCCACCAGCTTCTTTAACAATATCTTCTCCAGGTCTTAACCAAAGATGGTAAGTATTGGCCAAAATAATCGTTGAACCAATCTTTTCCAAATCTTCTGGTGACATATTCTTAACTGATGCTTCAGTTCCAACAGGCATAAACATTGGTGTTTCAAAGGTTCCGTGTGGAGTTTCCAACAAACCTAAACGTGCCCCAGTATGTTTTTCTTTTTTTAATAACGTATATTTAACAGCTGGTTCCATATATTCCCTCTACTTAATGAACATTGCATCACCAAAACTGAAGAAACGATATTTGTCTTCAACAGCGTGATGATAAGCGTTCAAAATATTTTCTCGACCAGTAAATGCAGCAACCAACATTACTAAAGTTGATTTTGGCAAATGGAAGTTAGTAATAAATTCATCGACCACTTTCCACTCGTAACCAGGTTTGATAAAGATGTCGGTCCAACCAGAATCAGCCTTGATCTCACCATTAAACTTAGTTCCAATAGTTTCCAAAGTTCTGATTGAAGTCGTTCCCGTAGCAACTATCTTGCCACCATTCTTCTTAACTTCATTCAAAGTCTTAGCTGAATCCTCGTCCAAACGATAAAATTCGGAATGCATCACATGCTTATCAACATCAGTTTCAGTCACTGGTCTAAATGTTCCTAACCCAACATGCAAGGTAATGTAAACTAGTTTAACACCCTTATCTTCAACTTTTTGGAGCAATTCTTTTGTCCAATGTAAACCAGCGGTTGGAGCAGCAGCGGAACCATTTTCTTTAGCATAAACGGTTTGGTAACGGTCAGGATCATCAAGCTTTTCTTTAATATATGGAGGCAGTGGCATTTCACCTAATTGTTCCAAGATCTCCATAAAGATACCTTGGTAATGGAATTCGATGATTTTCCCACCATGTTCCAAATCTTCGATAACTTCAGCTTCAAGTTGACCATCGCCAAATTCAACCTTAGTTCCCACCTTGGCACGTTTAGCAGGCTTCATCAAAACTTCCCACTTGTCACCTTCAATATTGTTCAATAACAAGACTTCTTCATGACCATTGCTATCTTTTTTGGCACCATATAAACGAGCTGGTAAAACTCGAGAATTGTTCATCACTAGAGCATCCCCAGGATTCAAATAATCCAAGATGTCATAGAAATGTTTATCAGTATACTCGCCAGTTTCGTGATCCAAAACTAATAATCTCGATTGGTCACGATTCTTAATTGGTGTTTGAGCAATCAGTTCTTCGGGTAAATCATAATCAAAATCTTCAGTTGATAGTGACATATTAAATTCTCCTTTGTTTATCTAGGCTGGTTTAAAGATGCCGCTCTCCGCAGGAAAGAAAAAATTGGCTGGAACATAGCGGGCACAACTTGGAGCCTCTTGTTCCAAGAGTCTTCAAGCTTGGCCTTTTACTAATCCGGCAAAGTACGCCGAATAAGTAAAATTTCGCTATTGAGCCATTTTTTCTTTCCTGCTCCGAGCTAGTTTTTTGTTTTCAATATTATTATATGATTAAAAACCATATATACATCGGATAAATTCAAATCCTACTATATTCAAATAATCTAACTTGATTATTGCTAACTACTATTTGTCAGTAAAAATTCAAAATATCAAAACAGCCCCAAAATAATTGAATCATTATAACATTAATTATTCTAGAGCTATTTTTTATTTATAAATTGCTAATATTAAAAACAATTAACTAAGTATTTGATTTTATTCATTCCTGTCAGGATAAGGTACTCCCATGTGTTCATAACCTTTTCTCGTAACTACACGCCCCTTGGCAGTTCTCTTCAAGAATCCCATTTGCATGAGATATGGTTCATAAACTTCTTCAATTGTTTCTTGTTCTTCACCGATATTGGCGGCGATAACTTTTAGTCCTACTGGACCACCATCGTATAGATCAATAATCATATTTAAGATTCGACGGTCCAAGTGATCAAGTCCGGCGTTATCAACTTGTAATTGGTTCAAGGCTGATTCAGCCATGTCATAATCAATCGTATCTTTGTGAGCAACTTGGGCAAAATCACGAACTCGTTTTAACAAACGGTTAGCAATTCTCGGTGTTCCTCGGGAACGGCGGGCTAACTCGTGTGCTCCTTCTTC
Organism: Companilactobacillus kimchiensis; assembly: GCF_001438805.1. Classification (GTDB taxonomy): domain Bacteria; phylum Bacillota; class Bacilli; order Lactobacillales; family Lactobacillaceae; genus Companilactobacillus; species Companilactobacillus kimchiensis. The sequence goes on from NZ_JQCF01000028.1 coordinate 24,311, forward strand.
ATCAACTTTGATATTCAAAACTTGGGCTGAACGGAAAACAATTTTGGATAATTCATCTATGGTATAGTACTCCATTCGTTCAACAATTCCAAACCGATCACGCAATGGGGCAGAAAGTTTTCCGGCTGCAGTTGTCGCACCAATCAAAGTATAAGGAACTAGTTGGTGATGTAATGATCTTGATTCACTACCTTGACCGACAATGATATCAATGTAAAAGTCTTCCATCGCTGAATAGAGCACTTCTTCAATTGCCCGAGGCATGCGATGAATTTCATCAATAAATAAGACATCCCCTGGTTCTAGTTCATCCAAAACGGCAACCAAATCACCTGATTTTTCAATTGAAGGACCAGTAGTTGTATGAATGTTGACGCCCATTTCATTAGCAATGATCATCGCCAAGGTTGTTTTACCTAAACCAGGAGGTCCATATAACAAAACATGGTCCAAGGTTTGTTGGCGTTGTTTAGCAGCCTTAATATAAATATCGAGTTCTTTTTTGATTTTTTCTTGACCTAAATACTGGTCAAAACTTTGGGGACGAAGTGTCTGTTCTACCACATCTTCAATATCATCCAGTGAATCAGCGTCAGTTAAACGCTCATCATCATTTTCATTATTATTGATTTTTGACACTCCCTTCTATAATTGATTCATTTTTATTTAGTTACTAAGTAATTTCAAACCGGCACGAAGATATTCATCGGCACTCTTGAGATTCTCTTTTTCAAGTAACGACTTGATCCGACTGATTTCCTTAGGAGAATATCCTAAAGAATCCAAGGCAGCCAAACCATCTTCTAATTCTTGATTACCGGAAGTAAAGACAACTGGTGCTTCACCAAGGGTCATTTGACCTTCAGCGGTAAATTTACCTGACAAGTCCAGGATAATCTGTTGAGCGGTCTTCTTACCGATTTTAGGAAACTTCGTTAGGTATTTAACATCATCATTTTCAATCGCATGAATCAAACCTTGTAAGTCTTGTCCGGCCAAAATAGCCAAAGCACTCTTAGGTCCGATTCCGGAAACACTGATCAAATGTAAGAAAATATTCTTTTCATTCAAATCATAAAATCCATATAAAGCTTGCTCATTGTCACGAACGATTTGTTCAACATAGACCCGAGCTGTTTTATTTTCTTCATAACGATAAGGGTTGGCTACTTGAACTTTATAACCGACACCTTGAACATCCACCACAATATATGAAGGGCTAACTGCAGAAATTAAACCATTTAAGTATTCAAACATATTTATTCACTCTCTCTTGTATCATGTGGATCTTGGATTCTTTTGAACATCTTCTCAAGATCTTTGTTACTGAATTGTACCAAGACTGGACGTCCATGAGGACAATTATAAGGATTTTCCGCTTTAGTTAAATTATTTAACAATTGGACGGCTTCACGATCATCAATATGATGGTTGGCCTTGATAGCCCGTTTACAACTCATCATGATGGCATTTTTTTCACGGAAGCTTGCGACACTGATTTTAGAATCATTTAAGACATAGTCAACCATTTCTTTGATAGTTGACTCTTCTTGACCAGCCACAAACCACGTTGGATGCGTATTGACGACAAAACTATTTTGACCAAAATCATCTAAGTATAAACCGATACTTTCTAGGATCGGCTTTTTTTCTTTGATCAAAATACTTTCTGAGTTGGGATAATCTAACACGATTGGTACTAATAACTTCTGTTGGTCATTCGAAACTTTGCCGATTTCTTGACGATAATATTCATAATTAACTCGTTCTTGAGCTGCATGTTGATCTAATAAGTAAAAACCATCTTCACTCTCAGCAACTAAATAAGTTCCATGAATCTGACCGATATAACGAAGATCAGGGAATGGTTTATCCGTTGAAACTGATTCTTCAACATTTTCATTAGTATCGGTTGGATTGTCACTATCGACGACCTTAACCTTGGCTGAAGTTTCTTGTTTCATTCGTTGGTCCCAAGCTTGCAAGTGATCAGGATCGTCAAAAATCGGCATCCCTGTCATTGGCGTTTCCATATGTTCTGGCAAGGTTTGCTGTGGCTCTTTTGGTTCTGCCGGCGGTTCTTGTGTTGGCATGGCTGTTCCCAATGGTTCATTGATTTTATCAATTGCGGCGACATCAGCAAAACTAATCTGTTCTGGTTTATACGTATCAACTTTAGGAATAGCAGTTTCTTTACGTCCCAAGTTCTTCACCGCGTCAGGAATCAAATTCTGCGTTGATAAACGTTGTCGAATCCCTTCACTGATCAGATCACCGATATGACCTTCGTTAGATAAACGAACTTCCTGTTTTGTTGGATGCACGTTAATATCAACCAAACTGGGATCCATCTTAATATCTAAAACAGCAATTGGATAACGAGCCACCATCAATTTGGAACCATATCCACGAATGATGGCATTAGCCAACTGAAAGTTTTTGATATAACGACCATTCAGAATTAATGAAACATATGAACGGTTGGAACGAGTAGTATCTGGTTTAGAAAAATAACCTTTGATCTCATAATCAGGGTCAGAATTTTCAAACTCCAGCATATGACTAGCAATAGTTCGACCATAAATTCCAGCAATCGTCTGTTGCAGATTGTTGTTACCAGAAGTCCACACCAAATCCTTACCTTCATGGATCAAACGGAATGATATTTCGGGATGCCCCATCGCCAAGCGGTCAACAATGTCGACAATTTTATTCAATTCTGTATGTAATGACTTCACATATTTCAAGCGAGCTGGCGTATTGAAGAACAAATCTTCCACTGTCATAGTCGTTCCCTTAGAGCGGGCAAAGGTTTCCTTCTTCAACAATTCATTGCCGGAAAACTTAGCTTTAACTGCTGACTTACCATCTTGACTGGTCAAAACAGTTAACTTGGAAACAGAGGCAATACTAGCCAAAGCTTCACCACGGAAACCTAAGGTTTTGACATTGAATAGATCACGGTCATTCGAGATTTTACTAGTCGTATGCGGTAAAAAGGCGACTTCAACATCATCAGCTGAAATCCCCTTTCCATTATCATTAACTTCAATATATTTTAATCCAGCCTGTTTGACTGTGATCAAAACTTGCGTTGCTTGTGCATCGATGGAATTTTCCACCAGCTCTTTAACCACTGATGCGGGGCGTTCGATAACTTCTCCAGCAGCAATTTGATTACTTAATTCAACTGGTAGTTCATGAATAATACCCACTTTTTCCACCTTCTTTTATTTAAGTTTCTTTTGCCATTGATAAATGAGATTCATGGCTTCCATTGGAGTCATTCCCATTAAATCTTGATTACTAATTTCTTTAATAACTTGTGTTTCTTTAGTTGAAATTTTTTTAACCTTTTGAGTTACTTCTGGGAAGAGTGACAATTGAGCATCATCATCTTCTGTAGCAATCTCAGAATCATCAGCTACTGGTTCCACTTTAGGTTCTGGTTTAACAACCGGCATTGGTTCTGATGCTGCAGGTTCCTTGATACTGTCAGAAGTGGTTGTGTGAACCGAAGTTTCTTCTAAACTACTCAAAATTTTAGTGGCTCGACTCAAGACATCATCTGGTAATCCGGCCAATTTAGCCACATGAATACCGTAAGATTTATCAGCTGGACCGGGCAATACTTTATGTAGAAAGACTAAATCGCCATTTTCCTCAGAAGCATCAACGTGAACATTGCGTAAACCAGGCAACTGTTCTTCCAACTCGGTCAATTCATGATAGTGCGTTGAAAACATTGTCATAGCATTCACGTGTTTGTCGATATATTCAATGATTGCTTGAGCCAAGGCCATTCCATCATAAGTTGCCGTTCCACGACCAATTTCATCAAAAATGATCAAACTGTTAGCCGTCGCGTTCTTCAAGGCATCATTAGCCTCACGCATTTCGACCATGAAAGTACTGTCACCAGAAATTAAATCATCAGCGGCACCAATACGAGTGAAAATATGATCAAAAATTGGCATCTTCGCTGATTCGGCGGGTACAAAACAACCAATCTGAGCCATGATAACCGTCAATGCCATCTGGCGCATGTAAGTACTCTTACCAGACATATTAGGTCCAGTTATCAACAGGATGTCAGTTTGATTGTCGAAATTCACATCATTAGGAATATAACTATTATTACTCAAAACTTTTTCCACAACTGGGTGGCGACCATTGACGATTTGTAATTCATGATCATCAATAAATTCTGGAGCCACGTAATGATATTCCTCACTGATAACAGAAAAACTTTGTAAAACATCTAATTGTGACAAAATATTAGCCAAAGCTTGGATTCGACGAATCTGATCCTTAACCTTCTTACGAATTTGATCAAATAAGTGGTATTCCAAACTCTTCGATTTTTCTTCAGCCTCAAGGATCAAGCTCTCTTTGTCCTTGAGCTCAGGTGTAATGTAACGTTCAGCGTTGACCAAAGTCTGTTTACGTTGGTAACGATCTTCCGGAACTTTATCCGTGTTAGCATGACTAACTTCAATATAATAACCAAAAACCTTGTTATAACCGATTTTTAAATTATTGATCCCAGTCAATTCTTGTTCCTTAGCCTTCAAACTAGCTAACCATTGCTTACCATTTTTGGAAGCATCAAGATATTTATCAAGTTGTTCATCGTAGCCTTCTTTGATCAGACCACCATTAGTAACTGAAATTGGCGCTTCTTCCACAATTGCCTTGTCGATAAGTTCTCTGATGTCAGAAACTTCGTCAATCTTTTCCACAAAGGTTGTTAATTCATCGTCACCGATATCCAAAAGAATCGACTTGATTTCAGGTACTTGTTCTAAAGATGTGCGTAACTGAATCAAATCACGACCATTGACCGTTCCATAAGCTACTCGACCAGCTAAACGTTCCAAATCATAGACCTTTGTCAAATAATCTTGGAAGGATGATCTTTGGAAATAATTATCTAAAAAGACTTGTACAAAATGTTGCCGACGTTTTAACTTACTGACAGAAATCAACGGACGAGCTAACCATTGCTTTAACAAACGGCTACCCATCGCAGTTTTTGTCTCATCTAACAACCACAACAAGGTCCCTGACTTCTTGTTAGTCCGAATATTCTTGAACAACTCCAAGTTACTTTGGGCTGAATGATCCATCAATAAATAGGAAGAAGTTTCGTAAGATTGAGCTGGTTTCAAATGATCAAGGGAACGCATTTGTGTTTTGATCAAATAACTTATCAACAGCTTAACGGTGGATACTTCACTCTCATCGATGATTTGTGAAAAATCAAAGGTATAGTTTTCCTCTAATTCCTCAATTTTAGAGATCAAGATTCCATATTTACGCAGTTGATCGAGATACTTCTGTGGAAAACTTCCGGAAACAACCGTTTCTTTAGTATCCAAATTCTGTAACTCATTAGTTAAATCTAATTGATTCTCAACAGATGTAACTTTAACTTCACCAGTTGAGAGATCAGCATAGGCCAAACCAAAGACATTTTTAGTCGCTGTAATGGCGGTAATATAGTTATTCTCTTTTGATTGGTCTGATTTATCCATGATGGTACCAGGTGTAACTACTCGAGTAACACCTCGTTTGACCATTTTACCTTCAGCGTCGGCGGGATTTTCTAGTTGGTCACAAACGGCAACTTTATACCCTTTATCCACAAGGGTGTCGATATATCCTTCAATCGCATGATGAGGCACTCCACACATTGGAATATTCTCGCCAGCCTTTTTATTTCGCGCCGTTAAAGTTAGTTCTAGAATCTGGGAACCTTTGACCGCATCATCGTAGAACATTTCATAAAAATCACCCACACGATACAACAAAAAAGCATCTGGGTATTGTTTTTTATACTCCAGATATTGCTCCATCATTGGTGTTTCTCTAGTTTTTTGAGGCATGAATACCCTCCGTTTTTAATTCAAAAATGATTGATTATTAGGTGTAATAACATAATTTTTAATACTACGAGCATTATTAGTTGTGTCGTTGATATCGATCACAGCAAAGCCAATTTGCATTCGGCCATCTTCGTCAACATCAAACTTGTTAGGACGTTGAGTTAGGAAACGGTTGATAATTGGTTCCTTTTTGTCACCCAGGATACCGTCATATGAACCAGTCATCCCAACATCAGTTAAATAAGCAGTTTGCTTGTTGATAACCTGTGCATCATTTGTTTGCACATGAGTATGTGTCCCACAGACAGCGGAAACACGGCCAACCATGTAATTAGCAAAAGCAATTTTCTCACTAGTTGTTTCAGCATGGAAATCAACAAACTTAATAGCATCTTCATCCAAAGTCTTGATCAGTTTGTCTGCCTCAAGAAATGGATTATCGATTGGTGCCATCAAAGCAGTTCCCATCATATTGATGACATAAACTTTTTTCGTATTAACTTTGATTTCGAGGTAGCCACGTCCAGGAACATGGTCGCCAGGAAAATTATATGGACGGAGAATATTTTTCTTTGGATCATCGATGAAGTCTAGGATCTCACGTTTGTCCCAAGTGTGATTACCACCGGTCACAACATCAGCACCAGCACGCGTGATTTTTTGATAATCGGGTTCTTTAGTTCCCTTACCACCAGCAGCATTTTCACCATTAACAATCGTTAATTGTGGCTTCACACGTTGCTTGATCTCAGGTAGATATGTCTCTATAGCTTTAATGCCGACTGAACCAACGACATCGCCAACGAAAAGTATTTTCATTATATTTTATCCCCAATCTTTACCTATGATATTGTATCAATTTTTGGAGAAATTAAAAAGACCAGACGAACGTCTGGTCGGGTGAAATATATATTAAAAATCAAAATCTCCAAATGAAGCAATATCCATGTTGTATGTTGCTTTTGAAATTTCACCAGTATTTGTATTCTTAATAACAAGATTATATTTCTTACTCTTATCATAATTTTTATCAATTAAGTTAATTGATAGATCAATTATTCTACCCTCAACCTTATCAACTTTTAAATTGGCATTTACTGAAATTTTGGCAGAAATAAGTTCCTTATTGTCATCAACAAAGTAAACTTCGTACATAACTGGTCTCACCGTAGAACTAATTGGTGCAGCTTGCAATAACCGAATTGGTACCTCTAGAGAAGTAATGTTTCTATTAGAACTGACTAACTGTAATTGAACATCTTCAGCCTTAGACTTGCTTGAAGTGGCTTTTATATTTAACAAAGGTACAATCATTTCCTGTAATGATGCTCCTCCATGAACATAATTAACCGATCCAGCGGCCCTAAAAACATTAGACGTTTGAGGATAGTAGACAAATCGTTGATCATCATTATCCAAAACATCCCCCATAAGTTGTTTAGAAATTCCTGGTTCATCAATTACTTTTTCGCTAACAATATAACGTTGTGATTTTAAATCATTAGCATTGACATCTTCTGAAATTTTATCAGTATCTGTTAGATTTTCGTTGCGATAGATATAACCATGATCGGCTGTGACATAAAATTGACTAATACTTTGGGTTCTTAATCGGGCAATCAAATCTTGAATTTCCTTAATTGCTTCCTGAGTTGCTTTAAAAACACCATCTTCAGTTTTTGGATCATCAGCAATCGCATCGATATGATTGTGATAAATATAAACAACCTCTTTACCAGCAAACAATTGTTTAATCTCTTTTGAGGAAGCACCTTTTAGTGAATCTAACCAATAAGCAGCACTATTAGCATTTCGATTAACTAGAATTTTCTCCCGGGTTTTAATATCAATAGCTTCTTTATCGTCAACTAATAATTTTTTATCAACTAATTCCAAATTATCATTCGGTAACAGTGACGGCATACCCATATATGTTACTGAGGGTAATCCAGATATCAGATAATCCATTTTCTGAGCTGTAATTTGATCATCCATTGAAAGATTTTTTTGCAATTCCTTTGCGGCTTCAAACCTAAAGGCATCAGAGATTATTACAACTATTCGGTTTTGCTCTGGTTCAATATAATTTTTATAAAAGTTTCGTTGCAAATGACGACTAGGTAATCTGTTGTATCGAAGTTGATCCGTCCATGAAAAATTATAATCGTCTAAATAATCCTTAGAATAACTGGATTCAACTAACTTTTTAGTTTCAATAAATTGCTCAATCATTCCTGAGCTTTGATAGCTTAGAATAAATTCACGGTAGTATGTATCAATTAAGTAACCACTTTGGATATAATCATTGATCATTGTTTCAGTATTATTGGCGAGTTTACGACCAATTGATGAAAGTAGTTTCCATGCACTAAGAATCATATTATATACAACTTTATATTTAGATCCATAATGAAGTTCAATTCGTTGATTCACCAATTCGGGGAATGTCATATTATTAAGACGATTGTCAAAATCGCCCAATAGTAAACGTCTTTGTTCCCAAAGTAAGATCCTTCGATCAAAAATACCAAATACATCAGATTTAGCTAAGTCATCAGGTTTAATATTTTTAAATAACGTATTTCCATCGACTAAGCCCCAAACCTCATCAGCCAAGTTTTCAAACTTGTCACCATCAACAAAATTGAAATTACTGAATTGATTTACAAAAGTACTGGCATTCGAATACTTATCTGATAAATCATAATTAGCGACTCGTTTAGGAACATCCAATCCCATTTGATGAAAGGTCTCAGTTAAAAATAATGATGCTGCAAGTTTTATTAAACTTGGTTGCTTTTCATCATAATTAAATATCTTTCTAATTAGTTCCCAAAAATCATCCAAAATATCATACTTGGCAAATTCAGTTAGATATTTATTATCATGAATGTCTTCACATAAGATAATACGGAGAATATCAAAGAAATTAACGACCCTTTGATTAGAATTAACAATCGTAGCTAAAATTGCCATATCGGGTGTATCAATAAAACTTTCCACATCATATCTAGCAAATTTATTCCGACGTTCTTTACTGGCAAAGAATTTTGCGTAATTTTTAACAAATGGATTTAACTTTTCAGGCAGACTGAGATCTTGTCTAATCATTTCTTGAGCATCTGCTGTAAATGTATCAGAATACAAAACCATATCTCTTAGATGGTTTCTCTCAAGTACTGGTTGTCTTTCTGGTGAATACACTAAAATTTTTTCATCTTCTGGAGCTGACAAAAGCTTCATTTTAGTTTTTAACTGTTCACCCTTTTTTAAAATAATTACCTGTGCAATTCCCGACAGTGAATCATCAATATCATTTAATTCATCGGTAAACTCAGCATCATTATCATACCAGAAAACAAATCGACTACCGTTTTTAAATTTTCTTTTTAAACTGTCTATAATCCTATTATTACTGACATCAGCCATGCTAGTGCCCCTTTTCAACATTACTATTAACTACATGATACCTTATCGTAAATCCAAAATCCTATCCAGTCGACAAAATCATTCAAATATCAATCTATTCGAATTCTAGCCTATGTTAAAATATTGGTATATTTATGAGTCAGGGAGTGAATTATAATGGCAACAACCATTGAGGTTAACAAACAAAGTGTTAAACAGCTTTTAGAAAGCGGTAAAACAAAGAAATTTGTAATTCCAGAATATCAAAGACCATATGCATGGACTGATGAACAAATTCAAACTCTATTTGATGATTTGGTAGAATATACTGAAAATAACAACGAAAGCACTTATTTTTTAGGTACCATCGTGTCATATGAAAACGATGATAACCAACAAGAGATCATTGATGGACAGCAACGAATAACATCTCTTTTTCTGCTATTGCGTGCCCTATATTCAAAATTAGAATCAATGGTAGAAACGCCAGAATCAAAAAATTTCAAATCACAGATTGAATCGGCACTTTGGGAACAAGATGAGCTTACAGCCGCTGTAGACTTCAGCAAAACTTTGATTGTATCGAAAGTTATGGGGGATGAAGGAAATGAAGCCTTCACAAAAATTCTTGTTACTGGAAAAACTGATCAAAATGCCAAAGACAACTATTCATCAAATTACAATCTATTTACCAAGTTAATTGAAAAGTACGCTACCAGCCAGCCGGAATTATTTTATTGGTTCATACGTAATGTATTAAATAAAGCTATTCTACTGCCTATCACAGCTGATTCTCAGGATACAGCTTTAACAATCTTTTCAACACTAAATGATCGTGGTTTGGCACTCTCTGATGCTGATATCTTTAAGGCAAAAATATACAATCATCTTAATGAATCAGACAAAAATGACTTTATTGAGCTATGGCAACAATTGAATGATGAAGCCTCCAATGCCAATGAAAGTATCCAAAAATTATTCTATTACTATATGTTCTACTTAAGAGCTTTAGAAAATGATCGAAAAACTACAACACCTGGTATTAGAAAATATTACTCTAGTGATAATTTTAAGCGTATTTACCAAACAGATGTAATGAAAGACTTACAAACGATTTTGAACTTATGGATTGTTATTAATAATCGAATTGAACTCGACGATGAGCCATGGTCAAAAAACATTCAGATTAGACAGACCCTTGACTCCTTAACATCATATCCAAATGAATTTTGGAAATATCCAGTAGTCATTTACTATCTGAAATACCTGAAAAAAAACAACTTCGAATCAGAGTTTTTAACATTTCTACAACATTTATTAGCCGTACTATGTGCAAGGTATATTGTTACGCCAACGATTAATGCCGTTAAAAGAGGTATTCTAAATTTGGATGCAGAAATAATTAAATCCCCTACACCACAATTTGATTTTTCACCTATTGATGAAGATGTTCTTAAAGAAAGTATTAAGAGCGCCCATCGTAATACTGTTAGAATGATTTTAAAAATTCTAGCTTATCAAGATCAAACAGAGCTATTGCCTGATAGATGGGAAATTGAACATATCCTTCCGCAAAAATGGCAATCAACTTACTTCCCTAACTCCTCTGACAAAGAAGTAAAAATATTAGTCGAACATATTGGTAATAAAATTCCGTTTGAAAAAAAGCTGAATATCATTGCTAGTAATGGTTACTTTAAGAAGAAACAGGATAGTTATGAAAAATCTAATATTCAAATCCTAATTGAATTATCCCATTCATATAATGATTGGGGATTAGACAAGATTCGTGAACGTGATATTCGAATATCAGACGAATTAGCCAAGCTCCTGCAAAAATGGGGATTAAATCAAACCAAAGTTGTAACGGAGAAACAATTAATACCAGTTCCCGATGATAGAATTGCTGATTACTTTGATTTCATAAAAATGTTTAACAAAGAAGATACGGATGAATCAAGAAAAGCTTTCTTGAATATGTAAACAAAAAACTCTTAGTTTGTTGAGCGTTTTTTTGTTTATTATTCTTATCGTCCACTCCAAACTATAATCGTGGTGTGATTAGA
>NZ_JQCF01000029.1 GCF_001438805.1 Companilactobacillus kimchiensis
AGCAAACAACCGAACTTGGTAAAGAACCTGATTTATCGAATTAGACTTCTTTTTAATCAAAATTAGTATCTATCGTTATGATTTCTTTGTTGATATCTTAGTAAATCACGGATTTGTTGTAAATATTCAGTTTGTGGATCGGGAATCTCTTCACCAGATTTATCAAACTTACTACGTGAACCATCACGGCGCATCCGGTTCATCATTCTAACAATCATGAAGATAACAAACATAATAATTAGGAAATTAATAATGGCGTTAACCATATCACCAATTAGGAAAGTAGCTCCTAAAACTTGAAACTTCATGTCTGATAGATCAATTTGTCCAATGATGAGTCCAATTAGCGGATTTAAAAGGTAAGTGGTTATCGCTGATACCAAATTATTAAATGCAGAACCAACGATAACACCGACAGCTAAGTCAACAACAGTACCACGGGAAATAAATTCTTGGAATTCCTTAAACATTCTCGCCAAATCTCCTTCATTGATATTACATTTTTCAAAGTACAAGACCAACTTTACTATATTTTAGAAAATTTTAAAGAGTAGTTGCTGATATTTATTTAATTTTTAATGGAAGTGAAATAAAAATGAGGAGGATATAACATTGTCAGCTCTTGAGCATTGGGGAAAATAGGCCGTAGTAATCGTCCATTGATTACTACGGCCTATTTATTTTAAGCAGAAATAGTTATGTCCCAAATTCTTTAAAATTGTTTTTTGGTGTACTGTGCGTATTGTTTTTTGATTGCACTCAAATCAGTTAGAGCTAATTTTTCATTAACTTCAGTGGTCATACTTTGTTTTGTATCATCATCCCAAGCGTAGAATTTAGCCAAGTAATCAATAACAGCTGATTTAACTGATTTCATATGATCAATGTCGAATAGCATCTGACTACTGCGACGTAGTAAATAATCAATGGGGTGTTCTACCATTTCAAACTTTAGACCGTAATTTAGCATGGCCCAATCAATTCGTGGTAAGCGTGCTTTGGTTTTAGTGTCAGGTAATAATTCGAAAACCAGCTTAACATTTGAACCATAACGTTGGACTAATTTTTCAGCAGCGTCACGTTCGAGATCATAGTTGATGATGCCCTCATGAACCATTTCGTCAAAATAAGTCAACCAACCATTATCGCCACCAACATCTCCACCAGAGAGGATTTGATTTTTCGTATTAGCAGGTTGGAACTCATAAGTAGTATCAACAGCTAACTGCTGGCCAACTCGGTCGACAATTTTTTCGGCCATTTTGCGGTAACCGGTTAATTTGCCACCTGCAATAGACAGCAGGTCAGAATCAGATTGGAAAATTTCATCCTTACGAGAGATTTCCGAAGGAGATTTACCTTCTTCCTGGATTAAGGGACGGACACCGGACCAGCCACTTTCAACGTCAGTAGGTGTTAGTAATTCAGGAAGATCAAACATTTGGTTAGCGGCTGCTAAAATATAAGTCACATCGGTGGCGGTGATGTTTGGTTCTTTAGGATCATCATTCCAAGTAGTATCGGTAGTCCCAATGTAAGTTTTACCCTCACGAGGAATTGCAAACATCATGCGACCATCGTGAAAAGGAGTATCGAAGAAAATTGAGTTGGAAATTGGGAATTTATCATGGTCAAGGACTAGATGGACACCCTTAGTTAAGTGTAGATGTTTACCCTTATTGGAATCATCCATTTTTCTAATATCATCGACCCAAGGTCCACAGGCGTTGACAACTTTCTTAGCATGAATTTCTCCAATATTTCCAGTAATGGTATCTAAGAAAGTCACGCCACAAATTTTGTTATCTGAATCGTATAATAAACCAGTGGCTTTAACATAATTGGCAATTAGCGCTCCCAATTCATTAGCTTTTTTAATAACCTCCAGAGTTAAACGGGCGTCATCAGTTCGATATTCAACGTAAACGCCAGCACCTTTGAGGTTTTCGCCTTTGAGGTAGGGTTCACGTTCAACGGCATCATGAGAATTTAACATATATTTGCGTTCGGAAGCTTTAACTCCAGCTAAACGATCATAGACATCTAATCCAATAGCAGTTGAAAGGGGACCAAAGGTACCATCATCATAAAATGGCAACATCATTTTTAAAGGAGTGGTCACTTGAGGAGCGTTGTTATAAACAATGGCCCGTTCGCTACCAACCTCGTGGACCTCCTTGATAGCGGCTTGTTTCAAATAGCGTAAACCGCCATGGACTAGTTTGGTCGAGCGGCTGGATGTTCCAGAAGCAAAGTCGCGCATTTCAATCAAACCAGTTTGAATATTTCTAGTTTGAGCATCAAGAGCGATTCCGCTACCAGTGATGCCACCACCAATAACTAAAAGATCAAGTTCTTGATCTTGTAAAGCCCGAATATTTTGTGATCTAGTTTTATCAGAAAATTCTGTCATGTTGTCCTCCTGTATGTAATACATTTTGGCAAAACAAGCATAATCTCATAGATTGAAAATTGCATCAATAATCTATCAAAATAACTTAGTCCTATTTTAATAAAATACTAGAGAAGTTGAAAGCGTTTTAACTAAACTATTTTATCATTATGAATATGTTCTTGAAATTCATCATATTCGTTACTGAAGATATCATCAGAATGTTGGATCAACATTGATTTAGGGAAGTAAAAACGTTCGTCACCTAAAATTTTTCCGGTTAAAGCATTGACTAAGCTGCTGACAGTAGATAGTTCTATTAATGAACCATCATCTTGCATGATCTCAATTTGGGTACGACTCTTGTTAGAATTAGGATTGTAAACATCATAAGGTAAGTCATAACTGGTATTAGTGGCTGTGTAATAATTTTTATCAAAGCCAACATTACCAACGATATCGGCCAAATCGGGTAAAAGTTTTTGAGTTCGATCATCGTATTCGGCAGATTTGAATGGCTTCCGTGACAAGAAGCGGTATGACAAGTCTTTGAGAATCTCATCAGGGTAGCTTTGCCAAAGGGTGAAGTAGGTATTTAGAATCCCGTCATCAAGTAGCAAGTAATCATTGATGGTTACGTTATTTTCGAAGAAGGGTACTAGTAAACTAGGCATTTCAAAATCATTCATGTGATTGTGTTCATATAAGTCTTTAGCTCGTTGCAATAGTTTTGTTAGAACAACTTCCATCCCTCGAGAAACGGGGTGAAAATAAACTTGTTGATACATTTGAAAACGTGAAAGAACGTAATCCTCAACTGCATGCATTCCATCGTTGTCAAAGGCAATTCCATTTTTATAGGGACGCATGACACGAAGGATTCTAGTTAGGTCAAACATTCCGTATTTAGTACCAGTAAAGTAGGCATCACGTAAAAGATAATCCATCCGATCAGCATCAATCTGACTAGAGATCATTTGTACTACTTGAGGATTAGGATAAGTATGGGCGATAACACCAGCTACTTTTTCAGGGAAATCAGCAGAAACTTGGCGCAAAACGTGGTTAATTTCAGTTTCAGGGGATGTAATGATTTTTTGAGTCCACATTTCATGGTCAGTGTTAAAGATGTGCTCAAAGGTATGCGAGTAAGCACCATGACCAACATCATGCAGTAAGGCTGCACAGAGAGCTACGATTCGTTCGTCATCATTCCAAAGTCCATCGCCAGGAGTTTTAGTGGGATAGTTTCTTTGAAAGTTGTCACATATTTGACGAGTTATCTCGTAGACACCCATACAGTGAGTGAAACGAGAATGTTCGGCTCCTTGAAAGGTAAATGATGAAGTACCAAGTTGTTTAACTCGACGAAGTCGTTGAAATTCCTTGGTGTTGATCAGATCCAAAATAACTTTATGTTGAATATGAATATAGTTATGGATCGGATCACGGAAAACTTTTTCTCTAGGTAACATTTCGATGTTAAATGACATTATTTTTCCTCCAATAGGGTTTTATTTCGTTTAATTAAATCGGTCAGAGTATGATTATAGGCTTCTCGATAGGGTAGTGAATTTTGTATAATAAAAAATTCTTCGCGATTTATTTCGTATTTATTATCAATTAAAACATTGATAATTTTTTGTTCAGCCTGGGCAGTTGATAGGGGCTTATTTAATAAACTGTCCAAATTTTCCATTGCTCCTAGATCAATATCGGGATAACTAATACGTTGATGTTTGGGGAAATTACTGATTTCATAAAAATCACGCATCAACTGACTACGTTTTTTTTGGTTGCCATTGATACTGATATAAGCCATGATAGCAACAGCGTTACCAGCTCTTCTTTGGGAAATTCCGGCAAACTTTTGACCATTAATACTTAAATCATAAGTTCCAGGACAGTATGAATTGATGATCTCACCGGTTGAAATTTTATCCGAAAAGGCTTGTTTTAATAAAGAATACATTTTTTCGTAGGCATCATCGATCTGGAGGTTGTCCTTATCAGGTAGAAACAGTGAGCAGTTGAGAATTCCCTCATCAGTCACAACTCCGAGACCACCAGAATTGCGAAGGTAGAAAAGGTAATCTTTTTCTGATAGCATATCTAAACCGGATTGAAGGTTATTTAGCCGCTTGTCTTGCATACCTAGAATAACCGTCGGCGGGGTAACCCAAAAATGGATCACTGGTTGATGATTTTCCGAAACAAATTTTAAAATGGCTCCAGTGTCCGAAAATGGGACAAGCATATCTTTGTTAGAGCTTATTTTTTGGTCGTATAATATAATAGTATTGTTCAATTGATCACTTCTTTTAATTAATTAATATAATTTTATCATGTAGAGGCAGTAGGTATTGAAAAATAATAGTTTTGATGTAAATGTAGAGTTAAATATTGAAACTCTTCAATCTGGAGAGTTAACCAGAACCAAAATTTCTGAATTGGGTAAGTATACTCAGATTGGAAAAGCCATTTATTTAAGATTCAATGAAAGTTTGGATAATAATGATTCAGCTTCGATCTTAGTTAAAATTACGGACGATGGTGAAATACACGTTAAACGTGTTGCTCAATCGACTAACCTAGCTTCATTATTATATTTTACCCATCATCAGCACAACAATGGGCACTTACAGACTGAATATGGTACTATGCCGTTAGATACGTTTACCAAAGATTCAAAGGTCGAAATTGTAAGTAATCCGCTTTCTGGAAAAATAAACATTGATTATGACTTGATTTACGACAATAATGTAATAGGTAATTATAAGTTTAGATTGATTTTTAGTGCTTAGCCCTATATCATTATAGGTAAGACGCTGTGAAAGGACGTGTACACGTTTGAAGTTTGACAAATTCAAGGATCAAAACAAAGACGAACTCTCATTGATTGAGGTTGCCTACGAGATTCTTAGCCACAATAAAAAAGAAGTAATGAATTTTTCTGACATCGTTAACGAAATTCAAGACTACTTGGGTAAATCTGATGATGATATTAAGAGAGCACTTCCTCAATTCTATACAGATTTGAACAACGATGGTAGTTTTCTTTCACTTGGTGAAAATGTTTGGGGACTACGTAAATGGTATCCATACGATTCAGTTGATGAAGAAGTAAATCACCCTGAGGATAACGGTACTGAAAATACTCATAAAGCAGCTCAAAAGGTTAATGCCTTCTTGAGTGACGATGATGAAGATGACGACGTTGTTGATTACGATGACGACAGTGATTTGAGTTCATCAGATATGGACGACGATGATGATGACAGTGATAGTTCATCAGACAATGGTCCTGACTTATCTAAGTTTACTAATTCTGATTTAACATCAGTCGATGATGATGACGACGATGATGAAAAGGATGATAGCCTAGAAGATGGTATCGAAGGTCAACTTTCAGAATTTGATGCTGACGATGATGATACTGACGACGAAGATATCGATCTTTCTGATGAAGATGCTGACGACGACGATGAAGATGACGACGAAGACGACAAAAAATAAAGTTGACTTTTTGAATTAAAAGTTTGACGACTCGAACATATCACGGTATTATATAGTTCGGGCTCTATTAGATAGACAACTTCAAGTTCCCTGTTCATGTTGAATAGGGGACTTTTTTATTTTTGCGAGTAAGAAATCCCTAGAATTAATATGTGGAGGAAAGCTATGACTAAGTACATTTTTATTACAGGTGGAGTCGTTTCATCATTAGGTAAGGGTATTGTTGCCGCATCCCTTGGTAGACTATTAAAAAATCGCGGCCTTAAGGTGACAATGCAAAAATTCGATCCTTATATTAATGTGGATCCAGGAACAATGAGTCCATATCAACACGGTGAAGTTTATGTAACTAACGATGGTACAGAAACTGATCTTGATTTAGGACACTACGAAAGATTTATCGATAACGATTTGAACAAATATTCAAACGTTACAACTGGTAAAATCTATTCCGAAGTAATTCGTCGTGAACGTCATGGTGATTACAACGGTGCAACTGTTCAAGTTATTCCACATATTACAGATATGATCAAACAAAAAATTATGCGTGCTGCTTCAACGACTGATTCAGATGTAATTATTACTGAAATTGGTGGTACTGTTGGTGATATTGAATCACAACCATACCTAGAAGCATTGCGTCAAATGAAGGCCGAAGTCGGCTCAGAAAATGTTGTATATATTCATACATCACTAGTACCTTACTTGAAGGCAGCTGGCGAAATGAAGACTAAACCAACACAACACAGTGTTAAGGAACTACGTGGAATTGGTATCCAACCTAACATTTTGGTTGTTCGTACAGAACTTCCAATGCCACAAAGTATGAAAGACAAGATTGCTTCATTCTGTGATGTTGATTCTGAGGCAGTTATCGAATCACGTGATGCTAGCTCATTGTATGATGTTCCATTGAACTTACAAGCTCAAAACTTCGATGATATTGTTTGTCATTATTTGCATTTAGATACCAAAGAAGCTGATATGGAAAAATGGAATAAGTTAGTAAACCGTGTTCACAACTTACAACATAAAACAAAGATTACCCTAGTTGGTAAGTATACAAAATTACAAGATGCTTACATTTCTGTAACAGAAGCCCTACGTGCTGCAGGTTACGCTTATAATACAGAGATAGAACTAGAAAAGATTTCAGCTGATCTTATTACAGAAGATAACGTTGCTGATTATCTTAAAGATTCAGATGGTATTCTAGTACCTGGTGGTTTTGGTGATCGTGGGCTTGAAGGTATGATCACAACTGTTAAGTATGCCCGTGAACATGATGTTCCATATCTTGGAATCTGTTTAGGTATGCAAATGGCAAGTATTGAATTTGCTAGAAACGTTGCTGGTATCAAAGATGCTACAACTGGTGAAGTTGATGAAAATGCTCCTCATAAGATCATTGATATCATGGCTGACAAAAAAGATATTGAAGACCTTGGCGGTACTTTACGTTTGGGTGCATATCCATGTAAGCTTAAAGAAGGTTCAGTTGCTGCTGCATCTTATGACAACCAATCAGTTATCCAAGAAAGACATCGTCACAGATTCGAATTCAACAATGAATATCGTAAACAATTTGAAGATCTTGGCCTAGTATTCTCAGGTGTTTCACCAGACAATCACTTGGTTGAAGTTATTGAACTTCCTAAGAACAAGTTCTTCGTTGCTGCGCAATATCATCCTGAATTCCTATCAAGGCCTACTAAACCAGAGGGCTTGTTCAAGGGATTCATCGGTGCAGCTTCAGGCCTTGAAGACGTTAGCCTATAATCGCCTTTTGAAGTAGTTAAATATAGTTAGGAAAAAGCTTATGCAAAAACTTGTAATCAACGGTGGAAAGAAATTATCAGGTGAAGTGACAATCGGTGGTGCTAAAAACAGTACCGTAGCTTTAATTCCTGCAGCCATTTTGTCTGATACACCTGTAGTGTTAGATTCTGTTCCCCAAATTAGAGATGTAAAAAATTTACGTTCTATTTTGAAAGATATGAACGTTACTTCAGAAATGAATAATGATGTATTACGCATTGATCCGACGCAAATCCATTTTGCTGAATTACCAAGTGGTAAGGTAAGCAGTTTACGAGCCTCATATTATTTTATGGGTGCTATGCTGGGACGATTCGGTAAGGCCGTAGTCGGTTTCCCCGGCGGTGATGATATTGGACCACGTCCGATTGATCAACATATCAAGGGCTTCGAAGCATTAGGTGCACACGTTGAGAACAAACACGGGCAAATCATTATTACAACTCCTGAAGAAGGCCTCAAGGGAGCTAAAATCTTTTTAGATATGGTTTCGGTTGGTGCAACAATCAACGTTATCTTGGCTGCTGTTAAAGCAAAAGGGACCACAGTGATTGAAAATGCTGCCAAAGAACCAGAAATTATTGATTTGGCAACATTCTTGAACAATATGGGTGCTGTCATCCGTGGAGTTGGGACTGAAACAATTCGTATTGAAGGTGTTGAGACCCTTCGCTCAAATAATGCTCATACAATTATTCCTGACCGAATTGAAGCTGGAACTTATTTAAGTTTGGCTGCAGCCAACGGTGGTGATATTTTGGTAAAAAATATTATCAGTGAACATTTGGATGCTTTCTTAGCTAAACTCGATGAGATGGGTGTTAATTTGGAAGTTGGTGAAGACAGTATTTATGTTAAACCATCACCTAAGTTAAAAGCTGTTAATATTAAAACCATGCCTTATCCAGGTTTTGCAACTGATCTGCAACAGCCGATCACACCGTTATTAATGATGGCAAGTGGTGAGGCGATGGTTGTTGATACCATTTATCCCAAGCGTGTGAAGCATATTTCACAATTGAATAAAATGGGTGCCGATATCACTAGTGAAAATGATTTGATCTTCGTTCACGGAGGAGCCCAGTTGAAGGGTGCTGATGTTTCGGCAGATGAAATTAGAGCTGGTGCATGTTTGATGATTGCGGGACTTTTAGCCGATGGACAAACAGTGATTGATCATGCAGAAAATATTCTCCGGGGCTATGATCAAGTTGTTTGGAAGTTACATTGTTTGAATGCTGACGTTAAATTGATTGGTGAAGATGACTTAGTGGAGTCTTGACAGAAATGATTTAACCTGATAAATTAATTTATAGATTAATACAAGAGAGGAAGTGCGCCGTTGAGAAATTAAGTTCAAATTATAAATTATGCAAATATATTAAATATTGTGTGTAGTTTGATTTGGCTTATTTTCCCAACAGTGTCTCCTTAAAAATAATTAAGGACGCTGTTTAGCGTTCTTTTTTTGTGTAAAATTTATTAGCCAATCAACCTGCACCTGAATGAGGGTGTTTTTAAATGGGAACAATACAAATAGAAAATGTTAGTTTTAGATATGATCAGATGGTGGATAACTTATTTGATTCTTTGAATTTAAAGATCGACGAATCATGGAAATTAGGTTTGATTGGTCGTAATGGCCGTGGTAAAACTACTTTGATGAAATTATTGCTAGGACAATTAGATTATCAAGGCCAGGTAGTGTCAAATTTGAATTTTTATTATTATCCACAGGCGGTTGTTGATAAAAATGTACCAACAATTGAGGTAGTCAAAAATTTAACACATTTGGAAGAGTATGATCTGTGGAAGATTGAAATTGAATTGGACAAATTAAAAGTTGATTCAGGAGTTTTACAACAAGAATTTTCGACGTTGAGTCCTGGCGAACGGACCAAAGTGTTATTAGCAATATTGTTTATTGATGAGTCAGGTTTTCAATTGATTGATGAACCAACCAATCATTTGGATATTGAGGGACGAAAAATCGTTTCAGATTATTTGAAAAGTAAAAAAGGTTTTATCGTCATTAGTCATGATAAAAATTTCTTGAATCCAGTGATCGATCATGTTATTTCAATTAATCGGGCTGATGTGGATGTGTACAAAGGGAACTTTGATACTTGGCAAGATAATAAAAATCGGCAAGATAACTCAGAACAAAATGAAAAGGAACAATTAAAAAAAGACATTCATCGGTTGCATGAAACCGCCGTTAAGCGAGAGAACTGGTCCAATTCGGCTGAAGCTCAAAAGAATAAAAATCGCTATGGTGAAAGTGTCAATTTGGATAAAGGATTCATCAGCCATAAGTCGGCTAAAATGATGAAAAAGGCTAAAACAGCTGAAAAAAGGGTCGATTCAGCCATCAACGAAAAACAAAGCTTATTAAAGAATATTGAAATTGAAGAGCCAATTACTTTAAATTACGAAGAGTTATCACATCCAGATATTTTTGTACAAGTAGATAATTTATCTCTCAGACATGAAACAATTACGACACCAGTGGTCAATTTTAAAGTAAAAAAGAATCAAGTTTTAGCGGTAATTGGTCAAAATGGAATTGGTAAAACAACGATTTTTAAACAAATTTTAGGAGTACCACAACCATTTGAACAGATTGGTGATATCAAAGTCGCCAATAATTTAAAGATATCTTATTTACGTCAGGATAATGAATTGACTGGTGAGATCAAGGCTTTGGCTGTGGACAAAAAAATTGAACCAGAAATGGTTTATTCAAATTTACGTAAATTAGGCTTTGAACGTTATCTTTTTAACCAACCAGTCGAAAATATGAGTCAAGGACAACGTCGAAAAGTAGCGTTAGCTCTGAGTTTGTCAGAAAAAGCCAATCTTTATTTTTGGGATGAACCGCTAAACTACTTGGATGTTATTACTAGACAACAAATAATTTCAGCTATTAAAAAACAGCATCCAACGATGCTGTTGATCGATCATGATCAAGATTTAATTGATGAAGTTTCAACTCAAAAAGTCAAACTACATTATTAGAAGGTATTGAAAATTTGCCTTTATAATGATAGTATTAAATACTGTTAATAATATAATCTATATTTCCGGTAAGGATTTATGGCAAAAGGAGCACATTTAATATGAAACAAGGAATTCACCCAGATTATCACCAAGTTGTATTTATGGATTCATCAACAGGTAAGAAATTCTTAGCCGGTTCAACAATCGAATCAAAAGAAACAGTTGATTTTGAAGGTAAAGATTACCCATTGATCCGTGTTGAAATTACATCAGATTCACACCCATTCTACACTGGTAAACAAAAGTTTGCTCAAGCAGATGGTCGTATCGATCGTTTCAACAAGAAATACGGTATGTCAAACAAGTAACAAAAAAAGTCATCCTTACGGATGGCTTATTTTTTTGCTTTTTTTGATTTTAAATGTGATGATACCCAAATGAAATTGATCAGGGCCAAACCACTAGTACTCAAGAAAACGGCAGAGTAGCTGAGGACACCAGAAATTGATGAACCTAACAATGGACCACAGACATTACCGACTGACTGGAAGGACTGGTTGTATCCGAAGATCCGACCAGTATATTTAGGGTCAGTATATTTAGCCAGAATCGTCTGAACTTGTGGTACTAGACAAGCATCAGAGATTCCAACGAGAAATCTTAAAGCAGCTAATTGCCAGACGTTAGTCACGAAAGCTTGGGGAATATAGACCAACACGGCGAAAATCAAACCACCAATCAAAATTTTGCCGGTACCAATTTTATCACCTAAGGCCCCAAATCTTGGAGCGGCAATAATATTGGCAATCCCAGGCATCGCCGCGACAACCCCAGCAATCAAAGTTACTTGACCAGAACCATGCATTAATTGTTTAACGTACAAACTAATAATGGGATTGATCGAGTTGTTGGAAGCTTGGATAATCATTGTGGTTACAAACATCGCTAAAATCAAATTTGGGTTTTTAAGTTTATGAAAGATTTCTTTGGTTGATTCCTCTTCACCCTTAGGAATTGGTTTAAAATCTTCCTTAATAAAAATCGTTACGAGAATAAAGGCTGTAAATAGTAATGAACCGGTTATCATAAAAGGAATTCGATAACCAAAATACTGTGCAATAACACCACCAACCAGTGGTCCTAGTAAAGTACCGGAGATAACACCGGTATTTAAAGTACCCAAAGCTTTTCCACTTTCAGATCTAGGCGCTGTGGAGGCAATTAAAGTGTTAGAATTACTAACGAATCCCGAGAAGACACCTTGAAGGAGTCTCAACACGACTAATTGCCAAGGGGCAGTTACGAAGGCCTGAAGAAAAATAACTATCGCCATACCGAGTGATGCCCGAATCAGCATTAATTTACGGCCGCGACGGTCAGCTATCTTGCCCCAAATGGGGGAGATGATCGCCATGACAAGAAATGTTGATGAAAAGGCGAGACCATTCCAAATGACTAACTGACTTTTTGTGAAATTACCTAACTGGTTAATGTATAATGGCATAAAGGGTGTTATCATACTAAAGCCTATACCTGATACAAAGGTACTGAACCAAAGAACAACTAGATTTCGTTTCCAGTAATTATTCGGCTCAGAACTATCATCTGTACTAGATGTCATATACATCAAATCCTTTCTAAGTATCATAGTATACTCTTTTTTTATTTATATCTTATAAAATTAATTTTTTAAAATTGAGGAAGTTTATTCATGAAAATGAAGTTAAGGGAAGTTTACTCTGCACTGAAAATCCAAAGTGATGAAATTGCGGATGTTGAAATAACAGGAGTTTGCTTCGATAGTCGCAAGGCTAAAAAGGGTGATTTATTTTTTCCATTACAAGGGGATCGTGATGGACATGAATTTATCAACAGTGCCATTGATAATGGAGTGAGCGCGACAATTTGGCAAAGTGATCATGATATTCCTAATGACAAGATCTCGTATGTTGTCGTTAAGAATGTTTCGAACGCGTTTGAAACATTAGCCAAGTATTATTTGAATAAAGTTAATCCTAAAGTTGTAGCCGTAACTGGCAGCAACGGAAAAACTACTACCAAAGATATGATTGCTAAGGTTCTCAGTGTAAGCAATAATGTTGCTAAAACACCACAGAATTTTAATAATGAAATTGGTGTGCCTTTTACAATTTTGAATATGCCAACTAATACAGAAGTGTTGGTTGTGGAAATGGGGATGGATCGACCCGGTCAGATCGATCATTTGAGTACTATAGCTAATCCCGATATTTCTGTTATTACAATGATTGGTGAAGCCCACATTGAATTCTTTGGTACCAGAGACAAAATTGCCGATGCCAAAATGGAAATCACGAATCATCTTCAAGAAGATGGTTCATTTATCTACAATGGCGACGAACCATTACTATTGGAACGTGCTAAAAAAGTTGAACAGAATCAAAAAACTTTTGGCAACCAGGACAGTAATGATTTATATGCAACTAGTATCGAAGCGGGAAAGACAACTACCAGTTTTACCACTAACCTATGGCCAGATCTCAAATTTGAGATTCCAATGATGGGTGAGTATAACGTTAATAATGCTCTGGCAGCCATATTAGTTGGTCAAATTTCTCATATTAAACCAGAAGCTATGCAAAAAGCTTTGGGTGAATTATTTGTAACGGAAAACAGAACAGAATGGATCAAGGCAAAAAATGGTGCCGATATTTTGAGTGATGTCTATAACTCTAATCCGACTGCAGCCATTGAAGTTTTGCATAGTTTAAAAGCCATCAAAACTGATGGTCGAAAAATAATTGTGTTAGGGGACATGTTAGAACTTGGTGATGCTTCCGAGAAATTACATGAATCTTTAGCAACACATATTAATGCAGAAAATTTTGCAAAGGTCTATCTTGTTGGCGATTATATGAAATATTTGCGTGACAAACTTAGCGATAAGTATAATTCAGCTGACCTACTTTGGTATGGAAAAGATCAACTAACTGATTTGACCAAAGATTTAGAAACAGAATTAAAACCAAATGACACCATCTTGTTAAAGGCAAGTCATGGAATACACTTAGAAAACGTTTTACATGAGTTAATTTAGAAGTTGTCATTTGAGTTTGTGCATAAAACGTGGTAAAGTAGTCAAATTGTTATTTTATCGTGTTTAAAAATGGAGGACATTTGTGAAATTTAAAGAATTAGATTTAGATCCCAGATTATTGAGTGCCGTAGACGAAGCCGGTTTTGAAGAAACTACACCTATTCAAGCTCAAACTATTCCACTAGTTTTGAATGGTGATGACGTCATCGGACAAGCTCAAACTGGTACAGGTAAGACGGCAGCCTTTGGCTTACCATTGCTAAATGCCGTTGATACTCAATCAAGCGAGATCCAAGCATTGATTATCTCACCAACTAGAGAACTAGCTATCCAAACACAGGAAGAATTATTCCGTTTAGGTAGTAAGAAGAAGGTTAAAGTTCAAAGTGTTTATGGTGGATCAGATATTAGAAGACAGATCCGTGCTTTGAAGAGTCACCCACAAGTTATTGTTGGTACTCCAGGTAGAATGCTTGACCATATCAACCGTCACACCTTGAAGTTGCACAACGTTAAAACCGTTGTACTTGATGAAGCTGACGAAATGTTGGATATGGGATTTGTTGAGGACATTGAAAGTATTCTTTCAAATGTTCCTAACCAACACCAAACATTGTTGTTCTCTGCAACAATGCCTAAACCAATCATGAAGATTGCTGATAAATTCATGACGGATCCTAAGGTTGTGCAAATTAAGTCAAAAGAATTAACTGCTGACAATATTACACAATATTATGTAAAGGCTAGAGAATTTGAAAAGTTTGATTTGATGACACGTCTCTTCGATGTTCAATCACCAGATCTTGCTTTGATCTTTGGTCGTACAAAGCGTCGTGTTGATGAATTAACACGTGGTTTACAAGCCCGTGGTTACAATGCCGAAGGTATTCATGGTGATTTATCACAAGACAAACGTACTAGTGTTTTACGTAAGTTTAAAGCTGGTAAGTTAGAGTTCCTTGTGGCAACTGATGTTGCTGCCCGTGGTTTGGATATTTCTGGTGTATCACATGTTTATAACTATGATATTCCTCAAGATCCTGACAGTTATGTTCACCGTATTGGCCGTACCGGTCGTGCCGGACATTCTGGTACATCAGTAACTTTCGTTACACCAAACGAAATGGGTTACTTACGTACAATTGAAAACCTAACTAAAAAGCGTATGGATCCATTGGCTCCACCAACTGACAATGATGTTCTTAAAGGTCAACTTGAATCTGTTAAACAAGATATCAAGGATACTTTGGAACATGACAAGCACCTGGATCGTTTTGATTCAGCTGTTCAAGAATTACTTTCAGAGTACTCAGCTGAAGACATCGCTCGTATTTTCTTAAGCGATGCCATCAAGGATGCTCAAAGTGTTCCTGTTAAAATTGCTCCTGAAAGACCACTTCCTTCAAGAAAAGTTAGTCAAAGTCGTTCAGGTCACGGTCGTCGTGGTAAGTTTAATGGCGGCGGACATCGTGGTGGTGGAGATCACCGTGGCGGTGGTAATAGACATAGTGATGGTGGTCATGGTCGTGATGGCGGACATAGCCGTAACCATGATGAAAAAGGTGGCAAACGCCGCGAACATGACAACAAACGTAATGGTCGTAGCAAGAAGTCATTCAAGATCAGAACAAATCTAGAAAAATAATCGTTTAAAAAATAATGATTTTAATTAAGACAAGGTAAATAATTTTACTTTGTCTTTTTTTATACAGTAAAATAAGGTTGTATAAATGATTTTGGTTATTTTAAGGATGCCATTCTTCACAAGAGATAAAAAATTAGCTGGAATATAGTTTGGTCTTTAACTAATCCGGTAAGATACGCCGAATAAGTAAAATTTCGCTATTGGCTTTAATTTATAGAATGTTAAATCTATTAAAGTCTTTGTTTTTGAACTAGAATCTTTTGAATTTTTACGGAAGACGGCAGTGAACCTTGTCTTAAGAATTAAACATAATAAAAAACAGTTGGCGTTTTGGAAAGTTGCTTTAGGAAAATGAAATGGACTTGTAAAGTATAATCAAAATGCTATTATTTAGGCTTGGACTATACAGATAGACAGTTTGTTTTGTTTTTAGTTTTTCTAAAAAAATAGATTGTGAGAAGGAATATATGATCAAAGGATTGGGTATAGATATTGCGGAGATTGACCGAGTTCGGGCAATTTATGGTCGTCATCCTCGTTTCTTAGAAAAAATTTTGAATGCTGATGAGATTGAAGTTTTTAACTCTCTGAATACCGAAAAGGCCAAGATGACATACTTAACTGGTCGTTTTTCAGTCAAAGAGGCTTTCACAAAAGCTATGGGAACTGGTTTAGTTGGAATTGGTTTTCATGATTTAAGTGTGTTAAACCATAAATCAGGACAGCCTTATATTAAAACTGAAATATTTGAAGGCAATATTCACGTATCAATTTCGGATACAGATGAACTAGTAATAACTGAGGTTATTCTAGAGGAGGTAGATTAAAATGTTACCATCAATTCATCGCCCAGCCTATGTTGAAGTGGACTTGACGAAATTAAAGAAAAATCTCCAAAACGAATTAAATGCTGTACCAGAGGGGACTAAGGTTTTTGCGGTAGTTAAAGCTAATGCCTATGGTCACGGTCTGGTTAAGGTTGCTAAATCTGAAATCGAATTTGGAGCAGCTGGTCTTTGTGTTGCTACTTTGGATGAAGGCCTTGAGATTCGTAATAGCGGCGTACAAGCTCCCATTTTAGTTTTGGGTATAGTTCCTGTAGAATACGCTAAAGTGGCTGCACGTGCTAATATTTCGCTAACTGTGGGTAGTTTAGATTGGTTGAAGCTTGCTGTACAACTTCGAACGACTAATTTGAAAGTACATTTGGGAATTGATAGTGGCATGGGTCGCATCGGTTTTCAAAAGAAAGCTGATTTAATTGAAGCTTGCAACTTTTTAAATGAGCACAAAGATGCCTTTATTCCTGAAGGATTGTTTACGCACTTCGCTACCGCCGATAATCCCGATGAAAATTATTTTGAAAAACAGGTTCAACGTTTCAAAGAAATGAAGAGTGATCTACCAACTAAATTTACCTATGTTCACTGCGCTAACTCAGCCACAGCACTTTGGCATCAAGATTTGGCTATCAATATGGTTAGATATGGTATCGCCTTGTATGGTTTGAATCCATCACAGACTGATATTACTAACTTACCTTATAAGTTGGAACCAGCTTTGAGCCTTTATTCAGAACTTGTTTTTGTTAAACAAGTAAAGGCTGGAGAAAGTATCGGTTATGGTGCTACTTATACCAGTGAGAAGGATGAATGGATTGGAACTGTGCCCATTGGTTATGCTGATGGCTGGTTAAGAAGAATGCAAGGCTGCGATGTTTTGGTTAATGGTCAACGTTGTCAAAGTGTTGGACGTGTCTGCATGGATCAATTCATGATTCGTTTGCCGGAAGAATTGCCAGTTGGGACTAAAGTTACTTTGATTGGTAAAGATGGTGCTGATGAAATTACAGCAACTGATGCTGCTAAGTATGCGGGAACAATTAATTATGAAATTTTATGTTGTTTGAATGAAAGATTGCCTCGAGTTTACAAAGATTAAATGAAAAAATAGCAAAAGAGGATCACCTTGAAAATTTAGGGTGATCCTCTTTTCGTTTGAACTGCCTATAAAGTCCTATAATCTATTTAATACAGCGTTTAAACGTGATTTATGTTCTAAATGGGAAGTTACTGGACAAATATTTTAAAAGGGTTAGAACGACAATTTTTACTCCAGGACTAAAGAGGATTTTAATTGTTTTGTTGCTTAAAAATAATTTCTCGTTGATTGATTTTACATAAAAGTTTCAATTCTTTTTAATTGCCTATGCCTTGATGATGGTAGTATTCTCAGGGTGGATTAAAGGTTAATTAATTCAATAGAAAAGAAGTGTTTGTCATGTTAATGGAACAGTGGCAAAGATTTATGAGGGATAGCGATTATAAGAAGTATCAAATGAATTTGGACCGTAATAAACCATATTTGAATACTTTCCAACGTAATTTAATGGAGAAATACCAATTACATTACTTTAGGGAACATCCGATTGAGGATGAGATCAATCGCCAACCAGTAAAATTGATTTTTAAAATAACAAAATAAAAAATCCCCATCAGCGATCAACTGATAGGGATTTTTGGTTTTGTTTTAGAAACGGTTTTGCTTTAGAAACTTATGTATCTGAATCTAGGTTCGGTTTTGTTTTTAGAAACGTGTAGTTCTTTGAACTCATGTGACAAAAAACTTTTCCGGTTAAGACAATTTCCCAAATTACCTGCTGCGTAGATAGTTCAAGAAATTATCTTGATCCTCGAAATTTAAATGTCTTACAATGTGTTCTTATCTAGAATTTTACCAGACTTTAAGTCATCTATCTCAGAAACAATGAAACTCTTCTTTTCCAAACGTTTGATAATTTCTTTCAAAGTATCGATATCTGTTCCAGAAGGTAGGGTGAATAGCGTTCTACGAACGACTTCGTTAGATTTTGCATCCAAAGTCATACAAGCGGCAACGGAAACATATTTAGCGAAAATTTTTGACATTTTTTCTAAATCACCACGATCACCAGAAGAACTAACGGTTAATACGTAACTACTAATATCCAAATTCCAAGCATCTGACAACATGCTCAATAGTCTAGCATGAGTCAAAATACCATAAAAGAGGTTATTTTCATCAAGTACGGCGATGTAAGGTAAATCTTTGATATTGAAGAAAACTTTGAAGAAAGGTGAATCAACACTAATTGTCTTAGTGGCATTTTTCATCAAAGTTGTGACAGGAAGAGACATGTCGCCACCACGTGACTTGTGACGGTAGATATGCATCTTATAGATGTTACCCCTAAATATCTGTCCGCTTTCGTCCAAAATTGGTACACAACGATAGCCTGAATCTTCAAGGACTTTCAAAGCTTCTTCGAGCGTAACAGTTTCTTTAACTGTTGTGAGCTTTTCCTTTTTTAGTACAAGTGATTTAACTAACATATATATTCACATCCAATCAACTAGAATTGAACTAATAATACAGTAATTCCGAGCAAAAAAAAAGCTGAAACAAATTATTCATTTGTTTCAGTCTTTTTTAAGCATGATATTTCGGATTATTGACGACCCTTGATACCTGTTGCTTCGAAACCATCTTTAAGAATTTTTTCAAGTTCTGCAGCTGACTTCTTCATTTGTGCTGATTCTTCATCATTCAATGGAACTTCGATGATTTGTTTTAGACCTTTACGGTTAACGATAGCAGGTGAACCGATATAAATGTCTGAAACGCCATATTGGCCAGTCATCATGTTTGATAATGGAAGAACAGTGTTTTCATCGTTTAACAATGCCTTAGAAATTCTTGCAAGAGCAGTACCGATACCGTAGAATGTAGCACCCTTAGTATTGATAATGTCGTAAGCTGCGTTAACAACCTTCTTGTAAATCTTGTCAAGAGTATCTTTAGTGATTTCTGGATGTGATTCCATCCATTCGGCCATTGTAACGCCACCGATTGTTAGATGTGACCATGCAGCGAATTCTGAATCACCGTGTTCACCCATGATGTAACCATGAACTGAACGAGGGTCAAGATCTAATTCTTCACCAACGAATTTTTGTAATCTAGCAGTATCTAGTGAAGTACCTGAACCAATGACACGTTCCTTAGGGAAGCCTGAAAGTTTCCAAGTAGCGTATGTCAAGATATCAACTGGGTTAGCAGCGATTAAGAAGATACCATTGAATCCTGATTCAACGATTGGGTCAACGATTGTCTTCAAGATGTTCAAGTTCTTGTTAACAAGGTCAAGTCTAGTTTCACCTGGTTTTTGTGGAGCACCAGCAGTGATAACTACAAGATCAGCATCTTTAGCATCTGAATATTCACCAGCGTGAATGTTCTTTGGGAATGAGAATGGAATTGCATCTGCAAGATCCATTGCGTCACCCTTAATCTTGTCTTTAGCGATATCGCAGATAACTAGTTCTTGAGCAATACCTTGAAGTGTCATTGCGTAGGCAAAAGTTGAACCTACAGCGCCGTCACCAACTAGAAGTACTTTTTGGTGGTTCTTTTCATTTGTTGGAGTTGTCATTATAAAATATCATCCCTTCGAAAATAATATGTTCCGTGGTTCATTATACAAATAATTAAGGTAAATAAACAAGTTGATTGTGAAAAAAGTGAAAATTTAGTGTTTTCAAAATGATATAATGTAAATTCGAAATGAGGTATTGATATGAAACTAATTGTTGGCTTAGGAAATCCAGGTAAAAAATACGATCGAACAAAGCATAATATGGGCTTTATGACCATCGATAAATTGATGGATGAATATGGTCAAACACAAATGAAAAAGGACTTTGAGGCCGAATACTGTAAGTTTATGGTTGATGGCGAAACAGTCTTCTTAGTTAAACCTTTAACATTCATGAATGAGTCAGGTCGGGCTGTTAATTTTTTGATGGGTTATTTCCAAATTCAACCGGATGAATTGTTAGTCGTTCAGGATGATTTAGACATGGCTATCGGTAAAGTTAGATTGCGAACAAAGGGTTCTGCTGGTGGTCATAATGGGATAAAGAGTATAATTTCATGTATAGGTACAAAAGATTTTAGTCGTATTAAAATAGGGATTCAACATCCTGCTAAACAATCAGTTGTAAACTGGGTTTTGACCCCATTTACCAAAGATCAAGAACCAGTCGCTTTGTCAGGAATTGATCAAGCAGTTGAGATGGTCAAAGATTGGGTCAGCGGCACGTCAGCTGATCAACTAATGAATAAATATAATTAACAAGTCCAGAGGGGGCAGAAAGTGAACTTAATAAATTTCATTACGAATAAGCTCGACCTTGGGGAATTTATTAATCAAGTTAAGCCAGCTACAAAGAATGTACTAACTGGTTTAACGGGATCGACTATTTCCCTTTTTGCATTGGAAACTTTAAGAAAAACAGATAAGAAAATTTTGATCGTGGAAAATACCAATTTCCACGCTAACAAGTTGTATGATGATTTGAATTTATTAGATAGTGATGCGGTGCATATTTTTCCAGTTGAAGAATCCATTTCAACAGAGCTTGCTACTAGTTCACCAGATGAATTGAGTCAACGCTTAGATTCTTTAAGCTTTTTAGCCAGTGATAAGCCAGGAATTGTAGTTACGTCAGTTTCGGGATTGGAATATGAATTATCGGCGAAGGCATTATTTAAGGAAGCTCAATTACAGATTAAGACAAATGAAGAATACGATTTAGAAATTCTCAATCAAGAATTTGTACAAATGGGTTATGTCAAAGATAAATTAGTTGCTAAACCAGGAGATTTTGCAATTCGTGGGGATATTGTCGATATTTATCCACTCAATGTGGATAACCCAGTTCGAATTGATTTTTTTGGTAATCAAGTTGAAAAAATTAAATTTTTTGATACTGAAACACAACGTAGTATGGAGCAACTAAAAGCCATCGATATTTTACCGGCTAAGGATCGAGTGATAACTGATGCGCAAGTAGCTTCGGGATTAAAGAAGTTACAAAAGAGTTATCAACGTCAACTAGAAGCTGCCGATAAAGATACCAAAGAAAATTTGGAAGTGGCTTTTGGTCAAACCATTGAGGAATTATCAGAAGGAATGCGTCCTGAAAATATCGGTCGGATTGCGGATTATATTTTTGAACAACCAAGTAGCTTGTTAGATTATCTGGCTACTGATGATGTAGTTATTTTTAATGAATATAATCGTTTGATTGAACAGTCTAATGACGGTCAAGCTGAAAACCAATCATGGTTAGCTAGCCAATTGGAATTTGGTAAGGCATTGCCAGAACAAAAGATTAGACAAAATTTTGTAGAAATTGTAAAAACTGATACTCATGCGCAGGTTTATCTCTCAGCATTCCAACAAAGTATGGGCCATATGCGTTTGGACCAGTTACAAAATGTTTCAGTCAGATCAATGCAACAGTTCTTCAGTCAAATGCCACTTTTGAAATCAGAAGTAGAACGTTGGCAAAAGCAAGAATATACTGTGATTTTAGCAGTCAATAATGATAAACGAATTAATGCAATCAATAACACTTTGATCGATTTTGGGATCAAGGCGACTTTAACCACCAGTGATAAAGTAATTGCTGATCAAACGCAATTGATGAACGCTAGTTTGAGTTCTGGTTTTGAAATGCCAGAGGAAAAGTTGGCTGTAATTACAGAAAAAGAACTTTTTAATCGTCAACTTAAGAAACGCCGACACCAAACTTTAGCAAATGCAGAACGATTGAAGAGTTATAACGAATTAAAACCCGGTGATTATGTGGTCCATGTCAATCATGGTATCGGTAAATTTATCGGGATGCAGACCATGGAAGTTGATGGTAAGCATCAAGATTATATAACAATCGAATATCGTGACGATGGGCGATTGTTTATTCCCGTTACACAGTTGGACATGGTACAAAAGTATGTTTCAGCTGAGGGTAAATCACCTAGGACTAATAAACTTGGTGGTAATGAATGGCAAAAAACGAAACGTAAAGTTCAATCAAATATTGAGGATATTGCTGATGATTTGATTGATCTCTATGCTAAACGTGAAGCTGAAAAGGGTTATCCATTCCCTAAAGATGACTCTATGCAAACAGATTTTGACAATGCTTTCCCTTATCCAGAAACGCCAGATCAATTGCGTTCTGTTGATGAAATTAAACGCGATATGGAAAAACCTCACCCAATGGATCGTTTGTTGGTTGGGGATGTTGGTTTTGGTAAGACTGAAGTGGCTTTAAGAGCAGCCTTTAAGGCCGTTGAAGCTGGTAAGCAAGTAGTCTTTTTAGCACCAACGACCTTATTAGTTCAACAACATTACGAAACAATGAAAGATCGATTTGATGGTTTCCCAGTAAATATTGGGGTATTATCACGATTCCAAACTAGAAAACATAGTAAAGAAACAATTGAACAGTTGGAAGACGGATCAATTGATATTGTTGTGGGAACACATCGCTTGTTATCAAAGGACGTGAAATTTAACGATATCGGTTTATTGATCATCGATGAGGAACAACGTTTTGGTGTTAAACATAAGGAAAAAATTAAGCAATTGAAAGCCAATGTGGATGTTTTAACTTTGACAGCAACACCAATTCCCAGAACTTTGAATATGTCGATGTTAGGAGTCCGTGATCTATCATTGATTGAAACGGCGCCAAGTAATCGTTATCCGGTTCAGACTTATGTTATGGAACAAAATTATGAGGTTATTGCTGGTGCCATTAAACGAGAAATGGCTCGTGGTGGCCAAGTCTTTTATCTTCACAATCGTGTGGAAGATATGGATCAGGTGGCAGATCAATTACAAGCTTTGGTTCCAAATGCACGAATTGCCACAGCTCACGGACGAATGAATGAAACCCAAATGGAAGGAGTTATTTCCGACTATTTGGCAGGTGAGTATGATGTTTTAGTCACTACGACAATCATTGAAACTGGGGTTGATATGCCTAATACCAATACCCTGATCGTAGAAAATGCTGATCGTTATGGTTTGTCACAGCTCTATCAAATTAGAGGTCGAGTTGGTCGTTCCAATCGAGTGGCCTATGCTTATCTAATGTATCGGCCCAACAAGGTTTTGACTGAAGTCGGCGAGCAACGTCTGGAAGCCATTAAGAACTTTACTGAATTAGGTTCTGGTTTCAAAATTGCTATGCGTGACTTGTCAATTCGAGGCGCCGGAAATCTTTTAGGGAAGCAACAACATGGTTTCATTGATTCAGTTGGTTTTGATCTCTATACCCAAATGCTAAATGATGCCGTTGCTAAAAAACGTGGTCATACTAAGGCTGAAAAGACTAATGCGGAAGTTAATTTGGCTTTGGAAGCATATTTACCAGCAGATTATATTACCGATCAACGTCAAAAGGTTGAATTATATAAACGGATCAGACAGATCGATTCGTTAGAAAATTATCAAGAAGTTCGGTCAGAATTACTAGATCGTTTCGGTGATTATCCACAAGAAGTAGCCAACTTATTAGATATTAGTTTGTTGAAAAACTCGTTTGATGAATCATTAGTCAAGAGTGTCGTGATGCGAAATGGTATGATAAATATCAAGTTTTCGAAGAAGGCCAGTGATTATCTAACTGGGGATCTAGTCTTTAAATTTTTGGGCAATACTATTATGAAGGCCAAGGTTCATGATAAGAACGGTGAATTTACGATTACCTTAGATTCAGGTAGTGTTAAAAAAGATGAATGGTTTGATCAACTCAAGACCTTTGCTGAAAAGATGGCGGTTGGATTTGATAATTTGAAGAAAGAAAAAATTAAAAACTAATATGCAAAAAGAAGTGTCACGGGCTATTAAGGGGACTTGGATTCTGACGATTGCCTCATTGTTCTCGGAACTTTTGAGCGCTATTTATCGGATTCCACTGCAAAATATTGTTGGGGATAGGGGCTATTTTATTTATCAACAGGTTTATCCTATATATGGTATTTTTTCCGTTTTAGCTTTGTCGGGTTTACCGGTGGTGATATCAAAAACTTTTGCACAGCAAGAAACAATGGCTGCCAAGCATAATTTATTGAAAAAGACTTTCATAATTTTAATGTTGGGTTGTGTCGTTATTACAGGATTGTTGTGGATGTCATCTAGGTATTTGGCATTTCTAATGGGAGATCCTAATCTATATCCAGAAGTTCGTGTTGTTGCCTTGACATTTTTATTGGTTCCATTTGAAGCAACTTTGCGTGGCTATTTTCAAAGTGATCTGATCATGGAACCAAGTGCAATTTCACAAGTTTCGGAGCAGTTTTTCCGAATTGTCATCATTATTGCGAGTGCGATGATGTTTGGACATGGGTTACTAAATGTTTATCAGATGGGAACTCTAGCTAATTCAGGGGCTTTCATTGGTGGGATTTTGGCGGTTGCCATCTTGGTCGTCAGGTTCCTGAAAACTAAACAGGTGGATAGTATGCCTCAAGCCGATAAAACGATTAACTTGGAACATGGTTTAGCTTTGGAAGTGGTTTTGATCGTGGTTTTCACAGGGATAACGATTTTTTATCAATTTATTGATTCATTCTCGACCTTGCGGCTATTAATGCATGCTGGAATGGCTTTGGATCAGGCAGAGATTCAAAAAGGTATCTTTGATCGTGGACAACCACTTTTACAGTTAGGGATTGTCTTGTCGTTGTCTTTTGTTTCAACTATCATGCCCCAATTAAAAGAAACTAATCGTTTAAAGCAAAATAAAAACACCATCCAAAAAATGGTGCGGGTTTGTTTATGGCTGTCGGTTGCAGAAACAGCCGGTTTGATCGCATTGATGCCCCAGATCAATACAATGTTGTTCACGGACCCTAGTGGATCAAAAACGTTGAGTATCTATATGCTGTCGATTTTGATCGTATCATTTATTAACTTATTAGTAGCTGTGACTAGTGGAGATGATGAAAAGAATCTTCATAAGTTGATCTTATTCGGAATGTCGTTGGTTACTAAGATCGCCTTGAACGTTATTTTGGTTCCGAAATTTGGAATCGCAGGTTCGGCAATTGCCACAGTGTTGAGTGAATGTGTCATCTTGTTCGGTATCTTAACGATTTATAATTTCAACCGGGAGTTTTTATCCTTGGATAAGAAATTTATGAAAAACTTGATCAAAACAGGTTTGATCATGGCAGTAGTCGTCAAAATTGTCGTGAAACTGTTGTCGACTTACCTTTCGATGACTAGAGCTAACAGTGTTTTAATAAATATTATAGCCATTCCAATTGGTGCGTATATTTATTTAAAACTATCTAAACGTTGGCATATGCTAACCAAAGCAGAGTGGGAAATTTTACCAATGGGGAAATATCTCACTAAATTTATGAAAATTGAGGACTAATTATGAGATTAGATAAATTTTTAAAAGTAAGTAGAATTATTAAAAGAAGAACTGTCGCTAAGGAATTTACTGACAACGGTCGTGCCTTAGTTAATGACCGTGTTGCCAAATCGTCTAGTGAAGTTACCATAGGCGATGTATTAGAATTACACTTTGGTGAGAAGACCATGAAAGTTAAAGTTCTTAACATTAAGGAAACAACTAAAAAAACTGATTCAGAAGATATGTACGAAGAAGTCTAAATTAAAAATTAGAAATAGATTAAAATTAACAATTTTATTATTCAAATAATAGCTTAAACTTGTTATACTCAAGATAATCATTTCTAGGGGAGTAGTGGTATGGAAGTACATAAACTAAATTCTAACGTCTCCGTATTACAGCCAAAGAAACCTCAATCTAAAAAGCCAGACCCTAATCGCCATATTAAGGTGGTTCATCGGCGTCGTATTTTGATGATTGGAATTATTTTTGTGATTATTTTGGTTGTTTTTGGTGTTCAAATATTTAATTCACATAGAACGTATACCAATACAATGGAACAGATAGAAATTAGCAATCGGAAGTTGGACAAGCAAAAATCAACGCAAAAAGATTTAAAACTTGAAGTTAACCAGCTTCATGACACGAATTATTTGGAAAAATATATCCGTGAAAAATATATGTATAGCAAACCAGGCGAACAAATTTATAATTTGCCTGATGACGTTAAGACCACTACGATTCAAAAATAGGGAAAGGAATTATTTTTAATTAGATGACAGTTGAAGTAGGAACTAAAACAG
The DNA here is from genome assembly GCF_001438805.1 of Companilactobacillus kimchiensis. Classification (GTDB taxonomy): domain Bacteria; phylum Bacillota; class Bacilli; order Lactobacillales; family Lactobacillaceae; genus Companilactobacillus; species Companilactobacillus kimchiensis. The sequence continues at coordinate 26,513 of NZ_JQCF01000029.1, forward strand.
AAGGTAAAGTTACGGGAATTACAAACTTTGGGGCATTCGTTGACCTAGGTGAAGGACAAAGCGGAATGGTGCATATTAGTGAGGTCGCTGACGGTTATGTCAAAGACATTCACGATGTGTTAACTGTAGGTGATACTGTTAAAGTTTTAGTTCTTAGCGAAAAGGACCATAAAATAGCATTATCAATTAAACAAGCGTCAGATAAGCCAAAACCAAAATTTCATTCATCACATCGCTCACACGATCGTAATGATAGAAAACCACAACAGCATAAACCCGAAAGTTTTGATGATATGATGTCTGGATACATGAAAGAAAGTGAAGACAGACTAAGTACTCTCAAGAAGAACACTGAAGGTAAACGTGGTGGTCGTGGCGGACGCCGTAGTTAATAAAAGTTATCGGGGTTGGGACTTTGTCTCAGCCTTTTTTAATTCAAAAGGAGGGCTAAATGGAACTTGATAATAGGATTATAGGTACAGTTCGCAAAACTTTGAAAAAATATCAAGCTCAAAAGGTCTTAATAGCTGTTTCGGGCGGAGTCGATTCGATGGTCTTGTTAAATGTGATTGCTCAAATTTTGCCAACTGATAAATTTGGTATCGTTAACGTTGATCATGATTTACGGCCTGAAAGTGCGGCCGAAGTTAAATTTGTTCAGGATTATTGTTTGAAAAATGATTATCAATTTTTTACGACCAAATGGTTGAATAAACCTAATGATGATATTGGTATGGAAGCCGCGGCCAGAAAATTTCGTTATGATTTTTTTGAAGAGGTTATGAAAAATGATAATTTTGATACGCTATTGACGGCGCATCACGGTAATGACTTGGCAGAAAATATTCTAATGAAGTTGATTCGTTCAGGAAATGCCTATGAAGTTGTTAGTTTGAAGGAACGGCGTGATTTTAATAAAAAGCAAATTGTTCGTCCCTTTTTAGATTTTGCTAAACAGGAATTATCGGAATATGCCGATATTCATAATATAAAACATGTTCAAGATGAAACTAATTTTGCTAACGTAACTTTACGTAATCGTCTACGAAATAATATTTTTCCTGAGTTACAAAAGGAAAATGGTCAACTGTTAGGACATTTCCGATTCTTTGATCAACAATTGACAGCTTTGATTGAGTTGGCCAAACAACAATTTCTACAAATTGAACATTTGATGGAATTGACAGAAAATAATCAACAGATCGTGGGTTTGATCAAACCAATATTAACTTTGAATCAAGAACAACAAACTTTATTTTGGGGTAATTTTTTCACGAAGCGGCGTTTGGATATTACTGTCAGCAACCGACAAATCAATCAGATCATAGAGATTATTGTTGGCAATGATGCGAATGCCTCTGTTAATTTGGAAAATTCTTGGCAATTTATTAGGACTTACGATCAATTTGTCGTTAAAAAAGTTCAGACACAAGATCTACGGGAACTAAAGCTGCAACTAGACCAGTCAGTGAAATTTGATAATAAACAGATGACTATTTCAGAAACCACCGATGATGAATCCTTAGCTTGGAATAAAAAGCCTCAAAAAATCACCCTAAGAACGCGTCGTGATGGTGATAAATTATTAATATCCAATGGTCAACATCAGAAATTGAGCAAGCGATTTATAAATGAAAAAATACCTGGATATGAACGTGATAATTATTTAGTTTTATTATTTGATAATCAGATAGTTTGGGTTGAAAAAATCTATAATATGGGCGATTATTTAAAAAAAGGTAATAAACATTACAAAATTAACTTTGTTGAGGTAAAAGAATGAATTCAGATATTGAAAGAGTTTTGGTTTCCAAAGAAGAGATCGAAAAGGCTAATGAACGTCTTGGAAAAGAATTAGCTGCGGAATACCGTGGTAAAAATCCCTTGTTTGTTTGTATCTTACGTGGAGCAGCGATGTTTATGATGGACTTGGTTAAGCATCTTGATATGGAAATGGAATATGACTTTATGGATGTTTCTAGTTACGGTGGTGAAAATACTGTTACCACTGGGGATGTTAGAATTATCAAGGATTTGGATACATCGATTCGTGATCGTAATGTTGTTATCGTGGAGGATATCATCGATACTGGTTATACTTTGGATCGTCTGAAGGAACTTTTTGATGCCAGACATGCCAAATCAATTAAGATTGTGTCTTTCTTGGATAAACCTGCTCGTCGAATCAAACACGTTGATGTTGATTATGTTGGAGTTCAGATACCAGATGAATTCGTTGTGGGATACGGTATGGATTACAACGAACATTATCGTAATTTACCTTATGTTGGTGTTTTAAAACCAGAGGTCTATACTACAAAATAATTCAGTTAGAGTTACAATTATTATTGTGTTACTGTTCACCAATGTTACAATATGTAACGTCTAAGTAATTAGGAGGAAATGTATGAAAAATAATCGAAATAGGTTAATCAATAATAGCCTGTTTTACATCTTGCTCTTTGTTGTTTTGGTTCTTGCAGCAAGTTGGTTTGCTGGTGGTCAATCCTCTGACCAATCAAAAACACTAAGCCAAGACCAATTCATTACACAATTGAAGCAAGGCAAAGTTAAGAACTTCAAGTTAGAACCTATTGGGGGAGCTTATCAAGTAAATGGTGAATACAAGAAGGCTCAAAAAGCTGAAACTACACGTTCTGTGTCACTATTTAGCCGTACTCAATCTACAAGTTCTACAGAAGTAACTTCGTTTACTTCAACGGTTTTGCCTAACAATGATACGTTAAAAATGATTAATACTGCCGCAATGGCTAAGGGCGTTAAAACTACTGCCGCTCCTAAGTCACAATCTGGACAATGGATATCATTGATTTTAACGGTGATTGTTCCATTTGCATTATTCTTCTTTATAATCTTTGCGATGATGGGCCGTGGAGGCCAAGGTGGTGGCGCCAAGGGCGTTATGAACTTTGGTAAATCCAAGGTTAAACCAGAAGATCCAAAGAAAAATAAAGTTAGATTTTCTGATGTTGCCGGTGCTGAAGAAGAAAAGCAAGAACTTGTCGAAGTTGTTGAATTTCTAAAAGATCCAAGAAAATTTGTCTCCTTAGGTGCTAGAATACCGGCTGGTGTTCTACTAGAGGGACCTCCCGGGACTGGTAAAACTTTACTAGCTAAGGCTGTTGCTGGTGAAGCTAAAGTTCCTTTCTATTCAATCTCTGGTTCAGATTTCGTTGAAATGTTTGTTGGTGTTGGTGCATCACGTGTTCGTGATCTATTTGAAAATGCCAAGAAAGACGCTCCATCAATCATCTTTATTGATGAAATTGATGCCGTTGGTCGTCAACGTGGTTCTGGTACCGGTGGTGGTGGTAATGATGAACGTGAACAAACTCTTAACCAATTATTGATTGAGATGGATGGATTTACTGGTAATGAAGGTGTCATCGTTATGGCTGCTACTAACCGTTCTGATGTCCTTGATCCTGCCTTGTTACGTCCAGGCCGTTTTGACAGAAAGATTCTTGTTGGTCGTCCTGACGTTAAGGGTCGTGAAGCTATTCTTAAAGTTCATGCTCGTAACAAACCATTTACAGATGATGTTGATTTAAAAGCTATTGCCCAACAAACTCCAGGTTTTGCTGGTGCTGATCTTGAAAACTTACTAAATGAAGCTGCTCTTGTTGCTGCTAGACGTGGTAAGCAAAAGATTGATCCATCTGATCTTGATGAAGCTGAAGATCGTGTTATTGCTGGTCCAGCTAAGAGAAATCATGTAGTTCCTGAACAAGAACGTCATACAGTTGCTTACCATGAAGCAGGACATGCTTTGATTGGTTTGGTCTTAAGTGACTCTCGTGTTGTTAGAAAGGTTACTATCGTTCCCCGTGGACGTGCCGGCGGTTATGCCATCATGCTTCCTAAGGATGATCAAAACCTTGCAACTAAGAAGGAATTGAATGAACAGATCACTGGATTACTTGGTGGACGTACAGCCGAAGAAATTATTGTCGGTCAACCATCATCAGGTGCTTCAAATGACTTTGAACAAGCAACTCAAATTGCTCGGACAATGGTTACTGAATATGGTATGACGGATCGCTTAGGTACTGTCCAACTTGAAAAGAATGGTCAACCATTTAGTGGTGGTAACTATCGTCAATTAGCTTCATACTCAGAAGACACTGCCACAGCGATTGATCAAGAAGTTAAACGTATTATCGATGAAGATCACGAACGTGCAAGAGAAATTATTCAATCACATCGTGAACAACATAAAATCATTGCGGAAGCTTTATTGAAGTATGAAACACTGGATGAAAAAGAAATCTTGAGTTTATTTAATACTGGTAAGATGCCAGCTAATGATCCAAATCAAGAGTTCCCAAGTGAAAGTGCTGCTACTTTTGAACAAGCCAAGAAGGCTGCTGAAGCAAAAGATGTTGCTAGACAAAAGAATGAAGGATCAGATAAAGATGATTCTGACAAGACTGATGCAAATGATCTTGACAAAACAACTTATCCTTCAGAACAACCAGATGACAAATCAACCGTTGATACTAAATCAGATGCTGATAAGACAACTGATACTGGTTCTGATGATTCATCAAACGATTCAAATAGCAATAATGATAATGACAATAATAAAGATAATTAATCAAAAAGGGCGACTCGAAAGAGTCGCTTTTTTGAACGGAGGAAACAGATATGACAGATACATTAACTAAAGCAATTTCCAAAGATGGTAAGTTTAGAGTTTACGTTGTTAATGCAACTGAAACAATTCAAGAGGCTCAAAAGCGTCATGATACTTGGAGAAATTCGAGTGCTGCCTTAGGAAGAACAATGATAGGATCAATTTTAGTTGCTACATCAACTCTAAAAGAGGATGAGGTTTTAACTACTAGGATTCAAGGCGATGGTCCAGTAGGTTCAATTGTAGTTGATGCCACGGCTCAAGGTAACGTTAAGGGATATATTTCTAATCCTCATGTGAGTTTAAAGGCTAGAGCAGACGGCCATATTGATGTAAAAGCTGCAGTTGGTACTCAAGGTACTTTGAGTATTACTAAAGATCTTCATTTAAAGGCACCATTTACCGGTCAAGTACCATTAGTTTCTGGTGAAATTGGTATGGATTTTGCCTATTATATGGCTAAATCAGAACAAATACCTTCTGCTATTGGTGTTTCGGTTTTTGTAACTCCAAATGAAGAAGTTGGCGCTGCTGGTGGTTTCTTAGTTCAAACATTGCCAGGTGCAACAGATGAAGATATTTCTAAAATCGAGGCCAACTTGAAATTGGTTCCCAATTTGTCAACTTTACTCAATGAAGGGTTAAGTAACAAAGAGGTTATGGAGAAAATTATGCATGGAATTGAAATGAAATATCTTCAAGATATGCCAGTTCAATTCAAGTGTGATTGTTCTAAGGAAAGATTTTCTAAGTCATTGGCTACTTTATCTAAAGCTGAACTACAAGCTATGATCGATGAAGACCATGGTGCTGAAGCTGTCTGCAAGTTCTGTAGTAATAAATATCAATTTAGTGAAACTGAATTGAAAGAAATTATTGCTGAAAAGAATTAATGATATTTGCCATGTGAATAGATAATTTGTTATTATTGCAAGTTGTAATTGAAAAAATTAGAGGTATAGCACATGGAATGGAAAATAGGCGACGTTACAATTCCTAATCAAATTGTCGTTGCACCTATGGCTGGGATAACTAACTCAGCTTTTCGCGTTACTGCTAAAGAGTTTGGTGCTGGATTAGTGGTCTGTGAAATGATCAGTGATCAAGGAATCAAATATCGTAATGATAAAACATTAGGTATGATGTTCGTTGATCCCAAAGAACATCCAGTCAGTATTCAAATTTTTGGTGGTAGCAAAGAGTCCTTAGTACAAGCCGCTCAATATGTAGCCGAAAATACTGGTGCTGATATTATCGATATCAATATGGGCTGTCCAGTTAAAAAAGTTACTAAGATTGGTGCTGGATCTAGTTGGCTTAAAGATCCTGATAAACTATATGATGCCGTCAAAGCAGTTAATTCAGCCATTGACAAGCCATTAACTGTTAAAATGAGAACTGGTTGGGATGACGACCATATTTTAGCGGTGGAAAATGCCTTGGCTGCTCAAGAAGCTGGTGCTGCCGCAATTGCTATGCATGGACGTACGAAAGCCCAAATGTATGCCGGACATTCTAATTGGGAAACACTACATGATGTCGCTCAACATTTAACGATTCCATTTATGGGTAATGGTGATGTTAAGACGCCTCAGGATGCTAAAACTATGATTGATGAAGTTGGTGCCGATGCTGTAATGGTGGGACGTGCTGTTCTGGGTAACTTGTGGCGCTTGAATGAAATGAATCATTATTTAGAAACTGGAGAGTTACTTCCAGATCCAACAGTTGAAGAAAAAATTAATATAGCTAAACTTCAACTCCAACGTCTGGTAGACTTAAAAGGTGAGCATGTTGGTGTTCCAGAATTTCGTCAACAGGCAGCATATTATCTAAAGGGAATTCCCTATGCTGTCAGGACACGTGCTAAAGTAATGGAAGAAGATTCCATGCAAGAAGTTTTTGACACATTAGATCAATTTGTTGAAAGTTACGAAAAACGAGAAGCGAGATCTTCAAAAAATTTCGTAGACAGGGGGAAAAATTTTGAGTAACGAGAATAAGAAGAAGCAACTGACTAAAGAAGATATAAAAAAGGCCAGAGTTATGAATGACCAATTGAAGGTCAGACGCGATAAATTACAAGAACTTTATGATGAAGGCGTTGATCCATTTGGTGCCAGATTTGAAAGAACTGCTTTAGCCCAAGAAATTCATGATAAGTATGGTGATGAGGATAAGGAAACTCTTGAAGAACAAGAACTTCCTGTTGTAATTGCTGGACGTATGATGACTAAACGTGGAAAAGGTAAAGTTGGTTTTGCCGATATCCGTGATAGATCTGGTAAGATTCAAATTTATGTTCGTAAAGATGTTGTTGGCGAAGAAAATTATCATATTTTCAAACGTTCAGATATCGGTGATCACTTAGGTCTTCACGGTGAAATCATGAAAACAGATATGGGTGAACTTACAGTTAAAGTAACTCACGTTACAATGTTAGCTAAGTCATTACGTCCATTACCTGATAAATTCCATGGTTTAACAAATGTTGAACAAATTTATCGTCAAAGATATTTGGATTTAATTGCTAACCCAGATAGTTTTGATCGTTTCAAGAAACGTACTAAGATTATTTCAGCTATTCGTGAATATTTAGATGGTGAAGGTTTCATGTCTGTTGAAACTCCTGTCTTGAATACTCAAGCTGGTGGTGCAAGTGCTCGTCCATTTATTACTCACCACAATGCCTTGAATATGGAAATGTATCTTCGTATTGCCCTCGAATTACCTCTAAAGAGATTAATCGTTGGTGGTTTTGAACGTGTTTACGAAATTGGTCGTGCTTTCCGTAATGAAGGTTTGGATACACAACATAACCCTGAATATACTTCACTAGAAACATACGCTGCCTACTGGAATATGTTTGATGTTATGAAAGAAGTCGAAGGTATGTTCAGACATGCTGCTGACAAAGCTAATGGAACACAAATGGTTACATACCAAGGTGAAGAAATTGATTTAAGCAAACCTTTCAAACGTATCAAAATGGTTGATGCTATCAAGGAACAAACTGGTATTGACTTCAGTGTTGATATGGATCTTGAACAAGCTCGTAAGTTAGCTGACGACAAACACGTTCACTATGAAGAATTCTGGGGCGTTGGTCATATCATCGCTGAATTCTTTGAAGAGTTCGTTGAAGATACTCTAAAGGAACCTACATTCGTTTACGAATATCCTTTGGAAGTTTCTCCATTAGCTAAGAAGAGTCAAGATAACCCTAACTTTACCGATCGTTTTGAAGTTTATATCTTAGGTCACGAATTTGGTAATGCCTTTACTGAATTGAATGACCCTATTGATCAAAAGGAACGTTTTGAAGCTCAAGCTAAAGAACGTGAAAATGGTAATGATGAAGCTGAACATATCGATAACGATTATGTTGAAGCACTCGAATATGGTATGCCACCAACAGGTGGACTAGGTATCGGTGTTGACCGTTTGGTTATGTTACTTACTGATGCACCATCAATTCGTGATGTTATCTTGTTCCCAACTATGAGACCAGAAGACAATTCTAATAACGAAGAATAAAAGATTTATTTTAAAAGAGTGGGACGTAACAAGTTCAGTTCTTGAACGTAAACTAACAGAATTATCGTTATGATGCCGCTCTCCACAAGGAAGAAAAAACGGCTGGAACATAGCGGGCACAACTTGGAACCTATCATCAATGCACAAGGCATTGACAATAGTTTTCAAGCTTGGCCTTTTACTAATCCGGCAAGATCAGCCGAATAAGTAAAATCTCGCTATTGAGCCATTTTTTCTTCCTTGCTCCGAGCTAGTTGGTTGGTTTCTGTATTGTGTAATTGAGAACTATTTTTATGTTACCGACTTTAAATAGATATTTAGTATTAAAATTTATCTTTCTAAGAATAAGGAAAAGCCTGTATTGACTGAAAATATCAGTTAATACAGGCTTTTTGAGTTAAAAATATGTTTTTCATTAACAGAAACAAATAGTAAAAGTGTTAATTTTTATGGAAGACGGGAAGTTAAGGTAACTTCTGCTCGAACCAATAAAAAAATATTTCAAAATACTTAAAAAATTTATTGACTTGGTTTATATGCAAAAGGTATACTAATATAGTTGTTTCAAACGAAACAGTCATGGAGGATTAGCTCAGCTGGGAGAGCATCTGCCTTACAAGCAGGAGGTCACAGGTTCGATCCCTGTATCCTCCATTAAGCAAAATGCTTAATGGATCTAATTAAGTTTTGCGGGTGTGGCGGAATTGGCAGACGCGCTA
>NZ_JQCF01000003.1 GCF_001438805.1 Companilactobacillus kimchiensis
CTCGAGAGCTAACCATGTTATGTTCCACTCTCATTTTTTAGTATTTCTATAAGCTAAATCAATCACATCATCAACAGTTTCAGTTAGGAAACCACTAACACGTTTCTTAAACGTCTTGCTAGAAATGAATCCGGTCATTTGACCAACGATAAAGTTCAATAATACTTTGGGAGCATGAAAGCCTGCTATTTTTCCCATTATAGTGTTCCTTTCCGTAATTTATTAAAAATCTTCTTGAGAAACTTACTATCGGAATTCTGAGCTAAATGTTCAAAGGCTAGATAATGTAGTTGTTGTTTGGATAAAGTAGGGGATGTCTTTAGTTGAGCAGCTAGATAGCCATATAATTCCTTGGGTTTAAAGTCGATATTTTGTGTTTTAGTAAATTGATCCATCTTTTCGTCGACGACAGCTTCAATTTGTTCATGAATTGCGCCATAGAAAAATCCCCTGGGAAGTATTTTCTTGTGAGTTTCCAACTCATGTTCAACGTGAAGTTTGAGATTTAATTTGGTTTCGTGATTAAAATTAGCAATTTTTTGACTGACAATATTTAAACTTTCATCAATATGATTCATTTTTACCGCCTCAATTAAAATAACTCTTATAAATTAAATTATAGGAGCTTTAGAATTGAATGCAAAAAAATAGTTCAGCCAAAATCGACTGAACTGTAGGTATTAAAAAAGCCTCCTTGCTAGGAGACTTCTTCTATATTAGGGAGGAAGGTTATATTAGTTCGTTTATTATATATATCTTCTGTGTTTTCACACATTAGTAAATTATCATTCTTGTTTACCAAGTACAATAATAACCGCTAAATGTGAAGAAAGTGTGAAATACGAAAATATAATTATAACTATTCCCAATTATTGTGTTACTGATGTTGCAAATTCAGGTTCGCTTGTAACATCATTTTGATCAGCACTTTGATTTAATTGCATATTTGAACTTGGTGCCCATTCGTTATTAGAAACTTGATAGAAAGTATAGCCATATTTGTTTTTAACCATTTGACCGACTTTCCACTGAGTACCATCTTCCAATTGACGTCCTGAGAATGAATCCATCGAAGTGTCATAAACATTGGCTGGACCATTCACAACTGTACCAACAGTTTCCTGTGGTTGAGTTGCTTGAACAGCTTGAGCTGATTGTTCCGCTGCCGCAGTATTAGTTGCATCACTGGCAGCTTGGACAACAGTTAAATTACTAGCAGCGACATATTCGTCAGTAGCGATTTGGACATATGATGCACCATTGAGCGTAACAGTTGTGCCCATTTTCCAAGCACTACCTGCAGGTAACATTACCCCACTGATAGCTTGACCTTGACTGTTGACTACGGATGTAGCCCATTTAACTGTACCTGTTTGACCAGGGGTAACTGCGTTATATGAACTAGTTTGAGCTTCAGCTTGTGTTTGGGCTGAAGTGTTGCTGATATTCAAATTATTAGCAGCAATCCATTCATTAGTCGAAACTTGATAATAAGTGACACCGTTGAATTGCTTCGTGCTGCCAAGTTTCCAAGAACTATTTTCTGGAAGGAAAGTACTTGTAATGGTTTGTCCTTGATCATCTACCAGAACACCACTACCGCTAACAGTACCTACTAAACCGATTTCTGTTGTATCTGCCGCACTTACGGTTTGAGGTGACAAATTAGACAGAACGGTTGGAGCAATTAATAATGCTAATGCCGAGCCGATTAGAGCTTTATTCTTTTTCATCGTTTTAACCTCCTCGTTCTCTTTTGCGGTTCATATTAAACCTATAATGCAAACTGAAATTAAGCAATGGGTTTAAGAAACAGTTAATAGAAACGTTATGGATTCTTTAGAATTAGATATCAAATAGTGTTTTGGAAATTATAGAAATTTTCTTTTTAAAAGATTCATCAATAGTTTCAATATATTTAAAATCTCTATTATTTAAATCTAAAGATTTTACTTGATCAATTAAAATTTTGCCGTCAGTTAGGCAGTTGTTCGGCAGTGATAAATAATATGGATAATTACGATCAGTGTGACTTATAGGACAACAAACCCAAACATTTGAAAATTCAGATACGAGTGGGTTACTGATAATTATGGCGGGTCGAAATCCTTGTTGTTCATGACCCAATGAGGGATTGAAATTAACCTTTATAATATCGCCTTGTTCCGGTTTACCATTCTTCATGTCCTTTTTTCTCTCCCCAATCAATTTCGTTAGTTTTAAATTCTTCACCATCGTAATCCTTAAAAAGATCCTGAATTGTAGCAGGAGTATCTTCTTCCTTTTTTAAAATTAATTCGTCACCTTTAACTTGCACGGTTAAAATATCTCCAATTTTAATATTTAAGGATTCTTTTATGTCCTTAGAAAGTCGTATACCAGCAGAGTTGCCCCATTTTGTAACTTTAGTTTCCATGACATATACCTTCTTTTTTTATGAAGTATATACTTTGTTTATACATTAAGCAATTCTGAAATTTGCTACTAAAGATAGATTACGTAAAGGATGCCGTCTTCTGTAAAAATTGGATTTGACGGGGATATTGTTATTTATGATTGAATTAAAAAATTCCTTATATTAATTGGATGTGTATACCAACTAATACAAGGAATTCATTATATTGTAAGTTTTATAGAATAAGATTTTTAATTCTGATTAAGCTATTTAATTAATCTACTTATTAATATCAACCGAACCAACACACACACTAGCCTGGAACAAAAATTGAAATTGGCTCAGTAGTGAAGTTGTTCTTAGTGGGGAACCCACTTAGAACAAGGCCGAGCTTGAAGACAACATGGTTTTCGTTGGCTCCAAGTCGTGCCCACTACGTTCCAGTCAAATTTCAATTTTTGTGCCAGGCGGCAAGAAAAGAACAAGCAAAAAACTACCCATGATAATTCAAAAAATTAGAAAAATCTGATGAATAGCCTTTAATTGAAAACTTGTGATAACTCTTCAAATCCCGATCAGCCAATTTGACGATAATCGAATTAGTAATGATGTCATCTTTAGTTCGAATCTGTGGTCTGATTTTATAAATCAACCCATATTCAGAAGGTTTCTTCATCTTATATACGCTGATTGAAACATCCTGATAATTTTTCCAAACGAAAGGACCATCTTTTTGATCAACAGCTGTCCGAGCCATTTTGATAAATTGTTGTTTCTGATATTTATTTAATTTGTGGGTTTTAGAACTCTCTAACGTAATTTGGGAACCTGATGAATAACAGTAGGGTGCGGAGTGATAATTGCGATAAATTTGAGGAATTCCAAAGGCCATCATTAATATTAAAATGCAGGTGATCCAAATAGCTCTGGTTGTATGTTTTTTTACTTTATCATCTTTCATGACGATCTCCTATTTTTCAATAACCTAAACATTATACTAATTATTCAATATAAAAAAAATACCTCACGGTCATCTGACCATGAAGTATCACGCAATTATTTTAAAACTGTTGTAGCGAAGTCTGGTTCCAAAGCAGCTGAATCGGTAATTTCTTGAGTGACCGCTGAATTGTTGAAGACGTAACTACTGATAGGAATCCATTCGTTGGTCGAAACTTTGGCAAAGTATTGACCAAGTCTATTTTTAACCGCTCCGGAAACTTTCCAGGAGGTTCCTGAACCAAGAGCTCGGCTCATTGAGTTACTAGCAGTATCGTAGAGCGGTACTTCGGAGTTTAAGGTTACGATTACCGGACCACTGGCAAAAGCGGAAGTGTTCTGATCAGTTGTGGCTAAAACCCATTCGTCAGTCGCAACTTGATAATATTGATGACCAGCGATGATCTTAGTTTGACCGATTTTCCAAGCGGAACCTTGTGGCAGCGTAACGTTCATACTTTGACCATTTCCATTCACGACGTTGGCATTGTAGCGAAGGGTGATCGTTTTTTGAATTGGTGTGGTTGGTGTAGCTGTGTTATTTGGTGTTGTCATAAGACTGGCTAAAACATATTCGTTAGTGGCCACCTGATAATAGTTATTACCATTAATAGTAATTGATTGTCCCAATTGCCAACTGGAACCAGCTGGTAAAGTCAAACCAGTATCCTGACCACCACTAGTGATAACTTTGGCAGCATAACCTAAAGTACCAGTCTTTGATATAGTTTGCACAGCTTGAGTGACCGTTGTTTGTGGATTGATCAACCGACCATCCAAGTTTCGAATATCGATTGAATCAGCAGCTAGATAACCATTAGATGAAACTTGATAATATTGGCTACCAGCAATTTGGACGACTTTACCGAGTTTCCAACTACTACCAGTAGCTAAATAATTACCAGTCGTATCACCATTCAAATCGACAGCAATACCACCACCTTGACGAATTGAACCAATCAAACCACCAGTTGTATCAGTGTCAGCAGCCGATGCACCGTAATTATCAATAACCATCGAATCTTTGGCAACATATTCGTTGGTGGCAACTTGATAATAGGTGATACCGTTGATGACTTGAGATTGACCCAGTTCCCAAGAGGTGAAGTTAGGTAAGATAACTTTCGTCGTATTACCATAACTATCAACCACACTACCACGATCACGACGAATCGTACCGATAGCAGTATCAGCGCGAACTATTCGTTGAGGAGCGACTGTATTCAAAACAGCCGGAGCCAACAGAATTGTCATTGTTGATATTAAGAACGTTTTTTTACGAGACATTAATATTATTCCTCCGTTGCATAAAATTTCCTAAATTAAATATAATCACACACAGCCATTATCTTATGAAACTGATGGAATAAGCAATGACATGTGGTGTGGCTTAAAGATAATTTATGAATTGGTTTTTTTGATGAACGAATAAAGAATGAAAATTGGAATGGTTCTCCATTCTAAATATTATTGATTCAAAATATTCACGAGAACCATTGAATTTTGTTAGTTTATACGTAATGTTTTTTAGAAACTGGATACATAGAAAATAGTTAATGGGACAGATCAAATGTTAGAGAACGTTGGGGGTGATGTTTAATTTAATTGAAATAAGATTTTCTGGCGAATATACTTGTAACATAAAATATAAAGAGGAGTGATTAGTATGGCTGGTGGCATAGAAAAAATGATATTAACAGAAGCGGGTTATAAAAAAATAATCGAAAGAATTACTAATCCAGTTTCCAACTCTAGAAAAGAACAATTGAAAAAGTCTGCAAAAAGAATTGATGAAAAGGCACCATTTATAGATACTGGGAATATGTTTAAGTAGTTATGAGTAAATATAAATTACTCAATATATTAGATAACGATATGATAAACCTATCTACCTTCAACTGTATCCCCGAGAAAAGTGGTTATAATGTTGAAGATTTTAAAAGAATAAATGAGTTTCTGTTTAATGAAAATAAAGCATTAAAATATGCTCGAGATAATATATATAAGACATTTTTGTTGATAGATACGGCGGAAGGGAGAATTGCTGGATACTATTCGATATGTACAGGTAGTAAAACGACATATAAGGCTTTTAAAAAAGAAAAAAAGGTTCCAACGATTTCTAACAATAAGGAATTGCCAACGATAGATGTTATTTGGTTTGGTATTGATAAAAAATATCAAGGACAACATTTAGGATCTGCTCTTTTAAGAATAATATGTAAATCAGTATTTAGGGTTTCGCATGATATTGGTATTTGCTTTTTGGCTGTTGATTCACTTTATTCTTCTAAGGAATTTTATGAAAAAATAGGATTTATGGATATCGGTGAAAGTCATAAAAAGAAAGAAGACCTTTGGATGGGGTGGACCATTCCGGAAATAGAAATCTTTTTGAATGAATGATCAAATAGATTTTTACATATACTATAAGTTGATCTCGTATCGTAATATAAAAAAAGTTCCCCGTGTTAGCTGATATAAACACCAGTTAATATGGGGAACTTTTTGATTTTTAAGTACAGATCAGAATCTAATAATAAAGCGAGGATACGAAAACTCTAGCCTGGAGCAAAAATTGGAATTGGCTCAGTAGTGAAGTTTTTCTTAGCGGGTACCGCTTAGAAAAAAGCCGAGCTTGAAGACCGTAGGGCTCCAAGTCGTGCCCACTACGTTCCAGCCAAATTCCGATTTTTGCGGAAGGCGGCATCCTTAATGATTCAAATTAATTAACGAACTTTGGCATCAGAAGGTTTAATAGTTGTACGACCATCAGCAGCGGCATTCTTGATAGCACGGACAATATCATTATCGCTCCAAGCCCCAACAGTTGTGACACCTTGATCAGTTAATTGTTGTCTAGCCTTGGCAATGTCATCGGCGGTGATAGCTTTACCATCGACCTCTTTCTTTTCAACATCGAAGTGACCTTTAGCAGCGGGGTTATTGCTTTGGTCGTCAGTCCCAGCGGCAGAATTTGTCGTATCAGTTGACGTGTTACTACTATTATTAGTATCGGTAGTATTGGCATCAGTAGTTGTACTTGTTGCAGGTAATGATTGGATCAAAGTATTAGCTTCAGTGTAAAGGTCTGAATAGTACTTACCTTTAGCACCCTTGAACTTGGTAACTTGTTCCAATAGTGAACGAGCTTGGTCATTAGTACCAGCCTTGATCAAAACCTTTGCATTTTTGATATCTAACTTGAAGTTGTTACGGTTAGTCTGAATGGTTTTAACTTGTGTCAACATCGTCTTAGCACGAGTTGTCATTTTTTTATTGCCATTATCTTGGCTCTTAGCAATGGTCAAAGCTTTCTTAGCATCAGCGAATTGACGTTGATTCATTGATTTTTGTGCTTTAACTAGATTAGTAGCTTGTTTTTCAGATGCTGTGGCTTTGTCAGTCTTCTTAGCATCAACAGCTGATTCAAAGTGATCAGCAGCCTTAGCGTAATTCTTATCAGATACGGCGTTGTTTCCCTTAGTCATTTCCGTATTGTAGGTGTTGTTATTATTGTTACTACTTTTGCTTGATGATGAAGAATTACTACAGCCGGCTAGAATCAGTGCTAAACCAGTTGTTGCAAGTAATAGTGCTTTTTTCATTTCAAATTCCTCCATATAAGTTCTGGCTGAATTATAACATGTTCCAAGAAATTGAAAAATGTATTTCCGTTTTCGGGGTTCCGACTCGTTACTATATGTGTAAGTTACTTAAGCCGGCCGGCAAGTTCTTACTAATAAGAAAAAAAGAGGGCAGACAAATGAACTGGAAGAAAACATCAATTATCGTAACCATGGGAAATGACAAATATCCTAAGAAAGTTAAAGCTACTACCTATAATAATATCGTTCAAGATCCAACTGAAGAACAAATCAAAGCATTCGTTGACGGATTACTTCTATTATCTGACGGAGATGTCTATTACAGCACACAAGTTATCAAACATGATTTAGTAAATGTAGCAGAATAGGAAGAGGAGAATAGATAATGAAGAAATTACAATTGAGATTTAAAACTGCAGAAGGTCACAAAAAGAACTTTGTCTTGAGTTACGTTAAGGCTGATCTTGATCCCAAAATCGTCGAAACAGCCATGGATAAGATCAGAGATAGTAAGATTTTTGAAAAAAACACTGTCCAATTGTATCAAGAAGTACTTGGTGCCAGCTATATTGACCGCACTGAAACCCCGGTATTTCCGGCTGATTCAATATCTAAACAAAATAATTAAACTTTTTAGAGTATAAACCTTGAGCCTACGACTTAATTCGATTAGAATAAGAGTAGGCTCTTTTGGGTTAACCAGAATTCATTGAGAAATTGCTTTTGCGGTGTTTGTAATACTTTTGTAATTTTACGATTATTTATAGTCAAAAAGTTGCATAATATTTATAATTAACTGTCTTAATGTTACAGGACTGTGATATTTAATACAGAAATGTTACAAAAACAATGACTTTACGTTTTTTGGTTGATTCGTAAGCCAGAGTTTCATATAATGGTTGTCAGTGGGATAGCCCCACTAAACAATTAAAAAATAAATTCTTGTAGTCCAGGGGAGGATTATACATTGAAAAAATCTATTAAATACGCAGGAATCGCTGCTGCAACACTTCTAGCTGTTGCACCTATCGCTGCTCCTGCACTTGCTTCAAACGTTACAGTTGCTCAAGCTGCTGATAACACAGATACTCTTAAAGCTAATCTTGCATCTGCTAAAAGTGATCTAACAATTGCTCAAGACAAGTTAGCAGAAGCTAACAAAACTGCTGCTGCTGATACAACCGTTGCTGCTGCACAAAAGGTACTTGATGCTGCTAATGCTGCTAATGCTGCTAATGCTGCATCTCCTGTAGTTCCTGCTGATGTAACTAAAGCACAAGAAGATCTTGATGCTGCTAAGGCTGCTGTTAAAGCACCCGTTGATGCTGCACAAAAAGATGTAGATACTGCTCAATCAGCCGTTGATGCTGCACAAAAAGATGTAGATACTGCTCAATCAGCTGTTGATGCTGCACAAAAGGCTACTGGTAAGACTGATTACCTTTCAGATTCTGCTGTACAAACAAGAGCTTTGAACAAGTTCAATGGTCAATTTGGTGATCAAACTGCATCTACATTCTCAAAGAATACATACCTTAACTCTGTTAAAGATTTAACAAATGCTAACAAGTATTCATACAATGCCTTCATGAGTTCATCTGTTGCTTACTTCTTGAACAACAATGACAACAACTCATCAGCTATTACATTGGATTCAGAGAATGTTAATGGTATCAAGGTTAACCTTAACGATGCTTTGAGCCAAGCTAACGGTAAAGTCGGCGCTGGTAACATGAGAGATATCTATGTTACTGCTAAGGTTGGTAACACAGTTCTTAAGACACAAACTGAATTGAGAAATGTTCTTAAAGACAATACTCAAAAAGAAGTTGTCTTCACAATTAACTATACATACACTGATACAGAAGGTGCTGAACAAACAGGTTCAACTACTGTTACAGCAACACGTCCTACAGATGGTATGACAAAGGTTAGTGCTGATTTCACAACACCTTACAAGGTTGCTCTTAACCAAACTGTTACTGATTCTAAATTAACTTCAGCAACTGACTTCTCACTTGTTGATCAAGATGGTAAGAGTCTATTGGCAGATAGCTACGCAAATCCTAGTGATTCATACTATCACACAGCTTCAGGTGCTTTAAACAATACTAATCCTATCAATGATTCATCAATCATTGAAACAGGTAAAACTTCAGATGGTGGTAACGCCAAAGCTGATGTCTTCAAGAAGGCTGGTAACTATTACCAAGCAATCACTGTAAAGACAACTACAAGTTCAGCATTGTATCACTTCATTGAAGCTGCTAAGCAAGATCCTGATAATAACCCATTCTACATCAATGGTACTTTGTTCAAGGGTATCAACACAAGCAACTTTAACGAAACAACTAACGATTCAGATGTTACATTGACATTTGCTCGTGAAATCAATGTTTCAAACTCAACTTCATCATGGACAACTACTGACCAAAAGGGTGTAGTTACAACTAAATCAGACAAGAACTACTACACATTAGTTAACACAGATGGTACTCAAGAACCTAACCGTGCTTTAGCTAAGAACAGTGCTTGGATTACTGATAAGGTTCGTACAGACCAAAATGGTAACAAACAATACCGTGTATCAACTGACGAATGGATTGACGCTGATAGTGTTACATTCTCAGACAAGGCTACTACTCCTTCAACTGGTGCTTTAACTGATATTACACCCGTTGATGGTAAAGTAACTACTGCAGGTCCTGCTTCATTCTTATACCTACTATATAGTGCAGATGGTAAACAATCATCACGTGCTCTTCCTGGTTTAAGTGCATGGCGTACAGATAAGAAAGCAACTGACGCAAATGGTAACACTGTTTACCGTGTATCAACTGACGAATGGGTCATTGTTGATGGTGCCAAAGCTGTTTTCACTGCTTACTAGACCTTAGTTTGTAGATAATTAAAAAGACTCGTTTATAACGGGTCTTTTTTTTATGCACAAATTTTTCTTAAGAATTAATAAGCTGCTAGCATAAAGGGTTTGATTAAGCTATGATGAAGTATGTAATTAATAAAACAAGGGAGCTTTTTTATGTCACGTAAACTAAAGAGAGTAGCTATTATTGTTGCCGCGTTTCTTTTAATTGTTGGCTCATTACCTTTTATGGGTCTTACGGCTAAGGCTGATACAACTGCTACTGGTAAATATGGAAATGATAAGATGGTACTTGGTGTTCTGAAGAACACTGCTTCTATTCCTGCCATTATGGGTGATGCTAGTGGTGATTTTAATAAGAACAATGCTTCTGTGGAAGTGAAAATCTATAATTCTAATAATGAATTGAATACGGCTATTAAAAATGGTGAGGTTAATGGAGCGGTAACGGATTTAGTAAGTTATGCTTCATTGGTTAATACTAAAGCTAATAAGAATTGGAAGATGGTCGGATCATTACCTGGCTATTCTGGATTAGTGGCTAACAAGAAATACAAGAGCGTTAAGAGTCTTAAAGGCAAAACAGTTGCCATCGATAAAAAAGATGCATCTAAACAATATCTTGTAAATATTTTGAAGAAAAATAAAATTAAGTATTCAACTGGTATTAAGGTTAAGCAAATTGATTCTGAAAACGATCGTGTTGCGGCCTTGAAGAATAACGAAGTTGATGCAGCTGTCCTAAACGATCCAGCCATTAGTAATGCTAAGGGTAATGGCGCTAAGATTCTTAATCGTCAAAAGACTAGTGTTGCTCATAGTAATATTTTCATCGTTAATAATTCATTTGCTAAAAAGAATGCTTCTTCAATGGGAATTATCGTATATGTTATGAATAAGGGTATTAAGACACTTAATTACAGTACGACTTACGGTGCAGCTGGTAATGCACTTCGTAAGATGGACTACAATGACAAGGGTGCTAAGTATCTAACTGATATGGAGATTGATTTCCCTAAGATTCACAAAGTTAAGAAGTCTGAATTCAATTCAGCTTTCAAGTATGCTAAATCACACAAACTTTACAAGGGTAAGGTTAACTACAAAGTTCATACCTTAAAAGTTAAGGGTGTTAAATAATTAAATGAAAAATCGTAAGTTAAAAATAACTTACGATTTTTTTATTTTTAATGAATTGGTCAAAACTCCTGATAAAATATTAGTATTAATGAAATAGACTTGGGGAAGAATTTTGAAGAAAAAACGGTTAGTCTATATCGATGTAATTCGATTTTTCGCGATGATCTTAGTGGTCTTGGCCCATTCCTGTGCAGCAGCGATTGGTCGAAAACAGGGTAATTTTAACTGGTCCATGACTAATTCGATTGTGGTCATTACGGAAGTAGCGGTACCATTATTTTTTATGATCAGTGGTTCGACTATCTTAAACAGTGAAAAAACTTATAGCTTAAAATATTTGTTTCAACACCGCTTGCCGCGAATTTTAGTACCATTCGTCGTTTGGTCGGTTATCTCAGCGATTATTAATGGTTTGATCAATAATCATTTGAAGGATGACCCATGGGAGAACATCTTAATGATGTTCCATCGGCCCATCTTGATTGCTTATTGGTTTATTTATCCGCTAATTGTCTTATACCTCTTGTCACCGTTGTTAAAGGCGATGGTTAGTCGGGTTGACGATGGTCTGTTAACCTACTTGCTGATATTATGGTTGATTGCTAATATTATTTTACCGGAAGTGGTTAAATCAACTCCTAGTTCAATCGGTACTTACTTTGCTGCTTATCCAAGTGGGCGAGTGGTTATCTCAGAGAGTTTAGGATATTTTATATTAGGTTATCGAGTTACTCGAGGTAAACATCGACGAATCAATCCATGGATCAATTTATTATTAATAGTTGTTCTTTTGACGATTAATATCGTAATTAGTTTCGTTAGCTTAAATAAACAATTTGAATATTTGAATATCTTAGCAGTAATCAATATTCCATTAGCAGCGATTCTGATTTATTTATCTCTTCGAGCATTGGAACCACATTATCCACGGTGGTTTGCCAGTGTGATCGAAGCCGCTGCACCGTTAACTTATGGAGTTTATCTGATGCATGGGATTACTATTTTAACGATTCAACGGTTTGTTGAATATACTAATGTTGGTTATATTTTTGCCTTGTCGTTAGTGATCTCTTTACTGACAATTTTAATTTTGCACAGTATTCCATATGTTAGAAGAATTTTCACTTAATAGAAGAAAGGGCTCTGTATTATTTGGCATTTACGTCAATAATACAGAGCCTCTTTTAATTTTCAATTGTTGTAAATTTACGTCCAGAAGTTAGATAGCCCTTATCTATTAAGGCATTGTAAACATTTTGATCAACCGGCTCATATCCAGAATCAATCAAGTCAGTTGTGTAAAGTTTATTGTAAAAAAACGCAAAAATAATATTAAAGAGAAATAATCCACCACCCCAAGTCCATACACCCAAAGCGAGTTCCGCAAAGGAAATGATGATCAACCATCGCCAGTCAGTTCTGAAAATAGCCGTCCAAAATCCAAAAAATACATTCTGTCCATGAAAAACCGATTTTGATTTTCTTTACCTGTTTGGTATGTTTATTGACCAGTGTAGCGTGCATGATTACCCTCCAACAAAATATTTGACCCTCGATTTCAGTATAACAAAAATTGAGAGTGCTGGATTATTTTCTGAAATAATGAATAAATCATGTTGCTTCAGGAACGTAAGTTCGATATAATTCTCATGTTCATAAGAACGATCTTGTTTTGTTCTTAGTATAAATTTGATACCATAGTAATAGTAGGAGGTTTGAATGATGACAGAAGAATACGTATTTAATAATAAAGAAGATATTGTTTCGTATGTGTACCATTCATTATCTAACCCAACACCAATTAAATTACAAAAAACATTGTATTTCCTATGGGCATTTTATTCGGCAACATATGGGAATATTGTTTATGATAAAAATTCGGAATTTGATAGTGATGCAAGATACCCTAAGAACTTATTTAATCCGGAGTTTGAAGCTTGGCGATATGGTCCAGTTGATAATCAGGTTTACAGTTGGGATAAGGGAAATGTAATAGAAACATTTCGAAATAATTTTCAAAATAAATTTGATAAAAATAATCGATCAGATAATAGTCAAGACATGGAAATAAAGCTATTCATGGATGATTTAATAAAACAAATAGATTTAGTAAACGATTTCGGTCTAGTTGATAGATCACATGAGGATAAGGCATATAAGGCTGCTTATAAAGAAGGAGCTTACCATGTCCCAATGAATCCTGAAGCAATCAAGGAGGACTATTTAGGCTATGTCAAACATCAAGCCGAGATTTAGTCCAGAATTAATTGATAATCAGAATATATTAAATGTAAAATCAGCACCGAAGTTAATGTTAAATAGTGAAATAAATGAACTTAAAGCTCGAAATTCTGAAGCAAAGGTTTATTTTATGTCGAATTGTGGATGGTCAATTGATTCACCAAGTTTAGAGTTTACTAATTTCATTTCTAAGGTCAATGATCCCATGATTACCGATTGTCTAAAGATGATATTGAAAGATCCTCAGTGTATCTCCATGGATGTGTCAGCAATTAGAATGGGACAAAATAATACTCAAAAGTTAAAATTGATTTTAAAACAATATATGAATCAGGAATTAATTGATAGAATCAATGATCATTTATATGAATCTAAAATAGTTTCTAAGAATATGCCGCTTACTTATAAGGGACCCTTTAGGGTTTTTGTAGTGCATGATTATTCGGATAAAATTGGTAATATTCTATATACGGTTTTTTATGATCCATATCATTTAGTTTTTGTTAATGACAAGTTTAAGGATTCATATTCCAAAAAAAAGGGTTACTTTAGTGGCACGGAAATGATATCTATTTATGATAAGTATCATTCTGGTGTTTCAACAGAATTAATTAAGGAATTTGATGGTTTGGTACGTCATCGTCAATGATTAAATGATTTTCATATTAAAGGGCTGATTTTTCAGCCCTTTTTATTATCCAATTAATGTATAATAAAAGCAGTATTAACTCAAAAGGTGGTATTACAATGCTTAAAAATGTACACGGTATTGTTAAGGTCAACCAAGACAGTCGTTATGTGGTCTTCTTGTTTGATACTTATGAAGTAAACCGTAAGATGTTACAAGATAAATATGTTAAAGGTGATACAGCTTGGTATACTGATGCCAAAGCTTCTGGTGAAGATGGTAAGGAATTTTATCGTATTGCTGAAGATGGCGAATGGATCGAAGCTGAATACGTAACTTACGTCGATATGAAAGATTAAGGTTCCAAATCTTTATAATTTACTAAAAAATGTTTAAGTATCGCCCATTTTCTTAAGGTTTTATTGAGGTTAATCCGTTTACATAGTAGTCTACAGTTAGTTATATTTCTAATTGGAGGGAGACAATTATGAATAAGAAATGGGTTGCCTCAACTGCTTTAGCTAGCTTTTTAGCAGCAGTGGGTGTATCTTCAAATACTTCTCCAGTGAAAGCTGCGGCTTCATCTGATGATGGTAATACGGATGATCAAGATCAAAAATCAACCGATACTAAGGATTCTTCTGTTGCGAGTGTTATGGATCAACAGGGGGCTCCAATCAATGAAGATGCAGCTGATGCTATTGAAGCAGGTGAAAAAGATTCTGGGGCTAGTAGCGTTTTACCTGCCAGTGCGGTTGCTGCTGTAACGCAAGCATCAAGTACTGGAATATCGCCAGCTCAACAACAAGAATTTATTAATAAAGTTGGACCAATCGCTCAACAAGCAGCTTCTAAATATAATGTCTATGCTTCAGTTATGATGGCACAGTCGATTATTGAGAGTTCTTGGGGAACGTCAACGTTATCATCTAAATACAATAATTATTTTGGAGTTAAAGGTGATTATAATGGTTCATATGTGAATTTTCCTACTAAAGAATGGAGTTCAGATAAGGGCTATTATACAATTTATGCTAATTTTAGAAGTTATCCTGGTATTTATGAATCATATGCCGATAACGCTAATTTGTTGAGAAGTGGTATCAGTGGTGCCCCTGAGTTTTACAAGGGTACTTGGAAAGAAAATGCTGCCTCTTACAAAGATGCTACTGCTTGGCTTCAAGGACGTTATGCAACCAGTCCAATCTATGCAGCAACTTTGAATAATATAATTGGGACTTATAATTTGACTAAATATGATAGTGAAGCCAGTACTAATGGTACTGGTGATAGTTCAGTCAATGGTACTAAAACAGCCATTGATGATACAGCAACAGTTACAAATAAAAAAGTGGCACCAATCTATGTCAATGCCAATCCTAATCAAGTCGCAGCCAATCGTGCGTTAGGACCAGGGACACAATGGCATGTTTCGTCTAAGGTGGTTAAAGCCGATGGTTCGGTTTATTATCAAGTATCCTCAAACGAATATGTTAATGCCGTAGATGTGCAATTAGCTTCACAAAAATCCAATCCTAAAGTGGCTTTGACTGACACAGCAATTATTATTAATAATGCTGGATCAACCGTTTATAGTGCAGCTAATAAGAAAGCTGCTACATCAAGAGTTTTACCATATCAATCTTCTTGGATCACAACTGGTTATGTCGTGGATGATGATGGCGATACTTTCTATTATGTTGGTAATAATGCCTATGTTTTAGCAAATGATGTAACGTTGAAATCACAACAAGCTAATGAAGAATACAAGAATGACGTTATCAGTCCTTATCCAGATATTGTTCACGTAACAGCTACTCCAAGTGCCAGAGCTTATGATTCAAAGCACAATGTGATGGCAGTTAGTTTATTGAATGGTACCGACTGGAAAATTGATCAAAAGTCGACGCATTCCGATGGTTCAATTTGGTATCGTGTAGCTAGTGACCAATGGGTCAGTGCTAACGATGTCCAAGTTAAAGGCTCAAATTACGTAACCTCAATTGATGGTATGGTTAAAATCAATTACATTCCTGGTTATGGTGTTAACGTTTATAACAGTCCAGCAGCTAATAATAAATTTACTGGAACACGTTTGGCAGATGGAACAACTTGGCGAGTAACTTCTAAACAAATTGTCGACGGACAAACTTGGTATGAAGTGAATTCCGGTTGGGTAAATGGAACGTATTGTATCTATAACGCAAACTAAAGATGTTTCTTACTCATGATGGGTTAAAGCGTAAGTATACTTAACTTCCCGTCTTCCGCAAAAATTGGGAATAGGCTGGAACGCTGGGGGCATCGTTTGAAGCCAACTCAGGTTCAGAGTTGTCTCCAAATCGAGCCTTTTTCTAAATTGGCTAAGTGCGCCAATTAAGAAAAATTTCCCGGCTGAGCCTATTCCCAATTTTTACTCCAGACTAAATCCTACGATTATTTAATTGTTTTCTTAATGAAAATAATAGTATTAAATTTCAAAAAGCCCATATCACCATAGGATATGAGCTTTTTTGATATAAATTTTAATAAACCAATATTTCTAAAAAAAATTAAACCAAACTAAAAACATCCATCAAGCGTAATTTCATCTCAGTCTAGTTTCCTTAAATTTATAAATATTTAGTAGATTTTAAATATTCAATATTGAAAATAAAAGATTAGCTCGGAGCAAGGAAGAAAAATAGCTCAATAGCCAAATTTGACTTAGCTGGCGGGCTTGGCCAGTTTAGTCAAAGGCCAAGCTTTAAGACTCTTGGAACAAGAGGCTTAAAGTTGTGCCGGCTATGTTCCAGCTATTTTTTCTTCCTTGTGGAGAGTGGCAGGTTAACAACAACTCTATTAACTTACGCTTTAACCCATCGTAAGTAAGAACAAAAAACTTTTTTGATTTTCTGTAAATTACGCTAAAGAATTGTAAATTGTGTCAAATATTGTTTCTTGAAATTTAGTTTTCTGATATATTCAAATCGTATCCTAAGTTGATGCAAAATAAATATTAACAGGAGTTTTTATGATTTCTTTATTTCAGTTTCAAGATATAGAGATTAGTAAAGAACGTCTATTAAATAATTGTTTGGGCAGTTTATATCTGTATGAACCGTTTGAGGTTGATAATCAGATAATTGCACTTTTGGATATTTCCCAAGATAAGGATTCTCGTGGTAATTCGTTGGTTGTCCATGAAAGGTTAGGCGTGTTCTTTGATTCAAGAACAACTAAGGAATTAGTCAATGAATTTTATAAGATCAATGGGACTGGTTTTGCAACTGGAAAAATTTTGTCAGGCATTTTTAAATTGAGGCATACGCCATTTGTTTTTGCCTATGTATCTTATATGCCAATGACGGGTGGCAGTCGGAAAAATGTTGACTGGATTGGTTTACAATTTATTGACCGATATTCTCAAAAAGAAAAATTTGCACATTTTGTAACAGTTCATGGTTTTGAAATAAAGTTATCTTTTCCTCGTGGTGATCTAGAAAAAAGAATTCACGATGTTTGTATGTTAAGTGAAAAATCGGTTCTATTTTTTGAGAAATTATTGACAGGTGGGTTAGCCGAATTGAAACCTTCTAATATAACTGGAGTTTTACGTAGATTTGAAAAATGTGAATGCTTACGTCACAAAAAGATTGTAAGGAAAGTGTTAAATATTAATTCTGCATGTGACAAAATTTTGAAATACTTATTAACTCATATGGGAGTTGAAGAACCAGAGGCTGAAACACTGATTTCCTTTTATCGCCAGAATATTAATAAATGTAAAAAACTATACTGAAATAATTCAAAAAGCGCTCAAGATGGGCGTTTTTTATTTTGCCTGAATTTTTAAATCCCATCAGAACAAAGATTCTGATTTATTTTGGCAACTAATATTACAATGCTAAATTAGTTATATTAATTTATGCCACAAGCGCTTGTGAGTAAATCAAAGGAACTCACAGATATGGCTAATCTCGAATCAGGTTTTCAACATGCTCTCGACAATCAAAAATTGATCCATGGTGTCTTAAAACGGGTTCATATTTTTACGACTCGTTGTGATTATGATGACTATTTTCAAGAAGCAATGATTCTTTATGCCCAAACCTATGTAAAATACTGTCAGCATGAAGACGATTTGTCTAAATTCAAGGCGTATGTTTTTCAAAAATTAACATGGCGTCTGACGGATATGTTGCGACAAGAGAAAAAATATTATGATGTTCATAGTTTGGAGGAATTCGATTTTCAACGAGTCCCGGAGGAAGATATTAGAGCTGATTTGGAGTTTGTGAATTTTGCCGAACTAACGGAAATGGACCAAATTATATTGCAGGAGCATTTCATAGAAGAACAGCCGCTAGTAATATTGGCGAAGCGTTATAACCATAGTTCACGTAACCTGAGATACTGCCGCAATAGGCTTTTGCAAAAATTACAACATATGAGCGTTCGTTGAATTTTACCATCTGGTTACAGGTGTATTACTTTTATCAAATTTGTGAAAAAACTTGTTATAATTTATACGTTAAGGAAATTAACGGCGGGAAGGAAATATTATAATGGTATCAAAAAAGAAGATTATGACAACCATGGTTACATCAGTAGCTTTGGCTAGTATCAGTTTTACAGCAGTAGGACAAGTTGTTCCGCAATTAGGTTCAAACGTTCAGGCAACAAAGGCTGCTACATCAGCAATCAATGACTATATAAATAATAACAACATTCAACCAGTTGGAATAACTAACCAAGAGGGTACATTCACTCAATGGAATGGTTATGAAAATGGTGTTGGTAAGCCAGAAGGTGTTGTTATTCATGAAACAGCTACACCTGGCGCTACAGCACAAAACGAAGCTACTTATTTTAATCGTGAATGGTCAAACATTTACACATATGTTCATGCTTTCGTCGATAACAATGAAATTTTGAATATTAAAAACACTGACTATACAGTTTGGGGCGCTGGTCCTACAGCTAATGCTAAATTTGTCCAAGTTGAATTGTGTGAAGTTTCAACTACTGACGCTTTTGCCAGATCAGTCGCTAACCAAGCTTTCTACACAGCTTCAAAATTAGTTCAATATAACTTGCCATTTACACCTGGCGTAACTGTTATGTCACATAATGATGTATCAAAGAAGTGGGGCGAAACAACTCACACTGATCCCGTTGGCTACTTTGCAAACTGGGGTTACAGCATGGATCAATTCTATGATCTTGTTGGTAAGTATTATAACCAATTAAAGGGAACAACTAGTGGTGGTACCGATACTACAGATACTAATTCAGGTGGTACTGATATTGGTAACTCACATAACATCAGAGTTAAGAATTCCAACGGTGGTTTTGTTAAATTAGTTAGTTTCAAAGATGATGGAACAGCAGTACCTGTTGAAGTTCGTGCTTTAGCTAATAATACACTTTGGTATACTGATCAAACTAAGGATTACGACGGTGTTACATATCATCGTGTATCTACTAACGAATGGGTCGACAATAGTTACGTAATTGGAAATAACTAAACTAGGCCTATAATTGATATACTTTAGTAATAAATTTTAATTTCATAAAAGAATATTACAAAAGACGCGCTGAAAAGCGGGTCTTTTTTTGCTATCATTATTCATTAATAGAGAGTAATGGGGAAGTTGTATAATTGTTGTTAGAGAAAGGGCTTGTGAAGTGATATGGGAAAGAAATTTTATATTGTTCTGAGTCTTTTGTGTCTATTTGCCGTAATTTTAGTTGGCTGTAAACCAAAAGAAACTTCTAACATTGTCGCCGCGGATAAAACTTGGTATTTATATCAAGACCAGGGTGAGAATGATACGGTATCAATTAAATTTTTGAAGAACCAACGAGCTGAAGTGAAGGATACTTCAACTATTGACGGTAAAGTGGGGATCAATCGTTTTAACAGTCAATTTGATAATCCACAATATGTGTTGGATCGTGACGGTAAGACTATCACCTTCAAGACTGCCAAGACTAATTTGGTTTTAAAAATCGTCAAAACTTATCATGAAAATGTTTATGGAAAACATATGAAGGGTTATTTGGTTGAATCGGGGGGACAGAACTACAAGTTCGCTTACATTACCAAACGTGATAAACAGTCGAATGTTAGTAAATCACAGAAATCAAAATCACAGACAATAGCATATGATCAATTACCAGATCATGTCTTAAACGTTGATAACGACACCACACCATTGACGGAAAATAATGCGATGGTTGGAAATTATGACTTTTCTACGATTGTTGATTATCGGCGGACAGATGGTAACTTAACGATTAATCAAAATGGAACTTATCAAATGACTTTGACAGAACATTCAGCACAGAAGTTGTCTGATAAAACTGACAGTAAAGTTGTTATGACTACTTTGATTGAAAGTGGAAATGTTCAAAGTCTGTATGGAAAGGTCTATTTAACGGCTAAAAATTTATTGACGATTGATTATTATTATCATGGTCAAAATCAGGATCGACTTTTGCCTAAAAGTGTTAATTTGAAAGTCAATTCCAAAGTGACTGGTAATCAAATTGACCGTTCCAAGATTCGGATGGAGGAGGACTCGGGACAGTTGTACTTGTTCTCCAGTGACTATACGGTGCGTGTGAAGGATGGTCAGAGCAATACGAAGGCAAATCTACTAACTAAGTCTGATAGCACGCAAACAAGCTTAAAAGATGCCATAACGCAAACGAAAGATTATTATGATAAGTATGAGAGCAATCCTTTGTCTTCTAACGCTGATCTGATGCAATTAGTGGGGGCTATTTCAGATGATCACAACAAGAAAATTGGTAGTATTGGCGTTAATTTTGGTGACCAATATGGTACTAATTTACAACCCAATGACTATCAAGGGATAAGTGTTAATGGCAGTAAACAGCCATTGATGCAGTATATGTTTTTGGTATCGCCATCAGCTTATGCAGAAAGTGGTCCAGCTGTAACAACCACTAAAGGTAAGTTTTTGATTTATGGTTCACTAGATAATAAATTATTCCTATTAAAGCAACCAGATAAAGATTCAACAACGGTGACATGGACGATGGTCAAAGATTTCCCATTGAATGTACCTAAATTGAAATTCAGCTTGAACTAAGCTGTGGAGGGAAATATGAATTTTTTATTGATGATTGCTGTCACAGTAATCGAAGCGTTGATTATTTATAAAATTAGATTTGTCTATAGTCGCCAGCCGACTTGGGCAATTATTTTATCAAGTTCAACAATTTTTATTTTTTATCTTATTTCCCGATTAACGGTCAACAAGTTTGTGCGGGCCTATACGTTTAACTTTGCGACAATCAATTTGATTTTTTTAGTTGTCATGTTGATATACATGTGGCAACTGAATCGTGACTTGAGAGATTTGCGGGCCATGAGTGGAACGGATTTTTTGATTGTATTAGGTAATAAATGTATGAGTTCGCATGTGCCACCAATTTTAGCAGGACGCCTTGATAAAGCGATTGAATTGTACAGTGATACCAAGACTAAACCTAAGATAATTGTCAGTGGTGGTAAGAGTTCTTTGAAGTTGGATACTGAAGCTTCATTAATGAGAAATTATCTCCTTGATGCAGGGATTCCTGAGGAAATGATCATTGCTGAGACTAAATCAATCAATACAGTTCAGAATTTGGAATTTTCCGCAATAAAAATTCGTAAAATTTGGCAAAAAGATACTCGTCCAAGGGTTATCATAGTAACTAGCGATTATCATATTCCAAGAACCAAATTTCATGCCAAACGTTTGGGTTTAAAAGTTCAATTTGCGGCAGCTGCGACAGTTGAAATGCTGAAATGGCCAGCAATGTTTCGAGAATTCACGGCCATCATTTGGTATCACCGTTATTCATTGATTACAGTTCTGGGTATGGATATACTATTTTCGTTAAGTATGTGTATGTGAGGAGTATTTTATGAGTTTGTACGATAAGTTCGTTGAAAATAAGCGTCTAAGAAGATTCGTCTTGCTACTATTGGTAATAGCGTTATTTTATCTATTTCGTAGCATGATGAGTCTTTTCTTATTGACGTTTACCTTTACTTTTTTATCGGTTCAGTTAGTTCGGACCGTACAAAAGAAATTTCCCCGAGTCAAGCCGATTTGGGTAATGGTGCCAGTGTACTTGATAATTATTGCTTTACTGATTTTTGTTATTACTAATTACGTGCCACAATTGATCAGTCAAACGGTCAAAATGTTTACTTCGTTACAACACTTTTATGAGAGTAAGGAAGTTCGTTCTAATCCATATTTGGATGTGATTTATAACTATTTACAACAGATTAATCTTGATAACCAGATCAAAGCAGCGGTAACGCAGGTTGTTAATTATATTAGTAGTGTTGGTGCGATTGGCTTTAACATTGTCATTTCTTTCTTACTGAGTTTCTTCTATACCAGTCAGGTCGAACAGATGAATGCTTTTGGTCGTCAATTCTTAGACAGCAAGTATAGTTGGTTATTCTCAGACTTGTTCTACTATGGTAAGAAATTTGTGAATACTTTTGGAGTAGTTTTGGAAGCTCAATTAATGATTGCGGTCGTTAATACAGCTTTAACAACTATCACTTTATTATTCATGAAGATGCCTGGGGTAATTGCTTTAGCAGCGATGGTCTTTATTCTTTCATTGATTCCGGTCGCTGGAGTAATCATTTCCTTGATACCATTGAGTTTCGTCGCTTATTCAGTTGGTGGCATTCGTTATGTTATTTATATTGTGATCATGATCGTAGTGATTCACTTGATTGAAACATATTTCCTAAATCCACAATTTATGTCTAGCATGACACATTTACCAATTTTCTTTACCTTTGTCGTATTGATTGTTTCGGAAGAGTTGTTAGGAACATGGGGCTTAGTCATTGGTATTCCAATTTTCGTGTTCTTCCTTGATATTCTGGGAGTTCATTCAATTAGTAGTGGTGGAACTAAAAAGAAACGATTTAAATTTAAGAAATCGTTATAAATGAATTTAAGGTATACTTGTCATATATAATGAAGTTAATGCAGTCAACTGACGTAGATGGGAGATTAAGTTATGTCATTTTTCGATAGAAAAAACAAAGATAACGATGATAATTATTCTGGTCTAAATGATTCTTCGTACCAAAATCCTCAACCGGATCAAAATAGTTTTGATCAAGCACAAAATCAATTTAATAATGCACCAGGGATGGGGACACAGTTCGCGCCTGATGATCAAAATTTCAATAATACTAACAATAATAATGCCAATAATGGTAATAATTATTTCTTTGATCAAAATCAACCACAGCAACCGGTTCAACCTCAACCACAGTCTCAAAACCAACAACCACAAGAGCAAGCTCAGCCCCAACAGTCCTCTCAACCAATGATGGATAATGGTAGTGATGAATGGCAGTATACAGAACAAAGTTTGCAAAGTACCTTGGATCAAAGTAGTGACCTAAAGGCACAATTGCGTAGTCAACTATTGGCTGACCGTAGTTATTGCAATCATATTTTACGTAATGTTGGTAGTGACCAAGTTGATGCCAGAAAACAAGCCACTGATCAAATCAGTTCTATCAACGCTTCTTTGAAACAGTGGTTTGGTACTGATGAAATGGCTAATGAAGTCTATTTGGATAACAACCGTGAATATTACGTCTTTACTGACGATATTGCAGCTAACCCAGATACTACCGTTAGTTCAATGTGGCAACAAATAACAATGACTTTATCTGATAAGGGATTGTTGGCTAATGCTATTTCCGTTACCTATAATGATCAAGTTGATCAGACTTGGATGAACTATCAAAATGCTGGTTTTGTTGATGGAAACTCATTCTTGTTGAATATGTACAATGAATTGCAAGGTCGTAATACGAATGTACCAGTGACTCCAGCTGAAATTCCATTCGATGCGGATTATCAAGTACAACATACTAGTGATAAAGTCGATAAAATTTTGGATGCTGATGATAAATTGGTTATGGAAGTTTCTAGAAGTGCTAATCATCAATTACAAATTATTCGCCATTACAAGAGCAATAGCTTGTTGAGTCGTGATATTTTTGATGTTAATGGAGTTATTTCCGCAACTCAATTCTATGATCATCGTAATGCTAATAAAGTCGTCCGTGAGAACTTTTATCGTCAAGATGGAACACTGGTCTTGATTAAGAGTTATACCGCTGATGAGCCTTATATCCAACTATTCAGTGAAGGTAATGTTTTGATCAGTACCTTTGATAGTGATGAAGAATTAATTGTTTGGTGGATGAAGAATAAGGCTTTGAAACAAACTGATGCAACTATCTTTATTTCTGTAAATTCAGAATATTATAAGAAGATGCTAAGTCTACGTGATAATGGTATTGAAGTTATCCCAATCGTTATGAAACAGAGTGAGAACGCTGATGCTGTTTCTGATTTGATTGAGGGTAAAGACAAGGTAGCTGCTGTATTCGTAGGTTCTGATCAAGTAAATACTTACTTGAATAAGAGTTCGAAGAATAAATTAGATATCACAACTTTAAAAGAAATCGATACACCAATTTATAAACAATAGAATTTAAACAACTCTCAAAAAGATAATCATATTTGAGAGTTGTTTTATTTTCGCTATTTTCGTGTAAATTGAAGGTCACTCTCTTTTTTTTATGACTCAAATCGTGTAAAATAAATATTGTTAAAGAAATGAAAAGAGGATCATTACAAATGGCAAAATTAGTTTTCATTCGTCACGGACAAAGTGAATGGAATTTATCAAACCAATTTACTGGTTGGGTTGATGTTGACTTAAGTGAAGAAGGCGTTAAGCAAGCTCAAAATGCTGGTAAACTTCTAAAAGAATCTGGTATTTTATTTGATCAAGCTTATACATCAGTATTGACACGTGCTATCAAGACATTGCACTATGCTCTTGAAGGTGCTGACCAATTATGGATTCCTGAAACAAAGACATGGAGACTTAACGAACGTCACTACGGTGCACTTCAAGGTCTAAACAAGAAAGAAACTGCTGAAAAATACGGTGATGAACAAGTTCATATCTGGAGACGTTCATACGATACATTACCTCCATTGTTGAAAGCTACTGACGAAGGTTCAGCTGCTAACGACCGTCGTTACGCTAACTTGGACCCAAGAATTATTCCTGGTGGCGAAAACCTTAAAGTTACTTTGGAACGTGTAATTCCATTCTGGGAAGACGAAATTGCTCCTAAGTTATTAGATGGCAAGAACGTTATCATCGCTGCCCACGGTAACTCACTACGTGCTTTGACTAAGTACATCGAAAACATCTCTGATGCTGACATCATGGACGTTGAAATGACTACTGGTGAACCAGTTGTTTATGACTTGGACAAAGACTTGAACGTTGTAAGTAAGAAGAAGCTTAACTAATTTTTGATTAGTTGAATATTGATAAGACCGCACATTTGTGCAGTCTTATTTTTTTATAATCATCTGATTAATGTGTACAATGGAACTTATGAGAGGGGGCAAATAATATGGCAATGAAACCCCAGAAAATTATCAAGATCCTGAGACAAAATGGATTCGTCAAGAAATCTCAAAATGGATCACATTTAAAAATGTATAACCCTGAAACTAACGTAACGCTGCCGGTTCCGATTCATCACGATAAGGAATTGGAACATGGTATTGAAAGTAAAATTTTGAAACAGGCAGGCATAAATCAGAACGATTTATAATTTGTTTTCAAGATGGGGGAATTGGTATGAATACGACTAAAAATATTTTAGCTTATCCAGTGATTTTACATCCGGAAGATGATGGCAATTATTGTGTGGAGATTCCTGATATCAATGGTGGGACTTGGACCCAAGGTGAGAATCAAAATGATGCTTTGTTGATGGCTCATGATGCGATTGGTATTATGTTGGACGACGTTTCTGAATATCCCCATGCTTCAAATATAGCGGATATAATTGTCCATGATTCTGATATTAAAATTATGGTTTCCATTGATATGAATGAGTATAAAAAAAATAAAACTACATTTAAAGTGTAGTTTTATTTTTTTACGAAAGTATCTATTCGTCACACAATGATCGTTCAATTAATTTATGGTCAATATGGGTATCACCCCAATTACAAATAGCATCTAATATCGGAAAAAGTGATTTTCCATTCTCAGATAATCGATATTCAACGTGTGGTTCAGCGGTTTTAAAATCATGGCGAGTTATCAAACCATCATTTTCTAATTCCCGCAATTGATTGGTCAAAGTTTTGTGCGAAACATCTTTGATATGATGTTGTAATTCTCCAAAGCGACGTTCATCAGTTTCAGCTAATTCATACATGATCATAATTTTCCATTTACCTTGAATCATGTGCATGGTGGCATCAAATTCATTCAAATATTTTGGTTCCATGTGAGTCCTCGAGTTTTCCACAGCCAGTAGTTACCTTCATGTGCGTACTTGTTGTTCATAATATATGCCATTATACTGTAAATCGTTGAAAAAAACTTTTATTAGAAATGAGAATAATATATATGAAAAAATTAGTTGTAATTACCGGTGCCAGTTCAGGCTTTGGGGAACAAATTGCCAAGATTTTTAACGCTGATGGATATCCGATGTTGTTATTAGGTCGTCGCACTGAAAAACTAGAAACTGTTGCTAAAGGAATGGATAATGTCATGATCGATTCAGTTGATGTAACTGACTATGATCAATTTGAAAAAGCCATTCGTAAAGCTGAAGCTAAGTATGGCAAAACGGATCTGTTAGTTAATAATGCAGGCGTGATGTTACTTGGTAACGTCCAAAATCAAAATCCCAAAGAATGGCAAACAATGCTCGACACTAATGTCATGGGTGTTTTGAATGGAACTCAAATTGTTTTGAACGATATGCGTGAGCGCGAACATGGAACAATTTTGAACATGTCATCAATTGCTGGCAAGAAAACTTTCGTTAACCACGCAGCTTATGTGGCTTCGAAGTTTGGCGTTCATGGTTTATCAGAAACTATCCGGGAAGAAAGTTCTGCTAAGAATGTTCGTATCATGATGGTGGCTCCAGGTGCCGCTGAAACTGAATTGTTAACTCATGTTACAAGTAAATCTGCTTTAAAGGATTATGCTGCTTGGGAAGAAACAATGGGTGGCGTTGTGCTTGATCCAAAATATGTCGCTGAAACAGTTAAGTTTATGTATGACATGCCCCAAGAAGTTAATATTCGTGAAGTTGATATTGCAGCTACACGTCAAGATTCATAAAATAATAATCAAATTCTGACTTCACAAATTGTTGTGAGGTCTTTTTTTTCGGTATAATTACAGTTAATAAATAATAGAAGGTCTCGCAATGTTAAAAGCTTTCAAAAGAACCACCTTATATTTTGTCTATGAAGTAATTGTTTTAGGCGTTATCTATGATGCACTAATCGTATTTAAAATGATGACTAAGAATGTTAGTGGTATCGGAATTTTGATTGGACTGTCAATTATTTATCTAGTTCAGTTAGGTTATTTTTACTATAAGCGTTAATTATTAGGTCGACATATTAATATGTTGATCTTTTTTGTAGTTCGCAAAATTGTTTAACTTTTTTGACGATGCTAAACTTAATATACTTCCTAGCAAACAATTAAACTAAAAAGTGGGTGGAAATTATGTTTTTGGCGATTAAAGAGATCTTACATAATAAAACAAGATACCTATTAGTGATTTTTACCGTATTCCTAATTAGTTATATGGTTTTTTTTTTAACCAGTTTAGCTGTAGGATTGGCTCGTCAAAATCGAACTGCCGTTGATCAATGGGATGCTAAGACGGTCGTAGTTTCCAGTTATGCTAATAAAAGCTTAACAGTCTCGTCAATTCCAGAAGCCAAGTATCAAAAATATTTAACTGATAAAGATGTGGCACCAGTCGGTCAAATGACAGTTGTTTCACAATTGCGCAACTCTAGTAATAAAATTAATACTAATGTTTTTGGCGTTGATTGGAATGATTATCTTAGTCCCAAATTGACAGAAGGTCGATTGCCACAGACTAATCGTGAAGTAGTCGTTGATGATTCGCTCAAAAATGATGATATCAAATTGGGTTCTCAGATAAAAATCAATGGGAGTGATGATTACTACAAAGTTGTTGGTCTGACCAAGGATAATAGTTTCTTTACAATACCAATTATTTTTACTAATATGAAAACTTTTCGAACTTTGAAATATGGTTCCAGTCAGGTTAAAAATATTAGTGCCTTGGTTGTCCGTAATGATAAAAAAATCACAGAGACTGGTTTAACTCAAATTACGATTAAAGATTTAATTAATCATATTCCAGGTTATACAGCTCAGGTAATGGTTTTTAGTTTTATGATTATTGCGATGATAGTCATTACTTTTTTAATCATCGGAATTTTTATGTATATCATTACTATTCAAAAGATCAGTCTGTATGGTGTGATGCGAGCCCAAGGTATCAGAACAAGTAAGATTATCGAATCTTTATTCTATCAAATTTTGATTTTAACAGCTGCAGGTGCTGCCTTAGCACTAATCTTTATGGCTATTACTCAATTATTCTTGCCAAAGACAGTGCCGTTTTATAGTGATTGGCTAGCATACTTAGTTCTAACTCTGGCGATTATGGTTATGGCCGTTTTAGGTGGATCACTATCAATCCAACGAGTTTTAAAAATCGATCCTTTATCCGCAATTGAGGGGGAATAATTATGTCTTTAATTGAAATGATTAATGTGAACAGACAGTATGGTTCCGGTCGGACTTTGGTTGAAGCTTTACACCCAACTAATTTTTCCTTAAATAGTGGTGAGTTTATTGGAATTTATGGACCCTCGGGTTCTGGAAAAACCACTTTTTTAACTATCTTGGGATTATTGCAATCGCCGACGCAGGGTAAAATTCTGGTTAATGGGAAAGATACGACCAAAATGAATTCTCGGACGAAAACTGATTTACGATTCGATCAATTTGGCTTTGTTTTACAGGCCTCTAATTTAATTCCATTTTTAACGGTTAAGGAACAATTTAAATTAGTTGATAAGCTTTCAACTTCCAAAAAAGAAAAAATGAATCGGAATACTTTGTTACATTTATTGGATCTGCAAAGTGTAGTTAATAACTATCCCAGTAATTTATCTGGAGGTGAACGTCAACGGGCTGCTATTGCCAGAGCATTGTATAATAATCCTAATATTATATTGGCAGATGAACCAACGGCCAGTCTGGATTCAAGTCGAGCACAACAAGTGGTAGAATTTCTCACTCAGATAGCGCATGAGTCACAAAAGGGCGTCATTATGATCACTCATGATACGAGATTATTAGCAGCAACCGATCATGTATATGAAATGCGAGATGGCTATTTGAATCAGCAAAGATAAAGGAGGTAAATTTTATGACATCAATTTATGATTTTACGGAGACAGAAATGAATGGATTTACGATTGATTTTAAAGATTATCAAGGAAAAGTTTTGTTAGTGGTCAATACGGCCAGCAAATGTGGCTTTGCACCACAACTGGAAGGTCTGGAAACACTTTATAAAAAATATCATGATCAAGGCCTTGAAGTGATTGGTTTGCCATCGAATCAATTTCATCAGGAATTAGATTCTGATCAAGCAACTAGTGACTATTGTCAGATGCATTATGGAGTAACCTTTCCAATGACGCAAAAGGTAATGGTCAATGGTTCTAATGCAGATCCATTGTTTAATTATTTAAAAGATGCGATTGGACACGGTCGAATCAAGTGGAATTTCACTAAGTTCTTGATAGGTCGAGATGGTCAAGTAATAAACCGTTTTGCACCAATTACTAAACCAGAAAAATTTGAACCAGAGATAGTTAATGCATTAGAACAATGATCAATTTATATAAATATTTAAATTAGTTTTGGATATTTGAACATGTTATACTAAAGGTGCAAAAAATGAAGAAGCATCAAAACACCAAAACCCGAAGCGAGTGTGATCGCTTCGGGTTTTATAGTGGGCTAGATTGCCTTTGTATTTTACTTGCGGTGTTTGTGTTCTAACCAATTAGCAAACCAAGCGGTTATCAAGCCGACTGCAAGGGGGCCAAAAAATGAAGTCCACGTCATCAACACCTCCAATCCTTGTCAGATTGGTAAGGCAACGGTGTGAGTATAGCATCAGAGTTCAACTTTTAGATATGAAGTATAGCAAATATTTCCGCAAAAAAATCACGTTGATTTCGTTATAAAAACGGAATTTACGTGATTTTTTCTATTCTTCAACCTGGGCTTCTAAGTTAAATAGAGAAGCGGTGTTACTAAAGATATGTTTAGCAGTATCGGATTTATTCATTGTGTAAAGATGAACGCCATTGACGTCATTCGTAACTAAATCAACAATTTGATCCACGGCATAGGCGATACCAGCTTCTTTAAGTGAAACGGGATTGTCTTTATATTTGTCCAAAATATTAATAAATTTCTTAGGCAAATGGGCGGCACAATTTTCAATAACATGAAGTGCCTGCTTACGGTTCACAATGGGCATAATACCAGCCAAGATGGGAACGTTGATGTCAGCAATCGCACATTCTTCTTGGAATCGATAAAATTGTTCATTGTCATAAAAAAGTTGAGTAATTAATTGGTCGCAACCGGAATCAACTTTTTCTTTCAAATGTTTAACATCATCGATACGATTTTTTGAATCCGGATGAACTTCAGGATAACAGGCACCAGAAACTTCAAAATATGGTTTCTGCTGTTTGATGAATTTTGTTAAATCACTAGCATAAGTAAAATCTGTTTCAGGAGTGTAGCCGTCAACGATATCACCGCGAAGAGCTAATATTTGATTGATATGCATAGCTTCGAGTTGGTCAAGGATACTACTGACTTCAGCTTTGGTGACATAGGCAGCAGGCATATGAACCATTGTTGGACAATCTAAAGTATCGTTGACATATTTAGCTAAGTCGATGGTAGTTTTTTCGTAATTTAATTTATGGTTACTAGCCGTTACACTGATAAAGCTAGGGTTTAAACCCTTTAATTGATCCAAAGTATCAGTTAATTTCCCAACACCAACTTCTGAATTGGGTGGAAAAACTTCAAACGACAGAGTTGGAAAATTTTTAGTTTCTGTCATGGACTAGCAACTCCTCTCGAACTTCCTTAGCGGCTTGGGTTAAGTTTTCAACACTAGCCTTAGCTTCTTTGATGCCTCGAGTCTTGAGCCCACAGTCAGGATTGATCCAAACTTTTTCTTCAGGAACTTTGGCTAGAATCTTATGGATAGTTGTTTTGATTTCTTCAACTGATGGGATACGTGGTGAGTGAATATCATAAACACCAGGACCAACTTGAAGTTGGAAATTCTCTTTTTGTAAAGCATCCAAGATCTCCAAGTTTGAACGTGAGGCTTCAAAGGAAATTACGTCAGCGTCCAAATTTTGAATAGCGGGGATGATATCAGTAAATTCAGAATAACACATGTGAGTATGGATCTGTGTTGTTGGTTGAACCTTACTGTGAACCAAACGGAAAGCAGGAACAGCCCAGTCAAGGTATTCTGAATACCAGTCAGTTTTACGAAGGGGTAGTTTTTCACGCAAAGCAGCTTCATCAATTTGGATGATCTTAATGCCATTTTTTTCCAAATCTAGGACTTCATCTTGGATAGCCAAAGCAATTTGGATAGTTGAATCCTTGATTGAAATGTCTTCACGAGGGAAAGACCAGTTCAAAATAGTTACCGGACCAGTTAACATACCTTTGACGATCTTGTCAGTTTTACTTTGAGCGTATTTTGACCATTTAACAGTGATAGGATGATTACGAGCAACGTCACCCCAGATAATTGGCGGTTTAACACCACGAGTACCATATGATTGAACCCAACCATTTTTACTGAAGAGGTAACCGTCTAAGTTTTGACCGAAGTATTCAACCATGTCATTACGTTCGAATTCACCATGAACTAAAACGTCGAGGCCAATATCTTCTTGCCACTTCAACCATTCGTCAATGTGACCAGCAATAAATTTATCGTATTCAGCTTGAGAAATTTCATCGTGTCGGAATTGAGCACGAATCTTTTTAACTTCTTTAGTTTGGGGGAAAGAACCAATGGTAGTTGTAGGAAGTAATGGTAAATTGAATTCTTGCTTTTGAATGGTAGCACGCTCTGCCAAAGCAGGATGTCTGACAAATGAATCCTTAGTTAACTTAGCAACACGTTCATGAACAGCAGGGTTTGGTTGAACACGTGGCTTTTCGAATAGTTGTTTGTTCTTAGTTTCAGCAACTTGGCCATTACCATTAAGAATAGCCTGAATATCATCAAGTTCAGTTAACTTCTCTTTAGCATAAGCAAAATGTTGTTTAATTTCAGTTGAAAAAGTTTCGTTTTCAATCGTGAAGGGAACGTGGAGTAAAGAACATGAAGTAGAAATTACGATATTTTTAGCAGGAAGGCTCTTAATTAGTTCAGTTGTTTCTTCATAATGATTACGCCAGATATTTTTACCATTAACAACCCCGGCAAAGAGAATTTTATCGTCAGGGAAACCTGATTTAACAAGTTCGGCGGTCTTACGTCCTTCGTGGAAATCAAGACCAATTCCTTCAACGGGTAGCTTGATAAGGTCAGAATAAACGTCACGAACATCACCGAAGTAGGTTTGGAGAAGAACTTTTAAACCGGATTTGTTTTGTAATAGTTTAGCGTAGATATCTTCAAACAAGGTTTTCTTATCGCCAGTGACATCTTTAACTAGTTCAGGTTCGTCAAGTTGGATCCATTGGGCTCCTTGCTGAGCTAACTTTTCGAAAACAGCTTGGTAAGCTTGAACTAAATCATCAACAAAATCAGTTGCTTTGACATCGTGGAATTCACTTAAACTAAGCAACGTGAATGGTCCAACGATAACAGGACGAGTAGTGATTCCAGCATCCTTAGCTTCTTGGAATTGGTCAAAAATTTTCGTATCAGTTAATTTAATGTCAGTATCTTTTGAAAATTGAGGTACTAAATAGTGGTAGTTAGTGTTGAACCA
The DNA here is from genome assembly GCF_001438805.1 of Companilactobacillus kimchiensis. Lineage (GTDB taxonomy): Bacteria > Bacillota > Bacilli > Lactobacillales > Lactobacillaceae > Companilactobacillus > Companilactobacillus kimchiensis. Next base: position 32,918 of record NZ_JQCF01000003.1, read on the forward strand.
TTTTTTCATAGGGAGAGCTTTGATATCACCTTCATCACCTTGGTAGCCACGAGCTAGAGCAAAGTAACGGTCTAATTGTGATAAATTCAATTTTTTAACAGCTTCAGGAATGATGTCGAAAAGATAGGCTGTATCTAGGGTTGTATCGAAGAATGAGAAGTCATTACTAGGAATACCGTCGATACCAGTATCTTTGATCAAGTTCCAGTGTTTTAAACGTAAGTCTTTCGCAAAACTCTGCAACTGATCTTCGGTAATTTCTTTACGCCAATATTTTTCAGTGTTAAATTTTAATTCGCGGTTTTCGCCGATTCTTGGAAATCCAATAATTGATGTAGTCATAAGAAAGTCCCCTTTGTGTTTGTGGTAGTTATTATTATTTCGTTGTTTATAAATTAACATTGTATCGAGATATTGAATAACTGATAAAAGTAATGATAGGTTATAGTTTGAAACTATATAGTGGATTATAATTAAGAAAAAACTTTTAGGGGATACTATGCGAATCCAACAACTACAATATTTGGAGACAATCGTTGAAACTGGTTCAATCAATGAAGCAGCCAAACAACTTTATTTAACCCAACCTAGTTTGTCCAACGCTATCAAGGAGTTGGAAGCCGAAATGGGAATTCAGATTCTTTTGCGGAGTAAATTAGGGGTCACTTTGACTGATGAAGGTCGGGAATTCATGATTTATGCTCGGCAAGTTTTGGATCAAGTCCAATTATTAAAGGGACGTTATGAAAAAGATACTACCGTTAAACAAGCTTTTTCAGTTTCAGCGCAACATTATGCTTTCGTAGTGCATGCTTTTGTTGAATTGATCAAGACAGTTAAGGCTGACGAATATCAATTTACTTTACGGGAAACTGAGACTGAGAATATTTTGAAAGATCTCTCAAGTTTTAAGAGTGAAATTGGCATTCTTTATTTGAATAGTTTTAACAAGCAGATCTTGCAGAAACTATTTAAAGAATACGATTTAGAGTTCACACCTTTGTTTAAAGCCTTACCACATGTTTTTGTTGGTAGTCAGAATCCTTTGACTAAAAAGAAACGGGTTACTTTGGAAGATTTGGTCGATTACCCTTATCTATCATATGAACAAGGTGATAATAATTCTTTTTATTTCTCAGAAGAGATTTTGAGTACTCTAGATAGGAAGAAAAATATCAAGGTCAGTGATCGGGCGACAATTTTTAATCTGATGGTGGGTTTGAATGGTTATACAATCAGTTCGGGAATTATCAGTAATAAGTTGAATGATGATAAAATTGTGGCCATTCCGTTGGACGTTGATGATTCAATGACCTTGGGGTGGTTGAAACATCGGCAGCTGGAATTGAGCCCAATTGCCAAGAACTATTTGGATATGTTGAAAGAACACATTCGAGGATATGGATTTGAAATTATTAGTGATACGGATAAATGATTTAGTATTTCAGTTCACTGCTGCCTTCCACAAAAATGTAATTTAGTATTACTTTATAACACATAAGAAATTTATTGATCATTATTAGTTTTAAACAAAAAATCACACTATATTATTGCGAATTTCTTAATTGAGAATTCATAAACAATAATGTAGTGTGATTTATTTTTGATTAATTAGTTTTATCAAACGAATATTAACAATGATTATCGAAATTCCTGCGAAAGTAACGCGGCCTTTTTTGTAGTTAATTGATTCTAAAGTTCCCTTCAAATGTTCATAATAACCAGAAGCCTCATTAAAGTAGTTCACGTCGACTTCTAAGGAATGTTTCTGTAGGTAAGCCAATTGCCGATTAATTTGGTTTTCCAATGCAAAATCAGAATATTTCTTGCGAGCATAATTGCTGGTCTTCTCTTGAATCAAATCTTTAAATCCTCCCAAAGCTCCAAATGGAGCGAACTGAAAAGCTCGGTCTAATTGATTCATCTGGGGATGTCTTTTAGAAGGTCGATAGGGTAGATCCATAATATCTTGATAAGCTGAGGTATCATTAAAGATTTTCTGTTCAATTAATTTTTTCTCATCCATTAGGCGTGATGTCCTCCTATTTGGTTGTTACGTTCAATTGTAGTGGAACCTTTTTCGAGATCAGACGCTTTGAGAATGACATTTTTATTATCAAATCTTTTTTGTAAATTCAAAATGGTTTCCTGAATTTTGCGATCCCGTTGACGTTTTATTTGCGCATTATTATCCTGAACAATTTCGGCTTCAGCGTTACCAAATAAATTGGTCTGTTTGAATTTGATAGTTTGAACAGCCTTGGATTCATCGACTAGGTTAGTAGCAGTCAGGGTGATACGTCGAATCAACATTTTAGGATTGGCTGTTGATTCATATAGAGTTTTGAAAGTTGACCATAATTCACTGGAAGATGAGGTCGCAACACTCAATTTAACATGAGCATGATCTGGTTTGGGTGTTTTACGGCCATAATAATCGGTGACTAACTTGCCACTAAAACCGCTGTTGATTTGCAAACTAGTAATATCATAATCAAGGATAATTCCAATACAAGTGGTAACGGACCTTTTCTGAACCAGATCGAGTGCCATGTTATCGCTCATACCATGAGTAATCTTTAGTCCATCCTCATAGGAAGTAGGTTTCATCAACACTTGGCTAGAATAAAGACCATGGTCGTCAGCTCGATAGTTTTTGATATCAGCTAAGGTAGCAGTTTCGTGTCCCCAAGCGTGGTCAATAAGTAGCTCCGCATTTTTACCAAATTCTTGATAGAGGACTTCAGCATTCTGGGAATCTGACAAACTGCCTAAGGAGCAGCGAACAATATCACCCATTGTCTTTAAACCTAATTTTTCTAATCGATTGGAGGTTCCACGACCAATCCTCCAAAAATCTGTCAAAGGTTGATGAGCCCAGAGTAATTTACGGTACTGTTGTTCATTCATTTGGGCAATCCGAACACCGTCTTCATCACCAGGAATATGTTTGGCAACGATATCCATCGCTACTTTGGCTAGATAAAGATTAGTTCCAATGCCTGCGGTGGCAGTGATACCAGTTTCTGCTTGAATTTCTTGAATGATAGTTTTAGCAAGGACATGGGCAGTGATTTGATGTTGCTCCAAATAATCAGTAACGTCCATTAGGACTTCATCGATTGAATAAACATGAATATTTTCAGCGGCAATAAAACGTAAGTAAATTCCGTAAATTTCGGTACTCTTGTGCATGTAAAAATTCATTCGTGGTTTAATAACTTTATAACCGATTTTAAGCGTAGGGGAATTAAGCAGATGTTGTCGATTGATGGAAGAATATTTAGTTAAGTGATGCTGTGGGGAATCGTTGAACCGTTGGCGATTTAGTTTATTAACAATTTGTTCCACTTGATACAAACGAGGTCGACCGGGGACATTAAATTTTTTTAGGGCTGGAGAAACGGCTAAACAGATAGTTTTGTCTGTCCGGGAATTATCAGCCACTACCAAATTAGCATTGAGGGGGTCAAGCTCGTGGTCAATACATTCGACTGAGGCATAGAAGGATTTCAAATCAATTGCCATATATGTCCGTTGTTTTTCCATTAAATTACCCCCTCGGGAAAATAAAAAAGACGCTGAATTAGCGCCTCTTTTATTGTTAGATTGATTAGTAAAATGCAAACATATGTTCACTAAAATATTATACCATGTCTAAAAATATTTTAGTGTTTAAATTAAAGAGTTTTTAGATAAAATCCATCCATCGCACCACTGTGTTGACTGGTTTCTAAAGGGCCGCCATTCAACTTGGTAAAACCAGCTTTAGTGTAAACATGAATGGCAGCCTTAAGATTATGATGAGTTTCCAAATAAAGCTTTTGATAACCGGATTTTTGAGCAAAGTCTTCCACTAAGGTGATTAATTGATAACTCAAGCCATGACCACGAGCGGCTTTTGCTAAGTAAAGTTTTTGGAGTTCAGCGATTCCTTTGTCCATGTTAAATTCGGCACAACCAGCGCCACCAAGTACCATCTCATGATCATCAACGACGACATAATAGGCCCGTTTGTCATTGGCATCATAGAACTGACTTAAAGTATCAAGATTTTTGTCAAAATAGGCAGTCCCAGGAATATCTAAACCGACAGCCTGTAAATCAGTTTGTAAAATTTGTTTGAGAGCCTGATTATCGGATACTTTGATAGGACGAATTTTCATAAGCATAACCTTCTTTAATAGTAGTAATTAATTTTCCATAATAGCACATAATAATTTTTACGGTATCTGATTATGACTGACCGTATAATTTTTTCTTTACGGAAAGCGACAGTTAACAAATTTAGCAAACATACAAAAAATTCCAAAAGATGTATGATAACAGAAGAGACTTTATAGGAGGCAAGTAGATGGAATTCACAAAAATTGATTTAAATACTTGGACTAGAAGTGAAGTGTTCAATCACTTTATTGATCAAAAAACGACATATAGTATGACGCATAACATTTCTATTGATAAAGCATTGAAGTTTGCTAAGACTAATAATTACAAATTTTATCCATTATTTATTTATTCAGTTTTAAAAGTGGTTAATTCAAATTATCTCTATCGAATGGGTTTTAATGATCAAGGAGAACTTGGCTATTGGGACAGCATTGTTCCATTCTATTCAATCTTTGATAATAAAACTGAGTTGTTTTCCAATATTGATACCCAGGATACTTATACTTTTGCGGAATTCCATCGTGATTACCTAGATGATATTCAAAAATATCAAGGTACCGGTAAAATGTTTCCTAAACAACCGGTTCCTGAAAATGTGGTTAATATTTCGATGATTCCTTGGGCTAGTTTTACTAGTTTTAATTTAAATATTAATAATAACGATAACTATTTAGCACCAATTGTAACGGCCGGAAAGTTTGAAAAACACGCCGATGGTATTAAACTACCAGTGACTTTTCAAATTCATCATGCTGTTTGTGATGGTTATCAAACTGCTCAATTTTTCAATAAATTAGAAACCATTATGGATCATCCTGATGAATTATAAAATTCAGACTTGTCTTAAAGTATGCTTTAAGGATTATAGTTAATTGTATGATTTATTAAAGAAGCATATACTTGAAAACAAGAGCATCTTTTCAGTAAACAACAAAATGTTACTTAAAGGGTAAGGCGCTGCACATCGTGTGGGTCTTATTTTTTATTGGTAAATTAGATAGGGGAAATCGGGGAATGAGTCGAAATAGAAAAATATTAGTTACTTTTGCGTTAGTTTTGTCTAACATGATGGCCGGACTTGATGCAACAATAATTAATACCGCGTTACCAGCAATCATTAGTGATTTGCATGGTATTCAATATATGGGGTGGATCGTAGCCATTTTCTTATTAGGAATGGCTGTTTCAACGCCGTTATGGAGTAAATTTGGTGAAAAAAAGGGAAACAAGGTTGCTTATATAACAGCGACGATTGTTTTCATGATTGGGGCATTATTCCAAGGATTAGCACCGAATATTATTTGGTTCATTACCGCTAGAAGTGTCATGGGTATTGGTGCTGGTGGAATGAACACGATTCCTTTTATTATTTATTCACAAATTTTTAAGAATATTAAACGTCGTTCTCAGGTTATCGGAATTGCATCCGCGGGCTTCAGTGGGACTTCAATTGTTGGTCCGCTAATTGGTGGTTGGATTGTTGATACATTCAGTTGGCATTGGGTCTTTTATATTAATTTACCTTTGGCCTTATTGTCGATCACAATTGTAGCTTTATTCTTCAATAGTAAAGAGAAGTTGAATCAAGAGAAAGTCGATTACAATGGTGCTATCTTGATGGTCTTAGGATTATCATCGGTCTTAGTTGGGATTCAGTTGTTAGGTGTTTCGTCGATTTTTGTCACTTTGGCCTTTATCATCGTGGGATTATTATTGATCTTTTGGATGTCACGAGTTGAAAATAAAGTTGATGATCCCATTGTTCCGAACCGTTTGTTTAAAAATGAAAAATTAGTTATTGATTTAATTCTTTTTGCTTTATTGTGGGGCTCATTCGTGGCTTTCAATATTTATATTCCAATGTGGGCCCAAGGTATTATGGGATTAAGTGCTTTAGTCGGAGGGATGACTCAAATTCCTGGTGCTATTGCAAACTTTTTTGGTTCTGAAATCGAACCATTGATGCAACGAAAGATGAGCCGTTATAAGATTATTGCTATTGGAACCTTTGCCTTCTTGATCTCTTTTGCCGGTTTATACTGGGCCAAAGAAACGGCCAGTTATACCTTCTTATTGATAATGGGTGTTTTTGAAGGCTTCGGAGTCGGTGTCTGTTTCAATGCTTTGTTGATTGCCGTGCAATTTGATGTTGAAACTCGTGATGTACCAATTTCAACATCATTTGCTTATCTAGTTAGAATCTTAAGTCAAACCTTTATGTCATCTATTTATGGGGTTATTTTGAATTTAGCCTTGATCCGTGGGGTTCGTGAAAGTCATGGTCACATTACCATGAGTATGATGAATAAATTGAGTAACGCTGCTGATGCTAAATATTTGCCAAAAGCTTTTGTACCTGAAATGAGAAATATTTTCTTCCAAGGGATTCATAATATTATGTTGACTGCACTGATTTTGATTGTGTTGGTTATTATTATTTTAGGTTACTTGTTTAGACGTGAGGCTGTTAAAGCTAAGCGTGATTAGAATAGATAAGATTGCGCTGGTGCGTGGTCTTATTTTTTTGCTCTTATAAATAAAATAATACCGATGTCATTTAATAACCGTATTGATCAAATTTTAAATTCTAGTATAGTTGTACTTAAAGAGTTTAAAAATTTTGTATTAAGGAAAAAAGAAAAATGACGTCATTTATTGAGATTCCACAACCATCAAGATTTAGAATTGGTGAGTTATTTAGAGATAATAATTTTTCAGTACCGCTATATCAAAGAAATTACGCATGGCAAAGTAATGAAATCGTAGATTTTTGGGATGATTTATTAGATTTGGTAATGGGAAAAAGGAATAGTCACTTTTTTGGACAAATCGTTACCTACAAAAACGATGATGGCAATCAAGAAATCATTGATGGGCAACAACGTTTGACGACAAGTACTATTTTTATGGCTGCTATTCGGGACATATCTCAGAAACTATATGATGATAATTTTAAAGGTTCTAAGGATGAGGCTGAGTTAGATGTCGGAGATACTTTGCGTGATATTAAACGAGAAGTGAATAAATCAATTCGTGGGGTTAATGGAGAACAATCTTCTTTAACGGTTCAACAGAATCTTAAAAATGAAAAACAAGATTTACAGTCATTCTTTTATGATTTAACACATAGTATCTTGACGGCTCAATCGGAATCAACTAATTCTGAACCTAAGCAAAATATGCAACATGCTTATCGCGATATGACATTATGGATTAATAATTATCTAAAACAATATAAACAATTGGGTGAGCGGATCACAAAGCTGCAACTAATATTTGATTCGTTTTTTAATAATTTTTATATTGTTATGATTTCAGCACCAAGTAGACAGGATGCTTTTACAATTTTTGAAACCTTGAATAGTCGTGGTAAAGATTTGATGGCTTCAGATATTATCAAGAATCATTTGTTATCTTTGATGGGTAGTGATATTGAAGAAGGTAATGAAAAATGGAATAAATTAACTGATAAATTAGATAATAATAGTGGACGTATTACCCGTTTTATTCGAACTTGTTGGGCATCAAAAAAACGTATTGTACCAGAATCGAAATTATATCGAGAGGTCAGTACGGAAATTAATAATTTAAATGATGCACAGCTACTTTTAAATGATCTGGATAAATTAGTTGATCTGTATACAGTTTTGGAGTATCCAACTAGTCCTAAAGCACATTATGAATTTTTTACGAATAACTTAGTAACCGAAAATATAGATGTCCTTAGTCGCTTGAATGTAAAATTGTATTATCCGATTGTAATGGCGATGTACTATAAGAATTACCGAGAAGATGATATTTTAAAGGTTATTAATAAGATTATTTCAGTCTTTATTCGTCATCGTACAATTATTAATGACGGAACTAATAAGTTGGAAACTGGTTTTTCTGATATTGCGCATAAAATCTGGAACCTTGAATTGAAAAGTGTTGATGATATAAATACTGAATTAAATATAAAACTATTACCATCAGCTGAAGCAACTCATGCCAGCTTTACTGTTTTGAAAAAGAATGGTGGTCAACGTGGGGCAAAAAAATGGACCTTGGTTTACTTATTATCAGAACTATATAGTGTTGAGTACGAGGACTTTGAAGAAGGTAGCTATCAAAAGGTATTTAATGATGATGATTACCGTTTAGTACAAATCAGTACTGTTAGTGAATTGGGCGAACATCAAGATTTTATTGGAAACTGGATTATTATTGAAAAGAGCCTAAGTAAAGTAGATTTTAAAGATACTGATGAATTAGTTCAAAAATTATCTCGTTCAGGTTTAAAGGGAAATAAACAATTAGCTCAATATATTGGTGAGAATGGTTGGGTACAGGAAGATATTGATAAAAGACAATCAGCATTTTCTGAAGATGCTACGATAATTTGGTAATTAAAAAAAGGTAAAAAAAACAACGATGAGATTACTCATCGCTGTTTTTTTATCCACAGGTTAATAACTTCTAATGATTATAGATTTTTTTCAAACCATTCAAATCAGCTTCCGATAGTTTAGTTACACCCTGATCGATTGGATACATGACTGAATTAGTGTAAGAACTGTGTCCTAATCCTAAAGCATGTCCCAATTCATGCATGGCTACAGAATTCTTAACTGACATATTGGGGTAAGTCATATTTAGTCCAGCTCGTCCGCTATTAATAGCATAGTTATTTAATTGTAGGGCTGATGGACCGCCGTTACCCAATTCGACAGTGCTGGAAGTAATATTTTCAATCTTTTTATGATAAATAAAGAAGATAATATTATTCTGATTTGGTTCAGCTTTTTGAGGAATTAATCTGACAATGCCGGTACTATTATAAGAATAAATGGCATTTTGAAAAACCTGACGAGCATTTTGGGGAACATTATTTTTGAAGTGATAATAATAGGTATTAGCGGTATTCATATTTTTAAGTGGTTCTTCAATGGGAGTGGCAACTTTCCCGACCTGACGCTCATTAGTAGTTTTGGTGGTAGTGCCACTGATAGTTTTATCAATATTTGATTTAATTAAAAAAAGGTACGGTTGCATCTTGGTACTAGTAGTTTGAATTTCGTTTTTAACTTTAGGGACAATTTGAGGATGTGTTTCAACAACGACAAAAACCCCAGCAAGTAGGATTAACCAAGTAATCCATGAATGTCTCCTCATAATTACTCCTTAAAAATTCATTTTATAATCCTAGTAATCATAGGTTGTTCGGCGGCAATTGTCCACACAATTGTTCATATATGAAACTATTTATTATTTTGTAGGGAATGACGTTTGGGACTGACCCAGGTGCCCGAGCCAAAGCCCAGAATGGTTTTTAGTGCAGGAACGAAGGTGGCTACAACGGTAATAGGATTGATCATCCAATAGAACAACATATATAGTGGTGCAAAAAAGGCATATTTTAATTTGGCAGCCTGATGATCAAGTAATAGCGCGGTTAGTAACTGCAAGCAACCAGCCATTATTTCGAAGGTGACAAAGATAAATGAAATTACAAAACCATGGAATAATCTTTCGTAATTTCCGTGCAGGGCAAACCAAATCATGGTAATTAAGAAAATTACTGAGGTGATCAAAAAGAAAAATGACCAGATAATTGACAGGGTAGAATCAACAAACATCGACATTTGGTAACGCCTTTTAATAGGATGAAAGAGAAATTTTTTAAGGTTAGTCAGCCATACTTCAGTGCCACCTTGTGCCCAACGTTTGCGTTGATTATAAAGATCCTTAATAGTTTCAGGAACATTCATATGGAAGATTATATTGGGAGCAAAGCGTGGAACAGCTCCCATGGTTTGATGATCCCAAGCAATACTGATATCCTCAGTGGCTCGGTCTTGTCGAAAACCACCAACGTCAATTAAAAAATCTTTCTTGTATAGAGTATTAGCACCACTATATGCGTACATTGAATCGTTGATTGAAGTTTGACTTCGTTTGATAACACCAACAATGCTAGAAAATTCAACAGTTTGAGATTTTCCTAAAAGGGTACTTCGGTTTTGAACGTCCATATTAGCAGTGACCGCTGAAGTATTCATATCACGAGCATGAATAAAAAAATTCATATATTTCATCAAAGCATCAGGCTCAGGAAGTGTATCTGCATCGTTACTGAGAATGTATTCGCCTTTAGCAAAATGCATACCAATGTTAAAGGCATGAGCTTTACCCTTATTCTTGATGATATTGATTGTTCTTAAACCGGGGTAAGTTATTTGTAGTTGCTTGATAATATCGGCTGTGGAGTCGGCTGAACCATCATTCATTACTAAAACTTCGAAATTATCGTAATTTAAATTATCAAATAAATAAGTAATAGTTTCTTCAATTACGACTTCCTCGTTGTGAGCTGGAATCATGATCGTAATCATTGGCTGTTTATTCTTGGGTAGGATTTCCCAATCAGTATCATTTTTATTTGTCTTCAAAAAACGATAGCAAAGAGCCCCACTGAACCAGAAGAAAGAACCAACAATCGGATACAAACAGAGAATGAGTAGGCAAACATTGATTAGAGTAGCCATGGGGGTATTGCCAATGATGTGATCGATAAAAATATTTGTCATGTTTACTCCTTATTGATTTCGTCTAAATTATTTTGCGCATATAATTTTTGGATTTGATGGGTATCTAAGTTTTGTTCTGGCTGAACATCGTAAGTTTTAACATTCTCTCGAAATTCTTGATTACCAAAACGTTGATCAATAAAATTATCGATTGTCTGTTTACGTTTCTTTTGGTTAATGGGATTGAAGGTCGGCCATTGTTCCACAACTCGATCACGTTTCCGATTTTGGATCAGAGTCATACTGATTGAAAAAATTGTAGTCATTATCCACAAAAATATTAAGAGAATTCCGATAAATTTAATTTCGTAAATTCCTTCGTGATAGGACCAAATATGTGGGATTCGATTATCAAAGCTAGCCCAAAATGAAGTGATTGTAATAAGAATGGGAATAATTACAGCCAACCATCCCACAATGGAGATGAGAAATTGGCGGATTTTGAGTAAGAGATGGCCCTTTTCAAAATATTTATCAGTATATAGTTGTTGTCGTTCTTGATTGTTTTTCTTTTCCATGATTAGTCCTTAAAGTGTTTGGGGTTACGGGGATGTCCAAAAAGGTAGCCTTGACGAGTTTTAATATTTAATTGTTTTGCCAAAGCAGCATCATTTTCATCTTCAATTCCCATCAAAATTAAATTGATATTATTATCTTGAGAGATTTTATTCCAGGATTGTAAATTAAGATCTAGCCAAACATTGGGATCATCCTTTCTAAAATCACGCATTGAACATTTGATATTATCGACAAAAGGTAACATCCACTCAATGTCCTTCAAGCTCTTCAAATCAGAGCCAACGTTATCAATTCCAAATTGCATATTGTACCGCTGAGCTTCTCGAATACGTTTTTCAAATAGGCGTCGATTGGGGAATCTGGCGGTATTTCCAGTAGTATATTCAATTGATAATTTCATTGGCTCGATTTTTGAGATAGCCCAACGAACGAAATATTGAAAATCAGAACTGATGATTTGATTATATTCAAGATTGATTGAAAGCGTAATCGGTTCTGATGGTAGGGCCTTGAAGGTGTTTTCTAGCAAAAAAACGATTCGTTGTAAGGGAAGTGAGTCCAAATTGGAGGGTAATGACCAAGTGGCATCCGTATTTTGTTGACGCAGCAAGCATTCATAGCCAATGGTTTTTCCAGTGTAATCGACTTGTTTTTGGATAAAGTAACGTAATTTAAGTTCCTTATTCTCTAAATAATTATTATTGGATTTGCGAGAGCGCCAATAAAAAATAACGATTGTTACCGCCGCAATAATAATTGAGGCAATAACTAACCACATTAAGATTAATTCGAACTGTATAAAAGTCATATTTGTCCCCTAATTAATAAATATTATTACTATTATAGCGTATAGCTCATGAGTGGATGATGTTTTTTGCTTTAGTTGAAAAATGTTTAAATAAGGAAACTAAAATGTATTCGAAAATTAATGATAAATTAGTTCGAATAAAAATTGACTTCTAACCTGTATAAACATATACTGAAAGCGTAATCAAAATAATGTTTTATTAAAAAGGAATGAACGTTATGAATGATCAAACATTGATTTCATTAGCAGCACCCGCTGATGGTAAACTTTTGACCTTAACCAAAGTGCAGGATCCAGTTTTTTCACAAGGTTTGATGGGTCAAGGCTTTGCAATTGAACCCACGTCAGGTGATATTGTCGCTCCAGTTGATGGAACTGTGACATTAGTTTCAGAAACTAAGCATGCTTTTGGTATTAGAACCAAGGATGGCGCTGATATTTTAGTTCACTTGGGAATTGATACTGTTGAATTGAAAGGGGAACCTTTTGAAGTCGCCATTAAACAAGGCGATAAAATTGTTGCTGGGCAGCACGTGATCACGATGGATCTTAAGATGGTCAAAGATGCTGGTAAGCAAACAACAATTATTTTAGCGATAACTAATAGTAATGATATTTTAAAAGAGTTAATGACGACTGGTTTTGATAAGACAGTTGTTGCTGGTACGACTGTTGCAGTTGCTTCAGTTAAAGATGTTACCAATACTGTGGAAACAAAACCTAAGAATACTGGTAGTAAATATGATGCTTTAGCAGCAGATATTGTTAAAAATGTTGGTGGAGTAGAAAATATTAACAGTGTTATCCACTGTATAACTCGTTTACGGTTTTATTTGAAAGATGATAACAAAGCAAACGATGCAGTTATTGAAAATCTTGATGGGGTCATTACAGTGGCCAAAGCCGGTGGGCAATATCAAGTTGTGATTGGTCAAACGGTGGCGGATGTTTATGATGCCGTGATCGGTCAAATTGGTAGCAAGTTTTCAAATGACACAGCTACAGCTGAGGCAGTAGCAGAAACTACCAAGGACGCTAATAAAGTTCATGGGTTCTGGCCTAATGTTAAACAAGGAGCCAGCAATTTTATTGGAGTTTTAACGGCCTCAATGATTCCCATTATTGGGATCTTAGCTGGCTCTGGTATTTTGAAAGGTATTCTAGCAGCCTTAACCGGATTCAAAATTTTATCCACAACTAGTGGAACTTATGTAGTTTTAAATGCCATTGGTGATGCTACATTTTACTTTTTACCAATTATTCTAGGATTTACTGCCGCTAAAAAATTGGGTTCTGATCCGATCGTTATTGCCATTGTTGGTGGTATTTTAATTTATCCACAAATTGTCTTATTGGCTGGTAAAGCAGCGACTGCCAGTACTAATTTCTTGGGTATACCAACTACTTTGGTTTCGTATACATCTTCAGTTTTTCCCATTATCGTAGCTGCCTGGTTAGGTAAGTACATTGAGAGGTTCTTGAAGAGGATTATTCCAACTTATATTAGAAGTGTCTTTGTACCAATTTTAGAAGCTTTAATTCTTAGCTTAATTATTCTTATCGGAGTTGGACCCATCATCACACTCTTGAGTAAGGGACTTTCTAATGGTCTAGTAGCCATTTATAGCTTCAGTCCAACACTTTCCGGATTTGTTTTGGGTGGTGTTTATCAAACTATGGTTATCTTTGGTTTACATTGGGGACTTATTCCAATTGTTATCAATGATATTGCTACTAATGGTCACAGTTATATCAACTCAATTCTTTCAATTACAATGGTTGCTCAAGGTGGTGCCGTTCTAGCAGTCTTCTTGAAAACCAAGGATAAAAAACTGAAAGAAATGTCATTGGCCGCAGCCATCTCAGCTTTCTGTGGTGTTACTGAACCAGCACTTTATGGTGTAAACTTGAAATATAAGAGAATTTTTGTAGTTGCTAGTATTGCTAGTGCCTTAGGTGGTGCCTTGACTGGATTCTTACGAGTTGATAATTATGCATTGTCTGGTGCTTTGATCGGATTCCCAGCTTTTATCACTCCAGGTGTCGGTATTGGTAGCAACTTCTACAGCTACTTGATTTCTCATTATGGAACATTGTTAATTTCTGTAGTCTTAGTTTATCTCTTTGGATTTACTGATAAGATGTTAGCTAAGAAAAACGATCCAATGAATCTTAATAATGTAAAACTTGCTTAATAGTTAAGGAGATACAAGGATATGGAAACAAAAGAATACAATCTAGCTATCTCTAATCATGATTTTAAAGTTAAAGGTTATTGGCTTGATCAAGTCGAAGATTTTGGTCAAACCGTTGATTATCCGATAGTGATAATCTGTCCTGGTGGAGGATTTACCTTTCATTCTCAACGTGAAGAAGAACCAATTGCTTTAAGATTCAATTCATTTGGGATGCACGTAGTGGTTTTAGAATATAAATTGATTGATGATACACCAGTTTTTCCAACTGCTTTGCAGGAGATGGCCAAAACAATCGATTGGATCAATCAACAACCAGCATCACGTCATATTGATAAAAAACGAATTATTTTAGCCGGATTTTCAGCCGGTGGGCAAATTGTTTCGGCTTATAATGGGATTGGGACAGATCCTAAATTACGTAAAAAGTATCAAATTGATCAGTATAGTGGTGATTTTGCAGCAACAATTTTGGGCTATCCTGTTGTTGATATGACCGTCAAAGGCAGTTTTCCTGCAGATGATAAGATCAGACAACAGATCAGTACAGATGAAACTTTCTGGCAAACTCAGAATTATTTGAATGGAAATTCTAAACCAAGTTTTGTTTGGCAGACCCGAACGGATGAATTGGTAAATATTTCTAATTCATTGATGTATGTTGGTAAAATGAATCAATTGAATTTACCGGTTGAATATCACTTGTTTGGTTCAGGAATCCACGGACTGGCCTTAGGTACGTACGTTACTAAGAAACCGGGCAAAGATAAATACTTGAATGCTCGGGCGGCCGGTTGGATTGATTTGGCTATGAGCTGGCTGGAAATGATGAAATTATTAGGTTAATTAATGGGCTCCAGTTAATGGAGCCTTTTGTTGTGTTAAATAATATTGGGATAGTATTGTTTGATTTGAATATAAGTAAAATAAAGGTCGATGCCAACATTTGGGAAAAGGTTGGTATCGACCTTTTAATGTAAATTCTATGTAAATTCGTCTAAAAATGGTTTCTTGGAATAATTTTTTTTGATAGATTTTAAACAGAGGATTGGCTTTATGTCGCTAACGACATGGGTATAAATTTAATTCTATTAAGCAAGTTTTATGCCAAATAGAAGTATATTAAAATATTTCTGTTTATAATGTTATACTTATCCCGTTAACCATAAGGAAGGTGAATATTTATCGTTAATTGACAACGTAATATTTCGGCTATTTGCGAGAATAGCGTAGCAATGAATTCTGATTGAAATCAAAGCGAAGGGAAATATTACAAAAAATGTCTAAAAGAGTTTTAGGATCCATAGAATTAAGCATTGCCGCAGTTATTTGGGGCGCAATGTTCGTTGTAGTAAAAGTTATTGTTGATGAGGTACACCCAATCCAATTAGTTTGGTTGGAGTACTTGATCTCGTTAGTATTCTTAATAGGATATTCACTTATCAAAGGTGAGAAATGGCATATCAATTGGCCTGATTTGAAGTTGATCTTCTGGATCGGAATAATTGGAAATACTATTTCATTAGTTGCCCAAGAAATGGGTACCGGATTGTCAAATGCTCAAACTGGCTCCGTTATCACCTCAACTATTCCGGCTTTTATGATTATTTTTGGCTGGTTAGTTTTGAAAGAACCACTTGATAAAGTTAAGATATTCTCAGTTATCATCGCCGTTTTAGGTGTCGTGATGATCGTTGGACTAAAGATGTCAGGAACAAATGTTGTTTTAGGAGTTATTTTATTAATTCTTACAGCTATCACTTGGGCCCTGATGTCAGTTTTAATTAAAAAGGTAAAGACGTATAGTTCTTTACAAATTACTATTATGTCAACTGTAGTCGCTGTAGTCTGCTTGACGCCATTTATTCTAAGTGACATGTCATCATTAACAAGTATCAATTTCTTAGAGCCCAAAGTTATCTTCAGTTTGCTTTACATCGGAGGAGTTTCAACCGCTGTAGCTTATGTTATGTGGAACAAGGGTCTCAAAGTTATTAGTGCCAGTGCTTCAGGTGTGTTTTACTTGATTCAACCAATTGTGGGATCATTTCTAGGTTGGTTATTATTGGGTGAACAAATCTCTGTTGGGTTTGTTATCGGTTCAGCTATGATCCTAGCAAGTATTTGGATCTCAGTTAAATTCGAAGACAACAGTGCTGAAGCAATGCTTGCTGGAGACAGTCTTTAATCAAAAACTTAATTGAATCATTGAGGTGAATCCATCTGGATTCGCCTTTTTTAGTACGTAATTTTAAATAGAACAATTAGAAAAGGATAATAAGATGAACTTATTAACTCAATTAATTATTGCCTGTTTAAAAATACATCATGTGGGACCAATTAGTGTACGGAATTTTTTGAAGGAAAATTTAAATTTTGAAAGTGTCTTAAATGATTTTGATATGTTGCAAAGAAAATCTAAAGGAGCAATTCAACGTGCTATTAAGCAAGGAGATTTAGATGTATCTATTTGGAAAAGTTATGTTCAGGGAGCTCAAGAGGAGATTATCCTTGCTAAAATAGAAGGCATCCAACTGGTTAATTATCAGGAATTAAGTTATCCACAGCGCCTGTTAACTCTGCATAATTTTCCAGTAATTATCTATGCTAAAGGTAATTTGAAGTTATTAAATGCCAAAAGAAGTGTGGCAATTATCGGAACAAGAGAACCCAGTAAATTTAGTTTGGAAAGATCTCAACTGATTATTCAATATTTTGTGAGCAAAGGTTATGTAATTATTAGTGGTTTAGCGCAAGGATGTGATACGTACGCGCATCAAGTGACACTGGCTAATAAATGGAAAAACGATGGCTGTGTTGGCTGCCGGATTAGATCAGCCGATTTATCCACCAGGTAATATTGAATTAGCTCCTAGAATCATTCAAAAACAAGGATTGCTAATTTCAACTTATCCTTTAAAAACCAAATTATATGCTAAATTTTTGGCTGCTCGGGATGAATGGCAGAGTGGCCTGAGTGATGGCGTAATTGCATTAGAAACTAGACCCAACAGTGGAACAAATATTACTCTGGCATATGCTAAAAAACAAACTCGGCCAATAATGATTGTTAACGAGAATATCTCAATCGTTGATTTAGAACGATTTCAAAAAAAGATGTTATCAAATTTGTGATACAATTATTATCCATTAATGAAAAGAAGGTGTTCTTATGATCTATTCACCATTAAATGAATGTGATGTTCCAGCTGTCCGTTAATCAACGGATAGTTCCGTTGGTTAATTTCAGAAGAAATTAAAAGACGGAAGGAAATTTTTCATGAATTCAAATAAAGTATTAGGCTCAATTCTATTAAGTATGGCTGCCTGTATCTGGGGTGGTATGTTTGTTGTCGTTAAAATCATTGTTGGAGAAATTCATCCGATTCAATTAGTGTGGTTACGTTATTTAGTAGCAATCTTATTTTTAATTATTGTTTCAATCATTAAAAAAGAGCAATGGCATCTTAATTGGAAGGATTTACGCTTAGTTTTTTTGATTGGAATTATCGGTAATACAATTTCAATTGTGGCTCAAGAAACAGGAACTTGGTTATCTAGTGCTCAAACTGGAGCAGTGATAACTTCGGCTACGCCAACGTTTATGGTGATTTTTGCTTGGTTGATTTTAAAGGAAAAATTGAATCGAGTTAAAATAATCTCCGTTATTATGGCTACCTTAGGCGTGATATTGATAGTTGGGATTCATCTGACTGGAAGTAATATTTTGTGGGGAGTATTGTCATTGATCGTAGCAGCATTAACGTGGGCCTTAATGTCGGTGCTGATAAAAAAGGTCACTAGTTATAGTTCTTTACAGATAACGATTATGTCGACAATTGTGGCAATTATTTGTTTAACACCATTTGTGTTGACGGATACAGCATCACTAGGACGGATTAATTTTTTTGAACCTAAAGTGATCTTGTGTTTACTATATTTAGGTCTTATTTCAACAGCAATGGCATTTGTGATGTGGAATCAAGGTTTAACGATGGTTAACGCCAGTGCTTCGGGATTGTTCTTCCTATTACAACCAATTGTCGGGACCTTATTAAGTTGGTTATTGCTAGGTGAGAATATTACGATTGGTTTTATCATCGGAACAATTTTGATATTAGGCAGTGTCTGGGTCTCAATTAGATTTTCAGACTAAAAAAGACGATCTCTTCGGAGGTCGTCTTTTAAAATATCTTAATTTTCAGCATCATGAATTTCACTGAGAATATCCCAATCAGAGAAATCATAATTCATATAGTCTTTATTATAAACTGGTAAATGTTGTTCTAAAGTATCGAATTGTTGCAACTCTATTTTACCAGTGGCACCACCAAAGCCTAAGACATGACCGCCAAAATCATGAGCATCAGACATAAAGTGATGATGAAAACCACCAACAGCTGCACCATCGAAAATAGCAGGTGAGTAATAGCTTAATAAAGTTCCTTCAACTGATTCTTTGAGAAAAATACTTTGATTTTCAGCAGTTTTGCCAAGAGTAGCATATGGTTTGTGGGATTTTTTAACTGCTCGAGTTTTGATGTTGGTGAAGGTACCATGCATTCTAATGGAAAAGAAAGTATTGGCACTGGTCATTCCCAAAATTTTATCATCAAGTTCCTTTTGAGAAAGTTCAGTGACATCAGTCAAATTCCGATATTCGGCAAAATGACTGTTAGCAAAAGGTAAAGTGAAATCATCGGAAACAACGTTAACTTTTCCATCACTATCAACTTGATAGGGAACACCATCGAGGATAATTAATTCACCATCAAGACCTTCACCAGTACCGATTCCTGTATCGCCATGTTCTAAGAGTTCTTTCATGGTAATGGTACCGTCTAATAGGCCTGGTACCAATAAAGCAAGCGTTCCGTGTTGATAAAGCGTATGATTTTTTGACATAATTAACTTTCCTTTCTGATTAGTTCAAGACATCGTCAACAAGTTTAGATGATAGGGTGATGTTATCAGAGTAATCAACTGGAATATGTAGAACGACTGGTCCCTTAGTAGCAAAGGCCTTAGCAAGCATTGGTTCAAGATCTTCAGTTCTTTCAACGCGCATACCAGTGGCACCAAAACTCTCAGCATACTTAACAAAGTCGACTGAACCCAATTTTACTCCAGCATCATGACCATATTTAGCAATTTCTTGGAAACGAACCATATCATAATAACCATCGTCCCAGATTAATTGTACGATGTTTAATTTTAGACGAACAGCGGTTTCAAGTTCCTGTCCAGAAAAGAGAAAACCACCATCGCCGGCAACGGAAACTACTGGTTGTTCAGGACGTTCCAAAGCGGCTGCAATGGCCCAAGGAAGTGCTACACCGAGTGTTTGCATACCATTACTGAATAAGAGGTGACGTGGTTTATAACTTCTGAAATGACGAGCCATCCAGATATAAAGCGACCCTACGTCAACAGTAACAGTGGTGTCATCATTAACTTGGTTTTGAAGTGCATGGATAATTGCTAAAGGATGAATTCCGTTTTTGTCAGAGTGATTTTCAGGAATAGCATCTTTCTTTGTAAATTTTTCCTGTTGATCGACTAAATGTTCATGCATTTCAGGTGTCAAATCAATATCAGCAGGTAATTGTTCACTGATCTCGTCTAAGGTTTTAGCAATATCAGCTTGAACAATTAAATCAGGCTGATAATCATTAGTTATTTCAGGAGTAATACTATCCAGGTTGATAATTTCGCCAGTACGACCAACATTCCAATTACGGGCTTCGTATTCGATAGGATCATAACCGACAGCAATGATCAGATCACTTTCTTTGAGGACTGTATCACCGATTTGATTGCGGAATAAACCAACTCGTCCGTAGTAATTTTTTTCTAGATCTTGAGAAATCACACCGGCTCCTTGGAAAGTTTCGACCACGGGAATGGAGAATTTATGCAAAAATTTATGAATTTTATGAGTTACTTCATTGGTAGATGAACGCATACCAGCTAAAATTACAGGTAATTTAGCATGTTCAATTTTTTCAATGATTCGATTAACTGTTTCCTGATCAGCACCACCTTGAGTAACTGGTGAAAGAGTTCTGATAGTAGAACGGGAAACTGAGTCATTTAAAACATCTTGAGGAATAGAGATAAATGTCGCTCCGGCCTTAGGTGCGACTGCTGTTTGGTAAGCATTGGCAAATGATTCAGAAAGATTGTTGGCATCTTGAACTTCAACACTGTCTTTAGTAGCAGCAGATAATAGTTCTTTACTTGAGATGCTTTGGTGCGTTAATCTAGCAATATCATTACGAGGTACTTGACCACCAAGAGCAATCACAGGATCCCCTTCAGCAGTTGCAGTAATCAAGCCGGTTGCTAGGTTCGAAACACCAGGTCCAGATGTGGTTGCGACTACGCCGGGTTTACCAGTTAAACGGCCGATACCAGCAGCGATAAATGAAGCGTTTTGTTCATGTCGGGTAATAATTAATTTAGGAGTTTTAGGATTGTTATTGTGTTCCAGAGATTCAAAGAGTTGATCGATTTTGGCTCCAGGTAATCCAAAAACATACTTAACTCCTTGATTGATCATAGTTTGAATCAATGCTTGAGCGCCATTTGGTTGTTCTGTCATTGTTTCTGACCTCTTTTTATATTTAGTTTTGTTCTATAATTAAACTATTATAGCTAAAAAATAAAGCATTGGTGTTGAATTGTCAACACGAAAGTCTTTTCATTGGAGTGAAAGCAAATGAAAAATATCGGTTATTTAGCACAAGACATTTCTATCTTACATAGACAATATTACAAGGATACAAGGGACAAATTCAATCAAATCAACTTAAATCCGACCGCAGCTTGTATTTTATTAGCTGTGAGTGATTATGAAAATATTAGTCAAAACCAGGTGGCACGTTCTTTGGTTATTGATAAGGGTTTGGCAACTCGCGAAATTAATAAAATGGAAAAATTGAATTATCTGACTAAAGCTGATGGGGCAGGGAAAACTAAGATTTTAAACCTGACACCTGAAGGTGAAAAAGTAATTGATACTGTCCAAATGATTCGCAGTCAGTGGTGGGAAGATCGATTTGCTAAATCAGGTATCACTCCCGAAAGTCCACTAGTTTCTTCGATTGAAGCAGTTGTTTCTACTATTGTAGGTCCAATTAACGAGTAATTGTTTTCAAAGTAAAAAAATTCGGTTAAAGATTCCGTCTTCCACAACAAAGCTGATTTGGCTGGAACGCAGTAGGTCGACTTGAAGCCAATCAGCTTTGCTGTTCCAGACTAGATAGCTGGTTGATTGTGATTTATGTGGAGATGTAATTCATTTAATAACCGAACTTGAGTAAGAACAAAAAAAGAGCGTTTGACAACGCATGATTTTTTATAATCATGTGTCCTCAAACGCTTTTTTGCATTGCTGTGACTTTTTCAATGCGAATCATCTTAGTAATATTCTTAGGTAAAATTTGTTTCAAATTATTGCGTAAATTAAGTACTACCATTGAATGATCGTAACTGTTGATGTTCAAAATACGAATATCATCAGTTAATTTGATATCAATATTACTCAAAATTTTAAAGAGATAGTTATCTTCCGTGAAGTTAACTATTTTGAAAGTAGCATCCGAGATCTCCTGACTAGATAGGAGAGAATACTTTGTAAATTCAGGAATCGAGCAATTGATTGGGATGATATTCCCGTGTGGGCAAGTTTCTGGATATTCCAAATAGATATTCAATCGGTCGATTAAGAGTGAATCTGGATGATCGGACAGTTTAGCTGCCTTTTCATAAACCTCATTCAAAGGAATCTCCAATTTTTGGTAAAGCCACACTTCAAGCAACCGATGTTGTTGAACCAATGGAATAACAGCATTGAGTCCCTTTTTAGTCAGCTTAGTACCGTAATATTTCGTATATTTAACCAAGCCTAACTTTGACAAATGTTGCGTTCTATCTGAGATAGAAGCCTTACTGACATTAGCTTTGACAGCTAGATCGATGTTATTAACATTTTGAAAACTGCCACCTAATTCAAAGATTAATCTTAAAAAATTTAAATCGTTCAAAATTATTCACCACTTTTTTCTAATTAAACTGTTTCTTCTATAGAAGGGACGTTTTTTATTTGGAATGTCCTTTAAAAATTCGGTCATCAGATAGTAGTAAGTTGGTGAAGACCCTTGAATACATGCCAATCAATACCTCCGATGTGATCCAATTATTAGTTAGATACTCTTGGTCAGTGACATCGTTTATTACTTCTTCATTCGTATTATTCTTCATAATATATCCCCCGTAAGTAAATGAGCATGGTTAATTACTTAGTCGAACCTAATAACAATGGTAAAAAATAGTTGAAATTGCCTATCTATATACCCCATGTCTATAAAAAGATTGTTATTGGATTATTAAATAACCATAAACCCCGTCGTTAACGTTTTTAATATAGCATATTTATTTTAAATAAAATAGTTAAGTAGGGGGTAATCTTTTTGAAATATACCTCATTATTTTGTTGAATATCCCAGTATTATGGGCAAGTAAACGATTTCAGATTATTTTGAAAAATAATCGTTAAATATATTTTTTTATTAGGTACCCTTAAAAAATAGTTTACTTCTCTTTAAAATGCGGTAGAATGAATTTTGGAAAGACGAGCGGAACCAGATCTTGTCTTAAGAAAATATATTGGAGGACAGACCAATGACGAAGCAAAATACCAAGTTTGAACGTGTTCTAGTCGGTGTTGATGATTCAGATGATGCACAGTTGGCATTTAGATACGCAATGCACCGTTGTATCAAGGATGAATCAACACTAATCATTACTTCCATTTTGGAAAGTGACGAGATGAATGTTTATCAAGCACTTACTAGCGATTATGTTCATGGGGAACGTAAAGAACTAGAAGATCACTTGAGAGAATACAGTCAAGTCGCAGAAGATGCCGGAGTTAAAAAGGTAGAACTTATGGTTGCCGAAGGGGATCCCGGTGAAACAATTGTGAAGGATGTTATTCCTAAGTCAAATGCCGATCTTTTAGTAATCGGTTCAGTTTCAAAAAAAGGTATCAGAAAGTATTTCGGTTCTCAAGCCGCATACATGGCGAAATATTCACCTATTTCAATTATGATTATTCGCTAAAAACAAATTTATATAATAAGGGGAGATTAATATGGCTGAAAAACGCAAATTAATCCAATATGCCAATGGTCCTTCACTAGAAGAGATCAATGGTACGGTCGATGTTCCAAAAGATAAAGGTTTCTTCAAAACACTACTAGCATATTCAGGACCCGGGGCTTTAGTTGCCGTTGGTTACATGGATCCAGGTAACTGGTCAACATCAATCACAGGTGGTCAAAACTTCCAATACCTACTAATGTCAGTTATTCTTATGTCTAGTTTAATTGCCATGTTGTTACAATATATGGCCGCTAAACTAGGGATCGTGAGTAAAATGGATTTGGCACAAGCAATTCGTGCCAGAACAAGTAAGTCATTGGGTATCGTATTATGGATTTTAACTGAATTTGCCATTATGGCGACAGATATTGCCGAAGTTATCGGTGGTGCCATCGCTTTGTACCTATTATTCAATATCCCACTAGTAATTGCCGTATTTATTACTGTTGGTGATGTTCTAGTATTGCTATTATTGACAAAAATCGGTTTCAGAAAAATTGAAGCTATCGTTGTATGTTTAATTCTTGTTATTTTATTCGTTTTCATTTACCAAGTTGCTCTATCAGATCCTAACTGGGGAGCTGCCATCAAAGGCTTAGTACCCGTTAAGAAGACTTTCGCAACTGGTCCTACAATTGGTGGTCAAACACCTTTAACAGGTGCCTTAGGTATCATTGGTGCCACTGTTATGCCTCATAATTTATACCTTCATTCAGCTATTTCACAAACACGTAAAGTTGATCATTCTGACGAAAAATCAGTTGCACAAAATGTTCGTTTCTCAGCATGGGACTCAAATATTCAATTAACAGCTGCATTCTTCGTTAATGCTTTGTTACTAGTTATGGGTGTTGCCGTATTTAAGAGTGGTGCCGTTAAAGATCCATCATTCTTCGGTTTATACCAAGCTCTATCAGATACATCTACTTTAAGTAATGGTGTTTTGATTGCCGTTGCTAAATCAGGTATTCTTTCAACATTGTTCGCCGTTGCCTTGTTGGCTTCAGGTCAAAACTCAACTATTACTGGTACTTTATCAGGTCAAGTTATCATGGAAGGTTTCGTTCACATGAAGATGCCTTTATGGTTACGTCGTTTAGTTACACGTCTATTGTCAGTTATCCCTGTTCTTATCTGTGTTATGTTAACAAGTGGTAAGAGTTCAATTGACGAGCACGTGGCTTTAAATGATTTGATGAATAACTCACAAGTATTCTTGGCTTTCGCTTTACCATTCTCAATGTTGCCACTACTTCTTATGACAGATAGTGCTACAGAAATGGGTAACAGATTTAAGAATGCTAATTGGATCAAAGCTTTAGGTTGGTTCTCAGTTATTGCTTTAACATTCTTGAACCTTTATGGTTTACCTGGTCAAATCCAAGCCTTTTACGGTGACAAGATTACTTCTGCTCAAACACTTCAAGCTAACATCATTTCTTGGGTTTTGATTATTGCAGTTCTTGCCTTACTAGTATGGACTTTGGTTGATATGTATAAGGGTAATGAAAGATTGAAGACAGAATTAGCTGCTGAACATGTTGATTCAACATATGCTCACTTGGCTAAGTTATCCGCTGAAGCAGGTTCATCTGAAGAATTCGATAAAGAAGCTACAGAAGAAAGAAATGCTGAACAAAGATAATTTAATGTAATTAAAAAGACAATCGGAATGATTGCCTTTTTTTGTTGTAAATTTGTTCAATAATATATAAATTTATTTAAATAAATAAAACCCATTTGTTCGCAAAAATATGTTATGAGGTTAGCGTTTCCATATGATATATTCATATTCGGACAAAATTTCTAATGGGAGAAAAAATGAAGAAATCATTATACACATCAATTATCCTGGGAGTTGCAATTTTAGGATTAGGAACACAGATTACTAGCTTAACAACTGTACGTGCAGCTGAAGAAGTAAATGAATCACAGTCGCAGAAGGTCGTAAGTGAAGCGAAAGGAAATGCTGAAGTTAGTGATGTTAATGTTGTCAGTACCCCAGTAGAATCATCAGAAGAAAAAAGCGATGATACTGAATCACAAGAAGAACCACAAGCAACTGAATCACAAGAAGAACCACAAGCAACTGAATCACAAGAAGAACCACAAGCAACTGAAACAATTGAAACAACTAAAATAAATGAAAAAGATGTTTCTATTGATGAAGAAAGGTTTGATGATAAGGCTTCAAAAGAGAAACAAGAGAAAATTTCTGATGTCAATGTATATGGGCAGGCAAAGGATGATTCAGGTAACACATCACAACCAAGAACAGAAACAAAGATTATTAAAGTCAGGCCATTGAATATCAAGTTAGCAAATATTGATGATCCTTCAGATAAGGGTGATTTACTAGTACCTTATAAAATACGTGGGAATAGTGCAGTATATGTTTTAGATGAAAATAATAATCCAATCGAAGATTCTTCAAATGAAACAGGATATAAGATGAGATTTTCAGGTGATGTCTATAAAGATGATAATTTACATAATATAAGTGACCCTTATATGGGTGAAATCTATAGTGCAGGTGGCGATTTGGAAAAAGCACCACAAACCTCTAAAGTAAAAAAATTATTATCACTGGTCAAAGAAGCTAAATTTTTTATGGAATTTAGAAACTATGGTTATAGCAATGCAGCCGAATTAACTCAGTATATTAATGATTATCATGATGTTTATGCAAGATTAAATGCTCTAGGTGATGATGGTAATCCAATTTCGAAACCAGTTAAAGAATCAGTTAATGACTCAGTTAATATAGTTACACCTATTAAATCAAATACAACCACTAAAAGTAATAGACATAATAGTTACAAAACTGTTATTAATAATTTAACTATTACAACCATCAGACGAGCTCAATTGTTTACCGAAGATGGAAAATTAGTTAATGACAGATGTCTTGAAAACAATAGTACTTGGCAAGCTGATAAAATTTTAACCATCAATGGTCAAAAAATGTATCGTATTACCCCAACCGAATGGGTTAAAGCCAGTGATGTTCAATAGTAAATAATTCAAAGGCGACATTAAAGGTCGTCTTTTTTGTTGAAAAAAATCAATAATCAAAAGATATATTTCACCTAGAAAAAACATTACAATATATTTCATATTTACCTATTAAGGGAGCGTTATTGTATGGTATATTTTTTTAATACGAAAAAAATCCTTATAGGGGGAACTGTGAAACTATACTACAAACCAATTGTACTTGGCCTTGCAGCATTAGCTTTAGGATCACAAGTAATTAATACAACAACTGTTTTAGCTGGGGAAGTTGAAACAGACACAACTGATAAGAGTGATTTAGCAGAAATTGCCGCTGCTAAGTTGGCATTGAAAGAAAAAATGGACAAAGTAAGTGACTCATTAAAGAACCTTAATGGCTCTACACCTGCTACAACTACAATGGTAGGTTTATTAACTTACATACCACGTACAGTTTTGGATAAGGATAATAGTTCTTTAGCAACTCTCAAGAATCAAACAGCTAATTTTAATGAGACTTTGAACAAATATACTATCAATGACATTAAACTTTCAAATAATGGACAAGATATTATTTTGGCAAATGTACCTTTACAAGAAGGCTATACAACAATTGTTAAAGATGTTCCAGCCGGATTAGTACCTGATAATATGCATATTGAAGTTACTTCAAGTAAGACAGCTGATGGTCAACCTACAACAACAGTTGTTATGGTAGCTCAACATGTTATGGGACAAGATGATTCAAAAAGTATTTCTAAGATGGAAATTTCAGACGTAACAGTTTCTCAACAACCAGTAGTTGGGGTAGATCCTGCTACACCAGTAACTCCAGAGGAAAAACCAGTCACAGATCCAACGCCAGAAACTAAACCAGAATCAACTAAAGAAAATGAAAAACCAGTAGTAGAACCAAACAAACCTGCTAAAAAGCATCATACTACTACAGTTACTGCACCAAAGAACCAAAAGAATGATGATAAAGTTACTGAACCAACAGTTAAACCAGCTGACAACAAAGTAGTCGTTGAACAACGGACTGTTTTTGCCACTTCAGCGACCGATAATGTTTCTCTTTATAGTGAAGATGGAACGCTTGTTACTGGTCGTGCTTTAGGTAAAGATTCAGCTTGGGTTACTGATAAATTGATGACTTTAAATGGCGTTAAATACGTCCGTGTTTCAACTAATGAATGGGTTAAGCTAACTGATGGACTAGAGGATGAAAGCATTGATACAGCCATTAATACGAAGACTCAAGCTAGTCTATTTACTGCTAAGGGTGAAAGAGTCACTGACCGAGCCCTTGGTGCTGAGACTGCTTGGCGTACAGATAGATCAGCCATGATTAATGATCAAAAGATGTACCGCGTTTCAACTAATGAATGGGTTAAAGCAGCAGATATCCAATAATTTAGACAAATAAAAAGACGATCAAGTTAAGGTCGTCTTTTTATTTGTCTAAATAATAATACCTTCACAGTGGTCAATCTCATGCTGAATTATCTGGGCAATGAAATTGGAAAACTCTTGAGTATGTTCTTTGAAATCAATATCAAAATATTTTACCGTAATTTGTTTATAACGTTTGGTTGAACGTTCACCAGTTAATGAAAGACATCCTTCAGAAGTTGTATATTCATTTTCCTTACTTACAATAGTAGGATTTAACATTACAACATTCATCATTCCCATTGAAAAAATAACGATTCGTTTGTTAACGCCAATCATATTAGCCGCCATACCCACACAAACTTCAGCGTTATCTTTGAGGGTATCTTGTAAGTCTGTAACGACGTTATGGTCAGCTGGAGTTGCCAATTCAGCCTTCTGTGCTAAAAAAGTTTGGTCATGGTTAATAGGTTTAATCATTTATTTTCTCCCGTAAGATGTATTCACTAGTATAATTTACCATAGAAGGAATCTAATAGGAGGGGGAACCAATGAATTTACTATTTGCAATCGACGATAGAGTGACAGAACAACTGATTACGACCTTATATTCAATTAAGGTCAATTCGTCTACTAAGAATTATTCAGTGTATATACTTCAGGATAAGAAATTAACCGACACACCAAGAATCATCCAAGTCTGTAAGAAGTTAGGGATGACCTATCATCCATTGATCATTCGTGATAATCAATTTGCTAATGCACCTGTAACGGATCGTTATCCAAAAACAATTTATTATCGGTTATTAGCTTATAAATATTTGCCTCAAAATATGAAACGGATTTTATATTTAGATGTTGATGTTTTAGTTATCAATGATTTGAAAAAACTTTACAATATGGATTTTGATGATTATTGGTACGCAGCTGCTAGTCATGTGGCACTAGATGTCACTGATGCACTTAACAAAATTCGGCTAGGTAATTATGAAGCTGATACTTATTACAATTCAGGAATGATGATGATGAATCTCCCTGCTATTAGAGAACATGTTAAGGCGGAAGATATTGTCGGTTATATCCGTATTAAAAATTTAGCTTTATTCTTACCTGATCAGGATATTTTGAATGGTTTGTATGGTCAACACATCAAGCAAGTTCCTGATGAATTGTATAATTATGATGCTCGGATGAATCCCTTATATTATGCCAAAAGTAATGGTGAGTGGGATTTAGATTGGGTGATTGAGCATACAGCAATCTTACATTTCTGTGGGCGTGATAAACCTTGGCGTTCAGAATATAAAGAACGTTTTTCAGGATTGTATAAGCATTATCAACACCGAGCTAAGAGAATAAGATAGAATTCTATCGTCCATAGCAAAGACGATTTTACTGCTGTTCCAGGTTAAGCAACTCGTTGACGGTTATTAATTTTAAATAAAAATAACACTATATTAGTGTGAATTTCTTAATTGAGGATTCATAACAAATAATATAGTGTTATTTGTTTTTTAGGCATAACTCATTTAAGCGGTTAAATCAGATATATTAATAATTTCCAAACAACTAGTGACAACTCAATATTTGACGTTTTGCCTATATCAAAGTGATATCACACTGATATAAAAGCGGTATAATAAGGGTATGGCAGATAAGATGGTTGCATTAAGACTAGATAAAGATTTATACGATCGCATCGCTGAGGATGCTGGACGTGAAAATCGGAGTGTTAACAATTATATTGTCACTAAATTAAGTGAGGCAGTACCGACAGATAATCTCGAACAGCGCCAAATAGTTGGATCTGTCGTTCGAGGGGACAAGATCAATATGGCAAACGACTTGCTCGAGGTTAAGGGTACTTACTATCGTTATGACTTATTGGCAAATGATTTGGTTAACAAGGATGGCAGTTATCAGATTGTCAAAGCAAATGGTAACATTTTGACTATCCAGGAATTAAAATCAGAAAAGTAGGCGGATGAATATGTTAGGATTTAAAACGGTACATCAAAATCATGTGGGGTTAGTTGAAACTTTAGGCAAGTATAGTCGTGAGGTTGGTGCGGGATTAAATTTATATCTCCCCATCTTTCAAAAAATTCGAATTGTTGATTTAGCAATGATTCCTTTGTCACTCCAAGGATATTCTGTAATCACGAAAGATAATGCTGAAGTACAAACAACCGTGACTTTGAATTATCATATTACTAATGCTAGAAAATTCGAATATGAAAATAGTAATTCTGTTGAATCAATGATTCAATTAGTTCGTGGTCACTTGAGAGATATTATTGGTAAGTTGGATTTGAATGAAGCTTTAGGTTCAACTTCTAAAATTAATCAAGATTTAGCTGCGGCAATTGGAGATTTAACTGATACTTATGGGATCAAAGTTGATCGTGTCAATATCGATGAATTGAAACCATCAGCCTCAATTACCGAATCAATGGAGAAACAAATTCGAGCTGATCGTGAAAAGACTGCCGCCATTGCTAAAGCCAATGGTGATGCTCGTAGTATTGAAATTGAAACTAAAGCTAAGAACGAGGCCACTGTTTCAACCGCTAAGGCTGAAGCTGCCGCAACAGTTGCTCGTGCTGATGCTAAAGCTTACGAAATTAAAAAATTAAATGATATGTTGGCTTCAGCTGATTCCAAATACTTTACTAGTCAACAGATTCAGGCTTTCTCTGATATCGCTAAATCACCAGCTAATACAGTGGTAATGGATAAAGATGCGATTGCTAAGTATGCTGATATTCCTGCTATGGCTCAAGTTATGAATAAACTTGCTAATAAATAATTTAAATTAAACATCTACTAAAATGGTAGGTGTTTTTGTTTTACGGTTGACATTATGTCGTTATCGACATATACTATTTATTGTCGATAACGACATTAGGAGACAATAAACTATGACAAAACAATTTAAAACATTAGATGATTTTTTAGGAACACACTTTATTTATACGTACGATAACGGTTGGGAATATGAATGGTACGCTAAAAACGACCACACAGCTGACTACCGAATTCACGGTGGAATGGTTGCCGGTCGTTGGGTAACTGATCAAAAAGCTGATATTTTGATGTTAACAGAAGGTGTCTACAAGGTTTCTTGGACCGAACCTACTGGAACTGATGTGGCTTTGGACTTCATGCCTAATGAGAATAAAATGCATGGTACAATTTTCTTCCCTAAGTGGGTTGAAGAACATCCAGAAATTACCGTTACTTATCAAAACGAACATATTGATTTGATGGAAGAATCACGTGAGAAGTACGAAACGTATCCTAAGTTAGTCGTTCCCGAAATGGCTAAGATTACATACATGGGCGATGCTGGTCAAAATAACGAAGACGTTATTAGTGAAGCACCTTATCAAGGGATGCCTGATGATATTAGAAATGGTAAATATTTTAACGAAAACTACCAACGTATCAACAAATAGCATAAAATGATATACAGAGATGTATATCATTTTTTTGTGGAGATAATTATGCCTAAGAAACGAATATTACCGTATGTATTGCTCGGTTTGATCAATAATAAAGAACGCTTATCCGGATACCAAATTAGTCAGGAATTTAAAAATGAGGTCGGGGATTTTTGGCATGCTTCACATAGTCAAATTTACCCCGAGTTGGCTCGAATGAAAGCTGATGGTTGGGTCTCGGACGATGAAAGCGATAATAAATCTACCTATTATATAGTTACTGATCAGGGATCTGAGATTCTTCGTAACTGGATGAGAGAACCATTGGATGATAATGAGGAGCTATTCTCATTGAAATTATATTTTATTAAAGATAAATCTGATCCGTTATTAAAAGACTTGATTACACAAGAATTAGTTCTGAGAAAGCTAAAATATCAATATCTTCAAGAGCGGTTAAAAACAGTTTTTACTGATGATAAAAAAATTAAAAATAATTTTGGTCACTATTTAATTCTTACTCGGGCAATTGAACGAGAAAGGAATCATATTCAGTGGTTGGAAGATAAATTATAGAAGTCCACTTAGTTGTGGGCTTTTTTTATGGAATATTAATTGAAAAATGATGTATTTAATTATAAAGAAACATTGTGGCACTTTGCCAATAGGACTATGATTTTTTTATCAAGTTTTTATTTATATTTGAACGTTTTATGTATATGTTGATATTATTTTTTATATATTTCGGAGGGAAAAGTGGAATCAGAACAAACTATTAGTATGATCCAGATTTTTGGAATACTGCGTAAGCATATTAGAGCAATTATAGAAACGACTGTTGTAGTTACTTTAGCAGCAGGTTTTATTACTTTCTTTTTCATGACACCAAAATACAGTGCTACGACAGAAATCCTAGTCAATCGTAAATTGTCAGCTGATATGCAGGGGGCACAGTTTCAACAAGTGCAGGCTGATGTACAAATGATCAGTACTTATAAGGATATTATTACTAGTCCAACTGTTTTGAGGGATGTTAATAAACAAATTAAGAATTATCCAGGCTATCCAGGTTCAATGAGTGCTTTGAAAAAGTCACTCTCGATTAACAACTCACAAAATTCACAGGTCTTTTCAGTTACGGCCAAATCAACTGACCCAGGGACTGCAGCAGCGATTGCTAATTCAACCGCCAAGGTTTTCAAGAAAAAAGTTGTCAAAATCATGAGTGTTAATAATGTTTCGATTGTTTCTGAAGCAGAGATTAACCGAAAAGCAGTTAGTCCTAGAAAAACTTTGAATATTTTAATTGGTTTGATTCTGGGAGTTATCTTAGGTATCGCCTTGGCATTCATTCGTGAATTGACTGATAGAACTATCACATCAAGTACCTTCTTGACTGATAATCTAGGTCTGACTAATTTAGGTATCGTCAATGAAATTGATCAAAAAGATATTGAAAAGACTGTTGAACATAAGAAGTTACAGATCAAAGTTGATAAAAATGAACTCAGTGCTAGAAATCATAGAAGGGTTTAGGTATGAGGATGTCGTTATTTAAACGAAAGAACAAAAAACTAGATAATTACAGTTTGAAACATGGTGTGGGACTGATTACCTATGATGATCCTTCCAGTACGATTTCAGAGCAGTTTAATACGATCAGAACGAATATCCAATTTTCGTCAGTTGATAAAAAATTGAAGTCGATTTTGTTTACTTCGTCAGCACCATCGGAAGGGAAGTCTACCATTAGCAATAACGTCGCGGTAACTTGGGCTAAACAAGGTGAGAAAGTTATTTTGGTTGATGCCGATTTGCGTCGTCCAACAATCCATAAAACTTTTGATGTCAGTAATCGAATTGGATTATCAAGTTATCTTTTGGGTAATGCGACCTTAGAGGAAATTATTCAACCAACGATGGTTAAAGACCTCTATGTTATTGCCAGTGGACCAATTCCACCTAATCCTTCAGAATTATTGGGAAGTATGCGAATTAAGGGCTTGTTTAAA
Organism: Companilactobacillus kimchiensis; assembly: GCF_001438805.1. Taxonomy (GTDB): domain Bacteria; phylum Bacillota; class Bacilli; order Lactobacillales; family Lactobacillaceae; genus Companilactobacillus; species Companilactobacillus kimchiensis. The sequence continues at coordinate 66,188 of NZ_JQCF01000003.1, forward strand.
GCTCTAGAAGACAAATTCGGATTATTGATTTTGGATGCTCCACCAACGAATGCTGTGACTGATGCGCAAATTTTAGCAGCCCAAGTTGATGGTGTGATCTTAGTTGTACCACAAGGATTGGCAGAAAAAGCTGGAGTAGCACATGCAAAACAGGCCTTGGATACAGTTCACGCTAATATTTTAGGTGCCATTATGAACCGTGTTACCAAAGCAGAGTCACAAGGCTACTACGGTGGTTATTATGGCGGTTATTACGGAGTTGAGAAAAAATGAATTTGATTGATTTGCATTGCCACATCCTGCCGGGAGTAGATGACGGATCAAAAGACATGCAAATGTCACTAGATTTAGCTAAAGAAGCTGTTAATCAAGGAATTACTAATGCACTGATGACACCACATCATATGGATGGTGATTATACCAATCACAAGAACGATATTGTCTGGAGAACGGCCGAGTTTCAATCAGAGTTGGCTAATCAGCAAATTCCGTTAAAAGTTTATCCAAGCCAAGAAGTACATTTGACCGGTCAACTAATGGATGCAATAAGCAATAATGACATTCTTTTTATGGATGAAACTAATCGCTATTTATTACTGGAGCTACCTCATGAGATGGTTCCCGAATATACAGCCGATATGATTTTTAATTTAACAACGCAAGGGATAACACCGGTCATTGCCCATCCGGAAAGAAATTTGGGTATTCAAGAAGATCCAGATAAGTTATATAAGTTTATTCAAATGGGCTGTCTGTCACAATTGACAGCCAGCAGTTATTTAGGAGTCTTTGGGGAAAAAGTTCAGACCTTAACTGAACAAATAATAAAGGCTAATTTAGGATTCATCTTTGCTTCTGATGCGCATAACTTTGAAGGGAGAAAGTATCTGATGAAAGATGCTTTCGCTAAGTTAGAGGCTGAAGAAGGCAAACGGAAAGCACAATTGTTTAACTATAATGCCAAAAATATTATCAATGGTGATGATGTGGCGGAAGTTGATTTTAGTCATATTACTTCATTGAATAAAAAGAAAAAAAGATTTTGGATATTTTGATTAGAGAGTAGTTCTGGGGGGCATCAAATAGATGGAATATTTTGATGGTAAAAATGGCAGCGATGTCATTAACGTCGGTTATCAAGATGGACGTTATATTTATAAATTTTTTAAAAGAATATTTGATTTTGTAGCTAGTTTTTTAGGCTTGGTCATTTTATCGCCATTATTTTTGGTTGTAGCAATTGCTATTAAGATTGAGGATCCTAGGGGACCAATATTTTATTCGCAAATGCGTTTAGGAAAAAGACAGGAACCATTCAAGATGTATAAATTTCGATCGATGGTCGTAGGGGCTGATGATCGTTTAAAAGAACTCTTAGCCGATAATGAAGTCGATGGAGCCATGTTTAAGATGAAGGATGATCCTCGTGTTACGGGAATTGGTCAGTTCATTCGCAAGTATAGTATTGATGAATTGCCTCAATTGTTGAACGTATTGTTGGGTGAGATGAGCTTAGTTGGACCAAGACCACCATTGCCACGCGAAGTGAAGGATTATACCAGTTATGATAAACAACGTTTGAGCGTTAAACCTGGTTGTACTGGGTTATGGCAGATTACTGGTCGAAATGACGTTGGATTTCATGATATGGTCGAATTGGATCTTAGTTATATTAACCGTCGAAGTTTTTCTTTTGATTTATATGTTTTGTTTAAGACCGTTATTGTTTTTGTTAAACCTAATGGGGCTTATTAAAGATAGAAAGGTTAATTTTATTTATGAAAGTTGGGTTATTTATTCCCACGTATAATGCTGGGAATTCTTTTGATAATGTCCTGAAAGATATTGATGAATCGATTCAAAATTCGGGTATCGAAGTGAAGAAATTAATGATTGATACTTTTTCCAATGATAATACCGTGGAAAAGGCTAAAAGGTATGGATTTGATTCATATGAAATAAAAAAAGAAGACTTTACACATGGTGAAGTGAGGAAAAGAGCTGCTAATTATTTTAATGGGTATGACTATATAATCTATATGACCCAGGATGTAAGGTTACATTTAACGGCAATTGGTGAGCTGATTTCTTTTATATCTAAAAGTGATCATATGTTAGTGGCCTATGGCCGACAGATATCTGACCCTGCAGAAAGCACAATTTTTGAACAAAAGGCTAGAGACTTTAATTATCCTTCAAAAAGTATTATTAAATCTAAAAATGATATTAAGGCGTTGGGAGTTAAAGCAGCATTTTCTTCTGATGCTTTTTCAATTTATAGAAGAGGTCTACTTATGGATGTGGGTTCCTTTCCATCCAATATATTATATTGTGAAGATGAATATGTAGCGGCCCAAGGCATCATTAAAGGATATGAGGTTGGCTATTGTGCTGAAGCAGTAGTAACACATTCGAACCATATGAATTTAAAACAACAATATAAAAGATATAAGAGTATAGGTGATTTTCATAAACAGAATCAGTGGATTCAAAGGGAATTTGGTAGTAATGAATCAGAAGGTGTAAAGTCGGTTTTATCTGAATGGAAGTATTTAACTAAGAATAAAAAGGCGTATTTGATACCCTATTCTTTTTTAATAGCTTCCATAAAATATGTCGCTTATAAATTTTAACGTTAGATGAGGTTTTTCAATGTCGGACATAAATTTTAAAATAGATTTTGTTGTAACATGGGTAGATGGTCAAGAACCAAAATGGCTTTCTGAGTATTCTAAGTATAGACAGGAAGATAGTTTAGATGTAAAAACTGCGCGATTTAGAGATTATGGCATATTTAAATATTGGTTCAGAGCTGTTCAAGAATATGCACCGTGGGTTAATCATGTCTATCTAGTTACAGATGGTCAAAAACCAGAGTGGATAAATGATAATTGTAATTGGATTACCATTGTAGATCATAAGGAAATTATTCCGGAAAAGTATAGACCCATTTTTAATTCCAGTGCGATTGAGTTGAATTTATATAAGATTCCTAATTTGTCAGAACATTTTGTTTATTTTAATGATGATATGTTTCTTAATAAAAAGGTCATACCTGAAGATTTTTTCTCAAAAAAGGGTCTTCCGAAAGATACTGCGGGATTAAATGCGATTCAACCGATGTATGATTTTGATTATATACACGTTAACAATGTAAAAGTAATTAATGAACAATTTAAAAAACGGGAAGTAATGAGGAAACAATTTTTTAAATTCCTAAATATGAAGAATATGGAATTGAATATTTATACAATTCTTTTATTCTTTTGGCCTAAATTTACTAGATTTTTTGATTTACATTATCCGTATTCAATTCTTAAGTCCGAAATGAGCAATGTTATTCATGAAAATCCAAAAGAATATGTCAAAACAATGAGTGATCGATTTAGGTGGAAGGACGATATAACTATATGGTTAGTTAGGTATTACTCATTGGTTACTGGAAAATTTTCTCCACGAACACCTAGAGTTGGGAAAATATATGATTTGTTTGATCAATTTGAAGATGCAACGAAAGATATAGAGAATGGAAACCATAAAATGATTGTAATAAATGATGATTCAAATATTACAGATAAACAATTTGAAACTATTGCACAAGAATTAAAAAGAATCTACCAAAGAAAGTTACCAAATGAATCAGTATTTGAAAAGGAAAGAAAATATTGAAAATATTAGATAAATTTTTTTTGTATATCTTTTTGATTTTGCAGGTCAATTTTTTTGATCTAATAAATATCCGTAACTCATTCTTAAATGGATGGTCTTCTTATTCACAAAAAAAATTATTTTTGATCTTTGTTTTTATATATATTTTTTTGAGACTTATCTTATATAATGCACACTTTAATCCTAAAATAATGAGGAGACACTTTAGTCCGTTTATTATCTTTTTATTGATTTCGGTAGTTATTTTAATATTCGGAACCCTGTATAAGTTTGATCAAACGTTATTCGCCACTATTTTAATAGCATATTATTTTTTTATATTGCTATTATATTTCCCCTTTAGTGAATATCTTAATACGTGGGAAAATTGGAGATATATAATAAGGCGATTTATCATTTTTTCTTCGATAGTTTCGATAATAAAATTGGTGCAATCTTACATATTGCTTCATTTTGGAAAACTCATATTCTATTTAAATACTAATTTTGACTATTCAACCGCCTTACAGCGTAATTTTAATGTATTAGGATTTACTAGAATAGCTTCTTCGGTAGATTTTGTAGCATTCTCTGTCTTTATTATGTTGATTTACAAGGCTATTAAGGGGGCTATTTTCTCAAAATTAAAGGATAATGTAATTCTATTTTTTAATGTTCTCTTTTTAATCTGTGTTGGGCAATCACGTGGGTATCTAATAATAATAGTTGTCATAATCCTATCCATCTTATTGATGAGAGTACTAAAAAGTGTATCAAAATCAATTCAAATATTTTTTTTAGTTCTTATTTTGTTGATTGCAATGGTATGCGTCGGGATTTTAATAGATAAGGTGTTTTTTGTTGGTTCAAGATCAATTTCTATGAGTATTAGACAATATGCATATCAATATTACTTGAAAAATATTTTTAATAATGGATGGTTTGCGTTTGGATTTGCAAGAGATGATCTTTATGGAAGTCTGATTCATGGGCAATCTATAAATTATAATGGTCAAATAATATCTGCTAATTTCGATGATGTTGGGATTATTGGATTTTTAGGAAAATTTGGGATGCTAGGAGTATTAAATATAATAGTATTTCTATGGTCTTCAATTCAATGTTTTGCAGAATCCAAATATAAACAATTAAGTTTTTTGACTTATATATTCTTGTTTGGCTGTTGGATTAGTCTGTCACCATTTGATTCGCAAAGAATATTTTATTTGCCAATAATTTTAGTGTTTTTAGATTTCTTAACTACTCGTGATAAAGGTGAGGTTGAACATATTTGAATAAAATAAAGACCATCTTTCAGTGTTTTGGAATTATTAAAGGATCCAAATATATTTTATTTAAACTATATGGCTTAATTTTAAGATGTGTTTTTGTTGGTCTTGGTCGCAAGCCTAAAAAAATGGCTAAAATTCTTAAGCAAACAGCGGAAATAACTGATCAGATGGTACGAGATTATATTTATTATAAGTATAAAGGTATTTACCATAAGTTTGATTTTTGCAGTGATGACGGGAAAATACCCGTAAAGAAAATTATTTGGACGGCCTGGTTGCAAGGGGAAAAAAATAAGCCATTTGTAATTGAAAAAAGTATTATTTCCATGCAAAAAAACTCTAATGATTATGACGTTGTAGTTATAACATTTGAAAATATTGATCAATATTTAAATATTGATGAAAAAATCATGAATCTCATTAACAATGGGAAAATATCATATGCCCATTTTACTGATTATTTAAGGATTAGTTTATTGAAAAAATATGGTGGAATTTGGTTAGATGCCTCACAGTTTATGATTAGATCATTTCCGAAAGAAGTATGGGATTCAAACTTGCTTCTTTGGAATACTGTATATGACATCACGGATCGTAATTTGTATGCTTCAATTCCCTTTGTTGAGAAATTTAATAATGGATTTTTAATAGCAAAAAAGGATTCTCTCTTTTTTAAATTTGCTGATGAAATAACTACTGAATTGTTATTTGATCCAATTCTAAAAATAGATTATTTTACGTTTTTTAAAGCCTACCTTGCTGCATTTGAACATATTCCAGTATTAAATGAGGAATGGAGGAAGATGCGAGTATTTAACCCGTATGGGTTGATAACTAGACAGTTGTGGAATAAACCATTAACTTTGAAAACAAAGAAAATAATAAATTTGCCAGAAAATTATTTTTTTACTATGACTTATAAAAAGGAATGGAAAAAGGAAATTGATGGTGAACCTTCCGTAGAAGAATATATTTTGGAGAAATTTGAGAAATGAATATAGGGATAGTTTTGAATTATAAAAATTATTCCCAGAGTATTGATTGTACTAATAATTTATTAAATTCAGATATGGATAAAGTGGTTATAGTTGATAATGCTTCGGGAAATGAATCGTATCAGAAATTAAAAGAATATTTTAGGAATAACAAAAAGGTACATATTATTTCGTCGGATGTTAATTCAGGATATGCTCAAGGAAATAACATAGGATTGATATATGTACAAAATAGATTTGGAATCTCATCGAAAAATATTGTTTATATCATAAATCCTGATAGTAGAATAGATTCTTCTAACGTTGATGACATTAGAAAACACATTATCAATAATGAAAATTCTGGAATGGTTACGGTTAATCTTAATAACGATATAAAAAATTCATGGCACCACTTATCAGTAAAAAATATTTTCTTTATAAATTTTTGGTCCATCAGATGGTTGTTATTTAAATTTGGCAAACGTGAAGGTGGTTATTATAAAAAAGGAAATACGGCGATTCAAAAAGTGGATGTAGTTTCAGGGGCTTTTTTTGGGATTAATCAAAAGGTATTCAAAGAAATTGGTTATTTCGATAAGGGTACCTTCCTGTATTATGAGGAGGAAATCCTATATTCGAAATTAATTCAAAATGGTTTTCAAAACTATATATTAAATACTTCAAGTTTTGATCATATTGGTCGCGGATCAACTAGTTTTAAAAAAGTTCCGTTTAAAAAGATAAATGATAAAAGTAGATTATATGTATTGAAAAAATATTATGGTGTTGGTCCGTTATATGTATCTTTTTCAAAGTTTATTAATGTTATTGATGATTTCTTGTTAACCGTTCTAAAACGTTAATTATTAGATAGATGAGGTATTACTTTTAAGTGAAAATAATAAAAAATTATCTTTATAACAGTTCGTATCAATTATTTTTAATAATATTGCCTATTATTACTTTGCCTTATTTGTCTAGAATCCTTGGCCCAACTTATATGGGAATAAACTCTTATACTTATTCAATTATTAATTATTTCATTTTGATTGCGGTATTGGGAACTACGACTTATGGGCAACGAGAAATAGCTTATTTAAAAAATGATTGGTTCAAAATATCACATCTTTTTTGGGAAATTGAAATATTGAATGTCATAACAACTGTTATTTCATACGCTATTCTCTCAATTGTTATTATTTCATCCGGTAAGTATCAAATTTTTCTATGGGCGTATTCAATAAGTGTTATAGCAAATGTATTTGATGTTTCATGGTTATTTATGGGATTGGAAAATTTTTCGGCTTTAGCACTTAGAAACTTTTTTGTGAAGATAATATCTGTAATTATGATTTTTACATTTGTTAAAAATGAAAATGATTTGTTCATATATATACTGATAAATTCACTCTCAATTTTAGTTTCTAATCTATTATTATGGCCTTATGTAAAAAAATGGAAAATATTTATTGGAATTAAAGACTTTAAAAGATTGCATCCTTTTAGTCATTTAAAAGGTACAGTAGCATTGTTTATACCTCAAATATCAATAACACTTTATACAGTTTTAGATAAAGTGTTATTGGGTTATATGGGGGATATTAAAGGGGCAAGTTATTTTGACAATTCAGATAAAATTGTTAGGTTAACATTTACTCTTTTGACATCAGCATCTACGGTGTTAATGCCAATGATTGCTACTGAAATTTCTAAAAGAAATCTAAAAAAGATGAATGGTGTATTAAAAAAATCATTATCTTTCAGTTTATGTATTTCAATAGCATTATTCGCAGGAATTATTGGTGTATCTGATAAATTTGTACCCTTATTTCTTGGTTCTCAATTTGATGAAGTAAAAATCATTTTAAAATTGCAGGCTTTTATTTTAATACCTATGTCCATTGCCAATGTAGTTGGGAATCAATATTTGATACCTTCGAGAAAAAGTAAACAATTAAATGTTTCTATTATTTCGGGGAGTATCCTGAATGTAATTGTTAGTATCCCTTTAATAAGTATGGATGGAGCTTTTGGAGCATCCATTTCTGCAATGTTATCTGAAAGTGTAGTTACGATTACTCAATTATGGCAGGTTAGAAAAAGTTTAACGTTTAAAGGGATCAATAGCGATATTGCAAAGTATTTAATAGCAGCGATTATAATGTTTTTATTCTTGTACTTTGAGCAAATGTTTATACCAGGTTGGATATCGATTATTATAGGTGTTCTTTTAGGATCAGTTATTTACTTCTCCATATTGATAATTTTGAAAGCAACCATAGTGGATTTCGCGTATAGAATACTTATAAATAAATTGAAATCGTAATATTAAAGGAGAAGTAAATGAAAGGAATAATTCTAGCTGGCGGATCAGGAACCAGACTATATCCAATAACTAAGGCAGTCTCTAAACAATTAATACCCGTCTATGACAAACCAATGATTTATTATCCAATGTCAACGCTGATGCTAGCTGGAATAAAAGACATTTTAATCATTTCCACACCAGAGTTTTTACCGCAGTTTAAAGAGTTATTTGGAGATGGAAAACAAATTGGCTTAAATCTGGAATATGCTGTTCAAGATGAACCTAATGGTCTTGCGGAAGCTTTTATTATTGGTGCAGATTTCATTGGAGATGATTCTGTCTGCTTAGTTCTAGGAGATAACATTTTCTTTGGAGCAGGTCTTTCAGAGATACTCCAGCACGCTAGCTCCAAAGAATCAGGTGCTACTGTATTCGGTTATCACGTGAACGATCCAGAACGTTTTGGTGTGGTTGATTTCGATAAAAATATGCATGCTGAATCAATTATTGAGAAACCAGAACATCCAACAAGTAATTACGCTGTGACAGGATTGTATTTCTATGACAATAGAGTAGTTGATATTGCTAAAAATATTAAACCATCAGAACGTGGTGAGCTTGAAATTACTGATATTAATAAGGCTTATCTTAAGAAAGATGAATTAAATGTTGAGGTAATGGGACGTGGATTTGCCTGGCTTGATACGGGTACGCATGACTCTTTACAAGAGGCCAGTAGCTTTATTGAAACAGTTCAAAAGAGACAGAATCTCAAAGTAGCCTGTTTAGAAGAGATTGCTTATCGGATGCATTATATAAGTAAAGAGCAAGTAATCAAATTGGCTCAACCGTTAAAGAAAAACGATTACGGCCAATATTTATTAAGATTAGTAGGGGAGAAGTAATGGGAAAATTAAAAATAACAACAACCAAATTACAGGATGTAAAAATTATTGAACCAGCAGTTTTTGGTGACAGTAGAGGCTTCTTTACTGAAACATACTCTGATCGTGATTTTAAAGAAGCTGGAATTAATTTTGACTTCATTCAAGATAATCAATCATTATCAGCTGAAACTGGTGTATTACGAGGTCTACATTTTCAACGTGGTAAAGCCGCTCAAACAAAATTAATTCGTGTTGTTTCTGGTGCTGTTCTTGATTTAATTGTGGATGTTCGTAAATATTCACCAACATACAAGCAGTGGGAAGGTTATATCATCTCAGCAAGTAATCATCGTCAATTGTTGGTACCCAAAGGGTATGCCCATGGTTTTGTTACTTTAACTGATAATGTTAATTTCTTATATAAATGTGATAATTATTATGATGCTGCCGCTGATGGTGGTTTCTCGTTTAAGACACCTGAATTAGGAATTCAATGGCCAATCGATTTTGATCAAGCTATTACGTCTGAAAAGGATGCTGCTCAACCTACATTCACTGAATTTGAAAAAGATAATCCATTTGTTTATGGTGAGATTTAATTAAAGGAGACTATCAATGAAAAATATTGTCGTTACAGGTGGAGCTGGTTTTATAGGCTCCAATTTTGTACATTATATTGTTGAAAATCATCCTGATATTCATGTTACGGTGCTAGATAAGCTAACTTATGCCGGAAATCGGGCTAATTTAGCTGGTTTGCCAGAGGACAGAGTTAGATTAGTTGTGGGCGATATTTTAGATGCCAATTTGGTTGATGAATTGGTTAGTAAGGCTGATGCAGTAGTTCATTATGCAGCTGAGAGCCATAATGATAATTCATTAATTGATCCATCACCATTTATTCAGACTAATATCGTGGGAACTTATACTTTGTTAGAGGCTTGCCGTAAATACGATGTACGTTATCATCATATTTCGACAGATGAAGTATATGGTGATCTTCCTCTGAGAGATTCTGAAGGTAATGGAGCAAAGTTTGAACCTGAATCTCGCTACAATCCAAGTAGTCCTTATTCTTCATCAAAGGCTAGTTCAGATTTATTAGTGCGGGCATGGGTTCGTTCATTTGGGTTACGTGCAACAATATCCAATTGTTCAAATAATTATGGACCATATCAACATATTGAAAAATTTATTCCCAGACAAATTACAAATATTTTAAGTGGGATACGTCCAAAACTTTATGGATCAGGGACTAATGTGCGCGATTGGATTCATACTAATGATCATTCACGTGCAGTATGGTCCATTCTAAATAAGGGCAAGATTGGTGAAACATATTTAATTGGAGCCAATGGCGAAAAAAATAATAAAGAAGTTCTTGAGATGATACTGGAACTGATGAATAAGTCCAAAGATGATTATGATCTTGTGAAAGATCGACCGGGTCATGATATGCGTTATGCTATTGACTCTACTAAATTACGTGAAGAACTTGGATGGAAACCTGAATATACTGATTTTAAATCTGGATTAAAACATACGATTGATTGGTATACAGAACATGAAGATTGGTGGAAAGCTGAAAAATCAGAGGTTGAGGCTAAGTACGCCAAAAATGGTCAATAACCATAGGGAGATTTCAGAATGAAGATTTTAATAACTGGTGCCACGGGCCAATTAGGAACAGAGCTATGTCATTTACTTGATGAAAAACAAATTAAATATATCGGTGTAGGATCAAAAGATTTAGATATTACTGATAAAATGGCAGTTGATGATTATTTTTCAAAAGTTCAACCTGAGTTGGTTTATCATTGTGCAGCTTTTACAGCTGTTGATGATGCAGAAGAAGAACCTGGTAAAACAACTAATTGGGATGTTAACGCTACGGGTACTGAAAATATTGCTAATGCTTCCGAAGAATCAGGAGCTACTTTAGTTTACATAAGTACTGATTACGTTTTTGATGGAACCAATGACAATATGTATAATGAAAATTCAGAGACTAATCCTCAAAATGAATATGGACGAGCTAAGTTGGCAGGTGAAAAAGCTGTCGCTAATATCATGAACAAGTATTATATTATTCGTACTTCTTGGGTCTTTGGTAAATATGGAAAGAATTTTGTTTATACAATGCTTAACTTGGCTAAAACGCATGATCATTTAACGGTGGTAGATGATCAGATGGGGCGACCAACATGGTCTAGAACATTAGCTGAATTTATGTTGTATGCTACTGATAAAAAAATTTCATATGGTTTGTATCAATTATCAAATGAAGGTTCATGTACGTGGTATGAATTTGCTAAAGAGATTCTGAAGGATACTAAGGTGACGGTTGCACCAGTAACATCTGCCGAATATCCACAAAAAGCATACCGTCCAAGGCATTCCTTAATGAATTTGAAAAAAGCGAAAAATACGAATTATCAAGTAATTACTTGGAAAGATGCCTTGGTGGAATTTACTCGGCAAATTGATTTATGACTAGTTTTTAGTTGAAGTAAATATATTCGGTAGTATATCGTGGATAGTACTGTAAAAAAACGATAATAAAGTGAGCGTAAGTTTATTCTTTAGGTTAAGAGTCTGGAATGATTATTTTCCTATGGCTAGAAAGGCGGTTTGTGTTCAGGCTCAAAGAGGTAATAAGGGATGCTAAGGCGTTGAAAAATAATAGCGTAGCTTGATACAAAGGGAGAAATAAATCTATGAGAATTAAGTATATTGACCGTTGTAAGGCTGTGGGAATATTTTTAATAATTTTTTATCATACTATTTTTTTACATAATTTTGCAGATTCAACCTATATAGTAAATTTTATTTCTTTAATAATGCTACCAATATTCTTTATCTTGTCAGGGATTTTGAAGAATATTCATCCTATTATATTAACGAAAAAATTTATAAGGAAAAGGGTAATTCAACTTTTTATTCCATATATAATTTTTAGTTTGATAAGTATTTTTATTAAAGTTCTTTTTTTTCATAATGGGAAAACTGTATTTGAAATAATAAAAAATGGATTTTATTTAACTTTTTCTTTTCGAGGAATTGATGTTTTATGGTTTATACCGGTTTTGTTTTTTTCCGAAATTTTGTTTTTAATGTTATTTGAGTATAATAAAAATTTTATTATAGTATCTATTCCATTCATTATTATTCCATTATATATTGTTGCTAATAGTCATAGATTTTCTAATTTCCTTGTAACAGAGTCTATGATTCCACTGGCATCATATGTTGCATTAATATTTTTACTTCTTGGATATTATTCACATTGGATTATTTCCTTAATTGAAAAGAATACGGGATTTCAAATTGTCATTATTTCTATGTATATATACGGTGTAGGGTTATTTAAATCAAAAATTGATTTGCACTATTTTTTGTTTGGAAATAATTTTTTGATGTATATTTTTTTAGGGTTTATAGGATCTTTAGAATTAATTGTGATTTTTAAAAGAACAAATAAAATGAATTTTAAATACCTAGATTGGATTGGTGAAAATTCATTATATTATATGTGTCTACATTTAGGACTTGGAATAACCACCATAGCAACTGGATTTATTTTAAGTGACGATACAACATATGTATTGGCGTTAGGAATTATTTATACGATTATCCAATGCATAGTTTTAGTTTATCCTACAATTGTTTTTAATTATATAATTAAAAGATGTACTCAATTTAAAATCTCTTAATTAAATTTGCGGTTTCTAAAGAAATAATAATATCAAAGATTTACTATTTTTGGAGTTTTTCATTTCTAGAATTCATAAATAATTTTTTTATAATTAATATAATTTCACTCAAAAATTATTAATAGAGTTAAAATGGTAAGAGTATAGTCGGTTTTTGAAATCGACAATTTGATTTAATAGGGAGGAAAGTTTTTATGCATAATAATAAAGCAAAAAAGCACACATTTAGAAATCTAAGTATGTGGTTTGTATTATTATTTGTTTTAGGTGGGGCAACATTTGGTATGACACGTTATCGTAGTGTTAAGAGCTCTGCAAACAGTTCTTATGTACCATCAGGGGTAACTAGCAAACGTAATGTAAGTTCATTACTAAACAATAGTAAACCTGTCTCAATCTTGTTAATGGGTGTCGCAACTGATCAAACGATTAGTAATTACAATGGTGACACTAATAGCATGATGGTTCTTACATTGAACCCAAAGACAAATAAAACTACAATCACAAGTATTTCTGATGATCTAGCTATCAAGGGATCAGCTAAGACAATTGGTGCAGCTTATGCTAATGGTCAAACAAAGGCTGCTGTTACAGCGGTTGAGAATACATTGAATGTACCTGTTGATTTCTATGCACTTATTAATATGGGTGGAATGAACAAGGCTATCAATGATGCTAATGGCGTTACCGTTACACCAAATGCTACATTCACATCAAATGGTTATTCATTTACAAATGGTGTTTCCACTCACATGAATGGTGACAAGGCTACTGCTTACTTAGCAATGAAGAACGGCGACGATGCTGCTCGTCAACAACGTCAAAGAGATGTGCTTTCAGCATTAGTAAGTAAGAGTGCTTCTATCTCAACCTTGTTCAATCAAGATCTTATTGATTCAGTATCAGATCAAGTACAAACTGATATGACATTTGATAACATGACAGCTCTTGCAAAGAACTATAATTCTGTTGGTAAAAATACTACAAATAACAGTATTGCAAACAGCTCTGATGTAAAAGCTGCTACAAGTGCTATTAACAGTAACTTAGGTCTATAATTAATCATTTTTGATAATGTTTAAATGGTCATTCTTAATAGGGATGACTATTTTTATTTGCTTTTCTGAACACCTGTTCGTATAATAAGAGCGTGGGCAGGATAATATGTCATATTTGGAAAGGTTAATTGGTCAAATTACCCTAAAATATCACTTAATCATTGTGTATGATAGATTATAGGTTTAGAATAACCTGTTCGACAAGAATCAATTCAAAGAAGGTAACACAGAATGAATAGTAAGTACGATACTGATACCGAAATGGTGCAGACATTCTTTGATAGTTATTATCACGAGCGTGACAAAATGAAGTTGACCGATAATAGATCAACAGTTAATCAGCAAGATAACCCTAAGCATAAGCAATCTGATGAACAAATTACAAAGTTCCTTATGCAATCATTTACGTATAATCAAATTATCAAAGTAAAATTAAATAGAAATAGCGAAAGAAAAACCGATTTAACTGGAGAAGTCAGTGATTACAATGACGATTTATTCCATTTAGATAATGGTAAGAAGTTTCGCTTGGCCGAAGTCAAAAATATTGAGATCGTCGCATAAGACAGGGAAACCTGTCTTTTTTTGTGCAACAAAAAAACTGCTAAAAACTAGCAGTTTAAAAGTCATTTTCGTCTTCAATAATATGGTCCTGAGTTTGTTTAAAAATCGTCAGAATATGTTGATCACTCAGACGATAGTGGATGTTACGTCCGCGTCTTGCGTTAGAAACAAGATTCAATTGTTTTAGGATACTTAATTGGTGTGAGATTGAAGACTGGCTCATATCAAGGGTATCAGCGATTTCACCAACGCTTAATGGTGTTTCTGACAAGGCAAGTATTATTTTTACGCGAGTCATGTCACCGAAGGCCTTAAAAATATTGACCATGGCATCGAGATCATCATCACTGGGAAGATTCTGTTTTAAATTATGAAGAGCTTGTTGATGCTCAACTTCAAAATTTTGTTCTGGCATAAATTGTCCTCTTGTGGAAATGGGTTGAATTTCATTACGACCTATTATATTATAATTTATATATGAATGATTGCTCATATATTCAAATGAACATGTAAACCTTTTCAAGGAGGAAAATCTCGATGAAATTATACGATGTCCAAACTGAATATAAAACTAAAAAGAAAATTAAACGAATTAAAACTGAATTAAGTAAGGAAACTAAGCTGACGATTATTCGCTTGTTAGTTTCTTTCATTCTACTACTAGTAGGATCAAGTTCACTTTTGCCAACACCGATTGACGTAATATTTTTCATAATGGCCTATCTGGTAATTGGTGCCCGCATCGTTTATACCGCAGTTAAAAATATTTTTCATGGTGAGATTTTTGATGAAAACTTTCTAATGAGTATTGCTACAATTGGGGCAATTATTTTGGGACAGTATCCTGAAGCAATTGCGGTCATGTTATTTTACGAATTGGGAAATGTTTTTGAAGATGTCGCGGTCAATCGGTCTAAGAAATCAATTTCCGCTTTGTTGGAAGTTAAACCAGCTTTTGCCACATTAAAGATTGCTGGAAAAACTAAAACTGTTGATCCTAGTGTGGTTCAAATTGGACAAATAATTTTGGTTAAACCGGGCGAAAAGATTCCTTTAGATGGCAAGGTTGTTCTAGGTCAATCGTCAGTTGATACTTCAGCTTTGACTGGGGAATCAATGCCACAGAATATCAAAGTGGGTGATGATGCTTTGAGTGGTTCAATCAATCAGAATGGAACTCTCCAAATTAAGGTTAACAAAGTCTATAATGATTCAACCGTTGCTAAAATTTTAGATTTGGTCCAAAATGCCACTAGCAAAAAGGCTGATACGGAAAAATTCATTACCAAATTTGCTAAGATTTATACACCAATCGTTGTTTTCCTAGCGGTTGCCTTAGCAGTAGTTCCACCATTAGTTGCTCAAGGCGCCTGGGATGTTTGGGTTTATCGGGCTCTGATTTTCCTAGTTATCTCATGTCCATGTGCCTTGGTTATTTCAGTACCATTGAGTTTCTTCGGTGGTATCGGGGCTGCTTCGAAACAAGGCATCTTGGTCAAGGGGAGTAATTACTTGGAAGCTTTGAATGACGTTGATACAGTTGCCTTTGATAAGACTGGTACCTTAACCAAAGGTCAATTCTCAGTTGTAAAAGTAGCACCTCAAAATGGGATTACTAAAGATGAACTATTACAGATGGCAGCCAGTGTGGAAAAAAATTCAACTCATCCAATTGCGGTTTCAATTTTGAATGCTTATACGGGTAAAATTTTGCCAGTTGAGAATGCAATGGAACAAGCTGGTCATGGTTTGAGTGCTGAAATTAACGGACAAAGGGTAGTTGTTGGTAACGCCAAAGCTATCAAGCAGGCTGGAATTGAATTCACGGAGTCGACTGCCTTGGGTACGATCGTTTATGTAGCGGTGGCTGGCAAACTCTGGGGTGATATCGTAATTGCTGACGAACCTAAAAAGGATGCAAAAAAAGCCATTGAATTGTTAAATAATCGTGGCATCGATCAGACAGTTATGCTGACAGGTGATAATGAAAAAGTTGGTTCAGCAATTGCTAAAAAGTTACATATGAGTAATGTCTACACGAACTTGTTACCTGAAAATAAAGTGGAAATCGTTAATGATTTGTTAAAGAAGTCCCACCAGGCTAATAAAAAGGTTGCCTTTGTCGGCGATGGTATCAACGATATTCCCGTCTTAGCAACAGCCGATATTGGTTTCGCTATGGGTGGTTTAGGATCAGACGCTGCTGTTGAAGCAGCCGATATTGTTATCATGGGAGACGAACCTTCCAAAGTTGCTCGAGCAATGAAGATTGCCAAAAAAACTCGTCGCATCGTGATCCAAAATATTTCCTTTGCCTTAGTCATTAAAGTGATGTTCTTATTGATGGGTGCCTTTGGAATGGTCGACATGTGGCAGGCAGTTTTCGCTGATGTTGGGGTAACCATTATTGCCGTGCTGAATGCGATTAGATTACAGTTTATTAATTTTGATAATTAGACACAAAAAAATCGAAACCTTAATTGGTCTCGATTTTTTTGCTATTTAGCAGGTAAAATATTGATCGTGTAAAGTAACAGAATAAAGACGAAGAAGAGAATATACATAATTGGAGTAACTTCCTTACGGCGTCCAGCTGCCCACATTGTTAGAGGGTAGAAAAGAATTCCGAAGGCGAATCCGTAAGAGATGTTATAAGTTAGCGGCATACCAACGATAGTTAGGAAAGCCGGCATAGCAATTTCGAATTTGCTCCAATTGATTTGTTTCATTGATTGAGCCATCAAGATACCAACGATGATCAAAACTGGTGCAGTTACGTTGGAGGTAACGACGGTCAAAAGTGGTGAGAAGAACATGGCAATTGCGAACATGATACTGACAACTAATGAGGTCAAACCAGTTCGACCACCAACAGCGATACCTGCAGATGATTCAACGTAGGCAGCAGTTGGAGTAGTACCCATAACTGCACCACCTAGCATTGAAATTGAATCAGCCATCAAAGCACGACCGATACGAGGCATCTTGTTGTTCTTCATGAAACCAGCTTGTTCGGCCAAACCAATCAAAGTACCAGCGGTATCAAAGAAAGCAACTAACAAGAAGACTAAGACGACCGCCCAGAGTTTTGGATCAGCTAAGTCAGGTAAATGAGCGATACCAACACCAAAGGTTGGTTTCATACTTGGAATAGTAGAAATGATTTGGTGTGGTAAGGGAATTAACTTAGTTACTAAACCTAAGATAGTTGTCAAAACCATACCAATGAAGATTGAACCAGGAACTTTTTTAGCCATTAGTAAACCAGTTACGACTAAACCAAAGACTGTTAACCAAGTAGTAGGAACAGTTAATGATCCCATTTCAACTAAGGTAGCTTTACTTCCAACAACTAGACCACCACCTTGAAGTCCAACAAAGGCGATGAACAAACCGATACCAGAAGCCATGGCTAATTTTAAGTCATGAGGAATTGAATCAATAACTAATTCACGTAATTTTAAAACAGAGATCAATAAGAATAAAATACTGGACATGAACACTCCAGCCATCGCTGTTTGCCAAGGAATTCCCATAGCTAAAACAACGGAATAGGTGAAGAAGGCATTGTCACCCAACCCTGGAGCAATGGCGATTGGATAGTTGGCTAGAAGTGCCATCAAAACGGAACCTAAAATTGCAGAAAGAGCAGTAGCAGTGAAGACGGCACCTTTATCCATACCAGCAGTACCTAAAACCTGTGGATTAACGAATAAAATGTAAGCCATTGAAACGAATGTTGTCAGTCCAGCTAAAATTTCACGTCTGACAGTTGTATTGGCTTCTTTAAGATGAAAAAGCCTTTCGACGAAACTAAGATTATTTGTATCAGTTTCCACGATTGATAACCCCCTAAGGTTTCTTGATTACTTAGTAAGTATTACAGAGATTATGAAAAATTACAACTAAAATACGATTAATATTAGCTAAATGTATTTTATTGTTCGCAAAATGTGCTAAACATTTATATTTTTATCAAATTAAATAACTTGATGAATATAAATAACGAATTATTTATAAAAAGAGGCATCTCGCAATTATTAATTTGTGAGATGCCTCTTTTCAAGGTACGATTTAATTTTTCTTCCTTGCTCCGAGCTAGTTTGTTGTTTTCAATGTTATGTAGTTGAAAACTATTAGTTATGTTTTAAGTAAATCTGGATGTTATTTATCCTAAACAGGTAAGGAATGGAAGTAACTATTCTATATATCTTTTTTGATAGTAAGAATTAACATCAAAACATTCATTCAATCTAGTTATAGAAATATCCAATCAACAAATATATTAGCCTGGAACAAAAATTGAAATTGGCTCAGTAGTGAAGTTGTTCTTAGTGGGGAACCCACTTAGAACAAGGCCGAGCTTGAAGACACTTGGAACAAGAGTCTTCAAGTCGTGCCCACTACGTTCCAGCCAAATTTTAATTTTTTGTGGAAGGCGGCAGTGAACCCCAAATCTGAATTATCTAAAAACGTCTTCAGCGGGTTGATCACCACTAGCAAAGGTATATTCTTTACCAATTGTAGTTGAATTTTGAATTATTAAAGCAATAGCCTTAGCAACGTCAACTCGAGGGATACTACCCATTTCATTAGAACCAAGTAGTTTGACCTTACCAGTACCATCATCGTCAGTTAAACCACCGGGATGAATAATTGTGTAATCAAGGTTAGTCCCACGCAAGTGATCGTCAGCGTAATGTTTAGCAATCATATAAGGCTTGATACCTGATGCGTCCCATTTACTACGGTTGTCACTGAAAATCGAACTAACCATAATATAACGCTTGATACCAATAGCTTCGGCAACCATCATAGTTTTGATAGCACCATCAAGATCAATCTGTAGTGTTAAATCAGAACCAGCGCCCCCGGCACCAGCTGAAAAGACAATTACGTCAGCACCTGAAGCTTCAATCGAATCCTTGATATTATCAAGAGAAGCGGTTAAATCAATAAATTGAGTTTCAATGTTATTTTCGTTATAGGCCTTGATTTGTTCTTGACTACGCAATCCAGCAACAAAATCGATATTCCGTGATTGTAATTCGCCAATTAGTAGGTGACCAACTTTACCGTGGGCACCAATTATAAGAACTTTCATATTCACAAAACCTCCTTAGTTAACCATACTGTAGCAACAATATTTTAATAAAGCTAGTGTTTTGAATCTTATATCACGTTATATTAGACTTATATACAAAGGGGACAATGCGTATGAAAATATTAGGGATATTAGCATCGCATCAAGAACATGGGTTAAATGCCCAAATACTCGATGAAGTTCTGAAGAATGTCGATGAAGGTGTTGAAACAGAAACCATCTATTTAGAAAATTACGATATTACACCACATAAATACCATGAAAAAAATCCAGTTTTGGATGAATTAGCCGATAAAATGGCTGAAAGCGACGTCTGGGTCTTTGCGGCGCCAACATATTTTCGAGAATTATCGGGTGTATTGAAGAATTTCTTTGATTGTATGCGACCAAAACTAGTTTATTTTAAAGAGAATGGCGATACGATTCCAGGTAAGTTCAAGAATAAGCATTACTTGAGTATCAGTTCTTGCTACGTTTCTACGACCGAGAACTTCTTAACCGGGGTAACTGATGAAGCATTCAAGACGATTGATCGGGTCATGTCAGCTGCCGGTGTAATTAAAACTGGTGAAATTGTTTTGCCAGGAACTTTTGGCATGAAAAAAGTTCCGTATAATAAGAAGAAACTGTGCAAAAAATATGCCAAAAAGATTTCAATTAGAAAGAGAAAGGATGATTCGACTGTGAAAAGATATATTCAGCTCTTCTTTATGATTGCCATAATGGCGTTAATAACTATGGGGATTCAAGTACCATTGTCACCATGGATCTCTGGTAACTTCTGGTTGAATTATGCTAGTTTTACTGTGATCTTCTTTGTGTTGTTGGGATGTATTTTGCATTTTGTTACTTTTGTTAAACATCGTCGGAGATAAGGTTTTGTAGTTAAGGATGCCGCCTTCCACAAAAATCGGTATTGGGCTGGAACGCTGAGGGCACAACTTGGGGTCTTTTGTTCCAAGGGCCTTCAAGCTTGACCTTATTCTAAGTGGGTTCCCCACTAAGAATAATTTTTCGGCTGAGCCCAATACCGATTTTTGTTCCAGATTAGGGTGTTGATTTGTTGTTAGACTTCCATTAGTGAGAAGAACTGTTTCTGGGTTAATGGTTATAAATAGATATAATAAACAACTTATAAGGAGTGCTAAGAATGAACTGTTCTGATAATATGTACTCGAAACAATAGACCTTGATATAACTATTCTTGGGTTGAACGTAAGTGTTCAGCCTTTTTGTATGTCTAGTGTTTAAGACAAAAGAAAAAACAAAGCCCAAATTGACTTTGTTTTAATTGCTATAGTTCCATATAACTACATATTTTTGTGGAAGGCGACATTACATTTGGTTAACTTGATCGAGTACTTGTTCGTAATCAGGTTCATCAGTTTGAACGGGCATGATTTCAGAGTAAATGATCTGTTGGTTTTGATCGACTACCCAAACTGAACGTGCTAAGATATCGAGATCAGTAACCCAAAGATTAGATTTTTTACCAAAGTCATGGTTAACATCTGAAAGCATCTTCATATTTTGAACGTTTTCAGCAGCACACCAATGTGATTGGTCTTCAACGGTATTAGTTGAAATGGTAACGAAGTTGATTTCTGAATGTTTGCCAACTTCCTCATTAAAACGCTTAGTTTGGATACTACATACACGTGTATCAATATTTGGAACTGTACTGATAAGGAGAGGTTTGTCGAGCAAATCGCTTAATTTAACCTCATTATTATCTTTATCCAGAACAGTAAACTCAGGGAAGGTATCACCTACACTTAATGGTTTACCAACTGTTGAAATAGTATTACCTTTAAATTCCAAATCCATAAAAATCACACCTTTCATTTTAACTAGATTTATTATAAGGTACGTCGATATAAAAACCTAGAAATTGGATTGCAAATTAACTTATTATGAGGTCATGAAATGCTACTAATAGGAAGAACTGTAAAGATACGTAATTTTGAAGAGACCGATTTCCCAGAATTCATGGAATTGGTTCAGGATGAAACTAACCATGAATTGGCTGGACTAGAGTACACAGCCGATGTAAAATTTGGTCGTGATCTCCTTGATATGTATCGGAGAAGAGATGGTGCCTGCGCTGTTTCTTTGAAGGACAATAACAAATTGATCGGGATAATTGAATTGAACAAACGTGGTGAATCAGCGGAATTGTTGCCAACTCGAGAAATTGGATTCGTAATAGATAGGAAGTTTCGGAATCATGGTTATGCCAAAGAAGCAGTTAAGATACTGATAGACCAAGGCTTTAGCGAAGAGAGCTTGACCGAAATCTGGGCTTCAACTGAAGTAGGTAACCTAGCACCGCAGAAACTTTTGGAAAAATTAGAATTCAAATATATTTACGAAGCAGATCAAGCGCTTCCATACACGGGGCAGCACAATGTTGTTAAATATTACCTTTTAAAGAAATGATTCATTTCTTGTAAGAAATTCTTAATTATTTCGGAGTAGAAGGGGAGTGTACAGATGGTATTATACTTTTTGTAAGGAGAAAACAGACAGACTTTTGATGAGAGGTTTTTGATATGAAGAGAAAAATGAGATCCAAGAAAAGTCTCACAATCAAAAAGCGAGTAGTCGGTTTCTTCGCAATTGCCGTTATATTGTTGGGTGTGATTGGAGGATTTGGCTTTACACATGTAATTGCCGAATCTAACAGTTCTACTGGAGGTGGCTCCATTAGGTCACAGGCGGTTGTCGCCGCTGATTCAGAAGGTTCATCTGATATTGGTAGCGGTGGTACTTCAGAAGCAAACGTGTTGATGTCTAGTGATAATACGGGTACAAGTACAGGTAATCAGAATAAGACTACCCAAACTGGATATACTCCGTCAGTAAACATCAGTAACATGTCAACTTACCCACAAACGGGTGATGCACGTGACACCGGATTGATCATTACTGGTTTTTCTATTTTGATTGGTCTATTCGCTTTTTATGGTTATAAGCTCCGCAAAAGCTTAAGTTTTATACGAGCTTCAAAGTGATTCAATTCTGACAAATAACTTTTACAAATTATGAAGTGTACAGCTTGTAAAATTTGTTATTATCTAATTGTAATCAAGAAAGACAAAAACAAAAAATAATTTTCTATATCAGGGAGGATATATCATGAAATTATCAAGAAATGTTCTAGTAGGATCTTTAGCAACAGCAGGAATGATTTTAGGGGCAGTTGCCCCAGCACTAACAGCACAAGCTGCAACAACATCAGGTAAGTTTGTTGATGGTAAATTAACACAAGTTACACCTAATGAAGATGTTAATGGTTTAGGTTCAGATAATGCTGGCTTAGCAATTGCTTACGATGCAGGAGATGGCTCAACTGTTGGTACCGCAACTGCAGAATCAAATGCTAACGTTAAAGTTGTTAGTGGTATCTTAACATTGAATGCTGTTCCTGATCTTGGATTCGGTACAGCTGCAGCTGGCTCAACTGTTAAGTTGCAAGATAATACTGCTACTAAGTCAGAAGAAGATAGTCAAAATCAAGGACTATTATCAGTTACTGAATCACGTGCCGGTGCACCTGGATTTACATTGAGTGCTGGTTTGACAGCATTTAACGATGGAACAACAGATGCAGCTGATCCATTTACACTACAACTTAAAGCAACACCACTTAAAGATGATGAAGCTAAGAATGTATCAACAGGTGCTGATTTGAACTCTCAAGATGCTTCAATTATTGCTGATGGTAAGAGTACTGGTGAAGTTATTAATTTAGCTAAGGGCACATATAATACTGGTGCTATCAATGCTTCATTTACAAAGGCCGATAATGATGCATTATTGAAAGTTACAGGAGCAGCAACGGGTGCTAAAGAAGCTACAAATAAGTCATACAATTCTAAGATTACTTGGACACTAAAGGCAACTCCTTCAACTGATTCAACAGTTACAGAATCTGGTAAATAAGATAGTATTTTAAAATTAAAATAAGCTTAAAAACCACTACTATAGTAGTGGTTTTTATTTTATAATAGATATGGTTAAAGTTTTCCTAATGTGGTGGGAGGTTCTTATGAAAAAGATATACGCAAAAAGCTTAATTTTATTTGCATTTTTAATGGCTATTATTGTGGGTTCAAATAATATTACTAATGTTTCGGCAGCAACTTCAGGTGAATATGCACTAAAAGTTGGTGGATCAAATAATGATAATTTGAATATTGATAATGGTAGCTATGTTGTTACAGGTGATCCTGGACAAAAAATTGAATTAAAGTTATTGGTTCTTAATAAGTCTAAGGTTACAAGACAATTTACATTTTATGGTAATACGGCCTACACGACAAATAGTGGAGAATTGGCTTACGATAAAACAGACGTTAAAGATAGCTCTTTAAAATATCCAATGAGAAAATTGATTTCTCCTAATAAGAGTGTATTTAAGGTTCCTGGGTCAACCACTGCAACGCTGACATTTCATGTGACGATACCTGAGAAGAATTTTAAGGGAACATTAATGGGCGGTGTAACTGTAGCTCCTTATAAAGAAAAGGCCAAGGGTACTGTCGGTGAAAATGGTACTTTGATAAAAAATAAATTCAGCTATTCTATTCCAGTTCAGGTACATCAAAAGGGTGCTGATAATGCTGAAGCTAAGTACTCTGTTACTACGGTTACTCCTAACTTAGTAAATGGTAATGATGGTCGTACACAAGGCGTAAATGCTAACGTACATAATTCAACGAATTCATATACAGGTAATCTAACTGCAAAAGCAATCGTTACTAAAAAGGGAGATAAAAGCTTTAAAATAACTAAAATTACCCAAAACCAGCAAATTGCACCAACGTCTAATTTTAACTTTGCTATTCCCTGGGGGAAAAGAAGCTTACAGGCGGGAAGCTATCATTTGAAACTAACGTATAGTACTGCTGGTGGAATTAAGAGTTGGGTTATTGATAAAGATTTCACAATAACTAATGATGATGCAGCTAAGTACAATAAACTTGCAGGAATTAAGCCTAATTATCTATGGTTATATATCTTGCTGGCAATTCTAGCACTAGCTATTATTTTAGGATTAGGAATCTACCTAGGTAGAAGAAATAACAATAACAATAAGAATAATAACGGAAATAATAATTCTGGAAATACTTCAAGAAGACGTCGTCGTTAATAAAAAAATAAATTAGGCTGTTCCAAGACTTGGAACAGCTTTTTTAGTATTATAGATAATAGACCACATGTGATATCGAGGATTATTATGAAGAAGAAATTTGTGCTTTTTATAGTTATAGGTTTATTTTTTAATATATTCATTTTTTTTAATGGATCATTAGATGTTAAAGCTGACATTAATGGGGTCACTGTAACTCCATTAATTGAAGATGATAGTTCTGGTGTTACTGATAGATTTCAAATTGTTGGAAAACCTGGTGAAAAGCGAACTGTTAAAATATCGTTGGGTAATTTTAGTATCAATAGGTATAGAATAATTGTTCAGCCAACAAATGCAACTACGTCTATGACTGGGCAAATAGTATTTCATGATATGGTAAAAAAAAATCAGTATGGACTAAAACATTCTTTTGCCGACATGACTCAAAAAAAAGAAGTATCAATTGGTCCCAATAAAACAAAAGACGTTAGTTTTAATATTAAATTACCTAAGTCTGAAATAGATGGTCTTATCTTGGGAGGATTTTATATCTATGTAAAGGGTGATTCGTCTAAGGGGGCAGCTAACGTACCAGTATGGATTACTGATAATAATAAGGCTGTTGGTGGAATACTGACATTACGCAATTTATCATTAGATGTAATTCAAAAAAAGCCACATATTTTTGTCAATCTACAAAATAAAGAACCAGGTATGATGAAGAAAGTTATAGTACATGCAACTGTAAAACGAAAAAGTTGGTTGGATCGTTTTAACCTAGGTAATAAGACAATGATTGCAGATCTTACATATCCAAAAGTCGCCCCCAATTCTCGTATTCCAGTAGATTTTGATCAAAATACAACACCGATTTCTGCTGGTAAATACGTAGTAAAAGGTGCAGCCCGCAGTGGTAAAGCTACATGGACATTCCACAAGACATACACAATAACTCAGGATCAAGCCAATAATATTAACAAACGTTGTAAGGGTTTGATATATAATAAGACTACAACATACATTCTAATTGTCTGTGTTCTGGTTTCATTGATCTTCCTTATTTTTTGGGCAATTTGGTATTCAGGTAGGAGTTAAAATTTATGAAGAAACGAATAATTGTATTTCTTTCAACATTATTACTATTAGTAGCAACGTTTTTACCTTTTGCAACGACGGTAAAAGCCGCACCTGACAAATCTTATGCGATTCAAGCAATTTTGCCAGATAATCAGGTTAACAAGGACGAATCCTACTTTGACCTCAAAGTTGAACCTAACAAGGAGCAGTCTCTGAAGGTCCTGATAGCCAATACGGGTAGTAAATCGATAACTGTAACGGCGGAGGTAAACAACGCTTATACGGCTGATTCTGGCGTTATTGGATACGATAAGTACAATGCCAAATTGTACAAGGGGAAGAATCCCTCTTTGACATCCTTAGTTGATGGTAAACGTAAGCAGGTGGTTAGGTTAGCTACTGGTGAAAATAAGACAGTTGAGTTTAAAGTTAAATCACCTGCGTCTGAATTTACTGGGATCATTCTTGGTGGTGTTACTACGACTGCTTCGGTTAGTCCCACTAAGTCAAAGAATATCAACATCAAGAATCAGGTTCGTTATGTCAAAGGTGTTGTCCTCCGCTCCAAAGATGATGGTGTGATGCCGGATGTTAGTTTGACTTCAGCTGCTCCTAAAGCTGTGGCTGGATCGACGGGTATCGCTTATACGCTGAACAATACTGCACCGATAAACATCAATAAGGTGTCTTTAAACGCTCAGATCACCAATGGTAGTCAAGTTACCAACTATAAAGCAGATAACCTGCAGATAGCCCCTAGTTCCCAATTTAACTACTTTATTCCAATCAAAAAGTTAGGTTCAGGAACGTATAAAGCTCATATTGTATTGAAGAATGATAATGGTTTTGAGAAGTCATTGAATTACAATATCACCGTTAAACAACGGGAAGTTGATAGCGTTAATGATTCAGCCCAACCTAAAACTCAATCGAATAATAAACAATGGATCGGTATTATTATTGGAATCATTGTTTTGATTGCAATTGTTGTTTGGATGTACCTCTATTACTCACAACGTAATAAGGGTGATGGACCTAAGAATGGTCGTGGTAAGTTCAATTTGAAATTACCAAAGAAACCAACTGATGATTCACCAAAGAGTTCTAGATCTGGTAGTACGAGATCTTCACGTCGTAAAAAATAATAATAGATAATTAACAAAAGACGATTCGAATTGATAAATTTGAACCGTCTTTTTATTTTGCTCAATTTAAATTTTTGTGAATAATGACAATTGATAATAAATCAAAATATTTAGATTTCAATTAAAATTAATTTATTTCAATAAATAGTCCTGAAACTATTAGATTTGTTTTAAATTGAGATTGGTATATGCCAAAAAATGAATGTAATTATCAATCGAAAATTTCCAATTAAGTTAAAAAATAATGAACTTTTGATTAATAGAAATCATAGGAAAATTAATAAATCGTGCGTCATTTCACAAGAAAGCTCTTATAATATTTTGAACCAGAATGCACTTCTATAGATGATAAGCTTACAAAATCATTTTATGAGAGGTGTTTTGTGTTTATGAGAGGGATGAGAATTGCTTTAATCTTTGCTAGTGTATGGTTACTATTTTCTAGTTGTTTGACTACCACAATTAATGCCGAAACAACAGAAAATGCACCAATGACCAGCGCTGGTCTAGAAACTATTATTAAGAATAAAGATAATACTGAAGTTACGATCAGTTATGTACTTGAAAATAAAAAAGAATTGATTTTAAAGACAGATCAGGCAAATATGATTGATCTATCGGCTTTGAAAGCTGAATTAGGTGCGGACAAGGTTAAAGAGGATGCTGATAAAAAGGAGTTGATTTTAACTTTAGATAAGCCTGAGACAATTGATTTCAAAATTATGGTTGATAAAAAAATGCCATTCTTATTATCAGTCTTGGATGCTGACAGAAACTTATTGTTCGATTACCAATTTAATCAGGCTGAAAAATATGATTTGATCCTAGATGATGACGATGATCCGTCAGAAGAGGCCACTTGGACTCAAACTGGGAAAAATCGGCTTAGTAAAGGTCCCATTTTGGAACACGCTGATGGTTCAAGCACGCAACCGTATCTCTATTTTGGAGATTATGAAGAGGCAGTTCGCTCAACAGCTACATTAGAGTCCAGTTGGGGACCTAGAGGGAAATCCCGCCAAAATAGTTTGACGGCTCCGAATTCGGCTATTTTATATGCGGAACCAGGTAGTCGAATTGAAGATGGTCCTAAGTCGGTGACTAATCACGTTTATACGAGTCATTATGGTGATAATCAAAGAATGGACAATAGTGTTTTGCCAGATGATGAAGATGATACTTTTGGTGTTCCAACAAGTTATACCTCCAATAATATCTTTAATGAAATTAAACATACAGATGATTGGAACGGACTAAGACCGGGGGTCTCAGGTCCTAATAAGGTAGGAAAGTCATACGCAATGATCGATACGCCGAAACTTTATTATCGGACTGATCAAAAAACTGGTTTGGAAGAACAACGCTTAGTTTATAAACAACGAGCTTATTGGGAAGACAAAAAGGGACGATACAATCCAGAGATTACAACTAGTATCAAATTATCATTTAGTAAGACGGGTAAAGTAATCACTAGTTTTACATTTAAAAACACTGGAAAAGAAACGTTTAGCAATTTCAATGCTTTTTCTAATCATGATCTGTCACTAAACAAAGATGGTAATGAAATTACTGATCCAACTGGTAAAAAAATTGGTAACTTTATCCCGATGCGTGCTTTAGGAAATGAACGAGGAATGTATTTCCAGTCACCAAATAATGAAATTAGAACAAGTATTTATATGAATCGTCAAAATATGCCTCATGCTTGGGCAGCACGTTCAGCTAGTCGTTCATATTTGGCTACTAAAGGATTTATGTATAATCCGGGTATTCTGGGATTGATTGCAGCATCCAGTGAAACTTATTATCCCTGGAAGGTTGGTAAGAGTAAGGGAAATAGTAACTTTTACGATAAAAAAGAAAAACATTATAAATTTCCCTATACTCCTAAAGACCATCGTAATGCTTTTTATAATCAGCTAGATATGGGAGACAAGGATCAAGGAAAGGGTGCTAATACTAGACTAGGTACTAATAGCGAAAGTGATCCTCAATGGGATGCTGGGGTAACGATGAGAACTAAGCCACAGGATTTGGCAGTAGGCAAAACTGTTAAAATGGAATACGGAACGATGACTGATGTACCGGGGACAACTTTTAATCCAGTGGTTGAATTTGATAATTTAGGGACGGATGATGAACCACAAATTTTACCGTTGGATACTGAGAATTTGACATTAAGTGGTAATTGGTATGATTTTGATAGTAATCATGTAACGCTTTATTATGGAATTGACAGTGACGAAGAAGATAATATGCATAATGTGTTATTCCATCAAATGCAGACTGATAAAGAGGCTGAGGGTGGTGCCCTGCATGATTTCAAAAATGATATTCGAATCAAGGGGCTTGAAAAGGGTGCCCATAAAATATATATAATTGCTATTGATGAGGATAGTAATCAATCAGTTTTACAGGAACATGCTTTTAAACTGATCAAACCAGCAACTAAGGAACCACAAATTGATGTCACCTCACCAAGTGGAACTAAGAAAGATCCGTATGCTCCAACGACTGATCATTTTGCTTTAAATGGTTTTTGGTCAGACAAGGATAGCAAAAAAATCTCCACTATCACTTATAAAATAGATGACGGCGAAGAGGTTAATTATTCTAAAAATTTGGATAATTCAAAACCAGGGTCATTAGTTCCTTGGCGAATTGAAGACTTGGATGTTAAAAAGTTTAATGATTTTAAAATTCATACGGTAAAATTTAAGATTACTGATAGTGACGGAAATGTCGGTACCACTGAATTTTATTTCCGCCATATCGGTGGTGGAATTAACTTAGTAGCGCCAGAAGAAATTGATTTTGGACAATTGAGTGTTTCACCAACTTCACAGAATCAAGTTAAACCAAATATGCAAGAGGGGAAAGTCCTCCTTGATGATTTTAGAGAGAAAGGTGCCAACCAGATTGGGGTCAGTCTTTCAATTGGAAAATTCTATAAAACCGATGATTCTGGTACCGGTGGGGATGATGGTGACGACGGAGATGATAGTGGTTCATCCGGTGATCTAGACAGGGATGATAATAAGGAATCGTTGTTACATAATGTTTATTGGGATGGACAATTAGTTGATAACTTGAATCTGTTGGTGGGTAAAACTGAAGATGTTAAGAATCAAGATTGGCGTGAGACAACTGATTTTACTGACGAAATCGTCAAGAAATTAAAAATCAACTTTCGAGCTGGTGAAAATGGGGCACCGGTTGGAAAATATGTTAGCCGTTGGACCTGGAATATTGTGGATTCAATTCAATAATTATTAAATTGGCCTTTTCTTATTCAACATGTTAGCAAAATAAAAAATGAGCCATATCTTGTGATATGACTCATTTTTTATTTTGTCGGAGTTAATCCTTTGACGATGAAATCCGTCACATGTTCAATTTCTGAAGTTTCATTCCATTCAGTAGTATCAACAATAATATAATGTTGAATCAAGTATCCTAAAATGTTTGAGGCGAGGAAACGGAAAATTTCCAGGTTATCCCAGTTGATTAAAAGTTGCTTTTCTTTTAATTCATCAAGAACCTCATTGAACTGTTTAAATGATTTTTTAGGTATACTTTCAACTAATCTGTCGTGAATCTGTCGATTGTAAATGAATTCATTCAAGAAGATTTTCATTATTTTATGATTGTACTTAAATAGTTTAATTCGGTCGTTAATCATAGTAGTTAAAAAATATTTCAGATTGAGATTGCCATCTTGATAAGTGGTACGGGAAAATTCATCTAAATCCTGGGGTAGGATCTCATGAGTCAATGGTTCAAGAATAGCCATCAGTAAATCTTCTTTATTTTTAAACTTTCTGAAAATACTACCTTCAGAAACTCCGGCATGTTCGGAAATTTCTTTGGTCGAGGTATTGGCATAGCCTTGGTCGGAAAATAGTTCAATGGCCGATTGAAAAATCAATTTTTGTTTAGGCGTTAATTTTTCAGTTTTTTCTGCTTCACGATAAATATCAAATTGATTATCCATAGGCTTTACCTCTAATTAATTTATTACTAGCTCCATTCTATCCTAAAAGGAGCACAAGAGGTGAAACATTTCATTAAGCATGCTTGATACTGTGGTTATTTCTGTAGCCGTAATAGAATTGTACAGCAGCAAGAACGACATTGACGTAATTTAGAACATTAAACCAAGTATCGATGCCACCGACTTTTGTAACACCAAAGTAAACCCAGAAACCGACGATAGCTGCGACCACATTGATCCAAGCAAAAGTCTTTTGAAGATTTTGATTATCGGTTACGAACCACATCCAAATAACATTGATAATAAACCAAGCCATTAAAATCCAAAACATTGTTGTAAACATAATATCCACTCTCCTTTTGTTGTGATAGTGAGTAATCACTATCAACTTACAAATACGAGTATAGTTCTTTAATTTTAAAATGCAACAAAAAAAGCAATTTGAAATTAAAAAAATTTCAAATTGCTTTTTTGATAGCCCTATAAGGCTTTTTTCTTTTTATTACTGTCAATTTTTCTTTTCATTTTTTTAACATAGACTTGGTTCAATGGAACTAATAACCAAATATAATCTGGTCTAGTAGAAGATATGTCCCAAGGAATTACTTTTAAATTTTCCGGATATTTTTTCTGCTCAATATCTAATGGTAAGACGTCCAAAGAAGTTATCAAAACATCAACATTTTTATAAATGACACTTGGTACGACATTTACAAAGCCTAAAGTTTTAATATTTCTCAAGACAACTTCAGCGGCCTGATTACCAGGATCAATCAAGACTTTGACATTAATAATATCTTCTTGTCTGATAGTTGAAATATAACTGGGAAGGACTTGGAAAAGATTTCTAGAAATCAATTCAGCAGCATTATAAACGCCAGGGAACTCGTTTTGGTCCACGTTTGAGAAGAACTTATAGATATCTTTATAAAGGTCAGTATAGGTTCTTTCCTCGTCATTACTGTACATGGTATCAAGATGCATGATGGAGTAAGGCGCCATGATGTAATAAAAGACAATATCACGCGTGACATAGGTCATAATGTGTTTCAAAGTCTTTTGATCATGGTAAACCGTCATATCATCGTGATAATGTTCTTTCAAGAAATCTATAAAGTGATAAACGAGCGCATAGAATTTTGGATTGATTCTGGCGTTAGCGTTGATCGGTTGTTCGAAAGCTGTATCACTAGGTTGAAAGGCTGTTTTACTAAAGAGATTAATCAATTTATTTTCACTATCTAAAGCATCAACAGGTACGATGGGGTAATCTTCATGAGTTAAAAGATCGCCTCCAAGCATTTGATCACCAAAAACAACACTGTAATAAGGTAAGTCATCAATATAGTTGCGCTTGATTAAACGAATTCTGGAAATGGCTAAGAAATATTTCAATTGGAAATGTACGATTAGATTATCGAAAGTGATTCCAGAACGAGCAATTATTTGATCAATTGAATTCTCTTGAATCAGACCGAAAGGCCATTCTTGACCGTGATATGTGTACCAATAGACATAATATGCCATCCAACGAATGTTCTTCTCATTACCCTTAATTTCAAGAGTTGAGTTGGAAATCTTGAGACCAAAGTTTTTAAGGAAGGCTCTGAATTTTGACATTCGACGATTGAGAGTTGATTTACTAGTAAAGTGATCATTACTAAAACTCTCAAACGAAGGATTAGCACTGGTCAAACCATAGTTGAAGGCTTGAAATACTACCGAATTTTTGACCAAATATAAACGGTAAGTATCAATTGAGATCTTACTAAAATTGATTGATTCAATTTTAGTATCGCTGGGGTCGATATCAGGGGCTACGTCAGCAAGATCTTCCAGCAGTGCTTGAAAAATGTTATATGTTTTTTGATATGTAAATTGTAGCCTACTACTGATATTACTTAAGTTTACTTCACGAGGAGGTAATGATTTTATTACGGTAAGCATGCGATATTTTTCCACATCTTGCTTAACTAAGAAAATTTGCTCCAACATTTGTCGTCCCCCGGTAACATTTAAATTAAAAACCTTAATAATATATGAAACACTACTTGCTACTATCTTAACATTTATTTATAATGTTTTGTAATCAGATAGAGGTGCAATCTTTATTATTAGTATTTTGGAGTGCGGATAGGGTACTTTGAAAAAATATGAAAGGAAAGTTTGCCGAAATCAATTATCCCTACTTGGTAATTTGATTGGGCTACTGCTTAATAGGTGGTGGACTGTCGTATTGTGGAGAGTTAAGAATAACGGGAACTTCCGAGGTTTACCTGACTTCTTAAAGTGGACATGCCATTTGTGTGCCATTTTAAGAATTTAGTAATAGGAAGAATTCATTGTTTGCAACTCGCTTCTAAACGTTGAGCTATTGATTAGGGATATTATAATCCTTATTATCGGTAGTTCCTCTGATAATATGGGTTTTTTTTGTGCCCAAAAAGGGGAATTAAAGATGGAAAATGATAATGATATGAATAGGTCGCTAAAGACAAGACATTTGTCAATGATTGCACTTGGCGGTTCTATTGGAACGGGGTTGTTTGTTGCCAGTGGTTCGTCGATATCAACCGCTGGTCCTGGGGGAGCCTTGATAGCTTATGTGGCTATCGGTATCATGGTTTACTTCTTAATGACTAGTTTGGGTGAAATGGCAACGTTTATGCCTGTTTCTGGATCATTTGCAACTTATGCAACAAAGTTTATTGATCCTGCTTTTGGTTTTGCTTTGGGATGGAATTATTGGTTTAACTGGGCCATTACTTTAGCAGTTGATCTATCAACCATTGCCCTAGTTGTGAAGTATTGGTTCCCAAGTTGGACCTCATGGAAGATTAGTTTAACTTTCATGCTAGTGCTTTTGGTTATTAATTTTATCTCGGTTGGTTCATTTGGTGAAACTGAATATTGGTTATCATCAATCAAAGTAACAGCTGTAATTATTTTCTTAATTGTTGGTATTTTAACTATTATGGGTATTTTAGGCGGACACGGTGCTGTCGGCATGTCTAACTATACTTATAAGAAGGCCCCATTCGTTGGGGGTATTCCGGCCATTCTGAGTGTCTTCGTTGTTGCTGGGTTCTCGTTTCAAGGAACTGAGTTGATCGGTATTACAGCTGGAGAATCAGCTACACCTGAAAAGAGTATTCCTAAGGCTATCAAACAAGTTTTCTGGAGAATTCTTTTGTTCTATATTTTATCAATTGCCGTTATTGGTGCTTTGATTCCTTATACAAGTCCTAACTTGTTGGGATCAGGCGCCGGCGATATTGCCATCAGTCCTTTTACCATTGTCTTCAAAAAGGTAGGGATTCCTTTGGCTGCTGGTGTTATGAATGCAGTTATTTTAACTTCAGTTATTTCAGCCGCTAACTCAGGACTCTATGCTGCCAGTCGGATGCTGTGGTCAATGAGTAAAAATGGCATGGCACCAAAGGCTTTCCAAAAAACCAATAGTCGTGGTGTTCCAGTCTTTTCATTACTTTTGACAGCTGTTATTGGTGGAATTGCTTTGTTCACAAGTTTGTATGGTGATTCATTCTACGAATTACTAGTTGCCGCTAGTGGTTTAACCGGATTTATTGCTTGGTTAGGAATTGCTTTTTCACATTATCGTTTCAGAAAAGCTTACTTATATAAGGGTTACAGTCTGGATGATTTGAAGTATAAAGCTAAGTGGTTCCCATTTGGCCCATTACTGGCAATTGTTCTGGGAATTATTATTATCATGGGACAAGATGTTCGTTCAATGGTAGACTTCAATTTTGGACGTCTTTTGATCAGTTATAGTGGATTGATTATTCTCTTCATTTGTTGGGCTTATTATAAGATCAGATATAAGACTAAGTTCTTGAAACTTGAAGATATTGATGTAAAAGAAACTAAAAATGGTAACCACTACTAGTTGTATTTTGTAACATTTTAAATTATGATAATAAATGAATATAAAGCTAATAGAGTGCCTACTCAAAAAACCTTTCAGAGAGACGATGGTTGGTGTAAATCGTTATGGTTTTTATTCCAGCATTCTGGCAACGGGTAATTCCGTTCGGATTGATCCGATAAAGTCTGAAAGTGCAGTGTATTTCGTATACGCTGAAACTGGGTGGTACCGCGAATGGTCGATTCGTCCCTTTATTGGGATGATTCGGCCATTTTTTTGTTGGTTTTAAAGATAAGTTCTTTTTTTGTAGCGGAAGGATGCCGCTCTCCGCAAGGAAGAAAAATTGGCTGGAACATAGCGGGCACAACTTGGAGCCTCTTGTTCCAAGAGTCTTCAAGCTTGGCCTTTTACTAATCCGGCAAAATTCGCCGAATAAGTAAAACTTCGCTATTGAGCCATTTTTCTTCCTTGCTCCGAGCTAGGGTTTTGTTTTTAATGATATTCAATATTATTGTATTGGAAATGATTAATTACTAAATGTAGCAGTTGTTATTTTGTATATATATCATTAAGAATATAAAAATAAACAACCAAAACACTAGCCTGGAACAAAAATTGAAATTGGCTCAGTAGTGAAATTGTTCTTAGTGGGGAACCCACTTAGAACAAGGCCGAGCTTGAAGACTTTCGTCGAAGACAAAAGGCTCCAAGTCGTGCCCACTACGTTCCAGCCAAATTTCGATTTTTGTGGAAGGCGGCATCCACCAATCAACCAACTAAGAACTTGAATAATATACATGAGGGAGAAAAATATATGTTAGATATCAAGCTAATCAGAAAAGACCCTGAATGGATCAAAACAAAATTGGCATCACGTGGTGTTACTAGTGACGAAATCGATGAATTACTTTCATACGATGAAAAACGTCGTGAACTCTTAGTACAAACTGAAACTTTGAAGGAAAAGAGAAACAAGGTTTCACAAGGTATTGCTACTAAGAAACGTAACAAAGAAGATGCTTCTGATGAAATTGCTGCTATGAAACAAGTTGGTAGTGACATCAAAGAAATCGATACTGAGCTTCAAGATGCTGAAGGCAAAATGAACTATATTTTAGTTCGTCTACCTAATATTCCTGATGATTCTGTACCAGTTGGCCCTGATGAAAGCACTAATGTTGAAATCCGTAAGGTTGGTGCTATTCCTACTGAAGGATTCAAACCTCGTCATCACTGGGATATTGGTGAAGAATTAGGTATCCTTGATTTTGATCAAGCTACTAAGGTTGCTGGTAGTCGTTTCGTTTACTATCTTGGTATGGGTGCTCGTCTAGAACGTGCCGTTTATAACTTTATGTTGGATCAACATCAACAGGAAGGTTATACCGAAGTAATTCCTCCATACTTGGTTAACAACGGAGCAATGTTTGGAACAAGTCAATTTCCTAAGTTTACCGAAGATGTTTATACTGTAACCGTTGATGAAAACCCATTGACATTGATTCCTACAGCTGAAGTTCCTTTGACAAACTATTTTGCTGATAAAATTTTGGACGTTAAAGATCTTCCTAAGTATGTGACAGCTCTAACACCATGTTTCCGTTCAGAAGCTGGTAGTGCTGGCCGTGATACTCGTGGATTGATCCGTATGCACCAATTTAACAAAGTTGAAATGGTTAAGGTTTCAAAACCAGAAGAATCATACAATGAATTAGAAAAATTAACTGCTAATGCAGAAAATATTTTGCAAAAGTTAGGTCTTCCATATCACGTTATTGTGCTATCAAGTGGCGATGCCAGTTTCAGTTCAGCTAAGACATATGATCTTGAAGTTTGGATGCCTGCTCAAGACAAGTACCGTGAAGTATCAAGTTGTTCTAACTGTCTTGATTTCCAAGCTCGTCGTGCTCACATTCGTTACCGTGACGAAAATGGTAAGACAAAACTTGCTCATACCTTGAACGGTTCAGGTCTTGCTGCTGGTCGTACTGTGGCCGCAATTCTTGAAAATTACCAAAATGCCGATGGTTCTGTAACTATTCCTGATGTTTTAGTACCTTATATGGGTGGCGTAACAAAAATTACTAAAGAAAATGCCAAATAGTTATTGACCTTAGGTCTGTAAATTGATAAGATTTAATAGTTCTGTTAAAGAGCTGTTAAATTATTCCGGTTTAGCTCAGTTGGTAGAGCACCTGACTGTTAATCAGGTTGTCGTCAGTTCGAGTCTGACAACCGGAGTTATAATACTTAGGAATTACCTAGGTGTCACATAAATTACATCTAGTTCATTAGAATTAGATGTAATTTTTTTTTGCCGTGTTAGCTCAGTTGGTAGAGCATCGGTATCGTAAACCGGCGGTCACAGGTTCGACTCCTGCACACGGCATTCTTGATAATGAATTAAATATTTACCTCCCTGGAGAAACGTTGTTAATTCAACGTTTCTCTTTTTTTGTATCAAAAAAGGAATGCCACATGGACATTCCCAATGAATTACTAATTATTTAATTTGATTCAAAGCATTAGAGACGGCTTCTTTGATAGCTTTACTAGAAGCAGAAGCACCAGAAACGGTATCAACGTCAACGGAATTCTTGGCGACAATTTCTTGTGGTAATTCTTTGACAGCTTTCAAACCGTAGTCATCTGATTCACTTTGTTTTAGAATTTCAATACTTTGGATATTGTCTTTACTGTCAGCGGTAACTCGAACGACGATTTCATTACCCATACCAGCAGTTGATTTACCGATATATTGATTTTCCTTGGTTTCGTAATGTTCTTCAGCTACATCAGAACCCAAGCCTGATTCGTGGACACTGGCTGAAGATTTTGCATCGATTACTGGAGTATCGGTTTTGATTTCAGTTTTTTCACTGGCGGCATTTTCACCAGCAATTTTACCTAAAATAAGATTCTCAGCTAAATTACTACCACCGTTGTATTGGCGCCCCATGATACTACCCAATTCACCGATAGCGTAAAGATGAGGGATAACAACATTGTCATTGTCGACTACTTCAGCTTTGGCGTTGTGAACGGGTCCACCTTGAGTATTTAATAATCCTTGAACCATAGCTAAAGCGTAATAAGGACCATCATCAAAGGCAGTCAAAGTTTTGGCATCACGGTTATAGGCATAATCGCGTTTAATTTCAGCAAAATGATTAAAGTCTTTGATGGTATCAGTCAATTTAGCGACATCAACACCCATCACTTCGGCTAGACTAGCAAGATTATCAGCTTTAACAACTGATTTCAAAAATTCAGGATAAGGTGCATTTTGATCATTAACTAGTTCATCATATTTCTTTTGATCAAAAATTACGTAAGGATGACGTTGTGCCAGTGGGATTCTCCAGTTACCGTGATCTTTAATATGACCATGGCGATGAATCTCGTTTTCATCGAAGTAACGACTACCATCATCACCAACGACAATCAAGCTACCTTGATGGAATGCAGGCCAGTCGAATGGTAAGAATTGTGAGCGTTGACCGGCAGCTGGTTTAGGAGTTAGTCCATGGAAAATACCATATGATTCATAGTTGTCCATATTGAAAAGTTGGGCACCCACTTCACTAGCCATTTTGACACCGATACCTTTGTTATATAGGGAACCAATGGGATTAAGACTAGTTTCGCCAAGATAATTTTCAACCATTTCAGGATTATTCTCAAAACCACCAGTAGCCATAACGACACCATTTTTAGCGTGAACGTTTAATGATTTACCGTTACGTTTGATTTGAACACCGACAACTGCCTTGGTAGTAGGATTTTGAATCAAATGTTCAGCTGGTGTGTTGTAGAGGACATCAATTTTATCAGCACGTTTGAGTACTTGCTGACGGAGATTTTTCCATAAAGCTGAGTCGGCAACACCTTCATGCATGGCAACTAAATCGTGAGTTGCTTGACCAGGAAATTCAACATATTCGTGAGCCATAAAGTGTAAGGCTTTGGAAACGGGTGAGTCAGGATGTTGAGCCATGATAAACGGTTTAACACCAAGGTATTTTTCAATATAAGTTGGGATATCATATAGACCCTTGATATAGGTTTCCATCAAGTCATTGTCATATGATAAAGGAAAGGCTAAAGCTTGATAGTATTTTCTCAAATCGTTGAGATCAGAACCAGTTGAAATAACTTGGCCAGCGTAACGAGTATTACCACCTTCGTGACCCTCTGGAGCTGAGTCAGTTAGCAAAACTTTCGCATTATTATCAGCCGCAAAACGTGCAGCTGTGGCACCGGCACCACCAAAACCAAGAACGACGACATCATAAGTTGCGTCCCATGTTAATCTTGAATCCTCAAACATAATCTTCACTCCAATTCCTCTAAATGTTAGGATTAATATAACTCTATTTATGGATCTTGTGAATGAGTTCCTTTTGTCGAAAACGACATAAAAGACTATGCTGTAAGAGTTCATGGATATAAATTATTTTTTTAGATGAATTGAGGAAACTCTATGGGATTAATAAATAAAAATTATTATGCATTGGGAACAGTGATCAACTTAACTGTGGCAGAACCTGCAACTAAGGATGATTTAGATGTGGGGTATCAATTGATCCAAAATTTTGAAGATAAATTGACGGTCAATCGGACTGAATCAGAGGTCATGTCAATCAATCATAATGCCGGAATCAAGGCTGTTAAGGTGCCAGAGGATACTTATGGTCTGATTAAAACGGCCGTAAAAGTTAGTCGTAAAAACTTGGGATTTAATGTTGCAATTGGTCCCTTGGTTAAATTATGGAAGATTGGGTTTAAGGGTGCTAATAAACCTTCTGATGCTGATATCAAACAACGTTTGAAGTTGATTGATCCAGATAGAATTGAATTAAATGATGAATTGCAGACAGTTTTTCTATTGGATCAAGGAATGGAAATTGATCTAGGTGGTATTGCCAAAGGTTATATTGCTGATCAAATTAAACAATTGTGGTTAAAGCGCGGAGTTGAAACAGGAATTATTGATTTGGGCGGTAATGTCTTATTAGTTGGTCCAAGCCTTCATACTGATCAGATGTGGAATGTGGGAGTGCAGAATCCCATCAAACCACGCGATGTTTCTCTGGGAATGGTTCATATTTCGGCCAAATCAATCGGAACTTCAGGTATCTATGAACGAAAGCTGATTTTGGATGGTCATGAGTATCATCATATGTTTGATTCTAAAACGGGATATCCAATTAAAAATAATCTCGCCAGTGTCACGATTATTAGTGATAAATCGATTGATGGCGAAATTTGGTCAACGATTGGTTTTTATCAAGGTATTGAAAAGGGACGTGCTTTGATTGAAGCCCAGCCTGGGATTGAAGCGGTCTTTATTACGAAAGAATTAGAAACTTTTGCGACATCAGGTTTGAAAAACAATTTTAAACTAATATAATTATTTTATATATAAAATATATACAATTATTTATATTGCTTTCTTTAAGGAATCATTTTACAATAATTACGAAAAATAAAATATAAATGGGATGATTAACGATATGAATAAATTTATTGCTATTGTTGGATCAAATTCCAACAAGTCAACTAACCGTGAATTGTTGGAATATATGAAAAATCATTTTCAAAATCAAGCTGAGATTGAATTGGTCGAAATTAAAGGTCTACCTATTTTTAAAAAGAG
Organism: Companilactobacillus kimchiensis; assembly: GCF_001438805.1. Lineage (GTDB taxonomy): Bacteria > Bacillota > Bacilli > Lactobacillales > Lactobacillaceae > Companilactobacillus > Companilactobacillus kimchiensis. The sequence goes on from NZ_JQCF01000003.1 coordinate 106,640, forward strand.
TGCCGATAAATATGTACCGCAAGCTGCCAAAGATATTGCTATTAAAATTGAAAACGCCGATGGGGTTATTATTACCACTCCTGAATATGATCATTCAATTCCAGCAGTGTTATCAAGTGCCTTAGCCTGGCTATCTTATGGCATTCATCCACTATTGGACAAACCAGTGATGATTACAGGGGCATCATATGGTTCATTGGGTTCATCACGAGCCCAAGCTCAATTACGTCAAATCCTTGATTCACCAGAATTGAAAGCGCGTATCATGCCTAGTTCAGAATTTTTATTAGGCCATTCATTACAAGCTTTTGATGATAATGGAGATTTAAAAGATATGGCAGCTGCCAAACAATTGGATGGTCTTTTTAAAGACTTTTTGCAGTTTGTAAATATTTCAAAACAATTAAATAATGCTAATAGTGTCAATATACAAAAAGCAGAACAGTTTTCATGGGATAAAGATTAGGAGGAGTAATATGAAATTAGTTGGTATTGCAGGCTCGATTGCTGATCAATCATATAATCGGACATTACTAAATTTTATTGCTAAACATTTTAAAGGTATCGTTGATATTGATGTCTTAGATATCAATGAAGTGCCGATGTTTAATCAAGATGATGATCAAACAAACAGTGCCGTTATTCAAAATTTGAGTAAAAAAATCAGTGCTGCTGACGGAGTTATTATTGCAACTCCAGAACATAATCACAGTGTGCCTGCAGCTCTAAAGAATGTGATTGAATGGTTATCATATGAAATTCATCCATTAGATGGCAAGCCAGTGATGATCGTGGGTGCTTCATATCATACGCAAGGTTCATCACGGGCCCAATTACACTTGAGACAGATTCTGGAAGCTCCAGGTGTGAATGCCATTGTATTACCTGGTAATGAATTCCTATTGGGTGATGTTAAATCAGCTTTTGATGATAATGGTGATTTGAAGGATCAACGTACGATTGATTTTCTACAAACAACGCTTAAAAAATTTGTTATGTTTGCGAAGGTGATTAATATGATTGGAAAAACAGACGATTACGAAAATGAAGATCTATCTGCAAAAGCTGGGACTGATACTACAATTGAAGGTGTTGATATGAATGCCGACGACTGGTTGGATCAAGCTTCTAAGAAGGTCAATGCAGTTGAGGGCAAGACATATGTAAAACTCGACAGCGGTTTATTGACTGTGGATCAATTGAATTATTTCTTGAAGACGATTCCCATTGAATTAACTTATGTTGATGAGAATAATCAATTTATCTATTACAACCGAGCTTTACCAACAGAGGATATGTTGGCCAAAAGAACACCCGCTCAAGTAGGGGATGCTCTTGATAAAGTTCATCCAGCAATTAATCGTGTTATCACTCATGTTAAGCAAGTTATTAATGCTTTACGCAATGGCAAAACTGATCTCGTTTCAATGCCAGTACCTGGTGGTGACGAAGAAAAGCATCATGTGATGCATTATTATAAGGCCATGCACGATGAAGATAATAATTATAAAGGTGTTAACGAATGGGCTGTTGATATAAAACCAATCGTTGATGAATATCTCAAATCTACTGGTCAAAAATTAGTTAAAGATCCAGATGCAAAACTTGATACAACTTCTGGTGCATCCAAAGCACCCGCTAAAGCTGAAGTTGATGCTATTTCTGGTGCATCTGAAGAACCAGCTAAACCAGAAGTTAAAGCTGATGTCACTTCTGGCGCTTCGAAAGCATAATTAACCTCCCGTCTTCCATAAAAATCGGAAATAGGCTGGAACGCTGAGAGCATCGTTTCGATTTTCATTCCAGACTAATTAACACTTTGCTTATTTTTTTCTGTTAATGAAAAAACATATTTTTAACTCAAAAAGTCTGTATTAACTGATATTTTTCAGTCAATACAGACTTTTGCTTATTTTTAGAAAGATACATTTTAATACTAAATATTTAGTTAAAGTCAGTAATATAAAAAAATTTCCAATTATATATAGTATAAAAACTAACAACCTTGCGGAGAGCGGAACCATACTAATGACTCCATTAATTTATGCTCTAGTGGATCTTTTAGATTTTTGTAAAAAACGACAAAAAAAACAGCCTATCTGAGGGGACGGGCTTGTTTTTTTGCTACACGATTGCGCGTAACGGCATTACCAGTAGTGTCAGGGGTAAAAATATGAATGCTTGTGAGGTTTCCATATTTGTCAAATAGAGAGGGATTTGTTAATTAATGAAAGCATTCAAAGTAAATTATTGTAATGGGATACGCAATTTATAAGTGAGAATTGATTGAGGGGGGCAACTCTCATTTTCTTGCGAGTAATAAGGTAACGATATGAGGATGTGTATCGCAACCTTCATTAAAAGAGTTAAAAAGGAAGGAATTGCATTTCATATCTTTACCCCTTTCACAGTTACTAATATATCATATATGTTTAAACAACTATATTCATTTTGAGAAAATTTATTTGTTTTCATTTGACCTAATACTATTAATAAAGCATTTGATCTGTTATTAGTGAATTTTCTATATCGGAAAATAAAAAATAGCAAAAAAAAACAGCCTATCTGAGGGGGACGGGCCTGTTTTTTTGTTACACGATTGTGTGTAACGGCATTACCAGTAGTGTCAGAGGTAAGATATGAATGCTTGTGAGTTTCCATATTTGTCAAATAGAGAGGGATTCGTTAATTAATTATTGAAAGCATTCAAAGTAAATTATTGTAATGGGATACGCAATCGATAATGAGAATTGATTGAGGGGGGCAACTCTCATTATTTGCGAGTAAGCTTAAGGTTATGATATGAGGATGTGTATCACAACCTTCTTTAAGAGTTAAAAAAGGAAGGAATTGCATTTTCATATCTTTATCTCTTTCACGCCTATAATATAGCACATGTGTTTAAACAATTAAATTCATTTTGGAAGAAAAAATTTATTTGTTTTTAATCTCACAAACTAAATAATTTATGAGATTATAATAGTAACTTCATCCTTGGGTTCTTGGTATAAATAATACTCATATTGAGAAATTGTGGGGTGTAAGTTAACAAAATTATAGTTAACATTCCATTTTTTTATAATTCTGATATATTTTTTTAAATATCGTGTAAGCGCTTTTATTATGCAAGGAAATTAACTATAATATAAATAAAAAAGGGTGGCAGTTATTATGAAGGTAAGTATTGTAGGTTGTACTCATGCAGGAACTTTTTCAGCAATGAACATCTTAAAGGAACATCCTGATTGGGAAGTTTCTGTCTTTGAAAGAAATGATAATCTTTCATTCCTATCATGTGGGATCGCACTTTGGGTTAGTGATCGTGTTTCAGATCCTAACAAGATGTTTTATGCTAGTCCAGATGCTTTAACTAGCTTAGGGGCACACATGTATATGCAACACGACGTGACAGATATTGATTTTGATAATAAGAAACTTGCTGTGAAGAATTTGGTAAGTGGCGAAACATTTGAACAAGATTATGATAAATTAGTCATCACCACTGGTTCTGCTCCAGTTGTTCCCCCAATTCCAGGTATTGATTCAAGTCGAGTAATGCTCTGCAAGAATTGGACTAATGCTAATGAATTAAAAGAAAATGCTAAAGATATCAAGAGTGCCATTGTTATTGGTGCCGGTTATATCGGAGCTGAACTTGCTGAAGGTTATGCAACTCTTGGCAAAGAAACAACTTTGATTGATGCTTTACCAGATGTTCTATCAAAGAACTTTGACCCTAATATGTCAAAAGTCGCTGAAAAAGATTATACCGATAATGGCGTTAAATTAGGCATGGGTGAAAAAGTTGAATCATTTGAGGAGACTGATCACAGTGTGATTGTTAAGACTGACAAGAATACTTATGAAGCTGATATTGCTGTTACATGTATTGGTTTCCGTCCTAATACAAAGATGTTTGCTGATGAATTTGAAACACTACCAAATGGTGCTTTGATTGTCGACAAGTATATGCATACAAGTAAACCAGATGTCTTTTCAGCTGGTGATGCTGCTTCAGTACACTACAATCCAACTGATGATAATCAATATATTCCATTGGCAACAAACTCAGTTCGTCAAGGAATCCTTGTGGGTAAGAATATTGAAAAAGATACTGCTGCCTACATGGGAACACAAGCTAGTTCAGCGGTTGAGTTGTTTGGTAGAACTTATGCCGCAAGTGGTTTGACAGCCGAACATGCCGCAGTTTTAGGTAAAAAAGTTGAGACTGTTTCCTTGGAAGATAATTATCGTCCAGAATTCATGTTATCAACAACTCCCGTTTTGATGAACTTGGTTTGGGATCCTGAGACTAGAGTTGTTTTAGGTGGTGCTTTGACAAGTAAGTATGATGTTTCACAATCAGCAAATCTTTTGTCATTGGCTATTCAAAAGAAGGTTACAATTGATGAATTATCAATGGTCGACTTCTTGTTCCAACCAAACTTTGATAAACCAGTGAACTACGTCAGTGCTCTAGCAGGAGCAGCTGTGGAAAAGGCTGATGCTGCTAAGTAATTGATGGCAACTCCCTGATCATATAATATAAAATATCACGAATCAGCAGCCAGTGAGGCTGCTTTTTTGTTGCCGTTTTGGCCTATCTTAATGCCTGGTATAGATGCTATAGAAGGTTTTGGTTTTATGGTGGGTAAAAAAGGTGCTAATAAGACTGAAGTGGTTTTTGAACAGAAGCAAAATCAGAAGGGCAAACTTTTTACTGATTTAGATAATTTATTGTTGCACCAAAAGTATGAAGCAGCTGTCCATTATGTTTATGCCCAGGAATTTAATCTGGATCGAGGGAGTTATTATCAATTGGGGCTGTGGCTGATTGCTAAGTTACAGCGAATACCTGAAGTTGATGCAGTGATGTTGGCTGAATTTGTACATAATATTAAAAAATATCAGGGATCAATAATTCAAAAATAAACTTCACAAATTATTCGTATTTAAGAAGAATTCATTTCATAAATTAAAGTTATTATGTATACATAGTCAAATATGGCTATATAAAAACGAGGTGAAGCTTATGAAAAAACATCCTATTCTTGTTTTAACGGGTGTATCAGTCTTAGCTACTGTTTGTACTAAGATGATCAAAAGTCATAACGAAAAAAGATTTTTGAACTAAATTCGAACTAGCCATAAATACAAAAATACATGAATTAAAACCATTCAAAATAAAAACAACTAATAACAACTCGAGGTAAACTATATGAAAGAAAATATGAGACAAGGCTTGCGTAAGCAAGCCTTTTTTGATGTTTTCTTTTTGCATTTGTTCGAATAATCCCATATGATTTGAATAGTTAGTAAGGAGAAATTATTATGTCAAAACGTCTTATCCGGTATTACCTTGGAGCGTTTTTTCTTAATCTGGTTATTATTTCAATTATATTTGCCTATTCAGGATTGGTTCCTTTTGGGAGTAATAATTTTTTGAGTAGTGATCTGGGGACCCAATACTTGGCGTTCTTAACTGAATTAAGACGGCAGTTGGTTACTGGTAACTTTCATCTGTACTTGTTTAGTCAGTCTTTGGGAGATAACTTTTTCCCGGTCATCAGTTATTATTTACTGTCACCATTCAACTTATTGTTGGTTTTGTTCAGTTCGAAGGGTGTTCCTGCAGCAGCAAATATTATTATTATGCTCAAGATTTCAACCATGGGTGTGACGATGGCGTATTTTTTGAAGGAATATTTTCAAAAAGATAATAGCGCTAATTATATGTTTACCTTGGCTTACAGTTTCTGTGGTTTCGTAGCATCTTATTTCTATGATTTGATGTGGTTAGATGCATTGATTATGTTGCCACTAGTAGCAGTCGGAGTAATGCGGGTTATTAAACAACATAGATATGTCCTGTATTATTTTACGATATTATTTTCAATTATTTTTAATTACTATTTGGGTTATATGCTTTGTATTTTTTCACTCTGTTTCTTCATTTACATTGCTTTAGAACAGAATCTTTTTCAAGCTCATGACAAATGGATCGTAATGAGAAATTATCTAATAACCTCTATCTTGGCCGGTCTGAGTTCAGCAGTTGTTTTACTGCCAACTTTGGTAGGAATGCTGAAGACGGCCAAAACTTCATTTGATATTTTTAATTATTTACCATCAGCTCGCTTTGGATTAGAGGCTTTAACCGAACTGGGAATTGGTGGAAATACCTTCGAGCAGCGTTTGGAACATGGACCATCTGTTTTTATGACTTCAGCTATCTTAATTCTTCTATTGAGTTATTTTGTCAGTGCTCGGGTTAGTAATAAAGATAAGCTTAATTCAACCATGCTTTTAGGAATATTATTGATCAGCATGTTTGTGACAACCTTCAACACAATTTGGCATATGTTTCAAAATCCTGCTGGTTTTCCATTTAGAAATAGTTTTATTTTTTCATTCGTTTGCATATTTATTGCTTATAAGGCGTTTGATCTTGGCGTATTCAAAGATATTGGAACAATTATAAAAGGCACTTGTTTAGCTGGTATATTAATTTGCTTAGGTTATTCAACGGAATGGTTATTACCAAAGATTATTGAGCAATTAGGTTTTGGAACTCCCAACAATCAATATGATGGTCGTTATTTCTGGCTAAGCTTAATTTGTATCATTATTTCTGGAACGATCCTCTTAACTTTGAATTTGAATAAAAACTTTTTATTCTTGATGTTATTAATGATGTCATTTGAAGTAATTGCTAATTTTAATTCAGTAATGAGTACTGCTAGCTTTGGGAATCAGTTGGTCTACCGCAAGGAATTTGACCGTGAGGATGATATTCTTCAGAGTGTGAAGAATCGGAGTCACAAAGGACACCGAATTATTGTTTCTAAGTCAGGTTTGAATAAGGCTTTTCCAGAAAAATATAATAATTATAATGATCCTATTCTTTTTAATATTAATGGTGTCAGTCTATATAGTTCTACATTGAATCAGAATACTTTAGAGATGATGCATAAGTTAGGTTATTTCAGTTTAAATGTCCGCCGGGTCAGCTATTATGGAGGAACTAATTTAACCAATGCTTTGTTAGGAGTCTATTATCGAGTCCGTCAGTGGGATGATCATTATTATGTCGAAGAGAATTATAATGCTCCCACATTGGGATTTTTGGTCAATCCAAACGTTTATGGTTTCAAGATGCACTCTAAACAGGCTTTGACCAATCAGGACCGTCTCTGGCAAGCTCTGAATGGTAATAATTCTGAATATTTGAAAAATGCTCTATTGAGTAGCATGCAACAGAGTGATGTTAATAATAAAACGATGTATACCTATCAGTTGACGACTCGAGCAAGTGGACCGTTGTATTTCTACGCCACACCGATGAATTACGCTACAGCAAAAATTTATGTTAATGGAAAAAGAATCACAACTGCACCAATCAATGTTTATAGTGCAGCCACGTTACATTTGGGCCACTTTAAGAATAAACAGAGGGTTGAAGTTAAAATCTTAACTGATAAAACGCTTGATGTTAATCCAGAATATTTCCAATCACTTGATCAGGCTAAATTTTTACAAACAATCGCACAATTTAGAGCTAATTCATTGAAGATAACATCTGATTTGAATCATGATACTGTTCGTGGAACAATTAAAGTACCAACGGATTCACCGATGTTACTCAGTATTCCATATGATAGCGGTTGGAGTGTTAAGGTTGATGGACAAAAGGTTAAGGTTCATCGAGTAGTTGATAATCTGATGGCAGTTGATTTAAAGACGGGTTATCATAAGGTGGTTTTAAATTATCAAGTTCCAGGATTAAAAATGGGTTGGGTTATTTCGATAGTATCGATTCTTCTATTTATTGGATTTATTTACATATTAAAGCCTAAAAAGAATATTAAATAGTCTAAAAATTAATATTTATAACAAAATAATGAAAATTCAGCAAAAATATTTGCAATATTATGTAGATGTTATAATATTTTGATATGAACCGTTTACATAAAAAATGAGGTGAAGTAATGTCAAGTGAATATATTATGGCAATTGATGAAGGTACAACAAGTACTCGAGCAATTATCTTCGATCAATCTGGAAGTAAAGTGGCTGATGCTCAACGGGAGTTTACACAACACTTTCCTGAACCAGGTTGGGTGGAACATGATGCTAATGAGATTTGGAATGCCGTTCAGTCAACGATAGCTAATGTTTTTATTGAATCTGGCATTAAACCAAAACAAATCAAGGGAATCGGGATCACTAATCAACGTGAAACCACGATTGTCTGGGACAAAAAAACTGGTCTACCAATTTATAATGCCATTGTTTGGCAAAGTCGACAGACCTCTGAAATTGCTAATAAGTTAAAAGAAGCCGGTTATGGTGACATGATCCATGAAAAAACTGGTTTGCTGATTGATCCATATTTTTCAGCAACTAAAATTCGTTGGATCTTAGACCATGTTGATGGTGCACAGAAGCGAGCCGAAAATGGTGAACTATTATTTGGAACCATCGATACTTGGCTTTTATGGAAGCTTTCTGGTGGAGCTGCTCATGTAACGGATTACTCTAATGCCAGTCGAACAATGTTATTTAATATTCATGATCTCAAATGGGATGATGATATTCTAAAAGCTTTGAATATTCCTAGAGCTATGTTGCCAGAGGCACGTCCTAATTCAGAGGTTTATGGAAAAACTAAGAGTTACCATTTCTATGGTTCCGAAATTCCAATTTCGGGGATGATCGGTGATCAACAGGCTGCATTATTTGGTCAAATGGCCTTTGAACCCGGTATGGTTAAAAACACTTATGGCACCGGGGCTTTTATCGTGATGAATACAGGTGAAAAGCCACAATTATCTGATAATAATTTATTGACGACAATTGGTTACGGTATCAATGGCAAAGTTTATTATGCCCTTGAAGGTAGTATTTTTGTGGCTGGGTCAGCTATTCAATGGTTACGTGATGCGATGCATTTAGTTGATTTCGCTCCAGAATCTGAAGAGGCTGCTTTAGCTTCGACAGACGACGATGAAGTTTATGTAGTACCTGCCTTTACCGGTCTGGGTGCCCCTTATTGGGATAGTGATGCCCGTGGAGCAGTCTTCGGATTGACTCGTGGAACAACTAAAGATGATTTTATCAAAGCCACGTTGCAATCATTGGCCTATCAATCACGCGATGTTATTGAGACGATGAAGCGCGATACTGGGATTGATATTCCTACTTTAAAAGTTGATGGTGGAGCAGCTAATAATAGATATTTAATGCAATTTCAAGCTGATATTTTACAAACACCAGTACAACGAGCTAAGGATTTGGAAACTACTGCTTTAGGAGCTGCCTTTTTAGCTGGACTGGCAGTTGGCTATTGGGATAATCTAGATGATATTAAAAAGCAGTATGCGACTGGAGCAACTTTTAAACCAGATATGGATCCCAAACGGGCTGATTATCTATACGAAGGTTGGCAAGAAGCAGTCAGTGCAACTAGAAAATTCAAGCATAAAGCTACAAAATAGTTTTTTAGTCGGGTTAATGTAAGGATTTCGCTCTCCACAAGAAAGAAAAAATTGGCTGGAACATAGCGGGCACAACTTGGAGCCTTTTGTTCCAAAAGTCTTCAAGCTTGGCCTTTTCCTAATCCGGCAAAAGCTGCCGAATTAGGAAAATCTCGCTATTGAGCCATTTTTTCTTTCTTGTTCCGAGCTAGTTTTTAATTTGTAATATTGTACAGTTGAAAACTACTGGGTATGTCTTTGAGGAATCTTTATACTATGTAACGAGTTTAATATTCTAGGTTGAGAAAAGTCCTTTTCATAAGTGAACTCTAAATTGTGTTCAGTATGATTAGATTAATTTCTTGATGTATTTTCGTTAATAATAAAACATAAGAATTAATAACCTAGCCTGGAACAAAAATGGTAATTGGCTCAGCTGTGAAATTCTACTTAGTCAGCTTGTTTTGCTGGCTTAGTAGAAGGCTCGCTTTCGAAACAACTCTGAACCTGAGTTGGTTCGAAACGATGCCCACAGCGTTCCAGCCAAATTACCATTTTTGTGGAAGGCGGCAGCATCTATAAAGAATTTAAAATAAAAGGCGGATTGCGCCTTTTTTGGCGTGTGGGAGTTAATGATGGAGAAAGAATATATTTTAGCAATTGACGAGGGGACGACAACTGCTCGGGCAATTATCTTTGATCATAGTGGTAAAAAAATCGCAACTGCGAGACATCCAATCAATCAAATTTTGCCTAATCCAGGTTGGGTTGAGCATGATCCTAATGAAATTTGGAATGCGGTTCAAACGACAATTGCAACTGCTCTGATCAATTCAGGGATTAAACCAAAACAAATTAAGGCAATTGGTATTGCCAGCCAACGTGAGACGACGGTTGTTTGGGATAAGGAAACTGGTTTACCAATTTATAACGCAATTGTTTGGCAGAGTCGTCAAACGTCTAAACTAGCTAATGATATGATCAAGGCTGGTTATAAAGATGAAATTCATCAAAAAACTGGTCTGATTATTAGTCCTTACTTTTCAGCTACCAAGATCCGCTGGATCTTAAATCATGTTGATGGTGCTCAGGAAAGAGCGGAGAAAGGTGAACTACTATTTGGAACAATTAATACGTGGTTACTTTGGAAATTAACTGATGGTGATAGTTTTATGACCGATTATGCTAATGCCAGTCGAACGATGATCTATAACATCAATACTTTGCAATGGGATGATGATCTGTTGAAGCTATTTAATATTCCACGTGCGATGCTGCCTGAAGTGAAATCTAATTCTGAAATCTTTGGTGTAACGAAGAATGATCAATTCTATGGTTCAGAAATTCCTATTTCAGGGATGACTGGTTCGCAGCAGGCTTCGCTCTTTGGACAAATGGCTTTTGAAAAGGGTATGGTCAAGAATACCTATGGAACAGGTGCCTTTGCGGTAATGAACACTGGTGATAAGCCGGCTATGTCAGATAACAATTTGTTAACGACTATCGCATATGGAATCAACGGTGAAATTAAATATGCTTTAGAGGGTAGTGTTTTCATTGCTGGGGCGGCACTACAATGGCTTCGGGATGATATGAGGTTGGTCAACAGTACACCGGAAACGTCTGACGCAGCGAAAGCCTCAACTGATCAAAATGAAATCTATGTGGTACCTGCTTTTGCAGGGCTGGGAGCTCCTTACTGGGATAATCAAGCTCACGGAACTATTTTTGGAATCACTCGTGGCACGACCGATAAGGATTTGATCAAAGCAACTCTTCAGGCAATTGCTTACCAAACAAAAGATATTATTGAAACAATGAGTTCTGATGCTAAGATTCCAATCGAGGTTTTGAAAGTCGATGGGGCTGCTTCGGCTAATGATTATTTGATGCAATTTCAAACAGATATTTTAGGAATCTCTCTACAGCGTTCATCTGAATTGGAGACCACTTCGTTAGGGGTTGCCTTTATGGCTGGATTAGGAGTTGGTTTTTGGAAAGATTTGGATGATATCAAAAAAAATTATCAGACTGGTAAAACTTACGAACCTAAGATGGCCGATTCAGTGCGTAGAGATCTCTATGATGGATGGAAGAATGCGGTTACAGCAACTATGGCGTTCAAACATAGCCACTAAAACATTAAGAGCCTATATTAAAAGGCTCTTATTTTTATATGTTGTTATAAAAGGATTTCAAGCGTTTTTATTAAAAAGGCTTTGACATAAACAAGTTGAAAGTTTAATATTAATACATCATTTGTGTAATGTGAGGAGAATTTTTTAATGGACGAAAAAAAAGACCGAGGTTTCTTCGGACAACCGACAGGCTTACGTACACTATTTCTAACTGAGTTCTGGGAAAGATTCAGTTACTATGGTATGCGTGCTATTTTACTTTTCTACATGTATTATGCGGTAACTAAGGGTGGTCTAGGAATGGACCGTACTACCGCTGCATCTGTTATGTCTATCTATGGTTCGCTAGTTTATATGTCTAGTGTGCTGGGTGGATTTATCAGTGATAGATTACTAGGAGCCAGAAGAACTGTCTTCTGGGGTGGTGTATTGATCATGCTTGGTCATATCGTACTATCACTTCCTATTGGTGAAACTGGTTTATTTACATCTATTGGACTTATTGTTATTGGTACCGGACTATTGAAACCAAACGTATCCGAAATGGTTGGTGGCTTATATAGTGAGGGTGATCCAAGACGTGATTCTGGATTCAGTATTTACGTTATGGGTATTAACCTAGGTTCATTGTTTGCACCGCCTGCAGTAAATGCGATGAGTAATCAATTTAACTTCCATGCTGGTTTTTCATTAGCTGCTATTGGTATGTTTATTGGTTTGATCGTTTACTGGTGGGATGGTCGTAAGTACCTTCCTGAGGAAAGTTTACATGCTCCAGATCCAATTACAGACAAGGAACGTAGTAAGTTCTTTAGACGTGTAGCAATCGCTATTGTAGCCATTATCGTTATCGTTATTGTAATGATTTTTGCGCATGCCTTTACAATTGACAACATTATTACAATTATTAGTATCTTGGGAATTGCTTTGCCAATTGGCTACTTCATCATGATGCTATCAAGTAAAAAGGTTTCAAAAGTTGAGAGATCTCGTGTCTTAGCTTATATCCCATTGTTCTTGGCTGCTGTTATTTTCTGGGCAATTGAAGAACAAGGTTCCGTTGTTTTAGCGCTTTTTGCGGCTGAACAAACAAACCTTAATTTTGGTGGATTCAAATTATCAGCTCCATTGTTCCAAATGCTTAACCCATTCTTTATTATTATCTATACACCATTCTTTGCATGGTTATGGATTAAATTGAGTAAACGTCAACCATCATCACCATCTAAATTCTGGATGGGATTGGTTGCCACAGCTATTTCATACTTTATCTTGATTATTCCTTTGATGGGACTTGCACCAGGTGGCAAAGTTAGTCCACTTTGGTTAGTTCTAAGTTGGGGTATTATTGAAATTGGTGAAATGTTGATCTCTCCAGTTGGTTTATCAGCTACAACTAAACTTGCTCCTAAGGCCTTCAAGGGTCAAATGATGAGTATGTGGTTTTTAGCTGATTCAGCTGGACAAGCTGCTAATGCTCAAATTGTTAAGTTATTCAAACCAGGTGACCCTCAGAACGAAATTATGTTCTTTGGTGTAACTGGTATTGTGACACTTGTTGCTGCAGTTATCTTGATCTTGTTTGTACCAAGAATTAAGAAACTTATGCAAGGTGTTAACTAACAAGATTTATTGTTTTACTGTCGTTTTCTATTCAAGACTAATTGAGCTTTGGATGGAGAGGGTATATTAAATATAAATATTATTAAATGAACGGATTATTTTAGTTGGAAATTCTAACTGGAATAGTTCGTTTTTGTTTTCTAATTAATTCCGATTTTGTAAAAATAAACATCTATGAACTATGGAGAACCCTTTAATATCAAGCCTATCTTAATTAAAATAAATTTTTTGAAAAAAATACTTGAAATGATTCTATATTTTCGGTAGTATTATTAAGTCGAATGAAAGACGTAGTATCTCATGGAGGGGTAGCGAAGTCTGGCTAAACGCGGCGGACTGTAAATCCGCTCCTTCGGGTTCGGTGGTTCGAATCCACTCCCCTCCATTTATTGGGTTATAGCCAAGCGGTAAGGCAACAGGTTTTGATCCTGTCATGCGCTGGTTCGAATCCAGCTAACCCAATAACTTAAAAGGCAAAATTCAGAATATGAATTTTGCCTTTTTCTTTTTTCTAACTTTTTAGACCAATTCATAATTTTGACAAGAAATACGGTATAATTATACAGAAGTAATGCTCGTAAAGGAGTGCCAAACAATGAAGGTACCAGTATATATACAAATTCATAATGAGATAAGAAAAGAAATTGAATCAGGCAAATGGGCTGTTGGGGAACGGATTCCTTCTGAGAGACAACTTTCACAGGATTTTGATGTTAGTCGAATGACACTTCGTCAAGCTATTCAAACACTTGTTGATGAGGGGATTTTACAAAGACAGGTTGGTTCAGGTACTTATGTTGCCAGCAGCAAGGTTCAAGAAAAGATGTCAGGAACGACTAGTTTTACTGAGATCACTGAGGGCCAAGGTAAAAAACCATCTAGTAAGACAGTCTCTTACCACGTTGCTGATCCTTCAATTAGTGAAATTGAAAAATTAAAACTACATGAGGGTAGTCAAGTTCTTCGAATGGAACGAATTCGTTACGCTGATCAACAACCAATTTGTTTTGAAGTGGCAACAATTCCTATCGAAATAGTTAACAGTCTTAACAAGAAAGACATAACGTCTTCGCTATATAAGGCTTTGGAAGACAAAGCTGGGTTAAAATTGGGAGATGCCACACAGACTGTTTCAGCTATCTTAGCTTCTGAAAAAATAGCTAATTTTTTGAACGTCAAACGTGGTTCAGCTGTATTGCGTGTACGACAAATAACAACTTTGGACGATGATCGTCCATTTGAATATGTTCGTTCACAATATGCGGGCGATCGTTTTGAATTTTATTTAGAAAGATAATCAATTTATTTAAATGCGGATTTAGGGTAAGATAATACCTGACATTGCTTTTAAATTTTTAACTGGGAGTCACTTATGCAAAGCTTTATTAAAAAGTACAGTATCTTCTTGATGCTATACATTGTTTTTCAACCAATATTAGATGCGGTTACCGGAGTAATGGCTCAAGCCCATATCAACGTAACCTTCGGAGTACTGATCCGAATGGCCGTTATGGCGGTCACCATTTTTTATATCCTGATTTTTATAATATTGAATCGGGATAATAAACATGGCTTTCAAATTATCGGATATTTCATTTTACTTGGAATAGTTTCGGTGATTAGTTTGTTCATTAATTACAAATCAAAAAGATTATTTATTCCATCACTAGAAATAACTACTTTAGCGAAGAGTATATATTATCCAATAATGTTATTAGGGTACTTTTATGCATTTGAAGAATTGGCTGAAGATCGTATTATCAACCGTCTTTTCCCCAAAGTGATTTTTATTGCGATAAATATTATCAGTGCAATCATGATTGTGGCTCACTTTACTGGTTCAAGCTTTAGTTCATACTCATACTACAAGTTAGGTGAGAGTGGCTGGTTCTATGCGGCAAATGAACTTAGCGCAATCGTTTCAATCGCCTTTCCAATTATGATTTGGTATGCACTTAAAAAGATTAGCAACTGGTCTCGAATTTATTACTGGTTAACAATCATTTTAGCCATTTATTCAGCCTTATTGATTGGAACAAAAGGGTCGTTGCTCGCTATCTTGTTTGGTATTTGTATGGCAATCTTGGCAGCAATTGTTCAATTCTTCCAATACAAGGGTAGACGTAAGTTTACAGTCGGAATAATTGCTTTGTTAGTTGTAACTTTAGGTGGCGTTTTTGCAGCATATCCTGCGATGGCCGTTTCGAGAACAGCTGAATTGCATAATGACATGATCAAGTATAAGAAAAAGCAAGCTAAGAGTAAGAAGGGTATTACTAAAGATCAACGAAAGTATGTTGAAACTAATAAAACAGTTTCTTACTTACTTAGTGGTCGGACAGTTTACTTTGAAAATGCCTCACATAATTTTGTGAAGGCAACTCCTGCCCAAAAGATATTTGGAATGGGATATGCTACTAGTTTTAAGAGTGAGAAAAAAGCTAAATTAGTTGAGATGGATTATATTGATATCTTCTTCCAATTTGGATTCATTGGTACAATTATTTACTTGGCACCATTGATCTATTGCTTGTTCTACTTGTTAGGAGCTTTCCTGATGAAGTTCAAGTATATGTGGTCATTTAAATGGGCCATGTTAGTGGCCAGTGTAGCTTTGGGATTTGGAATGGCTTTAATGACAGGACATGTTATTGAAGCACCATCAGTAAGTATTTACTTCGTTTCGATTTTAGGTTATGCGATGCTTAACGCACGTATATTTATAAGAACCAAAGAAAATCCGTATACAATTGATGCAGAAGATTAAAAATAATAGTGTTAAATATCAAAAAAGCTCATATCCAAGTGGATGTGAGCTTTTTTGATATAAATTTTAATAAACAGATATTTCTAAAACGATTTAAGCCAAACTAAAAATATCCATCAAATATAATTTTTTCCTTGTGGAGAGCGGTAGGCTAACAGCAGAAACAACCATTCAAACTAGTTGCTATTCTTTTTTTCTTTGTTGATTAGGTTCATATACTTAGGAATAGCTAGCATTCTACCAATTCTTGTTGGTTCTTTAGCTAAACGGTATAACCATTCTAAACTTAATGTTTGAAAAATCTTAGGGGCACGTTTTTTTGTTCCCGAGAAAACATCAAAACTACCACCAACTCCGATCCAAACGGCGTTTGTTCGTTCTCGATACTTATTGATGAAGAATTCTTGTTTAGGTGATCCTAAGGCAACAAAAACGATGTTAGGACGCTTTTCAGCAATCTCTTCGGCAATTATGCCTTCATCCTTGAAATAGCCGTCATGGAACCCGACAAGCTCAATTTGAGGATAGTCTTTTTTGATTTTATCGGCACTAGCTTGAATGACTTCAGGCTTGGCACCTAGTAAATAAACTTTTAATTGTTTACGGTTTGCGGCAGTAACTAAATATTGCAACGTATCAAAACCAGTAATTCGTTCATGAATAGGAGTGCCGAGACTCTTAGCTCCCTTAATAATTCCGATTCCATCGGGGATTACATAGTCAGCATTGTTAACGATTTTCGAAAATTTAGTATCTTTTCTAGCTGCAAGAACAATTTCAGGATTTGGTGTCACGATGAACTTATTTGCGTTATTATCTAAGTCAGCATCCAAATAATGATGGAATTGCTTGGCAGTAAAGTTATCAAACTCTGTACCTAAAATATTTACTCTATTTTTGTGCATGGCGTTCTCCTTTAATGTATTATTATACACGAGAAAGATTAATTTGAGAGGTGTCTTAATGAGGGTTTTACATATCAATGCCGGGAATGAAGACGGTGGAGCTCGTACTTATATTGTTAACCTGATGAAGGGTCAAAAAATAACTGGTGAAGAAAGTACTTTATTAACTTTCCAGGAAGGTCCTGTATCCAAAATGGCTCGAGAGAATGGCTTGAGTGTCGCTGTAATGGAACAAAAACAGCGTTTTGATTTATCTATACTGAAGCCATTGGTTAAATATATCAATAACAATGGATTCGACATAGTTCATACCCATGGACCACGAGCTAATTATATTGTGTCACTGATCAGGAAGAAAATTAATGCCAAATGGGTTATAACGGTTCATTCTGACCCCCGTATCGACTTTTCCGGTCTTAAAGGTAAAGTTATGCTCAAATTAAACTTACATGCCTTAAAACAGGCTAATTCGCTTTTTTATATGAATCCTGATCTTGAAGATTATTTTGAATCTTTAAAGATTGATTCCGAAAATACTTTTGAAGTTTTTAATGCTATTGATTTTTCTGGTATTAATCCTAGATTTGTTCGCCAACCAACGTTTAGTCTTTTGGTAGTTGCTCGTTTGGTAGAAGTTAAGAACCATCGATTATTATTAGAGGCTTTAAGTAAAGTGAAATTCAACTATCGTTTAACTTTGGTTGGGGATGGTCCGTTAATGGATGAGCTTCGTGACTTAGTTAAAGAGCTCAATCTTAAAGATAAAGTAGACTTTGTTGGTTTTAGAGAAAATACAGGTGATTACTATCAAGAATGTGATGTTTCAGTTTTAACATCCAAATCTGAAAGTCTGCCAACAGTTTACTTGGAGTCAGCTGCCTATGGTAAACCAGTTATAGCCACTAATGTTGGTGCCACTAGCAAGGTTATCAACGACGATACTGGTTGGTTAGTTGAATCAGACAATGAACAGGAACTGATTGCTGCTTTAAATGATGCACACTCATTATGGAAAGATGGCAATCTTGATCAAAAAGGTTTGGCCTTATATCAAGAAGTTCGTGATAATTATTCGATCGAAGAACTTGCCCGCAAGGTTGCTGAAGGATACGAAGCGACTTTAAACGCTAATTAAGGTAAAATAGACTTGATAACATCAAATTATTAAGGGAGATATGATGACTCAATTTCAAGACGAAGATTTAACCTTGCATACTGATTATTATGAATTGAATATGATGTATACATACTGGAAGAAAGGTTTGCACAATCGTCGTGCAGTTTTTGAAGTTTATTTCAGAAGCTTACCATTTGATAATGGTTTTGCCGTTTTTGCAGGACTAGAACATGTAGTAGATTACTTGAAGAATCTAAAATTCTCAGATTCTGATATTGACTATTTGCGTGAATATGGAGAATTCGATGAAGAATTCCTACGTTGGCTAAAGGATATGCAGTTCAGTTGTACTGTTCGTTCAGCTCTAGAGGGTGATTTGGTTTTCAATGAGGAACCAATTCTTCAAGTTGAAGGACCATTGGCGCAATGTCAGTTGATCGAAACGGCCATTCTAAATATGGTCAATTTCCAAACTCTTATTGCTACTAAGGCTGCTCGTATCAAGACAGTTTGTGGTGATGATCCTGTTATGGAATTTGGTTCACGTCGCGCTCAAGAAATTGATGCCGCTATTTGGGGAACTCGTGCCGCTTATATTGCTGGTTTTGATGCAACAAGTAACGTTCTAGCTGGAAAATTATTCGGTATTCCTATTTCTGGAACTCATGCACATGCGTTAGTTCAAACTTATCGAAATGAATATGATGCCTTCAAGGCTTACGCTACAACTCACAAAAATTGTGTCTTCTTAGTTGATACTTATGATACTTTGAAGAGCGGTGTGCCAAGTGCCATTAAAGTTGCCCGTGAAATGGGTGATAAGATCAATTTCGAAGGTGTCAGAATTGATTCTGGTGATATGGCATATATCTCAAAGCGCGTCAGAAAACAGCTTGATGAAGCTGGCTTCCCTAATGCTAAAATTTATGCTTCAAATGACCTGGATGAAAAAACTGTTCTTAACTTGAAGATGCAAGATGCTAAGATCGATGTTTGGGGTATTGGTACTAAGGTTATCACAGCCTTTGATCAGCCAGCATTGGGTGCTGTATATAAATTAGTCAGTATTGAAGATGCCAAAGGTAACATGATGGATACGCTGAAACTTTCTAGTAATGCAGCTAAGATATCAACTCCAGGTAAGAAACAAGTTTGGCGAATCACTAATAACAAAAAAAATGATAAATCAGAAGGGGACTATGTAACTTTCTGGAATGAAGATCCCAGAGAACATAGCTCACTTTATATGTTTCATCCACAATATACTTATATCAATAAGACGGTTGAGGACTTCCAGGCTAAACCATTGTTACACGATATTTTTACTAATGGTAAATTGGTTTATGATTTACCAAATGTAAAAGAAATTAGAAAGTATTGCGCTGATAATCTAGATTCACTGTGGGACGAATACAAACGTATTTTGAACCCGCAAGTTTATCCAGTAGATCTTTCTTCAAAGCTATACAGTCATAAGATGAAGTATATTGAGAAGATTAGAAATGATGTAAACAACATTAGATTAGGTGACTAAAAATGAGACCATTGCAAAAAGAAATTATTGAATTTGAACGGACCCAGCCAGAAATTGATCCAGAAACTGAAATAAGACGTTCAGTTGATTTTTTGAAAGACTATCTAAAACAACATAGCTTTTTAAAAACACTGGTGTTAGGTATTTCTGGAGGACAGGATTCAACTTTAGCTGGTAAATTGTCTGAAATGGCAATGACAGAATTACGTACGGAAACTGGTGATAATGGTTATCAATTTATTGCCGTCCGTCTACCTTATGGAGAACAGGCTGATGAATCAGATTGTATGCAGGCAATTGATTGGATGCAAGCTGATAAGATTGTTCGTGTAAATATCAAAGATAGTGTTGATGCAATTGTAAAAGCCGTTGAAAATAATGGCTTAACCATTTCAGATTTTAATAAGGGTAATATCAAGGCTCGGACAAGAATGATTGCTCAGTATGCCATTGCAGGTGATAATCAGGGTGTTGTGGTTGGAACTGATCACGCAGCTGAAAATATTACCGGATTCTATACAAAGTTTGGTGATGGGGCTGCTGATGTAACGCCGTTATTCCGCTTGGATAAACGCCAAGGAAAGGCAATGCTGGCCAAACTTGAGGCACCTAAAAATCTTTATGAAAAAATTCCTACAGCTGATTTGGAGGAAGATCGTCCAAGTCTTCCTGACGAGAAAGCTCTGGGAGTATCATATAAAGATATTGATGATTATTTAGAGGGTCATGATATCAAGCCTGAAAATGCTGAAATAATTGAGAATTGGTATAAGAAGACAGCCCACAAACGTCGTTCCCCTTATACAGTATTTGACAAATAATTCGTATTTGGACATTCAAATTTTTTGAATGTCTTTTTTTTTACAAAATGTCGTATGTTAGAATGAACTTGTAATCTTTTAAAAGAGGTGTTTAACAGTGAAAAGTGATTTAATCTCCCTTATGAAACCATCTGTTGTTGCAATTAAGCAACAGGAGATATTTAAGTTCAATGCACGGGCTAAAAGTATTCCGGGTGCGGTCAATATGACTGTTGGAGAACCTAATTTCCATACCCCTGAACACATCAAGCAAGCTGCCATCAGAGCAATTGAGAACAATCATACACACTACACAGTTCCTGAAGGTAACCATGAACTTTTGAGTGCCGTTGCAAATTATTTACATGATAAATATGATTTGAACTATGATCCCAAGACACAGATAGTTGCTACAACTGGTGTTACGGAAGGTGTTTTCTCTGCTTTCAATGCAATTTTGCAGGACGGAGATGAGGTTTTAATTCCTTCACCAGCGTTTACGATCTATGGACCAGATGCTGATTTTAATGGTGCTGCACCAGTATATTTGGATACATCAAAGACCAACTTTAAAGTTACGCCAGAGATGTTAGCAGAGGCTATCAGAACTAATCCACGTATTAAAATCTTTTTATTGAATTTCCCTAGCAATCCTACTGGTGTTAGTTATACCGGAGCAGAATTGGAAGCTTTAGCAAATGTTTTGAGGAAACATGACATTTTTGTTATCAGTGACGAAATTTATAGTGAATTAACTTATAATTTTAAGCATGTTTCTTTTGGTAATATTTTACCTGAACAAACGATTCTTATGAACGGATTATCTAAATCACATGCGATGACTGGTTGGCGTTTTGGTGTTGTCTGCGGACCAGCGGCAGTTATTTCTCAGATCAATAAGATCCATGAGCTGGCTACGACATCAATTACATCCATTACTCAATATGCTGCACTTGAGGCATATACGAATGGTTATGATGACCCAGCGATAATGAGAGAGCAATATCAATCACGACGTGATGCTTTATATGAAGGACTTAAGGAGATGGGCTTTGATTGTCCAACCCCTGATGGAGCCTTTTACCTGTTTGCTAAAATTCCAGAAGGATTTGAACAAGATGATGTCAAATTTGCTAATGAGTTATTAGAGGAAGAACATCTAGCAATTTTACCTGGTAGTTTCTTCGGCATCGGTGGTGAAGGACATTTAAGATTCAGTTACGCTGCCAGCATGGAGAATATCGCTAAATGTCTGTCAAAACTTAGTCTCTTTCTAAAGAACCATAAAAATTAGCAGACGTGAAGGAGTAACATGCTAAGTAAATTTCAAAGTGTCATCAGTAAATTAATTATTGCCTGTCTTGTGATCTTTACGTCTGTAGTTTTAATACAGATGGTACAATTTTACACAGTTAATTATTTAAAGATAGAACCAGTATTAGCCATACTGGTTTTTCTTTGTGCAATTATTTTTGTATTAGGAATTGGCTATTTTTTGTATCAGATTCGGGACAATGATCCGAATTTGAACCATTTGATTTTGATCAGTCTGTTGCTGGTATTCGCGATTGTAGCAATTATTTGGTTGAAGTTAGTTCCATCAACCCAAGTCAGTGACTTCAAAGCTTTTTGGAGAACGGCGCCAAAAGCTTTAGCTGGAAAAGAAATTTTCACTTATGATAATGATTATTTTGCCAAATGGGCTTATCAGACAGGATTTTTGGTTTACGTTATGACGGTGGTGAAGATCTTTGGTCATCATATTATGGCACTGCAATTGCTAAATGTTGTCTATCAAGTTTTGATTTTATATTTAACATATTTATTATCGATGCAAATTTTTAATAAAGTTAAGTTGGCGCGTTTGACGGTCTTCGTCTTGATGATTGATCTGGATTGGTTTGCTCTAAACAGTCAGGCTGATAATCAATATCTCGGGATGATGTTGTTTTTACTAACCTTTTATCTCTTGATGCAAGATAAATATTGGACTTATGTGATGGCCGGAGTAACACTAGCAATTGGAAGTATTGTGCGACCAATTGGACCAGTGATTATTGCAGGGATTGTGGTCTATGCTTTGCTTTATCTGTTCATTACTAAAGGTAAACTTAATTTTGCCGGTATCGGTAAAATATTGATTACGTTGATAATTTATCAAATTATTTTTTCGGCCTCCGGAATGGCAATCAAAAATTCTGGTTTAAATTCATATGGTTTGACTAATCGTGATTCAGAATGGAAATTTGTTGTAGGTTTGGACGCTAATTCCAGTGGTTCCTACGATCAACAGATGGTCAACCGCTTTGATCTTAAAGATAGTCGCTCTAAGATGAGTACGAAAGAGCACGAGATAATTCATGAGAATATTAGTAATTTAAATGCTACTCATGGTTGGTTCAATTTATTTTGGAATAAGAATGCAACCATGTGGGCCGGTCGTTCGACTGCAATTGATTTCACAGGTTTTGAGACCAAACATTCTCTGAAGGTAAGCAACTTTGCCAAATTGTTAGGCTATATGGGAACAATTATGTTAATTATTTTCTCATGGATTGGTTCAGTGAAACTATTGAAAAATAAAACCGATAATAAGTTGTTTTTATTGATTTTACCAATGCTAGCGTATGCCGTTGTACAATTGTTGATTGAAGTTCAGGGACGTTATCGTCTGGAATTTTTGCCCATCATTGCAATTTTAGGTGGTTTAGGATTATACAGTATTTTTGAATGGGCTAGATTAAAATGGGAGAAAACAGATGTCTGATTTATTTAAATTAAGTATCGTCGTTCCATGTTATAATGAAGAAGAAGTCCTACATGAAACGACCAAACAATTGACTGGAATCGTTGATGAACTGATCAAGACTAAGAAGATTTCTGAAACTAGTAAGATCGTCTATGTGGATGATGGTAGTAAAGATAAAACGTGGCAATTAATTACCGAGTTTTCCCAGTCATACACCGTAGTATCAGGGGTTAAACTGAGTCGTAATTTTGGACATCAAGGTGCACTGTTGGCTGGCGTAACTTCAGCTTCTAAGGATTCTGATGCCGTTATAACGATAGATGCCGATTTACAAGATGATGTAAATGCCATTCCTAAAATGGTAGATGAGTATCTCAAAGGTGCCGAGGTCGTTTATGGAGTCAGAAATAATAGGGATACTGATACAGCTTTTAAACGTGGAACGGCAGAACTGTTTTATAAATTTATGGGCTTTTTAGGTGTTAAATTGGTACCTGATTCTGCTGATTATCGGCTATTGAGTCAACGAGCTTGTGAAGTTCTCTTGAGTTATCGTGAACGTAATTTATTTTTACGTGGAATTGTTCCGTTAGTTGGATTTAAATCGGCTAAAGTATATTACGCAAGAAAAGAACGTTTTGCAGGTGAATCCAAGTATCCTTTACGCAAGATGGTAAAGTTTGCTATGGATGGAATTACGTCATTTTCAATTGTTCCTATTAAATTAATTATGGGATTAGGATTTTTTATTGTTTTAATTAGTATTTTATTGTTGATTTATAGTTTTGTTCAAAAAATCAATGGGAATGTTGTGGATGGTTGGTCGTCACTAATGATATCCATTTGGGCACTTGGTGGTGTACAATTAATTAGTATTAGTGTGATTGGTGAATACGTTGGGAAAATTTTCAGCGAAGTCAAACAACGCCCTAGATTTACCATTGAAAAAGATATTTATACTGAAAAAACACAAGAAGAAAATAAGAGGTAATTATTATGAATGCCGCACAAAAAAAGGCTATGCAATATGGTCAATTGATTAACAATACTGTTCAATCAATTCAAGAAGAACAAGATAAGTTGAACCCAGAATTCGAAAAATTACGTGATGCACTTGATCGTAGTAAGGTTGATAAGTTGGATGACGTGGCTTATACAAAAATCCAAAAAGATTTCACAACTGGAACAAGTAACTATCAAGATGTTTTAGCTAAACTTGAAAAGGGTAAGGCACCCGCAAGATTGATGGGAACACATATTTCGCTAGTTTCAGCTTTCAAAAACTACGTGGCTGGTTGTACTGAAATGACTGCAAGTATTGGTGATGATAAAAAGGTTGATCGTCAAGCTTTCGATGCAGCTGAAAAGAAACAGGACGAATATATGGATAAATTTTCAAAATTGATCCAAAAGTTGACTGACTTAGCTTAAGATGACTGATCAAGAGTTAACGGAGCTAATAAAAAAGGTTTCCCAAGAATATTTTGGGAAGCCTTTTATTCACCAGGCGTATTTTAATGCACGGTTAAAAACCACTGGTGGACGTTTTCATTTAAATGATCGACATATTGATATTAATCCCAAAATTTATCAGCAGTTTGGATATGAAATGCTTGTGGGCGTTATTAAACATGAATTATGTCATTATCATTTATATAATGATGGTCTACCTGCACAGCATAGAGATCGAACTTTTAAGGTTTTATTGCAACAAGTCGGAGGGCTACGTTATTCGCCGATAAGAAGTAACGTGAAAAATAAGACCTACCATATTTATGAATGTAGTAATTGTCAGACAATTTACCGGCGAGTTAAGCGAATTAACACTAAACGTTACGTTTGTGGTAAATGCCACGGCAAATTGAGGTATGTTAAAGATATATCCATTTCAGCTTGATAATTTTTTGAGTTATGTGTATAGTAATAAGTGCATGCGGGTATGGCGGAACTGGCAGACGCGCAAGACTAAGGATCTTGTGGAGGGTTTCCTCCGTGGAAGTTCGAATCTTCTTACCCGCATCACTAAAGTAGTTGGACATTTGTTCAGCTGCTTTTTTTTGTGCCTCAGTCATTATTAATAAAAAAATATATGTATTTTGTATTAATTATTTATTATAAAAATGCATACATATATTAATGTGGTGGTATAGTATTATTGATAAATGTCATAACGATAGATAGGAGTGTGTTGCCATTGTTTCTTGGATCTATTATTTATAATAAAAGACGAGAAATGAATTTGACTCAGATTGAGTTAGCCAATGATATTTGTACTCAAAATACTATTAGTAAAATCGAAAAGCATAATACCGCACCAACAGTGAATATTTTAATCAAGATTTGTTTGAAGCTAGATTTAACATTAAATGATATTTTTAGTGATTTTTCAAATGGATCATCTGCCAAAGATGAAAGTATTCTAGATGCGATTGAGCATGATGTTCTACTAAAGAGTATTGCTGAAGTAGAAGATAGATTGTCAACGTTGAAGGGAAAATTAACCGACAATGACATGAAACAGTATGAATTAATTAAGGGTGCAATGGATTATTTGAAAGGTGATTTTGATGTCTCACTGTTTAACTTGGATAAAGTTTTACAGTATACTAAGTCTGCTAATGATGATATTTATACATTGTTATCATATTTGTTCAAGGGACTCAATTACTTGGGACAATCACATAATGATCGTGCCCAATATTACTTCCAAATGATCAATGACTCAGTCGACGAAGATTCTAAAATCCCTAATGCAAATGATTTAGAAGTTCTATTTATTTGTAAAACCCTTGCTGAATCTTTTAATAGCATGAAGTTGTATAAGAGGTCATATGATTTCAGCCAATGTGGTTTAAGATTTGCTCAAAAAAGAAATACTTCTTATTTCTTGGATGAACTTAATCTATCGGCTGCAGTTTCAATTAAAGATGATGTTGAGAAAAAATCAGAATATCAGGATTATTATAATTTAGCTTATTATTTGGCTAAAGCTAATAAAAACGAAACTCTGTTAGATAGCATGGATAAAAATTAATAAAAAAATCATCAGATATGTCATCTGATGATTTTTTTTATAATTATATGAATGGGCAGTAAAATTGTTGTACTTGTTTAAACATATTATACTTTAAATAGTCTAAGGAGACTAAGGAAGTATAAAAAATGAAAAGAAAAATTTTAGTAGTGTTTTTAACTATCCTACTAGGCATTGGATTTTCATTTCTACCTACCCAAAGTGTCAAGGCTGAATCTGTAACTAGTGGATATTTTGTTGATGTGAGTGCACGTTCTGCAGAACTATATAATTCTTCAGGAAAAGCTTTAGGTAAATCAGAGCCAGAGAATAGTGATTGGTATCTTGGCGAGACACTTGATATAAAGGGAACTGATTATTACCAAGTATCTGGCGATGAATTTTTAAGTTCCAACGATAGCTATATGTATCGTGATAGACCAGAAGTTATTAAAGTAACAACGGATGCAGATGTCCCAGTGTATAATCATAAATTTGTCGAAAGTTCCGAAGTTGCTCTGGCACCAGGGACTTATTGGTATTCTGATCGCGTTATTACTACACCAGACGGAATGCCTTTCGTTCGAGTAGCCACTGATGAATATGTGGGTATGTGGTACGTGATCCAGCAATCATTTACAGAAAGATACTAGTTTTTAAAGGGAGTTGTCTATCAAGATAACTCTTTTTTTATATTTTTAAAACCCAATATCTACAAAAGTAGATAGTATCAAGGGGTGTAGCAACTTTTAGTTTTATATATATAATATATATAAAAAATTTAATAAAAAAATATCTGTTTTTTGACAAATATAAGTTGTAATCACGGCCAATACCTTGTACTATGAAGTTGCTTATAATTATGCCAAAATTATATGAGCAAACCGTGTGGATTTATTAAAGAACTATATTTTATATACATATCAATTTTTGTGTACACTATTTTTCTGCCAAAAAATAGTTGCATAGGGGAATAAAAGTAAAAAATTATATCGAGGTCGAGAATGATGAAAAAATCTATTCTATTTTTAGTCTGTGCTTTGTTAGGTACCGGAAGTGCTTTAACTGCTGCTTCAACTACTGTAACTGATGTAAATGCCCAATCAGTTACTCAAAAGGGGAATTATGCTCAAGTAAGTTCAGATCAAGCACCATTGTATGATCAAAATGGTACTAGAACTAACGTTGCTCTTCAAAAAGACAGTACTTGGCAAGTTGCTAAGACTGAAAGTATTAATGGAACTAAGTATTTTCAAGTATCACCTAATCAATTTTTAAGTAGTAAAGATAGCTTTGCATACAAAAACCGTCGAATGATCATTAAAGTTCAATCAATTGACGGTGCTGATAAACCTGTTAATGTTTACGATCATAATTTAGTGCAAAAAAATAACGTATCAATCGAATCTGGTAGCAAGTGGGCTACAGATACTGAAATAAATACGTCTAATCCTGTTCCATTTTTAAGAATTGCTCCTGACGAGTACGTTGCCATGTACGATGTCGTTGAACAATCATTTAGTGCTACAATTTAATTTACTTAAATTTTATTTTAATACCGTGTGTGAATTATTAATCTCTTAAAGATATTTGTGGTATGCCGACCGCGAATATCTTTTTTATTTTATATACATATCAATTTTTATGTACACTGCCAAATGCACTTAAAAGTTATTTGATATATCGGAGGTCAATCCTTAATACAATTCGTAGTTTACTATCATTTTGGTTAGATTGTTGTTCAGTTTTCGTAAGATGCCTTTTCGAAAAGTGGAATAAAATGAAACTCACGGTATTTCATCAAATAAATGTTGATAAAATGGCTTAAATATATTTATATTCCATATGAATGGTATACATTAATGAAGAACCTAAGTCAAGGCTTTGATTGCCTATAATTTGTCTTTGGTATAGTTTCTCGATAATGTCTTAATAGTAAATAATATGATAAAAGAAGAAAAGGTACGAAATAAAGAAGTTAATTTATTTCGTATCTTTTTTTATAATTAAATTTGCGAATGGTTATTATAAAATCCATCCAATTTATACAAGTGGTATAGAAAAGAAATGATAAAATACAAAGCCTTGATATGACTGGTATAAAGGCTGTTTATGGCTTTGATATAATTAATACTATTTATTTGGTATATATTATTTATCGACCTAACATTAATGTTGAAAAGAAAGAAGAGCGATTCATATGTTTATGAATAAAAGAAGCCTTTATTTAGGCGTAACGTTATTTTCTTCAATGATTTTAGCAACATTATCAACTAATCAAGCTGTTAAGGCCGATACGACAGACGATACAACAAGCTTAACTTCAGCGACAAAGACAGCAACAAGTAAAACGAGTTCGATCCCATCCGCACCGATATCAACCAACACTAAAACCGTTAAAGCAGTTGCACCAATGACGACAGTAGAAACGTCGAAACCAGACAGTGCCGCAACAGGTACTTCAGCTACCGTGGGGACGGGCACAACTGGTACCACAGCAGTAACGACTGGATCAAGTGTAACTGCTAATCCAGTTACAACTACAAATACGACTCCAACAACCAGTTCAAAGACATCGACAGTAACCACTGCTCCAAGCACAACAAGTGCTACAACAGTAAGTCCATCTAGTTCGACCACGGCGACGACTACTCCAGTAACAACCACCACAAATTCTTATACAATTCCTAGTGATGTTACTGACAGTACAGTGGTTCCTTTTACTGATCCATTGCTTGAGGGTGCAACTAAAATGGACTTTAATTTGAAACCAGGTACGGATCTTACCGTAGGCGATATCAAATCTTATACTGCACCGATATTGGATATTAATGAAACGGAATATCAAGCAAATTTAAATCCGGCAATTAGTTCGATGGGTGATCAACAAGCTAAGCCAGTAGAAAGTTTGGATGGTTTACAATATTTACAACTTTTACCTGCTAAAACTCAAGTTTACTTTGAGGCTAAGATTGCCTCTGATGCAAAATCCAATCCAAATTTAACGCCGTTGGATAACTTGAATTTGGTACATTTAAAAATTAATGGTAATTTTAGTGATTCCAAATACAAGGAAATCGATGCCAATCAAGTTGCTAAATTGAAAACTACTAATGCTACTTTAGTTGAATTAAATGGAGATACGAGTGTTTATCCTTATTCTGGAGTTAATAATTCAGAATTAAAGGAACTTGGACCATGGTTAACGAGTTTTGCTAATAATTCTCAACAAGGTAAAGAAATTGAATTGAATTATGCCTCGGTTACTGATTTTTCACCATTGAGTGGAATAAATCCTAGCTCTGGTGTATCGGTTATTTCATTTAATGACGGTAATTATGATACGACACCAGCTTATGGTATTACCGGACAACCATTAACCTTTACAGCTCAACCATTTAAGGGTTTAGATGGTGAGGATTTGGCAGATACTTATCACTTTACTGGCACAGTTGCACCAGCTGAGATAGCTGATGATAATCTTGAAAACTTAGGAAATGATAAATATGAAATTGCCCAACCTGATTACACTGCTAATAATCTAACTTATGGTGATCTAGGGTTTATGAGCAGTTCCAATAGTGATGCAACTTTGATGAAAGATTATGGAACCAATGAATTAGAATACTTTGGAATTAATGCTCAACCAATTATTTGGCAAAAAGCTCCTAGCGTGATAATCAATTATCTAAATACTAATGGGACTCCACTTCAAGCAGATGGTGTTTCAATGACAAAGGAATTTGATGGTGCAAAAATTGGTGATTCCTTTGACTTAACGGCTGATAGTAAAGTAGTCGGTTATAACTTAATTAGTCCGATTACTTCATTAAAAGGAACTTATACTGAAAATCCACAAGTAATTGATTTAACTTATAGTGCTATTCCGGCAACTAAACCTACTACGACTCCTACTAAATCAAAAACTGGTAGTAATACCGGTGTGATAGCTAAGACGGGTACAAAGTTTAATACTGTTATCTCTTCTGAGACGGGAATTGTGAGAATCTTTGATACAGCTACAGGGATGGTCAATGCTGAAGGTAAACCAGTAATTAGTACCTTGGCACCTAACACGGCTTGGAAATATAGTAAAATTGTGGCTATTGATGGCAATGATTATTATCAAGTGTCAACTGATGAATTTGTGCCGGTTGCTAGTGGGGTTAAATTTATTCCTGTTAGCACTAGGACAGATGTGGTAGTAAATTCACAAGCTGTACTTTATGATGCGAAAGGTCAAAGTTTAGGGACAGCTCTTGCCAGAGGTAGTAGATGGGCCACAGATGGCTGTGCCATTATCAATGGTGTCAAAATGTATCGGGTGGCCACTGATGAATGGATCAGTAATGGGAATGTTGCTAGTTATGAACCAGTTGCGTCAGAGTATCATGCAACTTTAACAACACCTTTATATGATATCAACGGTAATCTTTTGACTAGAAAGCTTCCTGCAGGTACTGCTTGGAAAGTTGATGAAGTGGTCGAAAATAGTTCAGGAGAACACTTCTATCGTGTTTCAACCGATGAATTCGTTAGAGACTATATCGATGATGTTAGATAGTAAATAAATATCAAAAAAATTGTAATTATTATGAAAAATAATAATTACAACTTTTTTATTTGTGATATAAAAATCATCGTGACAAATTTCGTCTAATACAAATGGTCTATATGTTCGTAAAACGGAACAATTGCGTACTAATGCTGATATTACAACAAATATAATCAAATATACTGTGCTTCATATTTTTGGTATACATAAAATTGTGATTTAAAATCATCTTTAGAAATAAAGAAAAGAGTGATTAATATGTTAATTGATAAAAGACAAGTTTATTTAGGGGCTACATTATTTTCAACAATGATTTTGACCGCTGTTTCTGGACAATCGGTAAAAGCTGCTGCTACCACAACAGCTACTACTACCCAAACTAGTCCTTCGGGTTCATCAACTTCGAAGCCAGAAACAACTAGAACTGATCCAATTGCTACATCATTATCGGCTTCACCGAGTGCTATGACAACTGGCTCAAGTTCCACCGTTAAAACAACGTCGGTTATTGCTCCAACTACTATTCCGATAAAAGCAACTGCAACGGTTCCGACTAGTAAAGTAGCTGTTGTACCAATTGATACCAGCAGTAGTGATACTACGTCAGCAACAATCAAACAACCAACATCAGTGGCAGTTAAACAACCAACGCCAACTACGATGGCAACAAGTACGGCTCCAAGTTCAGTAACAGCCGCAACAACAAGTACGTCAATGAGTGCAACAGCAAGTGCAGTAGCAAGTCCAACAACAAGTGCAACAACTACCGCAACGATACCAACGTCGAATTCTAGTAGTGGTTTATCGCT
This sequence comes from Companilactobacillus kimchiensis, assembly GCF_001438805.1. Taxonomy (GTDB): domain Bacteria; phylum Bacillota; class Bacilli; order Lactobacillales; family Lactobacillaceae; genus Companilactobacillus; species Companilactobacillus kimchiensis. The sequence goes on from NZ_JQCF01000003.1 coordinate 138,126, forward strand.
GCCAGCTTCAAGTATTCCGACTCAAACTCCCACTGATAATACGGCTGCGGGCACAACTACATCAACTACACCAACGGACTCTTATGAGTTACCAGCCAATTTAACGGATAGCTCAGTTGTTAGTTTCACTGATCCAGTTCTGGGTGGTATGGTCAAAGATGCTCTGGGTATCAAAGCAGGATCTGATGTAACTGTTGGCGATATTAGAAATTACCATCTAGCTGATTCACTAACCCTAAATGAATGGCAAACTCCCAGTCAAAAGGGTCTTTCTGAAATAACAATGGCACCAATCGAAAGTCTAAATGGTATTCAATATATGCGCTTATTGCCAAAGGATATGATTAGCTTTACCGCTAGATTGGGTTCTGATACCAAGGCTAATCCGGATTTGACCCCTTTGAACGGAATAAAGTTCAATGGTTTGGAATTGGTTGGTAACTTTAGTAATCCGAATGCTAAGGAAATTTCAGCTGAACAAATCACCAAATTACAGGTTCCATCTTATGGTGCAGTTATTCTCTACGGTGACAATAATTATAACGGAATTAATAATTCTGAGTTGAAGACTTTAGCGCCTTGGCTGATCGACTACACTAATAATGGTCAACAATATAACGCTATCATGTTTAATGGTAATGCTATTAGCGATTATTCTCCATTAAAGGACGTTAATCGGACTGCTGACTTGAACTTTAATAATAACGGTGGTGTTTACAGTTCAATTCCAATTTATGCCGTCAAAGGTCAGCCAATTACTTTTACTTCACAACCAGTGACTGGAATTGATGGCGATGATTTGGCAGCGGGATATCACTTCTCAAGTACCGTACCAGCAGATAAGTTGGCCAATAATAACTTAATTAATTTGGGTAATGATCAATATAAATTAGTCGGTGCTGACCCCAATGCTAAAGTTTTGACTTATGGTGATGCTGGTTTTACTTATGGTTATGATCCTAACGCGATAACACTCAAATACTATAATAAATCTGTTTTTATCAACATCACGGTTCATGGTCAACCACTAATTTGGCAAGATCATCCCAATGTTACGATTGATTACGTCGATGCTAATGGCAAACCAATCATGGCTAATGGAGTGGCTATGACTAAGATAGTCAATGGTGTTAATATCGGTGACAGTTTTGACTTAACAGCTGACAGTACAGTTGCTGGTTATACGCTGAAGGGAGCAGCTGTTGGTCTAAAGGGTGCCTATACTCAAGATCCACAAGTGATCACTTTGACTTATACTAAAGATCCTATCGCCAAGAGTAGTAGTAGTAATCACAGCAGCAGTTCTTCTACAACTGGAATTACCGTTAAACCAATCAAACCAATTACGATTACACCTAAATCCAGAGAGCTGGTTAAAATTCATTACATCAATGTTACTTCGACAGGTAAAGATGCACTTTTGGCTGATATGGGTGTTGAAGGAACAACAATGATCAAAGGCAAACTCTATTATCTAGTAGGTTATAAACAATTTGTTTTGGCAAGTGATTATAATATTACTAAATCATCCACACCAGGTGTGATCAGATCTCTTGGCTTTGGTTATACTGGATTAGTGAATGCTTATGGTGATAGTTTGGGCTTTGGTGTTTCTGTTAACAGTGAGTGGAAATACAGTCGAATCGTGACTATCGCTGGTGCTGATTATTATGAAATTGCACCAGATGAATATCTACCAGCAAGTAGTTCAATTGCCTTTACCCCAGTGGCTGTCAAAACTAATGTTAATATTGTTGGGAAAGCTGATCTTTATGATTCTCAAGGGAAAAGCTTAGGAGCAACGTTACCAGCCGGTAGTGATTGGTTTACTGATGGTTGCGCCATTATCAATGGCGTTAAAATGTATCGGGTGGCTACCGATGAATGGGTCAGCGAAATGAATGCCAATACTTATCAACCAGTTTCAACTATTTGTAGAGCCACTGCTGATACAGCACTCTACGATGCATCTGGTCGGGTTTTAAGCAGAGGATTACCAGCGGGGACTGTTTGGAAAGTTGATCGAATTATTACAGTTGATGGTCAACGTTATGAACGGGTTTCTACCAATGAATATGTTCGAGTTGATTAAATCATAAGTTAACGAAGTACCCTACTTTTAATAATTTTAGTAAAAAAAACATTATATTAATGAATGATTCCTAGTGGAGTCAGACATAATATAGTGTTTTTTTACTTGTTTTCTTTAGCTTGAATTAATTTAACCTTTTGAAGGATTTGTTTATCGAAAGCCTTCATATATTCATCATGTGTCTGGTATTTGTTCTTTTTGATTTTATTAGCTGCATCGGTCCAATCGTAATAATTGATGGGAACCTTGTTGCGGTTAGCATCTTTGACGTATAATTCGGCGAAGTTACCATCATCTTGAATGGGAGCAGTTAACCAGATGTAATTAGTATCTTTATATTGAAGGAAATATTGTGTATTACGGTTAACAGTATTTTGATATTGAGAATATTGAATTTGCATATTGAAAGTTTTGCCATAGTTATGGGCAACGGCATCGGTTTTAATACCAAGTCCAATAGCAATCAACATAAAAATCGGTAAAATGTACCGCTCATAAGCTGTTAACAATAAATCGAAATTAATGGCAAAGATGGCGATGAAGAACATGTAAGTAGCAAACATACATCTAGATCCGAATGGTGAAACGACAAGGAATGGTGCAATAACGACGAAACCAGATAATAATAGTGAGAAGTTAGCAATTTTTTGTTTGGTATTTTTAATTCTTAGAGTATAAAGAATTACAGCTACGGTAAAAATTAAAGTGGCAACACCTAATAATAAGAGGTGTTTCATTGAAAATTGAGTTCTCATGTAATTAAACATTGTGTCGGCTGTAGCGGAGCCCTTAACTGAACGATAAGAATCTGTCCCGAAGAGAATCTTGAGATAAGCGCCATTGATAAACATTAGAAAAGCTCCAATGAAATTACCAATTAAAATTAAATTAAGAATTTTTTTAAAATGGTTGCCAAAATGTTTTCTCAAGAATAACCAAACTAGGATACTATTGAAAACATTTAAAATGGTAATATGTTCGGCAAAAAATTGAGCGGCAATGGCAGCGAAGAATATAAGGATGGTGCTGGTACGATAATAGTGAACGTCTTTGTTATCATAATTTTTTAAAACTAGGTAGAGCATGAATAACGGAAAGACTAATGAAGGAACGTAATTAGCGAAGCCGGCGTGCCAACCTAAAATTTGTTTAAAAATAACTTTAGGAGTCAATAAAATCAAGGCTGTAGCTAGGGATGCTGAAACTAAACCGATTGATTTAGGCATCTTGATCTGTTCTCTAATCTTTTGAATCAAATAAACGATAGTAGTCATGAAAGTTCCATAAGCCAGAAAGGCAATGGGGCGTACTTTAGTCATGGTAATAACTAAAAGATCACCTAGATAACGACCGTCGTATTTTAGAAAGATTCCTTGTGGGAAATAATTACTACCAAAGTAGGTTCCCCAATGTAGATCATCTCCAAGCAGTGGCATCCAAAGACCAATTAAACCGAAGATGATGAATAATATGAAATAAAAACTAAGTTTTGCTGTTCGTGTCATAGTTTGTCCTCTTTTGAATATCTCTTATAAGGATATATTTTAACATCGTTGTGTGCAATAAGAATCTATACTTGCCACGATTGACTGGATATTGATAAAATATTTACTTAGATAATGGTGCATGTTAGTATTGATTTTGCAAACGATTACAGAAAAGGTGAGAGTTCTTATGAAAAAAACGAGAGTTATAAATTCAGATATATCACGGGTTATTGCCCAAATGGGTCACTTTGATACTATTGGAATTGGTGATGCTGGGATGCCAGTTCCTTCAGATACAGAAAAAATTGATTTGGCGGTTGAAGCTGGACTACCAAGCTTTATTCAAGTATTGGATAATGTCTTGAGTGAATTGCAAGTTCAAAAAGTTTATTTAGCTGAAGAAATCAAAATTCAAAATCCTGAACAATTGGCTGCCATTAAAAAAATTGTCGGTGATACTCCAATTGAATTTATTGCCCATGAAGAAATGAAAAAAGATTTGAGTGATACTAAAGCATTTATCCGTACAGGTGAGGAAACACCATATTCAAACATTTTGCTTGAAAGTGGAGTTGTATTTTAAAGAGGAATTTAATATGAAGAAAATTGTTGTACTAGGTTCAATCAACGTTGATACTATTTTAAATATTGCTCGGTTACCATTACCTGGTGAAACCATGGCCATGAGCAATCGTTCTACTGCCGGTGGTGGTAAGGGTGCTAATCAAGCTATTGCTGCGGTTCGTGCTGGTTCAGAAACAGCATTTATTTCTAAGATAGGTAAAGATCATGCAGCAGACTTTATGATCGATACTTTTAAGGAAGATGGTTTGAACATTGAACATGTAACTGAGGACGAAACTGCCGGAACTGGTAAAGCTTATATTCTTTTAGATGACAATGGTCAAAACAGTATTTTGATTTATGGTGGTGCTAACCAAACAATTACGACTGAAGATATTAAAAATGCTTCAGAAACAATTGCTAGTGCTGATTGTTTGATCACTGAGTTTGAAACGCCCCTAGAGGCTTCAATTGAGGCCTTTAAAATTGCTAAAGCTAATAAAGTTTTAACGATTTTAAACCCGGCACCAGCCAAGAATAATATTCCTGAAGAACTCTTGAAACTCAGTGATATCATTGTTCCTAACGAAACTGAAGCCGAAGCTATTACCGGAATTAAGGTGACGGATTTGGACTCAATGAAAAAAGCTGCAAAGAAATTGCATACAATGGGCGTAAAGCATGTTATAATAACTGTCGGCGCTAATGGAGCTTTTTATTCACTTGGTGAAGAGGATGGTTTCGTTAATGCTTTTAAGGTTAACACTGTTGATACAACAGCTGCTGGTGATACGTTTATCGGGTATTTAGCTTCAGCGCTGAATTCCGATTTAGGTAATATCGAGGAAGCAATGAAATTTGCTAGCAAAGCATCATCTATTACGGTTCAAACTCAGGGAGCGCAAAATTCTATCCCTTATGTTAAAAATGTCAAAATTTAAGTGATTGTAAAAGAAACTTTACGTAAAAGTAGATTGAAATAATTGGTCAAGCATGTTAATATTATAGATGTATTTTTGAATGGTGAATGGTTCGAATGGTTTGAATGTTTTGTAACATTAGACTTTCTTCCATGATGTACCACGAAATAATGCACAAAAAATTTTTTTATTTATCAGGAGGATTTTCTAATGGAAAACGGAACAGTTAAATGGTTTAACGCAGAAAAAGGCTATGGTTTTATTACTCGCGAAGATGGTAGTGACGTATTTGTTCACTTCTCAGCAATTCAAGGCGACGGATACAAGACTCTTGAAGAAGGCCAAGCAGTTACTTTCGATATCGAAGATAGCGATCGCGGACCACAAGCATCAAACGTTAACAAAGCTTAATTATTAAACTTTGATAAGAAAAAGCTAACTCTTAGGAGTTAGCTTTTTTAGTATCTAAAAATATAAATCTTTACCTTAAATTTACAAGAAATACACGTTGCTAGTTTATTATTAAGACTTAGAAATTAATTTTAAGGATAAATTATGCAGAATGATAACTGGAAAAAGAATTTTAAGATCCTTTGGTTTGGTAGTTTAATTACCGATATGGGTAATGCAATGACTTTACCATTCATTGTTTTATTTATTGATACATTAGGACACTTTAATAAGGCCGAGCTAAACCTTTTGGGGGCTGCGGCTTTTTCTTTAACTTATCTAAGTAAGGCTATCGTTTCACCACTGTGGGGTAGACTGGCTGATCTTAAGGGTCGAAAACTTATGTGCTTACGAGCTTCAGGAGTGATGACCTTAACGATTTTTTTGATTGGATTATCACCTAACGTCTGGTTCCTATTGGTATTTCGCTGTCTTCAAGGGGCTTTTTCTGGCTATATCAATAATGCTAATGCCTTAATGTCAGTTTCGGCACCAAAAAAGATTCAGGGACGCGTTATGAGTAAATTGGTAACTGGTAGTATCACGGGGACCTTGATTGGACCATTGGTCGGGGGGGCCTTAGCAACTTGGTTTGGATATCGAGGGGCCTTTTTTGTCACTAGTTTCTTGATGGCAATAGTTTTTCTGACAACCTTGTTAGGAGTTAAAGAAAATTTTGTTCCAATCACAAAAAAAGAATTACAACTAGCTTTTCCAATAATGAAACGGATCGGTTGGAAGTTCTTTTTGGCTTTGTTTGGGTCGCTCTTAGCGGTTCAAGCCACCACCAATGCAATTACACCAATGTTGAGCTTGCTGGTCAGAGAGCTTGATTCAGGCGGCAAAGAACTGGTGATTATGACAGGAATCGTTTCCGCTGCTCCAGGATTTGCCACAATCTTGATGGCAGGAGTAGTTGGTAGTCTGATTGACCGCTTGGGAGCTTTGCGTAGTATGATGATTTTTTTATTTTCGGCAATTATTTGTCTTATTTTAACTAGTTTTGTTCAAAATATTTGGCAATTGGTAGCTTTACGATTTATTTTAGGTATTTCAGATGCTGCCTTGATTCCATCATTACAGGTTTTAACTGTACAAAACGTACCCAATGCCATATTTGGACGAGTTTTCAGTTATAATCAGTCAGCACAATCTTTTGGAAATGTGTTAGGTCCAATGTTAGCCGCTTGGATCGCTACTTTTTCTGGTTACAAGAGTATTTTCTTATTCTCCGCTGTTTTAGAGGCTTTAGCTTTGATGTTATGGGTATATTACTCAAAACCAAGACAATTTAGATTGGAAAAATGATAACCTAAGCAAATCTTAAATTTATTTTTCAAATCATAAAAAATTCAAGGTTATCGGCTATAATTAGAGTTAATAAACTACAAAGGATAGATCAATTGCCACAAAAGAAGAGATATACAGCAGGTCGAAATTATCGGCGCAAGCGAAATAAAAAGAATAATACAACTTATATTTTACTAGCGATTATCGCTGTGTTTGTAGTCAGTTTCTTTGGTTACAGGAGATATGTTCAGTATAAAAGTGAAACACAAGTTGAAGTTGTCCAACAGGATCACACTGCTTTTGTAAAAAAAGTGGCACCATATGCAGTCGATTTAGGTCGAGAGTATAGTGTGCTACCCAGTATTACGATTGCTCAAGCTATTCTGGAAAGTAACTGGGGTACTAGTTCTTTGGCCAGCCAGTATAATAATTATTTTGGTATCAAAGGTGAGGATCCTTCCAATACGAAGGTTTTGCAAACCAAAGAATATACTGATGGTCAGTGGATAACTATCAATGGACGTTTCCGAGTTTATTCGGATTTTCGTGAGTCAATGAAGGATCATACTAAATTATTGGTCAATGGTACGACGTGGAATTCGCAACAATACAAGCAAGTTCTACAATCGAAGGATTATATTGAGGCTGCAGTGGCTTTACAAACTGACGGATATGCGACTGATCCAGGCTATACAACCAAGATTATTCGGATTATCCAGAAATATAACCTGAAAAAGTACGATGAGGGTATCAAGTAAAAATCAAAGTATGATAGACTCTAATTATTCTATTAAAATAGGGAGAATGTAATGAAGGAACTAGAAGAGAGAATCAGAAAAGATGGTCGAGTTTTAGGCAAAGATGTGCTTAAAGTAGATAGTTTTTTAAACCATCAAATTGACCCAATGTTAATGGAAAGAATGGGCGAGGAATTTTACAATCATTTTAAGGATGCTGGTATCAACAAGATTTTGACCGTTGAATCTTCAGGTATTGCTCCCGCCGTGATGACAGGATTAAAATTCCAAGTACCAGTTGTGTTCGCTAGAAAGCACAAATCAGTTACATTGAGTGATGATCTTTATTCGTCAGAAGTTTATTCATTTACAAAGAAAACTTCTAACCATATTAGTATTGCTAAGAAATATCTATCAAGTGATGATAAAGTTTTGATTATTGATGATTTTTTGGCTAATGGTCAAGCTGTTAATGGTTTGAATACAATTATCGATGATGCTGGTGCTCAATTGGCTGGAATCGGTATCGTGATTGAAAAGTCCTTCCAAAAGGGAAGACAAATGATCGACAAAACAGGTACTCCAATATACTCATTGGCTAGAATTACAGCTTTTGAAAATGGACAAGTGGTCTTTGGCGAAGAAGACGATTAGTAATGAGAAGGTGGAATCATGACTTTTATTGCGCCCGGTAAAACATTAGGCATAATTGGTGGCGGTAGCGAAACATATATTCTTGAATTGGAAGCTAAGAGAATGGGCTTTCGGACCATGCTATTAACGGATGAGGAAAATGATATTGCGACACAAGCTGCGGATAGCTTCTTAGTTGGTACGTTAGAGGACATCGAAAATCTAAGTGAATTGGGCCATAGAAGTGACCTTCTTTTATATATGGATGAGAATTTTGATAGTGGTCTCTTAAAACAATTAACTGACAGCTTTAATGTGGCTCAAGGATCAGATTTGTTAGCAATTGTTCAGGATCGTTATATCGAACGAACGTTTTTAAATGATTTGAATATCAATGTTCCTCCATTTTTTTCAATTGTGACGGTTGATGATATCAAAAGTGCAGTTAAAGAAATTGGATTTCCATGTATCTTAAAACCAATTCAAAAGAATCAAACCGTTTTGAAACGTCATATTCTTTACAATGATAATGATGTGGAACGGGTTAAAAAGTTACTCCAAGATGGAACCTATATTCTAGAGGCATGGATCGATACTAAGACGGAATATTCCATTATGGTCAGCAAGAGTAAGGATCAAAAAATTCATACTTTTCCAATGATCCAGGAAATATATGATGGGACCCATTTGATGAGTTCTTTTATTTATAAGAAAAATGATCCCGATGTAGAAGCTGAAATGCAGCGTGTTGCTTTGATGGTAGCTGAAAATATTGATTATGTGGGAATTTTCGGAATAGGATTTATTCTATCTCAATCCGGGGTTTTGTATGTTAAAAGGATTTTCCCAGGCATCAATTATTCAGCAAACGTTTATCAAGAAGCCACTGGAATTTCACAATTTGAATTACATATCAGAGCCATTTGTGATTGGCCGATTCCTGAAATATTCCCCATGTCGAATGCGGCAACTTTGAAGATCATTGAGGGAAATTTGCCCCAGAGTTTGGATTTACTTCAGGAAAAGGCTCAATGGAAATTTAACTATTACACAGGTTTTAAAGCTAAGAATCAAGCCGACCGTGATGTCGGTTATATTTCAATTTTCTCAGACGACGTCGAAGAATTAAAAAATGATATCTTAACAACTAACATTTGGAGAGTAGAATAATTCATGATTGATAGATATGTAACTGAACAAATGAAACCAATTTGGACTGACCAAAACAGATTTCAAGCTTGGCTCGAAGTAGAAATTGCCGCTGTCGAAGGATGGAGCAAAGAAGGAGAAATCCCGGCTGAAGATGCTAAGTTGATTGCTCAAAACGCTAAGTTTAATGTTTCTGAGATTGCAGAAATCGAAAAAGAAACTAAACATGACGTAGTTGCTTTTACAAGAGATGTTTCACGTTATCTAGGACCTGAAAGAAAATGGGTCCACTTTGGCTTAACATCAACTGATGTTGTTGACACAGCCTATGGGTACTTGATGAAACAAGCTAATGATATTATCCGTGAAGATCTAAATGAATTTCTCGAAGTAGTTAAGCAAAAGGCTTTATTATACAAAGATACTGTTATGATCGGTAGAACCCATGGGGTGCATGCTGAACCAACAACTTTTGGTTTGGTATTAGCTAATTGGTATTCCGAAATCAAACGTGATATCGAACGTTTTGACCATGCTGCTAAAGGTGTTGAAGCTGGTAAAATCAGTGGTGCGGTTGGTAGTTATGCTAACGTTCCTACTGATGTGGAAAAGTTTGTCTGTGATAAGTTGGGCATTCGCGCTCAAGAAATCTCAACTCAAGTGCTTCCTCGTGACCTTCATGCTGAATATGTTCAAACAATGGCTTTGATTGCCACATCAATTGAACGTTTTGCCCTTGAAGTTCGTCATTTACAAAGAACCGAAGTCCGTGAAGCTGAAGAGTATTTTGCGGCCGGGCAAAAAGGTTCATCAGCCATGCCTCATAAACGTAACCCCATCGGTTCTGAAAATGTGACCGGTTTGGCTCGTGTTATTAGAGGACATGCTTTCACAGCCTTGGAAGATGTTCCACTATGGCATGAACGTGATATTTCACACAGTTCAGCGGAAAGAATTATTATTCCTGATACAACTGAATTGTTGGATTACATGTTAAAACGATTCACTAAGATTACTAAGGATTTGACAGTTTTCCCAGACAAGATGTTAGAAGATATGAACCTAACACACGGTTTGATCTTCTCACAACGTGTTCTATTAAAACTAGTTGAAGCCGGTTATTCTCGTGAACAAGCTTATGACATTGTGCAACCAATGACAGCTAAAGCTTGGGATGAAAAGAAAGACTTCAGAACTATGCTTGAAAATGACTCACGTGTAACTGATAAGTTGTCTGATAAAGACCTCGATGATGCCTTTGATTATCACTGGCACCTTCGTCACGTTGATGAAATTTTTAAACGCGTAGGACTAGAATAGAGAGCACACTTAACTTTCCGTCTTCCATAAAAATCGGCAATAGGGCGGAACGCCATGGGCATCGTTTCGAACCAACTCAAGTTCGGAGTTGTTTTGAAATCGAGCCTTCTACTAGGCCAGCAGAGTACGCTGACCAAGTAGAATTTCATGGCTGACCCTATTGCCGATTTTTATTCCAGACTAAGTAGCACTTTGATTATTTTATTGATTAAAAATAATTTCTCATTATTTTAAATTAATAACAAGTAACCGGTTATCTAGTCTGGAACAATAAAGCCGATTGGCTCAGCAGTAAAATTATTTTTAGCAATTTATTGATTAGAATAAGGTCGAACTTGGAGACAATGTGACTTTCATTGGCTTCAAGTCGTCCTACTGCGTTCCAGCCAAATCGACTTTGTTGTGGAAGACGGAATTTTTAACCAAATATCAGAAAGAACGGCATCATAATGTCAGATAATATGGACTATTCTTGTCGTTAAGAAAAACCATCAAGTTAATTGAAAGTAGGGATACTAAAACAATTAACTTGGTGGTTTTTTTGATTGAATGATTTTGGAGAAAGATTTAACACTGATTATAATTGTGATGCTTGAATTAAATAATCAATCAGCGTACGATTCAATTAGCGTTTCAATTTATTAACTAAAGACCTGTTTATAATCCAGGCAGGACAAGATGCCATGTAGCCTAGCTACAGTTGGTCAATCTTGTCCTTTTTTTACTCAATTGAAACGTAAGTGAGGGGGAATATTATGAAAGTATTAATGCCATATATTAAGCGCTATCGCAAAGATGTTTATATTGCTCTTATTTCCGTAATTGCTTTAGTTTTTGCAACACTTTGGCAACCGCGACTATTGCAGGTAATTATGAATGCAATTTTGGATGGTAATAAAACGGTTATTTTTCAACAAGGAATAATCTTGATTGGTTTGGCAATAATTGGAATTATCGCCGGGGTGATTAATACGATTTATTCTGCTCATGTTGCTCTTGGAGTTGCTACTGATTTGCGGGCAGATTTATATCGAAAAGTGCAATCCTTTGCTTATGCGGATGTCGAAGAATTTTCGGCTTCTAATTTAGTAGTTAGGATGACCAATGATATTAATCAAATTCAACAAATTGTCATGGCTGGTTTTCAACAAGTGAGCCGAATACCACTATTATTTATCGGTGCATTTATTCTAGCGATGGTGACGATGCCACAACAATGGTGGGTTTTACTTGGAATGATGCTAATTGTTCTTGGTGTCAGTTGGTATTCATATCAGAAGATGAGTATTTATTTTGCGGAAACTCAACAAGATATTGAAGACGTTAATACAGTTGCCCGTGAAAATTTAATGGGAATTCGAGTTGTGAAATCTTTTGTCCAGGAACCTCATGAAATTTCTAAATTCTCAAAAGCTTCAGATAAGCTAACTAAAGTTACCGCTAAAATTGGTTATAACTTTGCTATTTTGATGCCGGCTTTCTTTTTGACCGCTAATATAGCAGTTGTGATTGCTGTTTATTTAGTCGGACAGAATATAACGGTGCATCCAACGTATTTAGCTGCCATTACTAGTTTTATTTCGTATTTGATGCAGATTCTTTTTGCAGTTATTAATGGTGGTTTTCTAATGATTATGGCTTCCAGAGCTAATATTTCCTTAGGAAGAATTGGCGAAGTAATGAATACCGAACCTAGCATGAAATATGTTGAGGGAACTTCAGATCCAGTTGAAGGTGACATTGAATTTGATCATGTGACCTTTACATATCCAGGTGATGATTCACCAACTTTGAAGGATATTAGTTTTAAAATTAAGGCTGGAGAAATGATGGGAATCGTTGGGGCCACTGGTTCTGGTAAAACAACCATGGCGCAATTGATTGCTCGTTTGTATGATCCAGACTCTGGAACTGTCAAAGTCGGTGGGACTGATGTCTGCCAACTTTCTGAAGTATCATTACGTAAAACGGTAGCCTATGTGCTTCAACGTTCGACATTATTTTCGGGAACAATTTCGGATAATCTAAGACAAGTAAAAGAAGACGCAACCGTTAATCAAATGCAGTGGGCCGCTAATATTGCTCAGTCATCTGAATTTATTGAACGGTTACCAATGACTTACGATGCACCTGTTGAGGAACGGTCGTCGAACTTCTCTGGTGGACAAAAACAACGTTTGTCGATCACTCGTGGAGTTATTGCTGAACCTAAGATCTTGATTTTGGATGATGCTACTTCAGCCTTGGATGCTAAGTCAGAAAAACTAGTTCAAGAAGCTTTGGACAAGGATTTGACGACGACCACGACAGTTGTAATTGCTGAAAAGATTTCTTCAATTGTTCGAGCTGATCGAATTTTGGTAATGGATGATGGTCGAATTGTTGGAAACGGCAATCATAAAGAATTAGTAGCAAATAATGAAGTTTATCAAAAGATTTATCAGACTCAAAAGGCGCGAGAGGGGGAAATGTCATGAGCGATTTGAAGAATGCAAGCAAGTATTATTGGCACTATCTGAAAAGATATTGGTTTGGCTTTACAATGACAGCCATACTGATTGGTATCTCAACTGCCTGTATCGTTATTGCTCCGACCTATCTTGGCCAAGCAGTTTCCGAATTGACGACCTATTTACAAAAATGGACTAGTGCTGCAACTCGTTCGAGTGCTAGTTTAGGAAATTTCCATAAAACTCTCTGGATCTATCTGGTGCTGTATCTTGGCGATGCTGGAACCTTGTTTATTGCCAGTATGATCTTAGCTAGAATTACGGCTTTTTCTACCGGTACCATGCGGGTAGGACTATTCCGCAAGATGCAACGGATGCAAGTGCAATATTTTGATTCACACAGTGATGGGGATATTTTGGCACGTTATACATCAGATTTGGATAATATTTTTAATGCCTTGAATCAAGCTTTGATCGAAATTTTTCTTTCTGTAGCCCAATTTATTGGTTTATTGATCGTAATGTTTGCTCAAAATACGACGATGGCCTGGGTAACCATGTCTTCAACGCCAGTGGCCTTAGTCATTGCCGCAATTGTTATGAAAAAGGCTGGGGCAGCTGTTAATCATCAACAAGATGATATTGGTAGCTTGAACGGTTATATCAATGAACAAGTTACTTCACAAAAAGTGATCATCACTAATGGATTACAAAAAGATTCGATCAATGGCTTTTTGAAACATAATCAAAAAGTACGTAAATCAGCCATGTCTGGTCAAATTTGGTCAGGTATTTTGAATCCATTGATGCAAGGAATGTCTTTGCTAAATACATCGATTGTTATCTTCTTTGGTTCATGGTTTGCCTTAAATGGAACCTTATCAACTGGGGCAGCCTTGGCCTTGGTAGTTGTTTTCGTTAATTATGCGCAACAATATTACCAACCAATTATGTCGTTGACTAGTTTGTACGGGATGATCCAATTGGCAATCACCGGAGCTCGTCGTGTTGATGAAGTTAGAAATCAACCAGATGAAATTCAACCTGAGAATGGCAAAGACTTAACTGGAATTAAAAAAGAATTACAAATTTCAGATGTTCATTTCAGTTATTTACCTGGCAAAGAAATTTTACATGGGGTATCGATCAATGTGCATAAAGGTGAAATGGTGGCTTTAGTTGGACCTACAGGCTCAGGTAAAACCACGGTTATGAACTTGTTGAATCGTTTTTATGATGTCGACAGTGGTTCGATCACAATTGATGGCACTGATATTCGTGAGTTTTCATTGAAAGCATTACGGGAACATGTGGGAATTGTTTTGCAGGATCCGCAACTATTTTCCGGAACAATTGCTGACAACATTCGTTATGGTGCTCCTGATGCAGACATGGAGTGGGTAATTGATGCCGCTAAACAAGCCAATATCCATGATTTCATTATTAGTTTGCCAGATGGTTATGAGACGAAAGTTTCAGATGAACAGAGTGTCTTTTCAGCTGGTCAAAAGCAATTGATGTCAATTGCTAGAACTATTTTAACCAGTCCACAATTATTGATTTTAGATGAAGCTACTTCCAATGTTGATACAGTTACTGAAGCCAGAATTCAAGCAGCGATGGATCGTGTGATTCAAGGTCGAACTAGTTTTGTGATTGCTCACCGACTCAAGACGATTTTGAATGCCGACAAGATCATTGTGCTTAAAGATGGTGCAATTATTGAACAAGGCGATCATGAGGCTTTGTTAGCTGAAGATGGCTTTTATGCAGGACTTTATCATAATCAAATGGTGACTGATTAGTCAGTTAGAGCGTAAGTTAACAGAGCTGTTATTATGATGCCGCTCTCCGCAAGGAAGAAAAAATCGGCTGGAACATAGCGGGCACAACTTGGAGCCTATCATCAATGCACAAGGCATTGACAATAGTCTTCAAGCTTGGCCTTTTACTAATCCGGCAAAGACCGCCGCATAAGTAAAATGTCGCTATTGAGCCATTTTTTCTTCCTTGCTCCGAGCTAGTTGGTTGATTTCTATATTGTGTAATTGAGAACTATTTTTATATTACCAACTTTAATGTATCTTTCTAAGAACTAGTAAAAGCCTATATTGACTGAATGAAATAACAGTTAATATAGGCTTTTTGAGTTGAAAATATATTTTTCATTAATTATTAATAGAAACAAACAATCAAAGAGTTAATTAGTCTGGAATAAAAATCGGCAATAGGGTCAGCCGTGAAATTCTACTTGGTCAGCGTACCTTGGAGGCTGCTGAAAAAGTAACCACTCATTT
>NZ_JQCF01000030.1 GCF_001438805.1 Companilactobacillus kimchiensis
CCACACTTGGTAAAGAACCAAAATACGATTACTAATGCCTGTTTGTTTTGAGCGGAAAGAACTATGTTATGTTCCACGTTTATGATGCATATTTAAATTCAAAACCAGTTATGTGCTAAACTCTTTTTATTTATCTACTTATATGTAGAAACAAAAAACCATAACAAGGGGTGTTATGGTTTTTTAACGTTATATTGTTGTTATATATGTTGGATTAATCAATACTTGTACTCGAAGGGTAAGCTTAATTAATCATCTCATATGATTTTATAGGGGGTTATAGGATCCAAAGTCGTAATATCCTCAAAATACCCTTCACTTGTTGATAGCCCTAAAGAACACAATAAAGCGACCGTCCCCAGAATTACTAATATTGCTATTTCATAACTCTATTGGGTCTAAATCTTCTCGCTAAGCAAAGGTTTATTACTCCTTGAATCTTATAGACATATTGTATAGCCACATCTTATATAATGTTTATCTTGATTGGTAAAATTTTCTATCAAAAATTGGAATAATTTCTTATTTAAGTAATGTTATATCCTATATCTAGATTAAGCATGATAAAATATTACAGAACAAATAATAAAATGAGGTATTTGAAATGAAAATCTATTTTGCCAATGGTTTATTCGCTTTAGCTGATCGTATGTTTAACGAAGTCGTAGTCGATAAGATCAGAAAGATGGACAGCAGTATCGAAGTCTATCTTCCCCAAGAAAATGGTGACATCAACGATAAAATGAACTATGCCGACTCTATCAAAATCGCACAAGAAGACAACAAAGAACTGCTTTCTTCAGATTTAGTCGTCGCTATTTTGGATGGTGACACAATGGACGATGGTGTGGCTTCTGAAATTGGAGTTGCCTTTGGTAAAGAAATACCTATTATTGGGGTCTATACTGACCTTCGTCAACATGGTTTTGAAAACCCTGCAAAGCTTGAGGCCGTAAAAGGAATCGGTGAAAATCCTTTCTCATATATCAACAACTATACAATTGGTTTGATCAAGATGAATGGTTTGATGGTCAACAACTTAGATGACATGTTAAGTGGAATAAAGAAATATATTTAAAATTATTTTGTATTTTTTGATATAATTATATTTCAGTTCGGTTACATTGACTTTACAGTTCAGTTATAACTAATTTACAGTTAAGTTATATTCAACATTTCCCCTGCCAGACGTTATATGCTATTTCTTGTCGAGAAATTTAGTAACACAATATACGTTTTTAATTCGGGGGAATCCTTTTAATATGAAGATCAAAAATTTTGTAGCATCTATTTTAACAGTAACAACACTAGCAATCATCGGAGTAAGTGCTCAAGCACAAACTGTTGATGCTGCTACAGTTTCGATGGCAGCTACTAGCGGCGTCGTTTATGTTACAAATGCGAATGGAGCACAAGTTTATTCAGCACCTGATGACCAAGGTAACATGGGTAATACTGGTAACAGATTAGCTAATAAGACTGGTTGGGCAATCAACAAGTCTGCTAATGTCGGTGGTGCCATGTATTACCAAGTTGGTACTAACGCTTGGGTCGCTGCAACTGATACTTCAAATGAAGCACCTGCTGTTGCCTTAGATAAAGACATGTATGTAAAAGCTAATGGTGGTGTAAATGTTTATGACGCCCCTAACGGTAACTATACTGGTTCCGTTAATGGTGGTGGTATGATCCACGTTTACGAAAGCAAAACTGATGCTAATGGTACTACTTGGTATGATGTTGGTATGAACCGTTGGGTAAAGGGCGATTATATCTCAGCTGACAATGTTAAAGAAACATTGACAATGTCTGCTACAGCTTATGATCCAACTGTTTTAGGTTCAGACATGGGTTACAGTGGTGTTGCCGCTAACCTATCAAAATTCCCTAAGGGAACACATTTAAGAATCACAGACGGTAACGGTAAGGTTTATGATCGAGTTGTTAATGATACAGGACTCTTTGCTTACAGCAATCCTAATCAATTAGATATTGCTATGCCTAATTCAGAGGCATTACAATTTGGTCGTCAAAACATTACTGTTCAAGTTCTTGGTTAATTTAAAATCAAATAGAGATAAATAAAAGGATTGAATCTGTGAGGGATTCAATCCTTTTTTGTATGGTTTGTTTTTTGTTCTTCCTTATCTTCAATTTCAAAAACATAGTGAAATAGAAATACCATGCCAATAACAAAAGCTGTTACTGAAACAATGGGACCGGCCGTAACCATTAAATACAAATCTAGAACGATAATTGGTATAATCAAAATTTTTCTCATAATCACTTTGCTCACCTTCAGAGCTACATTGAAATACAAATCATTTTGTATTTATCAAAAGGTTAATCCTTATCGATTAATTCATAAAATATTTATAACCCAATTCACCAGATTGTCTATTGCACAGAGTCAACCATGGTCCAAGTTAGTTTCCCATTATAAGCACCAGCTTTGGCTCTAGCATCAACCTTCAATTGCCAATCATTGACTCCAACTAAATCAGTCAAGTTTACTAAATCCTGATGACCAGAGAATTCTTCACTTTGAATTGAGGTTCCTACTTTTAATAACGGCTTCCATTCACCAACTTTATTGTCCTTTGATTTTTGTTTAATAAAAATCAAGCCCGTATCATCGGTTGGCAACGTATCACCGGTAGCCGTTTGTATTTTCTTCCGGTTATCATCATTATCATACGAAACATTGACCCGAAAATTATTCGCCGCTGGATGTCTAACAATTAATTCGCCATCTGTACTGATATTCTTTAATAATTTTGTTTTCCCATACATATTAGATTGACCAAAATCAATTTTATCAGGTACTGAAACGAACCCATCGACATTTTCAGTATCAACTTCAGCTCCATTAGTTAATGCATCACCCACCATTTGCCCATTACTTTTGTTAGCACCCGTCAGTTTAGCCATATTGATGACCTGCCCTGCAATGGGCGAAGTAACTTTGGCTTTAAATTCAATGGTTTCGGTCTCACCTTGTTTAATTTCAGCTAAAGTCGTATTCGGTGTTGTAGTTTGGCTGATTTTACCATCAGGTGTTGTAATAACAACAGGATCATTAGTCAACTCAACCCCTTCAGGTAAATTATCAGTTATTTGTGCACCACTTAATAGATAATTCTTACTATAGCCAACATTATAGGAAATTTTATATTCAACAATATTATCTTGTTTAGCAGCAACCTTATTCATATAGGCACTATTTTTATCTGTAGTAAGGTTTCTTACCTGCTTTGTAAAATTTGGTTCATAATCGGAAGCTTCAATGGGAATGCTTGAACTATCAGTGAATTTTTTATCCTCCGATTTAGAATCTTCGGCACTGTTGTCTATCCCAGTAAATTCCCCTTTATTGGTTATGCTGCTATTATTATCTAAATTCTTAACTGCATCATTAGTTATGTTAGCTTCAAACGTCACTGTTGCTGACTGTCCATCTTTTAATGACCTATTGGTTGGTACCGTCAATGTTTTCGTATCGTCATTATAATCGGTCATTGAAATGACCTTATCGGTTCGATCATCATCCGAAATTCTGATTGTCGTCGGATCAATTTGTAAACCAGATGGCATCTTATCCACAAGTTTTTTATAGAGCCAACTCGACTTCATCCCACTATTGTTTGCCTTAAGAGTGAATTTAAGCCGATCTCCGATATGATTTTTGCCATCTTGACTAGTTTCATTAGTATAAGTTTTTTTAACGTAGGGAACTGCATACCCACTGGCAGTTACGCCCATCGTCGAAACATAATGGGATGTTTGACCACTAGCCAAGTCGGTATGACCCCAGCTTAAAATATATGAGGTATCGGTACTATCAATCAATTGCTGACCATAACGAAAATTATATTGCTCATCACCATTACCATTTAGATCTCCATTGTCAAATCCTTTAACCCAATTGTTAGCATTATCCTCGTGGTAATTAATATTATAATCTTCATCATCGTTTGAATCGTATCCATCAAAATTATAATCTTGTGCCTTATAGTGCTTAAATCCATCAGGTACATTATTGGAAACCATTAATTGATATTTACCTTGGTAATCCTGGATATATAAACCTTGTTTTTCATCCAAATCATAAATAGGTATTCCGTCATTGGTTCCAAGCATTGTGTCCTCACCAAATAGAACATTGAGTTCCTGATTATCACCTGATGAATTATGTAAATAGAGTTCCCTTTGAACAACCGCTGAATTATTTGGTGATGGTCGCAATAATATTTCTGCGGTTAAATTATAATTACCATTATTTATTTTATTCCAGATCTTATGCTTATCCTGCCTATAAAACGGTTTTCTAACAAAATCACCAACAATTTTAAAAGTTTTATTATTGTTTGAATCAAATCCAACGTAATATTTTTTGTTTGTCATCTGCGATAATAACGAAAAATCTAGAGTATTAATTCTCGAACGAGAATTAGGTGGCGCAATCAAAAAATCAGGTGATGTTCTAGAAACAGAATCTTGAGCCAAAGTATCTCGAACATCGCTATCGGAATAATTATCCTGATAAGTTGAACCGATAGCGATGTTATTGTCATTTAGAAAAACATTTATTTTAGATCGGAACATATTATTATAATCAACTCCGTCATCACCAGCACCATATTCATCCGGTTTTGGATTGTATGAATCCTTTGTGATTGTCGAATCTCCCCCATTAGTAACCCGTCCATAATGGTCCCGTGCCAATCCAAAGGTATAGCCTAATTTCTTACCACCACCAATATCAAGATAACCAACTTGACTACGATCAGCTTGAGTCCAATTCTCGATGCCATCATCAATCCCACCAATACTTTGTTGATTTTGAGCTTCAACTGTTTGAGTTGCCGAACAAACCAAGTTAAAAGTCACTAAAAATATTCCCTCTATAAATAATCTTACATATCTTTTGAAAATCATCCTAAGCCCCCTGAAACAGAATATCCTGTATAAAAAATATTATTAAAATTATATATAAAATAGTTTAGGGTTATATTTCAAAAGCGATAAAATAATTTATGTAAATTAGAACTTGAAAATTATCATAAAAGTTGATTTATTTTATACTGAAAAATGAACATTTTAAACAATTATTTATCCAATAAAAAGAATATTTTTTTAAATGCAAACGTTATACACTAAAAATCAGTAAAAAAATAAACTAACTTAAATTTAAGTTAGTTTATTTTTTTACTGATTTGTTGGCACTATGGCAACCTTTGAAATCCATTTCTAAAAAATAAGTGATAAAAAAGCCAAAACATTCATTAATCCATGAAGAATAATTGCATATGTCAAGTTCTCATGACTACGTTCATAAATAATTCCAAAGAAGATTAGATCACCATAACTAAGTATTGAAAGATCAGTAATATCTTTTAGATTATCCATATGAAATAACATAAAAACAATGGTCGCAATAATTATTGCAATTATACTGGCCCAAACTGGCTTAACTTTTAAATTCAATAGACCTTTTTTGAGCAGTCGTTGAATAAAATATTGCATGATAATTTCTTCCATAATTGGTCCAAAAACAATCATCACCAGTACCATAGCAATCATGTTATAGGGTTCTAACTGTGTAACCTTTTCTAATCCACTTTGATTAGTTGAACTAGCTGTAAAAATATTTCCAAGAACTAACGCCGTGATTGTCGTTAATACAAAGTAAATTGGAATCAACCATAATTGTCTTTTACGTTTTCGGATTGTCATGAAATCACTTTTAAAGTTATCCTTTAATAAAAATAAACTTATCACAGCTGGCAATCCTGCTAGTAATGCCACCGTTAAAACTCCTGGATTTTTAGACATAAATTCACTTAAAATTTCTGCTCCAAAATCACTAACGAATATATAGAAAACAATCGCCAATAACAATCCGTATAATCTTTTTCCCTTTAAACTCACCTGATAAGAATCCCTCTTTAACGGTATTCCTATGATTATACGCTAATTATTCATTATGTTATAAAAAAACAGAGCCTTGGTTAATTGCCAAAGGTCCCATTATATTTGTTCTTCAAAACTAACCAATTAAAGGCAGCCGCTATCAGAACTACCATCACCAATAAAAACATATTCAGAAAATCAATTGACACACTTGTTAAGTTTGAAGCACTAAACAAGCCGCCTAACAAATCAACCAAAAAATGTAAAACCATCGCATACAAAATATTTTTAGTAGCCAGATAAATAATGGCAAAGATTGTCCCCAAACAGAATGCATAGATAACTTGAATAACAGTTTGATCAAAAGCTTGATTGTTACTAATAATATTTAAAAGATGTGCCAGTGCAAAAACAATCGAGCTCAAATAAATTTCTAAATATAATCTATTTTTAGAATAATAAAAAATATTACCAATTAGAAAAATTGCCACAACCCGAAATATTGTTTCTTCAGAAATTCCCGTTCTCAAACACGAGATTATAATCATGCCTAGATGAGGAATATTTTGAGATAAATAACCAACGTCATGATTCAACAGCAATGCGACTATCAATCCTACTCCAATACCACTAAATCCCAATTTGAGATTTTTTTTACCAAATAATTCAACTTTATAAAAATATCCCATAAAAACTAACAAAGCGATTCCAACAATACTTCCTTGCAAGATAGTATAATCATTCATTTTGAAAACTATCTGACCTAAGAATCCGCCAATAACACTAAATACAATATAGATCAGCAACGTATATAAAAATGACTTAAAAATAGAAACTCTTTTCTTCATCTGCTCTCTCCCTTATCTTTATAAGGATAGCACTAAGAAAAACTTCTAGGTACAAAAAAAGAGCCCCTGCTGTGAGGGACCCCTTTTAGTAGATATGCGTGGTAAGATGAAATTTACTGCAGTTTCATCAACGTTAAAATGAATCTAAACTTTAAATGAATCTTACTACTGAAAAACATATCGTACTATGTAAATATGTAATACTCGTTCAACTAATGGATCCTAGCGAAACATGTATTGAGTTTGCGCGACTAATTATTTAATTAGGTCGATCTTATGTTAACTTTTGTCGCTAGTTCCAAGAATGTCGTTGAACTGTACAGACTCTAAACTTTCCTTTGCTTTGGTACTAATCCTACCATTAGAGATAAAACTTTCATAAATCAAAATCTTTTTAGGGCTACAGTTCCTGACACTTCATCTTTACCACATCTATAATATAGCATCATCAGTAAGCGTTTACAATATTTAACTCTCAAATTTTAAATTTTTTTTTAGTAGCAAAATATGCGCAATTTCTTAGTATTAAAGCATGCTCTTATCCATTTTTAAGACACTAAAAAAGGATTCTCACTCATGGAGAATCCCTAGTTAGATATAAGTGGTAAGATGAAATTTATTGCAGTTTCATCAACGTTAGAATGAAT
The DNA here is from genome assembly GCF_001438805.1 of Companilactobacillus kimchiensis. GTDB lineage: Bacteria > Bacillota > Bacilli > Lactobacillales > Lactobacillaceae > Companilactobacillus > Companilactobacillus kimchiensis. Next base: position 7,409 of record NZ_JQCF01000030.1, read on the forward strand.
CTAAACTCTAAATGAATCTTACTACTTGAAAAACATACCTTACTATATGAATATGTATATTTCGTTCAACTAAAGGATCCTAGCGAAATATGTATTGAGATTTTGTGCGACTACCTAAACTTGTCGATCTTATGTTAACTTTTATCGCTAGTTCCTAAAATGCCGTTGAACCATAATCTAAATTTAATTTGCTCTCTACTAATCCTACCATCTCCTAGAAACGATAAAACTTTCTTAATCAAAATTCTTATGGAATACGGTTCCTGACATTCCATCCTTACCACGTCTATAATATATCATTGATTGTAAGCGTTTGCAACACTCTATTTTGATTTTTTATAAAGACGTTCGTTTTCCTTGATTTCACTCAAATAGAATTTTGCATCAACCTTTGCTGAATCAACGATTGTCCCATCTTGATACTCAATTTGATACAGCTTCTCATACTCAGATATACTCAATTTTTGACGATCATCAAGCATTTTGAGCAATGAAGCTTTATCGATCACATCTTCAAACCCTGGTTGAATCTCACCACTATACAATTCTCCAACTGCACCCGAACCATAACTAAACAGCAGCATCTTTTCGCCCGCTTGAGCACCATTGACTAAATAAGATAATAGGCCCAAATAAAGTGATCCTGTATATAAATTACCCACAGCTCGACTAAATTTGATGCTCTCTTGATAATGGTCTGTTAATTCAGCATACTTTTCATCCGAAACAGTCCCCTCCAGAGTTCTCAAAGCCTTAGTTCCCATCTTCGTATAGGGAATATGGAATAGCATTGTTGAGAAATCGTTGGCCGTTACATCATATTTAGTTTGATATTTTTCCCAAAGTGTCTTAAAAAAATCCACATAGATTTCATTTGAGAATTTTCCGCGAGCAAAAGCCGTCTTAGAAAAAGTAGGACGCCAGAAATCACCGACATTACGAGTTTTATAAACTGATTTGTGATCTAGCTTTAACACCCGAGGATCTTGACTGATCAACATCGCTACCGAACCAGCACCTTGTGTCACTTCACCTGGAGTTTTAATACCGTAACGGGCAATATCGCTAGCAATTACCAAGGCCTTTTTCCCAGGATTGTTACTGATAAAATCATACGCCGTCTGCAGTCCAGCTGTGGCTCCGAAACAGGCTTGCTTGATTTCAAAAGCCCGAATATCTTCTGGTAAATCTAACAGATCCATCAAAAAGGCTGCAGTAGATTTAGATTCATCAACACTGCTTTCAGTTCCAACAATCAACAAACCCAAATCTTTCTTATCAGCTGCCGTTAAAATAGTATCGGCAGAACTGGCAGCCATCGTCACAGCGTCCTGATAAGGTTGTGGTACGGCCTGTTTATCCTGACCGATACCAATGGTAAATTTATCAGGATCAACGTTTCTGGCCTTAGCCAATTCAACAATATCAATATAATCTTTAGGAACATAAAAACCTATCTTATCAATACCTATCTTCATAATTTACTTCTCAACTCCAATAAAATATTTTGTGCATTTTCAATTGTATAATTTTTAGTTTGATTTAATTTCTGAGCAACCTGTGTAATTTCGGTACCCGTAGCACCTGCTGAAATAGCTAATGATTTACTCTGTAAGCCCATATGACCAGCCTGAATCCCCGTCGTTACTAAAGCTCGTAAAGCTGATAGGTTATTAGCCAAACCAACCGCACCAATGACTGATTGTAGTTGTTTGCTATTTTGAATCTTCATGATGGTCAAACTAAGTTGAGCCATTGGTAAAGCTTTGATAGCTCCACCTACACTGCCAATTTCAATTGGCATTTTTAACGTTCCAACTAGTTTATTATCAGCCAAATGCCATTCGCTAAAGGGCTGATACTGCCCCGATTCAAAAGCGAAACTGTGTGCTGCTGCTTCTTGAGCCCGAAAATCATTTCCAGTAGCTAAAAGGACGGCATCTACACCATTCATAATACCTTTATTATGCGTAATAGCCCGCTTAACTGATTCTTTGGCGAAGGTCGATAGTTTAACAATCCTCTTCGCAACCTCAGCTCCAGCCATCGTTTTAGTCTGTAACTGATCAAAATCAACTACCGCTTCCACAGTAATCACTTGACCTTGACCACTATTCGATAAAATACTGCACAGTACATCCCCAGTCACAAATTTTGAAATCATCTGCGAAGTCTGTTCCAAAATTGTATTGACCAGATTAGCACCCATTGCATCAACAGTATCAATCCCTAGCTCTATTTCAAAAAAATCAGCGTAATGATTGAAGGTCAAAGAAACTACCCCACCACCACGTTTGATCAAACTAGGATGAGCTTTTTGAGCAAAAGCAAAGATTTCTGAACTATGTTGTTCCAACTTCAGAATGGCTAATTCACTCAAATTTTCTAAAACTATCTGTCCATAAACTACTCGTGAACTAGGAAAAGTTTTAAAGCCACCACTGTTCTTGATACGTTTGGCAGCATTTGAAGCCGCTGCAATTACTGATGGTTCTTCAGTTACCATTGGTATTAAATAATCTATGCCATCGACCAAAAAATCAGTTGCAAAACCATACGGTAAACTAAAACTTCCGATTTGGTTTTCACTTAAACTATCGGCCAAATCAGTTGAAATTGTCTTCCGACTTTTTAATAATTCTGCCTGCTTGGAATTAATATAATCACCATCAAGTAGCAGTTTTATTCTCTGTTCATCAGTCATTTCATAGATTTTCATCTGAGTTTAATACCCATAGCCATGGCCATCCCACCGCCAATACATAGTGAGGCTAATCCAGACTCTTTTCCTTCTTGTTGTAGCGAATTAATCAAGGTGACGATCATCCGTGTTCCAGTGGCACCCAATGGATGTCCTAGTGCAATTGCTCCACCGTAAATATTTAATTTAGCTGTTGGTATTTTAAGGTCGCGACTAACTGCCACTGCTTGTGAGGCAAAAGCTTCATTAACTTCAAATAAGTCGTAATCAGCTAAATTAGTTTTGTAACGGTCAAAATATTTATTGATTGCATAATAAGGAGCATAGCCCATATAATCAGGATCAATTCCAATCTCAGTATAACCGGTCACTTCGGCGACAAAATTGAGTCCTAATTCCTTAGCCCGACTTTCTCGCATCAAAATCAAAGCAGCTGCTCCATCATTGATTGGTGAAGAGTTTCCAGCAGTAACAGTACCCTTCTTATCAAAAACAGTTCGCAACTGACCCATTTGTTCCAAAGTGGTTGTTGGTCTAATCGATTGGTCAGTAGTAATTTGTTCTTCGTTAACTTCAATCGGTAAAATTTCATGAGCCATCTTAGCTTTGGCGTTGTGAGCTTTTTGATGAGAGTTATAAGCAAATTCATCTTGTTGCAGTCGTGTAACTTGATACTTTCTGGCAACATTTTCAGCCGTGATTCCCATAGGTAAATGATTAAAAGCATCATTTAGACCATCATTGAATAAGGTATCTGATAACTTAGGACTAACTTCCATTTTGCCAGTTCTGGGTGCATAGAAAGGCGCATTAGACATGCTTTCCACTCCACCGGCAACGACAATTTCAGCATTGCCCATAGTAATGGCAGAGATTCCCTCATAAATAGCCTTCATCCCTGATCCACAAACCTGATTAACTGTCATGGCAGTGGCATCAACTCGGCCACCAACATTTAATTCAATTTGTCTGGCAGTGTTTTGACCCATACCGGTCTGGTAAACATTTCCGAAAATGAATTGATCAATTATCTTGGGATCGATATGATTGTTTTGAAGCAACTCCGATACCAATTTGGTTCCGAGTTGAATGGCGCTTAATTCAGCAAATTGGCCTCTAAATTTACCAATTGCGGTTCTTTTTGCATCTATAATTACGATTGGATCCATCATTTATGTGTCCCTTCAAACTTGGTAGAATATCCTTAAGCCTTAATCATAATTTAATTCCAGAATAAAAACAAATGAAATGGCGGTAATTTCTTATGCGTACTATTGATTTAATCTTATTACTAAATGATTTTAAAAAGAATAATCGAGTCTTTGTCGAATTAAAAGATCAAAAAATTGCCGTCGTCGATCTGAAAGTTGTCGATGACGAAATCATTTTGCAAACATCGAATAAATTACATGGTCTTAAAAACTGGGAATTCTTACTCTTGCTTAATAAAAAGCCCTATTATGAAATGCCCGTTTTCTACGATACTAAAAACAGCCACCAACAACTCTTCGGTTTCAGAGTTGCTAATGACTGTCTATTACTTGGTTAATTATTTAGTAGTTTTTTTGTTGTTATTAGTAGATTTATCTTCTGTTTCAAGTTTCTTAGCAAGATCAACAATATAACTCTTTAATTCATCCTTAACTTCAGGGTGAGTCAAACCATATTCAATGTTTGTCTTAACATAACCAAACTTGTTACCGACATCATATCTTTGACCTTTGAATTCATGAGCGAAGACGCGTTGAGTCTTGTTCATACGATCAATTGCATCTGTTAATTGAATTTCGTTTCCAGCACCAGGTTTTTGAGTTGCAAGCAAGTCAAAAATTTCAGGTGTTAACAAGTAACGACCAATGATAGCTAGATTACTAGGGGCATCTTCAACCTTAGGTTTTTCAACAAACTTTCTAACGTTGTATAAGCCAGGTTCATTTTCACCTTCAGGATCAATGACACCATACTTAGAAACATCCTTTTCAGGAACCTTCATAACAGCAATTGTTGAAGCATGAGTTTTCTCATAATCTTCGATCAATTGTTTTGTCAAAGGAACCTTATCCTTCATCAAATCATCGCCCAACATAACGATAAATGGTTCATCACCGATGAATGATCTAGCTTGAGAAACTGCATCACCTAAACCATTTGGATGAGCTTGACGGCTGTAGTACAAATTAACACCCAAGTTAGTCGTATCTTGAACGACTTTTAAAAGTTCAGTTTTATTCTTAGAAGCAAGGTTTTGTTCCAATTCAGGTACAGAATCAAAATGATCTTCGATCGAGCGTTTGTTCTTACCAGTAATAATCAAAATATCTTCAATACCAGAAGCCTTAGCTTCCTCAACGATAAATTGAATAGTTGGTTTATCAACAATTGGTAACATTTCCTTTGCCAAAGCCTTAGTTGCTGGCAAAAATCTTGTTCCTAATCCTGCTGCTGGTATAATTGCTTTTCTAACTTTCATTAATTATTCTCCTTTTCATGCGACTGCAAATAACTGGTTAATCTACCTGTACTTATTCTTAGAAATGGTCCACCAAACGACTCCGCAAAACCGACATTGATGGCATTTCCAAATAAAAAGATTGTCACTGACATATTCACCCATAACAAAAACACTATAATGGCACCAATTGCACCATAATTATCCCATGAAGATCCGAAATATTTCAAATAATATGAGAACAACTGTGACAAACCTAAAACACCAATACTGGTGATGATAGTTCCGGTTATAATGTAATAAAATTTCAGATGAATATTGGGTAAAAAATAAAATAAAGCAAACATGATCAAAAACATTATAACAATTGCAAAGGGCCATTTCCATCTTGTAAATTCATCTAAGAGCCGGGAATTTATTCTCAGCACGGGAATCAGCCAGTTTAGAAATAATTGTCCAAAGGTAAAAGTCACAATTGCGGCTACACCGATAACCAATAACATCAATGTTGTTACAAAAGCCAAACCTCGACGAATAATATAATTGAGAAATGTTTTTTCAACAAATAGACTATTAATATCTAAACCATAAGCTTCATTCATCGTCATTTGCGCAATATTTAAACCACGCGAAATAGCCCAAAGTGATACCACAATACCTGCTGACAAGACACCCCTGTTTGAATTAGACAAAACCTTAATAATTGTCGGCAATAAATAATGATGTAAATCATCCGGCAAAATAAATTCAATATAACTTATTACAGTTGGTTTATCTAAATGCAACAATGGAATCAAATTTCCGACGATAATTACCGCTGGAAAAAGCGACAACAGGATATAATACGTGATTGCCTTTGATGCCATAGGTATGTTTGAGTCAGTCACTGCCTGCGCAACACATTTAATAAAACCAACCAACTTATCTTTCTTAGAGATCGGCTGTTTAAATAATGGCACCTGCTGTTTATTTTCTTCCACTATTCACACACCATTAACTACAGTAAGTATTTAGCATCAAATTCAGGATCTTGTGATGTCAAAATTTTAGGACCATCTTTGGTGATAGCAAGTGTGTGTTCATATTGAGCAGAATTGGTACCATCGGCAGAAACAAAGTATTCCCAACCATCAGCTTTGACAAATTTATCTTTGATCTCCCAAGTTCCCAGGTTGACCATAGGTTCAATTGTAATCGTCATACCTTCACGTAACCTTAAACCTTGACCAGGTTCACCATAATGTGGCACATTTGGAGCTTCGTGCATTGTTGGTTGAATACCATGTCCAATCAAATCACGCACATCACCCATGTGATTTTCATCTTCAACATAATGTTGAATAGCATAACCGATATCACCCAAACGATTACCGATCACAGCTTGGTCGATTCCTAAATAAAGTGCTTTATGAGTAACGTCCATTAATTTTTGATCTTCAGCAGACAATTCTCCGACAGCATATGTCCAGCAAGAATCACTTTCGTAACCGTTTAAGTTAACAGTCATATCAACTTTTAAAACGTCGCCATTCTTTAAAATAAGACCCTTACGGGGAATCCCATGAGCAACCTCATCATTAACACAAACACAAGTTGCATATTTGTAGCCTTCAAAGCCCTTTTCTGATGGACGACCACCATGTGAAACGATATAGTCGTTGGCAAAGTTTTCAATTTCCATAGATGAAATTCCAGGTTTGATAATATCACGCAAACCAATGTGGGTATTAGCAAGCAATTCTCCGGACTTTCTCATTCCTTCTAGTTCTCTTGCAGATTTTAATGTAATCACTTTTTACATGTCCCTTCAAAAATGTGTTAATTTTATTATAACATTCTCATAGATATGGAATTAGATGGTGGCTAATATTAATTTTTGCTATAATATCTCAAGATATAAAAAATGAGGCGACAATTTAATATGACAAAAGTAAAAATCGTATATGCCAGCATTACTGGTAATGACGAAGATATGGCATACGTTTTAACAGAAAAATTTGAAGATCTCGGTTGTGAAGTCGAAATGAGCGAAGTTTCTCAAACCGATGCGGCCGATTTTGAAGATACCGATATTTGTGTAATTGCTAGTTACACTTACGACCAAGGAATCGTTCCTGATGAAGCCTTAGACTTTTTTGACGATATGCATGATTTAGATTTGAGCGGTAAAATTTACGGAACTTGTGGTTCCGGAGATCGTTTCTATGAAGATTTTTGTCGTGCCGTTGATGAGTTTGCTAAAGCTTTCGAAGAAGTGGGCGCAACTAAAGGATCAGATTCCGTTCGTGTCGAGCTCAGTCCTGAACAAGCTGATATCGATCATCTGGATCATTTTGCTGAAGAAATTTATAAAAAGGCCCAAGAAATGGATCTTTAATTATGGACTTTATTAAAAAATATCGTAATTTCTTTGTCTATTGTTTGTTTGGCTTTTTAGCATCCCTAATAAACATTGGAATTTTTGATTTCTCACATAATTATTTTCATATTCCCTTGTGGATAGCTAATACCATTGCTTGGTTTATTTCGAATTTCTTTTCCTTCTTCGTCACTAAACTCTACGTTTTCAAATCAGAAATGGAAAATCTCAAAAAGCTCTTTCAAGAAGGTTCAATTTTTTTGATTTCACGAATCTTCTCCCTAATTTTTGACGATTTATTCATGATCGTCGCTGTTTTCATTTTTCCTTGGAACAACTTGATCATCAAAGCAGTTGACCAAGTCATTGTAGGAATCTTTAATTACTTCTCCTCGAAACTAATTTTCAATTACAAGAACCGTCACCTAATAGAACGATTTAAGAATTTAAAGGAAAATGGTTTAAAAAAGTAAATCCTCAAGTTCGATTAGAACGTAAGTTAACAGAGTTATTATTATGATGCCGCTCTCCGCAAGGAAGAAAAATTGGCTGGAACATAGCGGGCACAACTTGGAACCTATCATCAATGCACAAGGCATTGACAATAGTTTTCAAGCTTGGCCTTTAACTAATCCGGCAAGGTTCGCCGAATAAGTTAAACTTCGCTATTGAGCCATTTTTCTTCCTTGCTCCGAGCTAAGTTGCTATTTTCTATATTGTGTAATCTAAACTGTTTTAAGAGATATCAATTCGTTCAAATATTATATTAATAAAGCAAAATATCCCTAATTATCTGACACTATGATCAGTTAGTAGGGACATTTTTTAATTTAAGAATGTTATGTTCAACAAGAGTATTATAGTTCAAGTCATTTTTAATTAATAAATTAATCAAAGTGTTATTTAGTCTGGAGCAAGAATTGGGAATAGGCTCAGCTGCAAAATTATCCTTAGTCAGCGGTTTGTGGTTGGTTCGAAGTTGTGTCTGCAGCGTTCCAGCCTATTCCCGATTCTTGTGGAAGACGGAAAGTTAAGTATACTCTCGTTTTAATCAAACTTGAGTAAGAACAAAAAAATAGAGTTGTCAGATAACTGACAACTCTATTTTTTGTACATTCAATTAGTTTTAAGCCATAGCTTTTTTAGCTGTGTCTACTAATGCTGTAAATGTTTTAGGATCTTCGATAGCAATTTGTGCCATCATCTTACGGTTGATGTCAACGTTAGCTAACTTCAAACCGTGCATTAATTTACTGTAACTGATTTCGTTCATTCTTGCAGCAGCATTGATTCTGGCAATCCAGATCTTACGGAAATCACGTTTAACTTGGCGACGGTCACGGAATGCGTAACGGTATGAAACCATGATTTGTGTATGTGCAGCTTTGAAGGTAATGTGTTTTGAACCACGGTAACCTTTAGCTAATTTTAAAACCTTCTTACGACGTTTACGTGTAACTGTTCCACCTTTTACTCTAGGCATAATAAATTCTCCTTCTGATGATTAAAAATGACTAATTATTTAGGAATTAGTATGTAGCTAACATTTGCTTGATACGTTTCATATCACTTGAACTAACCATTCCTGGTTTAGCTAATTGGCGACGTTGTTTCTTTGTCTTACCGTGGAAACGGTGACTTGTATAAGCATGCATTCTTTTCCAACCACCATTAGCAGTCTTTTTGAAACGTTTTGCTGAAGCACGATGTGTCTTTTGTTTAGGCATAATAAACTCCTCAATTATTTTTTATTATCGATAGGATCTAACATAAGAAACATGCTACGTCCATCCATCTTAGGTCTTGTAGTAACAGTAGCGATATCTTTCAATTCCACTGCCGCTCTATCAAGGACCTTTTTACCAATCTCTTTATGAGTAATGGCTCTACCCCGGAAACGGAGTGAAACCTTAACTTTATCACCCTTAGCAAGAAACTTACGGGCGTTGTTGAGCTTAGTATTAAAATCATTGTCTTCAATAGTAGGACTTAGACGGACTTCTTTAACATTAAAAGTCTTTTGCTTCTTACGAGCTTCACGATCCTTCTTTTGAAGATCAAACTTATATTTACCATAGTCCATGATTTTAGCAACTGCTGGTTTAGCATTTGGTGACATCAAGACTAAATCCATGTTAGCAGTTTGGGCTAAACTTTTAGCTTCTGCTAATGGCTTAACACCAAGTTGATCACCGTTATCAGAAATCAAACGTACTTCTTTAGCACGTATGTCATCATTGATTATTAATTCTTTTGCGATATGTATACACCTCCTGAAATTTTGGAACAAAAAAAGTGGCCGCATATTGCGCCCACTGATTGTTTAGTAAATATTCATCATACTTACATAATCGTATTAACCCAGCGGCATATAAATCTGATACATTGCATAGGTGAGAAGCGGGCGCTTCTGCTTTATCTCGTAATTAATATTACTAAACGAATCTTATTTTGTCAATGTACTTACTCATTTTTGATTATTTCTGTTAAATTAATTACTTTTTATTCAAATTCATTCGGACGATCAGTCGTCTGCTTGAAGTAGTAACTAATGGAATCAAGGATTCGATCGGATGCTTTACCATCACCATAAGGATTTTTGGCATTAGCCATTCGCTCATATTCTGCTTTGTCAGTGATCAAACGAGTCATTTCTTTTTCAACCACGGCAGCATCAGTTCCAACTAATTTCAAAGTACCAGCTGCAACACCTTCGGGACGTTCAGTTGTATCACGTAAAACAAGCACTGGTTTACCTAGTGATGGAGCTTCTTCTTGTACACCACCAGAATCGGTCATAATAAAGTAACTTCTTGAAGCCAAATTGTGAAAATCAACAACGTCAAGTGGTTCGATCAAATGAACTCGTTCAACATCACCTAGGATATCTTTAGCAGTTTGTTGAACAACTGGATTCAAATGTACTGGATAAACCAATTCAATATCATCGTGCTTTTCAATAACCTTCTTCATTGCATTAAAGACTTGTTTCATTGGTTCACCTTGATTTTCACGACGGTGCATTGTAATCAAGATCATCTTCTTATTAGGATCAATAACATCCATAATATCATGATGATAATCTTTATGAACTGTACTTCTCAAAGCATCAATCGCTGTATTACCAGTGACAAAGATGTTTTCACCATGATGATTTTCTTTTAATAGGTTGGCTTTGCTTTCACTAGTTGGTGCAAAGTAAACGTCAGTTAAATCATCGGTCATTTGACGATTCATTTCTTCTGGCCATGGAGAATACTTATTCCAAGTTCTCAGACCAGCTTCAACGTGACCAATTGCTGTTTGATGGTAGAAAGCTGATAAAGCAGCGCTAAAGGTCGTAGTTGTATCTCCATGTACTAGGACAATATCAGGTTTCTCTTTTTCGATAATGCCATCCAATTCTTTAAGCACTAAACCAGTGATTCCGCTCAAAGTTTGGCGTTCCTTCATAATGTTCAAATCATAATCAGGTTTGATATCAAAAATTTCCAAAACTGAATCCAACATTTCACGATGTTGTGCTGTGACTACTGTCACTGTATCGAAACGGTCACTGTTTTGTTTTAATTTCAAAACTAATGGAGCCATTTTAATTGCTTCTGGTCTTGTACCAAAAACAGTCATAACTTTAATTTTATCCAAAATTATCACCTCAACAAATTAATTCCAGTATATCAGAGATAACTTCATTAATATAGGTAGTTACGTTTGGTTTCTATTCTATTATTTTCAGAAAAAATATGGTTATAATAAGCTATTATGATAAATTTGACTGCGCTGATAATAGTCAGCATTTTAACAACCCTAATTGCTTTTTTCATTGTTATGGCACTTTACAATACGATAACTAAATCCCCTAGTAAGAAATACTGGTGGCAGATATTATTTTTCTTGTTAATTCTCTATTTGCTAGCGATTTACGCTTATTTTCATTTAAGATAAAGCGCTTACTGAAATAGTTTGTTAAAAAAAGTATTAATTTGTATCAGTTTGAGTTAAAATTATTACTGTATTCAAATAAATGAATGAAACTTTTGGAGGATTATCGATGGTTTTAACAAACGGTAACGAAATTTTCAACAACGCCCGTAAAGGCAAATACGCTGTTGGTGCATTTAACATCAACGACTTGGAATGGACACGTGCTATTTTAGCCGCTGCTCAAGAAACTAACACACCAGTATTGGTTCAAACATCAATGGGTGCTGCTAAGTATATGGGTGGATACGAATTATGTCTACACCTTGTACAAGACACAATCAAAGCTATGGGTATTACAGTTCCAGTTGTAATGCACTTGGATCACGGTAACTACGAAGCTGCTAAAGAATGTATCGAAGTTGGTTACAACTCAGTTATGTTCGATGGCCATGACTTACCATTCGACGAAAACCTTGAAAAGACTAAGGAAATCGTTAAATTAGCTCATGCTAAAGGTATCTCTGTTGAAGCTGAAGTTGGTTCAATTGGTGGTACTGAAGATGGTATTACTGGTGCCGGTGAATTAGCTGATGTTGAAGAAGCTAAGACTCTTAACGCTACTGGTGTTGATTACCTAGCTGTTGGTATTGGTAACATTCACGGTGTATACCCTGAAAACTGGCAAGGTTTGAACTTTGACCGTCTTGCAGAATTAGCTGCTGCTATTGATACACCACTTGTTCTTCATGGTGGTTCAGGTATCCCTAAGGAACAAATTGTTAAGGCTATCTCAATGGGTATTTCAAAGGTTAACGTTAATACTGAATTACAATTGTCATTTGCTAAAGCAACACGTGAATACATCGAAGCCGGACATGACCAAGATGTTAACGCTAAGGGTTACGACCCACGTAAATTGCTTGCACCTGGTACAAAGGCTATTACTGATACTACTAAAGAACGTATCGAATGGTTCAGTACTCCTTCAGTTAAATAATTTAATTGCTGATAATAAAGACAAGAACTTTGGTTCTTGTCTTTTTTTGTATCCTCTTTAAATATACGCCCCCTTCACCAGATCACTAGAGAACGGCAGTGAACCATAAAATAATCCATCAAAAAAGAACTAATCAGCAATAAAGTGATTAGTTCTTTTTTGATGGATTATAATAAGAAACTTTTATCATATCCAATATGAGAAACATTACACAACAGATTAAGAAGATCACTAGAACATTCATAACTCCCGTAGCTAGTCCTAATATTCCAATCAGACTTGATACGATCAAATTAATGAATATTACCGTTCCAACCGCCTTACTTGTTGGAATAGACCAGAAGTGATCACGGGTTCTAGTTGATAAAATCATCCCCATTGCTGAATAAATTAAATAAACAAACAACATGCCACTAATTTGCGAGTGACTCAAAGACGTGAAACTTACGCTGTACCAAAGGATCAAGAAACCTAATGCCAACCAACCAATCGTATAAATAACTGAAATTTTACTTAAATTCTTTAAATTCCAATTTTCTGGCAAATGATTAGTTTTAACTTGATCAGTACCTAAAGTCAAAGTGACACAATCATTGAGAATAACGATAAAGACAATGATATTTAATGAAATTGGGAAAAAGTTAGTACAGAGATAACCAACAGTCAATAACAGAGCCAACTGAGCAGTTCTAGCTAACTTAGTAATCAACCAAGTCATCATTCTTTGATAAACCCGATGTCCTGAGTCTATCAGTTCCGTAATTCCCATTAATGATGGTTCGGTTAAAATGATTCTCGCAGCTAACTTAGAAATATCAGTTGCCGTATTGATAGCAATTCCAACATCGGCTTGTTTCAAAGCTGGAGCATCATTGATGCCATCACCAGTCATCCCAACGACGTATCCCTTGTCCTGCAATGATTTAACAATTTTATATTTGTCCTCAGGATAAACATTTGCAAAACCGCCAAACGACAAAACATCAGACAAGGCATCGTCAACGGTGCCAATTTTATCATTTAGACCAATTTTTTGAGCAATTGCCTGAGCTGTTGGAGCTGTATCACCAGTCAGCATTAACACCGTGACACCCTGTTTCTTTAAGGCTGCAATTGTTTCCGGCATATCGTCCTTAACTTGATCCTTAAAGGTTAAAAGACCGACTACTTCTTGATTGACTGACAAAGCCATAATCTGAAGTCCTTGTAAGGATAACTCAGAGATTTTCTTCTTGATCGAATCATCTAATTTGCTCTTTACAGGAGATCCCAGAAAGACCTCATCATCATTATCAAGAGTTGCTCGAGCCCCCTTCAATTTGGGGTCAAAGGAGATCTGTTCTTTAATTTTAGATACCGTTACATTATCTGACTTGGCTCTTTGCATAATTGCCAAATCTAACGGATTGACACTACTTGGTTTAACTGTCGCTAATGCATATTTTAGTAATTGAACTTTATCTAACCCATTCAAACTGACTAAATCATCCAATTCAGGTTTATTCTTAGTAATTGTTCCAGTTTTATCCATCAGGAGAACATTCATCGAGCCAGCCTCTTGAATCCCGGTCAGTCCACCGACTAAGATACCCTTTTTTGAAAGAATACCTGCTTCCAGTGAATTTGCCACTGCAAAACTGGATGGCATTGAAATGGGAATCGTCGCTACAAATAAAATAACTAAGAATGGTAACAATGATAAAAACGGTGTGTGCCGAATCAAGGCAGTTATTGTTAAAATAACTGCTAAAACAATATCTAAATAGGCTAAATATTTTACAACTGTAAAAAGTAAATTCTCTAGCCTACCTGGTGCCTCATTAGTTCTTACCAACTCCGTTGTTTTACCGAGACTACTATTCTTTCCGGTTTTCTCAACTAAAACATCAGCTGTACCCTGAATCACGGTTGATCCCGAATAGAGAATATCATCTTCAGACTTTGTAACTGCTTTGGACTCCCCAGTAACTACCGATTGATTAACTAAAATCATTCCTGCAGCTACCTTACAATCAGCCGGAATGATTGATCCAACTGATAAATGGATTAAATCAGTTGGTACCAATTCCCTGCTGGAGAGTTTTTTCCACTTACCGTCACGTAACACACTTGCATAAGCAATCAGTTTCGTATCAAGTTCACCAATTGACTTAGCAGCACGATTCTCCTGAATAGCACCATCAATCGCTGAAAACAAAAGTAATGCAAATATAAAACCAACTTGAATATAATTACCCAGCAGTAATTCGATAACTAACGCCAACTCAATGATATATGGGATTGGACCAACTAAACGTTTTAAAATCAGACTCATAAAGGACTTTTTAATCGTAGGTGTTTCATTATACCCATGCTTTTGTCTTAATACTTCAGCTTCTTGAGTGGTCAAACCATTATTTTCGATCATGATTATTTATTAATCAAAATCAACGTCATTAGGGAAATGAGCCAAGTTAGCTTCCTGCCCTAATTCTTCTTCGATTCTCAATAATTGGTTGTACTTGGCTAAACGTTCACCACGAGCTGGAGCACCTGACTTCAATTGTTCAGCATGCATAGCAACTGTAAAGTCAGCCAAGAATGAATCTTCAGTTTCACCTGAACGGTGCGACATCATTGTTGTATATCCGTTCTTTCTTGCAACACGGATAGCTTCGATTGTTTCTGTAACAGTACCAATTTGGTTCAATTTGATTAAGAAGCTGTTTGCCATTCCGGCTTTAATTGCTTTTCTAAATAGTGCAGGGTTAGTACATACATTATCATCAGTGATGATTTGGACACGGTTACCGTTCTTCTTGGTAAACTTAGCAAAATTCTCCCAATCATTTTCACCGAATGGATCTTCCATTGAAACAATTGCTGGAAATTTATCTAACAATCCTTCATAGTATGTGGCCATCTCGTCAGCTGAACGCTTCTTACCTTCAAATAAGTATGAGCCGTCATCTTGAGCAAAACTTGAAGCAGCAGCATCAAAAGCAATACCAATTTCTGATCCTGGTTTGTATCCAGCATCTTTGATAGCACGATTTAATTCGTCAACGGCAGCCTCACTTGATGGAAGATCCGGAGCAAATCCACCTTCATCACCAAGTCCTGTTTGATAACCTTCTTTTTCAAGATTCTTCTTTAATTGATGGTATACATTAACGATTTTTTCAAATCCATCACGGAAACTTGTCCGTTGGATAGGTGTAATCAAGAATTCTTGCATATCGATACCATTATCAGCATGCTCACCACCGTTGATAACATTGTGGAATGTTTGTGGCAATTCAAGATCCACACCGCCAAGATAACGGTAAACTGGAACATGTTCACAATTTGCAGCAGCACGTACATTGGCAATTGAAACACCAAGAATAGCATTGGCACCCAATTTAGCCTTGTTAGGAGTTCCATCAAGATCAATCATCATTTGATCGATTTTAGCTTGATTGAAAGGATCAGCTCCCTTTAATTTATCATTGATCAAGGTATTAACATTTTCGACAGCCTTTAAAACACCTTTTCCGCCAAGTCTATCTCCACCATCACGTAATTCAACCGCTTCATTATCACCAGTTGACTTACCTGATGGAACACTTGCACGTCCTAAGACACCATTTGAAAGAATTACATCTGCTTCAACGGTAGGATTACCACGTGAATCAAATACTTCCCTAGCTTTTACGTTCTCAATTGTTACTGTCATATAAATACTCCCTTTCTCAATCATAAAAAAAGACGCCTACTTCAAATAAAGACCCTCAATTGAAAAATTCAATTATAACAGGTAATTATTTAAAGTAGACGTCATCAATTACAATTAAGTAATATTTTCGGCGAACGTCATCGCCATTCGAACAAATTCATAGTATAATACTTTTTTTATTTTAACAAGTATAACACTCTAGATTAGTTGCTATTTCTTTGATTGTGAAATATTTGAATTAGAATAAAAAAATAATTTTTCCAAACATATACTCCCATAACCATTGAGCCCCAGCCGATAGCTCCAGATTGTATATCTAACGTCATGATCTTTTATATTGTGAAATTCAATAAAACTTGCTATACTATGCTTGTACCAATAAAGAAAGCGCTAACATAGGGAAAGGAGGGGCTAAACATAGTAACTTTGTTGAACTCTAGGATAAGTTTTCAAAGTCTATCTTCTGCCTCCCGTTTAGAAAATTAGTAAATAATATCTATGACTAGATGCCTATTCTAGATACTTAGTTGATTTATTTGTAACTCCCAATTACATTTACTTGATAGGGGTAAAACTCATTTCTTAAATTTGCCCGCAATACAACGGATAATAATAATCTCCCCGATTCATTGAATACCCCATCATTCAATGACAATAGTTAATTTCTTAAACCCCTATCAAAAAATCAACTGTACATATAAAAAAAGGCCAGTCAGGTTCCCCGCCTGCTGGTCTTTTTTTTGCTTATATATGAATTATTGGTTGAACACTATACTCTTGAGCTTCACCTTCAACCGTCATCTTATTACGGCCAGTATTTTTGGACTCATAAAGATATCCATCTACTCGCTGAAAAATATCATCAAATGATTTATCAGTTGCTCGTAACGTCGTTACGCCGAAACATAACGTAACATTTAATTGAGTATCCTGTATAAATAAAGGCATCTCAATCAAGGTCTGATTAATTCCATTTATAAAATTTGTACTATGTTGGCTGTCAGTTCCCTTGATCATGATAATAAATTCCTCACCACCATATCTAAATAACTGACCGTTACTACCATCCATATGTAATTCTCTTTCAGCAACATGAGCGACATGTCGTAAAACCTCATCACCAATTTCATGTCCATAATTGTCATTAAATTTTTTAAAGTGATCAATATCAAACATAATAACCGTCAATGGTTCCTTGCTATTCTTACTATATTTTTCAAACGCTTCTTTAGATAGTTTATTCAAATTGGCCCGATTACGAACTCCAGTTAAGGCATCATAGTTAACTTTAACTTCCAAGTCATTATAAGCATGCATATAGGTACTCATCTTTTGCTCAATGATTCGAACGACTAACATATAAATTTCAAAAACAATTAGCATCCCAATAATATCAGTTAACGGGAAACGGTAGTCGATCCAAATAAGAATCCACCAACAAATCCCAAATAATATTTGAGCAATTAGGTATTTATAATTAGAAACAATTAAGTCATCCTTATGTCCATATAAGTAGTCGATTACAATTACCAAGACAATATACGCAATAATAAATAACGGCCAATATTGATTTTTCATCCGTACTATATCAAACGCTGGGTGATAAATGAACGGTAAGGCAATATTCATTAAAACAATCAAACGATTATTAAATACAAATAGACAATAAAACAGTAAGGTCAATTCGGCGTTGGCATATAGTCCACCTAACTCTATGGCACTACCTCCAGTCAAGCTTCCGAAAACCTGCTCGACAATCAAGGAACCAATCAATAACAGACCCATTTCCGATAAATTAACAGTAATTTTTTCAAGAAATGGTGAGGCAACACTGATTTTCTTTTCCAGTGCAAACGCAAAATAAGTTATTAAAGTAATTAAACCAATGGTTACTATCCCTGTTACTAAGGCATTAGTGCTAAAACAAATCCTAACGATTCCATCTAAATTACCCATCAAATATCCCCACAACATTTATTTGCTATCGTCAGTTTAGCATTAATAATATTGCTATTGAATAATTAATTCAAAGATATAAAAAAAATCATACCACGAAGGTATGATTCATCTTTACTTATTATCTTCTTTGGCAATTGCCTGCTGTGCTACTAAATTCAGATAATTAAATGGATTATCATAATTAGGTTGGAACAACATATCGACAAAAGCTAAATCATCAATTGTATTGTTATTCTGAATACAAATTGAAATTGCATTAGCTGATTGAGCAACCTCATGTTTGCTGAACAATTGAGCTCCTAATACTTTTCTCGTATCTTTATCATAAACTAGATAAATCGTTAGCATATCAGTGGTTGGCATATATGCCGGACGATAATTATCATGGTAAACTACACAATCAGCATTGATTCCATTGGCCAAGGCTTTTTTCAAGGTTAAACCAGTTTCAGCTAAAGTATAGCCAAAGATTTCCATAGCGGTAGTTGCTTGAGTTCCCATGTACTTACGAATATCACCAAAGATATTAATCCCGGCTAGAGTTCCTTGACGAACTGCTGTGGTTGCAAGTGGAATATATTTCAATTCACCTGTTGGATTAAATTTAACAACACATGAATCCCCTCCTGCATAAACATCAGGATCAGAGGTTTGCATATAATCATTAATAATAATGGCACCATAACCGTCCATTTGAACTTGTCCACGTAATAAATCAGTATTAGCAAAGAATCCAGTACAGACGATTACAAGATCAGCCTTATAAGCATGACCTGATTTAGTAGTAATGGTTAATTGGTCACCATCTTGGATTTCAGAAACACGTTCACCAAGCTGTACTTTGACATCATGCTCTTTTAATTTTTCAATGATTTTTTCTGACAAGCCATCATCTACATAATTATTCAGAATTTGATCACGTGATTGGATCAAAGTTACATCATGAACCGTATTGGCATAACTTTCAGCCAATTCAACTCCAACATAACCAGCTCCAACAATTGCAATACTTGGGTAATTCAAAGCTGACTCATATATTTTCTTAGCTTGAGCATAACTTTTACATAGAAGAACTCTAGGATTGTCCATTCCACCAATTGGGGGGATACCAACCTCAGAACCAGTTGTCATGATCAACTTATCATAAGTATCTTCAGTGATATCTTGTGTTACTAAATCTTGAACAACAATTTTTTTATTCTTTGTATCGATTTTCAGAACATTATGCTTCATACGGACTTTAGCACCGTAACCCTCGAGTGTGGTAGGATCTGCATAAAACATATCCTCAAGGTTATTAACAATTCTGCCTAAATACAAAGCAATTCCACATGATAAAAATGAAATATTATCTTCACGTTCATAAACAGTTACATCCGTTTCAGGATGTTTTTCCAAAATCTTTTCAACTGCAGCTGTTCCAGCATGTGTACATCCGACAACAATAACTTTCAACAGTCAGTTCCTCCTCTATGGTACCATTTTATACTAGCTTTAATTGTTTACAGCATAACACAATATATACTTTAATTATATCAATCAAGATCTTTATTGATAAGTTAAAATTGACCTTTTTTTATATTAATTATCGAAGTAAAATTGCTTACTTCCTGTAATATAATAGGTTGGTATTTACTTTTTAATAATGGGGTTCGCTATGAACAAAATAAAACACACCAGTAATATAGACTCTGATATTTATCGAGACAGTCTTGCCATCCGAAGAGCTGTTTTTGTTACCGAACAAAATGTTCCCGAAGATTTAGAAATTGATAATCTAGAATCACAATGTATCTATTTTAATGTTTATCTTGATGATCAAGCCGTGGCAACAGCTCGCTTCTACCCTACCGATGATAATGGCATCCATATTCAACGTGTAGCTGTTTTAAAAAAGTACCGCCAAGAACACTTGGGTTCTGATCTATTGAAGTATATTTTTAATTATGCTCAAGAAGAAAATTATAATTACGTGGTTCTTGGTGCTCAAGATCATGCTCAAAACTTTTATAAAAAACTCGGCTTTAAAGTCATTGGTAAACAATATCAAGAGGTCGGAATCGCGCACCATGACATGAAACTAAACTTGTAGTAATATTAATTGGAGTGTTAATTCACATATATTTATAATAAATAAGCAATATTTTGTAAATTGCCACAACTTATAAATTAAATATTAGAGGGACCTCTTATAAAGGAGTTTGATTATGTATAGATTTTTTATTCAACCCCAACTTGATAAATTTAATAATTCGCTAATTGGCTACGAGCTGTTAATGAAGAAAAAGACTGACCAAGGATGGCGACCACCAGCAAACTTTTCTGATGTACCTTCACACACTATGGCTGAAGTTCTAATTGCCACCACTAAATTGTTAGCTCTAAAAATCGGTTCTGTTTCAGTTAATATTAACCGTAATCAATTGATGGACAAGGAAGTTCGTGATGCAATCATAGAGGCCCAAAGTATCTTGCGTCCCTTGCGATTAGTCGTTGAGTTGACTGAAGATATACCTGATGAAGATTGGCCCAACGATACCTTGATTCCTTTGATTAAAGATTTCATTAATTATGGTATGGATTTCAGCTTGGATGATTGTGGGACTGGTGTCAATCAACTCGATCAAATCAAAGACATGGTACCTATGGCATCCGAAATCAAGTTTGCCATTCAAAACTTTGGTGAAAAATTACGAGATCCTGATATTGAAAGCAAAGTTATTTTCTGGCGAGATTTCAGCAAGAAAAATAATCTTCGCTTCATCTTGGAAGGTATTGAAGACGACCGCGATGATGAACTAGCAGACTCACTTAATATTGATCTTCGTCAGGGCTATTATTATGGTAAGCCCCGTTTATTAAAACTACATCCAGACGATGACAAGTTTTAATCTAAACATAGTCTTTTAAATCTACAGTATAAATGCATAAAAAATATCCTCAATTCACAATCCGAATTGAGGATATTTTTATGCATTTTTTACTTTGCTGCTCGTTCCTGAGCTACAGCCATTTGGGCTACTAAATTCAAATAATTAAATGGATTATCATAATTAGGTTGGAACAACATATCCATGAAAGCTAATTCATCAATTGTATTCTTATTTTGAATACATACAGAAATCGTATTTGCTGATTGTGCCACTTCATGTTTGCTGAATAATTGAGCCCCTAATATTTGACGATTATCCTTGTTATAAACTAACTTGATCGTCAACATTGCGGTAGTTGGCATATAATCTGGACGATAATCATCGTGATATGTAACTGCTGCCGCATTGATACCATCATCTAAAGCATGTTGTAAAGTCAATCCGGTTGAAGCAATTGTATGACCAAATAACTCCATTGCAGAAGTTGCTTGAGTTCCCATATACTTTTGAATATCACCAAAAACATTGACTCCAGCTAAAGCACCTTGGCGAATTGCGTTAGTTGCTAGTGGCATATATGCAGGTTTATTGGTTGGATTAAAGTTCACAGTACAAGCATCCCCGGCTGCATAAATATCTGGATTAGATGTTTGAGTATATTCATTAATAATGATGGCTCCGTGACGATCCATATCAACTTGGCCCCGTAATAGTTCTGTATTAGCCACAAAACCGGTACATACGATAACTAAGTCAGATTTATGATCTTCAGTATTAGTTTCAATCACAACGTTATCATCTTCATCACGACTAAAACCAGTTACACGTTCATTCAAGAAAACATTAACATCATGTTCCTTCAGTAATTTAATCGCATTTTCTGACATATCAGTATCAAGGTAATTATTTAATACTTGGCCTCTTGATTGAATCAAAGTTACTTCATGATCTGTATTAGCATAGCTTTCAGCCAATTCAACCCCAATATAACCACCACCAACAATTGTGATATGGCGATGATCTTTAGCTGTTTCATAAATTGCCTCAGCTTGGGCATAACTCTTACACATCAAAATACGAGTATCAGAAATACCCATAATTGGTGGAACTGCCACGTATGAACCAGTTGTCATGATCAACTTATCGTAACTATCATTAATAATCTCATGAGTTTCCATATTCTCACACATAAGTGTTTTGTTATCGGCATCAATTTTTAAAACATCATGCTTCATATTGATCTTTGCACCCAAGTTCTCTAGATCTTTAGGACTGGCATAGAACATGTCTTCCAATCTTTTAACTTTTCTACCTAAATAAAGTGCGATTCCGCATGATAGGAAGGAAATGTTATCATCACGTTCATAAACTGTCACCTCTGTTTCTGGATGCTCCTGTAAAATCTGCTCAACTGCAGCCGTACCAGCGTGTGTACATCCAACAACAACAACTTTCATATCTTTACCCCTCAATTTTAAATATATATTTGTTGCAAAGATTGATTTTTTAACATATCTTTAAAAATAATCTTCACTAATATAAACTATTATAACCTTATATTTTTATAAATGAATAAGTGTATAGTATTAGACGTAATAACAACGAAGATAAATAACAAAAGCAAAAACCGTCATAAGTATTCTAATTACTTGGGTTTGACGGTTATTTTTTTACAATTTAATTGAAACTTATTTATATAATTTTGATTATTTTTTCTTAATGCCGTTGCCAGATCATTATTGTATCAGGTATAATGAACATCTATTCATTTAGATTGAACGTTATCATTGAAATCTTTGTTACTACTATTCACATATTCACATTAAAATATTACATAATAAATACTAATTGAGGGAGAAACTTGCCAGATATCATTCTAGAAAAATTTATAAATAATTATCTGAATATTAACTCAGCAATTATCACCTTAGTCACAATTGGTTTAATTACAATCATCACAATTGTTGCCTATTCACTTGAAAGAAAAATAAGCCGATCATCTCCCTTCTATAAACGCATTACTGTTCACTTGTTGGAAGGCCTTGTTCTAGGCTTTAGTATGATCATGTTGGAGCAAATTTTCTTCATTTTAAATAGCGGTTCCATTAATAATGGTTGGCTCTACGCTAATGCCCAACTGACCATCTTGCTATATTGTATGTACTTGATTCGAAATAAGATTACTTTAATCATTAATATCTTAATGCCAATCCTTTATTACCATTCCATGAATTTACCACGCTTGAATAATAAAGATTTACCATTATTCGCCATCTCTTATATCTTCCTGATAATTATCGTCAGTTTCATTTATTATCAAACCGAAAATCTCGAGAATTCCGAATGGAAATACCTCATTATGCAAGTTCTCTTTGGATTATCATGGTGGATTATCTTATGGGTCGATCATAGCTTTCCTACAATCGAAATCCTCATTATGCTTATAGTTTTCCTAATTTACATGTCGATCATTCGTTTCTGTGCTAAAAAGTTACAGGATACCATGTTAAATTACGACGACCTACAAGTTCAAGTAAATTATGATGAATTAACCGGGATTAGAAATCGGGCTAATTTGGATAAAACTTCAATTGAACTTTATAAAACCTACTATTCAGAAAAAGCTGTTCCTTTAACAATTGCTATGTTCGATATTGACCATTTTAAAGAGTTTAACGATCAATACGGCCATTCAACTGGTGATGAAGTTTTAAAGCATGTTGCACACACTATGGAACGTGAAATGTTTTTAACTGATACTAAGGGTCAACTTTTTAGATTCGGTGGAGAAGAGTTTATTATTATTTTCCGGGGTAAAAAACCTGCCGAATGTGTGCCAATCATTACCGACTTGCGAAACACATTGGTCAACACACCTTTGATCCTGAATGGTCAAAAGTTGGATGTCAGCATTTCCTTTGGTATTTCTAAGTTGATTGAAGAGGATTCTTCCTTTGAAGATTTGTTTAATCGAGTTGATAAATACCTCTATGCTTCTAAAAACTCCGGCCGTAATCGTTTGACCGTTGAAGGATTTACCTATAACTTTGATGATTTAAAATAAAATAGCTTCCAGTTCACTTAATTAGGGTTCTTTACCAAGTGTGGCTGTGCAACGCA
>NZ_JQCF01000031.1 GCF_001438805.1 Companilactobacillus kimchiensis
CTTTTAGCAAACAACCGAACTTGGTAAAGAAACTTAATTAGTGTGAACTGAAAGCTATTTTTTATTTATAAATTATTATTTTTAGACAAAAAAATAGTGAGAAATTAATCTCACCGTCGGGAAGGAATCAGTTGTTTTTGAATCTGGTAGTCCCTATAAAATATAGTAAACCATGTAAGCTTTTACCGCAAGGGTATAATCAAATAATTTTAACTCTTTTTACTATTAAATTATTGGAATTTATTATTTCTTAAACAGATTGTTACTAAAACTTAAAATGAGTAATGATGTTTTAATGATGGTAACACAATCTTATCCGAAATTCCGATAATAATTCCCTGGCAGAACATCGCTAAAATCGTTCCTATGCCAACCGATAGAATCTGGCCAGTCAAGAAATAACAAATAATCATAATGATCACAGGTGGTGTGTAACTGATTAATTGTCCCCATCCCGCCGAACCATGAAGATATTTAAATCTTAATAAGTACGCTAGCTCATCATTGGGATGTTGGATCAAATTACATCTTTGATAAATTGAAGTTCCAACTGATACTCCAATCAAACCCAAAATATCGACGATCAAGCGTAGAACAATCGATAATTGATTCAATTGCAAAGGATTCATGATATCAGAGAAGAACCCCACTAAATAACTAAATGGCAATGAAAATAATAAATTTGATAAGAAGATATGTCCATCAAATTTACCTAACAAAAATTGATTAACAATCGTCACAATCACCGCATAAACGAATAACGTCGTTCCATATGTAGAATGCAACAGTGATGATATATTGACCGCAGAAGCTGTCCAAACAGCGCTCCCCATATTACTATTGATCATTAATGAATTAGCAAACGCATCAATGACGATTGCAAAGATCAGATAACCTAAACGTGTTTTAAATCTACCTTTTTCCAAAGCAAATCCTTTCCCAAAAATATATTAAAAAGGACAAGTCCAATAATTGTAATTGGTCTTGTCCTTATTTGTGACAACTGATTACAGAATTAAGTCTAAGTTAGACTGAAAACGTTGTCAATATTGTTTATTTACTTGGGTGATTCATTTCATCCATACTCAACAAATGATAAGTATGTTTTTCATTAGGATCATAAGCTTCAATTTGAGCCATCATACCAGTATCTTCATGTTCCAAGATATGGCAGTGATACATATAAACTCCAAATTTAGTAAACTGAACGGCAATTCTGACTGTTTCGCCAGCATTGACCCCAACAGTATCCTTCCAACCATGTTCGTTTGGATATGGAGCTTTGCCATTACGACTCAAGACAAGGAATTGGCAACCATGCATATGGAATGGGTGAATCATACCACCGTCCATATCATTGGTGTTCACCACATCCCAAAGGACAGTGTCACCAATCTTTTGCTTACGGTCAATTCTTTGCATATCAAAGAGTTTGCCATCAAGACGAACCTGATCATCCATCCCTGACATGACAGTTCTGGTTACAGGCAATCCTGGAGTTACTTCAGGAGCGTCAATAGTAGTTAATTTATCTGGCAAAACACTGTTATCAGCAGCATATTCACCAATCTTAAATTTCATAATTGGGATATTATCAGTCATCAAGGTAACGACATCGCCGGGCTTCTTGTCGCCAAAGTCAACAATGACTTCAGCACGTTCAGCACAAGTTAACATCAATTTAGTAAATTTAACTGGTGCTGGCAAAGTACCACCATCAGAAGCAATTTGTGTAAATTCATGTTCGTCGTCAAAGTGTAATCTCCATTCACGACGATCAGAACCGTTAAGGATTCTTAAACGAACTTTTTGAGTAGTAACATCAAAGACACCATTGATCGTGCCATTAACTAAAGCATACTTACCTTCAGTCCCATCCATGTCATAGTCAGCTTTGTAATCAAGTTGGTTATCATGGTAATTTCTATCTTGTAAAATAACTGGAATATCATCAACACCATAGTTACGTGGGAATGGTAGTTTTGCTTCTTCATCATCAGTTACGACAACCGCAGCAGCTAAGCCATTCCAAACTTGGCGAGCTGTGTTTGGACATGGGTGTGGGTGAATCCAGTCAGTTTGAGCTGGTTGATCCAAAGTGAAGTCAATATCACGACTGCCACCAGGATAAACTGGTGCATGAGGACCACCATCAACAATTGGTCCAGTAACATTTAGACCATGCCAGTGGAAAGTTGTAACTTCTGTCAACTTGTTAACTAGATGTACATGATAATGGACACCCTTCTTTAAAACGATTGTTGTTCCTAAGAGTGCGGCATTATAACCCCAAGTCTTAGTCTTAGCACCGGGTAAAATCTGAGTTTCACCTTCCTGTGCTGTGATTGTGTAATAGACATCGTTACCGTCTACCTTATCTGGTTTCAATGCTGCTGGAATGTTCAAAGGCTTGTCTGGAACGTCGTCAGCCTTCTCTAACGGAACATATCCACCATCATGTAAATCAAATACTGGTTCATCGAAAAAGTAATCATTGTAAACTTTTGAATCTGTCATTCTTAATCGCCACCCTATTTAGTTTTTGATTGAAAAGCACAAATACAATTTACTAAAGCTTCTACAAACATACCGATTCCCATCATGTACATTGCAATCATGTTCTTGTTCACGAAGACAAAGTACAATAAAATTGCGTAAAAAATTAGCATGCATACAGAGAATAATTTAGATCCACCTGCCATGTTATTCACCACCAAATTTTAGTACACTTTTATTCTAATACAGTTACTGACTGTTTAAAAATAAACTTTCGTGTGTTTCAATATATCAATATTCATAAATAATTAGTTGATTATCTATATAGTTAGCCATATATACTTCGGCCACATCTAAGTTACGTTTCTTTAACTGTTCATCGACCCATTCAGTATCTTTATTGATGGTCGCCAATTCCTCAGCATCGATTTTCCCATCCAAAATAATTGGATATTTGATACTGTCTTCATTTTTCATAACTAAGGTTAATTGACCATTTCGTTCAAAAACGCCACGCTTAACATTTCTAAGATCCATGACGCCAGCTTGGCGCAATTTAAATGACAGATCATTAGCTGACAAACCATTTTTGAGAGCCAAGTCGACATCAATCTGACCATTTTTGATAATCATCTGTGGCGTCCCCTCAATAATTTTCTTAAAAACATTATTGTGATTAGTTAAAAACTTGGCTACAAAAACTACCAAAGTCCAAATCAACAGGACTAAAGTAAATTGTAGTAGCGTGATGCTAGCGTTATAAATCATTCCACCGACAATACCACCAAGCACATAATTTTGTAGTTGATCAATCGCACTGGTTGGGGCAATGTTCCCACGACCAAAGAGATTGATCTGTAAAACCATGACTAGAAAACCATGACTAGAAAACCAATAATAAATTTTAATGTTAAATCACCATATGATAAGACCATCATTCCACCTACTTTTTAACCAATTGGATTTTTTCAGAACTAATTAAGTTTGCATCCGACAAGGTATAACTGTTCAAATTATTATCAAAACTAACTCGATAAATATTTTTGCCCGATTTGATCAACATTCCCTCAGTCAGACTGGAACTATTTGAATAAAGTTTCTTCGCAGAGACTTTCTTATCTTTCGCAACTGAGCGCATTAAGGCCAAGGTTTGATTACTCTTATTATTAATGTCCAATTGTTGCTCATAGTTGTTGTAGTTGATACCTATAAAAAGAATTATTCCTAAAGCAAATATTATCAAAAGATCCCGATATTTATTATCAGATCTATTCTTGAAGTATAAAAATCCAGTAGTAAACATCGCTCCTGCCAAAATCAGCATTCCAATAATGAATAGGAAATTGGGTTCATTATTATGTTCAACCAGATACTGATACGAATAAAAATTCATAAACTTCTCCCCCACTTATTTACGATCAGTATAGCAAAAAAGGCTTACTAATAGATTAGTAAACCCTTTACTTAAATAATTGCTTGTCCAAGTATATAATTAGTTTCATAATATCTAAACATTAACAATAATTATAAGAGGTGATTGCTATCAATAATAATTCTAACCTGTGTACTTGGTTAAATATGAAACATTTTGAAAATGATATTCAAACCACCTTAGAAAAAGCACTGCTCAAATACGACTTGTCACCAGTAGAATTCAGTTTTCTTCACTATCTCTATGACCAATACGATTCCAAGGCTAGTCTTTTAGAAATCAAGGATTCGCTCAAATTAAGTTCAGCGGCCGTTTCTCGTATGGCTGTCCGTCTAGAAAGCAAAGATTGCCGCCCCATTGTTCGTTATCATAGTGACGATAACCAAAAAGCTGTCTGCTTAAAAATCACTGAGTCTGGTATTGCCTTTTTCAAAAAAACTTCCAAAGTGGTTGATGAATCATTGAATAAATCATTCGCTAGTGAGGATTTTCAGGACTTACGAGATATGATTTTAGCTACCAATACTCAAACTGAATAATTCCAAATAGATATAGAACAAATAAGCACGATAATCAAAAAAAGATTATCGTGCTTATTTGTTCTATTCTTTAAAAACTATCTCTAAGACTAACCATAGCCAAGTCAACAAACTAATGATCAGACTGAACCAAGCTAAGAATCCCATATGATAGCCAATATTCAACTTAGCATATTGATAATTTTGTTTAACTTTAATTGCGACTGTCCCCCGAAAACTCTTAGTAAGATTTACTCGTTGACCATTGATAGCAACTGAAGAATTACGATACTTGATAATTGGTAGATCAATCGTTGTGCCTGATTTAAGACCATTCAATTTGACCGTTAAGAAGCGGCCATTCGGTTTCACATTTATAACGGTCTTTTGACCATTAATATAACCAATATGACCCTCAATATCTTTCATATATGGTTGCGATGCCATTGGCGAATATTGTTCATAATAGCCTTCATATAAGCTTTTGCTCTGAATAATCTTAGCATTAACCGTTTGATCTGGTGCAGTTAAGTATTTCTGGTGTAACGCCCCATTGACCGACACTACCCACAGTCCTAACATAACGATGCCTAAAGTCCCAACTACAAAGAAATTTTTTAACATTGTATCTGGATTTGTAAAAATATCTGTAAATATTTTAGTCGCAATAACTGCTAATAATAATGTCGTAATCAATAAAAATCTAAACGGAAATTGAATCAAATTAAGCGGTGTTTTTTGAAAAATTGACCACGGAAAAATTTGCATAACCATAACAAAACTCAAGACCGCCAATAAATATATGCTGCGATAAGTCTTATTGAAGGACTTAAAGAAAAAGATCCCTAAAATCAACGCTATCAACAAAATAATTCCAATATTATAAATATTACCATCAAGTGTTCGATTGGCATTATTAGTCAAACTTGCCTGCAACAGCTTGATTGAGTTTTCACCTTTTAATACATATGGTGATAGCTGTTGGAATTTTTGATAAGTGATTTCCGCTAAAAATGGAACAAGGAAAACGGCACTAGCTAGAGCACTAGTGAGTATCGCTGCTAAAACGGCTTTCAAACGCTTTTGATAATCACTGGCCATAAACCAACATAGAATTAAGATAATAATGAAGAAAAAGGCAACAATTACCGTTGTCAAAATATGTGATAACAATAATAATGACATCCCCGCCGCTAACAGAGGCCATTTTCGATAATCTCTGAAGAAAGTTTCATAGAATCCCAGAAAGGCCAGCGGCAAAAAGACTGTGGCTAGATACTCTGCTAAATCAGCTCTTGAAAACACATCGATCAAACGATAATTTGCCAAACCATAAATCAATGAAAAAACAATTGCTTGTGTATTTGAATTGGAAAACTTTTTCATCACATAATGACTAATACAAAACGAAATGAACATGAAAAAAGCTAGTCCAGAATAATAGGCCGTCACTGGATTATGAATCAGTAAAGAAATCAAAATCATCGGTACCATTGTCACCCACGGATAAAATAAATTAATTCCATATCCAATTAAACTAAAGTTAGATGTTGAAATATTGGGCATGATCACCCCACTTTTAAACGAACTGTCTAGTGAAATCAAACGACCAATATGATAGACCATATCGTCGCCACCCCAAATGATACCTTTGGTATTAATGACCATCGTCATTAATATTGAAAGAATTAAATAGATCACTAACATGAATTGATTTTGATGTTGTTTTATCTTTAACATTATTTTCCCCGAATAAATAGTTATTTAGACGTATATCATATCACGTTGAATTTTTCTAAATCGACACTTTAAAATCATTTAATTAAACACATATTGTACTAAATTGATATTATTTTATTTAATTAATTTATTTTTCCCAAATGTAGTAAAACGACAATATTAGTCGTTACGACTTGATATTATTTGTTTTGTAAATATTTATTAAAGGGGAAATATACATGAAAAAATTTTACGGACCAATCGTTTTAGGGATTGCAGCTTTGACTGTCGCTGCACCAGTTGTTAATACCACTACCGTTTTGGCTGATACTGACGTTCCCACTACTGGTACTGATGATGGAACTACTGAAGGTACTCCTGATCCTAAAGCCGGAAACGATGATAAAGCAACTACGGGTGTAGAAAATGGTAAAACTGATACTACCAGCACTGATAAAGATACTCTAACAGAACAAGAAATTACTGAGGCTTCAGAGTCTTATTTAAATAAATTAGATGATTTACAAGCTAAGTTGACTACTTTTAATGGAACAACTCCTACTTTGACTGAAATAGGACAATATATTTCAAATCAAAAGGAATCTATCAATGCCGCCAAACCAACCACAGCTGAAGATTATGCTGAATTGAATTCTGATTTAAAAGCCAAAGAAAATGACTTAGAAACAAAAATAACATCTAATTCCATTTCATCATCTGTCGTTGCTAAAGATGATACAGATAAAGTTACTAATTTCCGTTTAATTAATATTCCAATTGAAAAAGATCCAGCATCTACGATTACAGCACCAAAATACCTAACTACTACTGGTATTGATACCGCCAAAGATAATTCCGACATTGGTCTAACCGGAAAAGTATCATTAACCAACGGATCAATCGTCGTAAGTCCTCAAGATGATTCTTTAAAACTTAAAGATACTGCAGTTACAATCAGTACAGCAAAAGACGCTACTAACGTTTCCGCTTCAATGGATTCTATTAAAGCTGCACAAGCTAAGGTTCAAAATGTAATTTATGTTTTATCACAAGATACTAGTACAAACCAAACAGCACTCAATGATATGATTGCCCATCTTAAATCACTTCAAGGTAGCATGTTTCAAAATAAGGGAAACGGAATAAGTGCAAGTGGTTTAAATGATTTAACTAAGCAATTTAATTCTTATGTAGAAGATAACATTGTTCCAATATCTGTATCTGTATCTGGAATTGGCACTGGAGGGTTTATTGAACCTACTGTGCCATTAATCAAAAACGCCACTGTTTATATTCCTGGATCAACAACTGTCACCGATAATTACTACGTTGCTGAAACCTTTGATAAAGACGGAAATCTAATTTCATCTTATCTTGCCGATAAAAACCACAACGTAGTTAGAACCACTAAAGTTATCAAATCTTGGATTGGCGATAATTCTGATTCTTCTAAGGCAATAACATCTGACAATAGTCATCCTACAGTTATTAATAACAATTCAAAACATCACAATAACAACTCAAATCATCACAATTCAAGTAATAATACCAAAACAACTACAAAACCTGAAACAAAACCAGAATCAACTAAATCAATTTCAGAACACCAAACTACTTTACACCAAACTACTTTCTACATTCTCCCTAACATACTTGCTAACCTCTTTGATGAAAACGGCAATGTACTCAGTGAACGTGCTTTAGGTGGCAATTCTGCCTGGTTATCTGACAAATTGATGACACTTGACGGTGTTAACTACCTTCGTGTTTCAACTAGCGAATGGGCTAAACAAGCTGATGGTCTCGAAGTTACTCCTCTAGATCAAAGCGTTTACACTAAAAATGATGCCCGTCTTTACACTGGTAACGGCAAACTTGTTAGTGATCGTGAATTAGCTAGCAATACTGCATGGCGTACTGATAAATCTGCCACAATCAATGGTGAAAAAATGTATCGTGTATCTACTAATGAATGGGTCAAAGCTTCTGATTTGAAATAATTATTCATAAATAGCATTTATTAATATAAGAACACAGTCCTTCATTATTTTCCAAATATCTAACATTTGGCATACTGCCAACTTTCCTTAATTTCAAAATTTATATTGCTACTATTATTACTTGTATATGAATTATTTTATAAGGGGAATATATATGAAAAAAATTTACAAAACAATTATTATCGGACTAGCCGTTCTTACGGCTGCAACACCGGTAATTACAGCTACTACTGTCAAAGCCAATACAAATAACTCTGCCATTACACAGAGTGGTTATGGCAAAGGGGCACAAGCTTTTGATCAACAGGAACTACGCCTATCACATCTTCACGCATCTGGTAACTTCGTACCCGCTCAACTGATAACACTGGATAAAGTTCAAGCTGATGTTAGTGATAGATCATTTGGAGCTTCTGATGATCAAAAACTACAAATTGCTAATGATTTAAAAGCTTACTTAGATAAGGATGTCGTCGACTATTCTGGTACGATCTCTTATCCAACCACCAACGTTAACAATCAATTAGATTTCGTTGAACATCTTAATACTAATGTCTACAATTCAACAGTTTATTCATTTAAGAAACTCGATCAACCAGAAATGAAATCATACAGCGAAAAAGGTTTTACCATTATTGATAAAGATGGTAATCCCAATAATGGTCAACTATCAATGTCTATTAACGAATTTGGTCAAATTACTGTCGAAAGTAAATACCTAATTTATATTGGTGGATTTCCTAACATTCGTGCAGTTAGAATTGGTGAAGTTGCTAAACCATCAATGAACGAATGGACTGCGCAAGACAATACCGTTTACACTAAAAACCATATTTCCTATCTCCATACCCTTGAAGGAAAAGCTATACTTGATCGTGCTTTAGGTGGTAATACCGCTTGGTATTCAGACAGATACGCTACAATCAATGGTGAAAAAATGTATCGCGTTTCTACTAACGAATGGGTCCGTGCTGCAGATATTATTTAATTTTTACTCCAGCCTAAATATCTTTTTTATAATTCTGTTAATTAAAATTATTTGGTCTAAAACGATTGCTTACAAATAATATTTTTAAATGAAAAAATAACCATATTAACTGATATTCTTCAGTCAATATGGTCATTTTGCTTTTATTAAGACAAATCTGAATAAGTTGATATCTCTTAAAATAGTTTAAATCACTAAAAACAAAAGATAACTATCTAGTCTGGAATTAAAACAGTTTGGAGGAATCAACAGTGCAATTTCCACTGCGTACCAGTACTCGATATTGCCGAATGGAAGACAGTAGTACAATGACAGCTTTGTTAGTTTATGCTCTCCAATATATTGGAATCGATATCCTGTTCTTTATTTAATTCCAAGGAAATTGTAAACTGATATTCTTATTAAATTTCTCTTGTTCCATCAACTTCGACAAACGCTCACCCTGACGCTTATGATATCCGCTGCAAACATATTCTGCTTCATCATTATCCGGTACCACTCCTGGTAAAACAATTTCTTTATCAGTGACTACAAAGGTTGAAAAACAAGTTAAACCCAAGAAACGTTTACCAGTTTTCAAGTGTTCACCAATAATCTTAGTAAAGACTTCAATTGAGCGACTACCTACTCCAGAAACATATGACTCAGTACACATTGAATCTTGTAAACCAAAGGGCAAAATGAAATTGACTTGATCAATTGAAGCTGTAACAGTTTCAATTCGGGCAACCCGTGACGCCGCTATGGATGAATTGTCGTCAATGATCATCAATGTGCGACCACCAAAAACAGTATTATGTTCATTCAAATCTGACGAAAAAACTCGATGATTACTAATTGATAATGTTTGTGAGCATTTTAATGTTTCCATTCCTACACCTCTTAATTTAAAATCAAAAAAACAAGCCACTCTGCTAAATCCCTTAACAGTCATGACTTGTTAAATTCATTTATCACTTGAACAATGATCCCTCCCGGAATCGAACCGGGGACCTACTGCTTAGGAGGCAGTTGCTCTATCCAACTGGGCCAAGGGACCATGAACACACTTTTTATTTTAACGCAAAAAGTGTGTAGATACTAAATTAGTTTAATCTTGCTTAGTTTGTTTTTTATGGAAACTACGTTTTCCCTTATTCTTTTGATCACGTAAGCGTTTCTTAGGCTTGCTATCAGTCTTAGCCTTCGCTTTAGGTTTGATATTTTCTTTAGGAGCGTCATGACGCTTAACTTTATCAAACACAGGCTTCTTTGATAGTTTACCTTCGTGATCAATATAGACTTTAGTAATATCAGCATCAACCAATTCTTGGAGGTTACGCATATCGTGACTGTTACCAAATGTAATTACATTACCGCTTTTACCCATTCGTCCGGTACGACCAGAACGGTGAATATATTCATTGTTATCTCTAGGCATACTGTAGTTAATGATCATATTGATATCATCAATATCCATGCCACGAGCAGCCACATCAGTCGTTAACATCAAATTAACTTTCTTAGTTGAGAATAACTGTAACGCCGTTTTACGTTGTTGTGATGACATCTTACTGTCAAGTGCCACAAAGTTAGTCTTATTATGATTCATATCACTAATCGTCTTGTGCAATGAGCGTGAATTACTAAAGAAGACAATTCCCAAGAATTTTTTATTATGAGCTAATTCACGTAAGATAGCATTCTTGATAAATTCATTGTTTGCATCAACAAAATGATGTTTGATTCCGGCAGTATAAGTTGTGTCGTGTCGTTGATCAATAACCAAAAACTCTTGACCGAACCACTTATGCATATCTTGGAAAATATCATTTCCAGTAGCAGAGAAGAAAGTCATTTGCACATCAGCAGGCATTTGTGAAATGGTACTACGAACGCTTTCAATTTTTGATTCATTCAACATTTCATCGGCTTCGTCGACAATAACAGTATTGATCTTACCTAGTTTAACTTTTCTAGGTTCAACCAATTCGTTCAATCGACCTAATGTAGCGACAACAATCTCTGGTTTCTCACGCAATTTTTTAAGTTGGCGAGTGGGATTAGCCCCACCAGTTAAAGCCTGTACTTTACAATCAACCAATTTAGCTAATGGTTGAATAACATCGCGAACCTGCATGGCTAATTCTTGAGATGGTTCCAAAATCAATACTTGCAATCCATCCCGTGGCACTAAAGTTTCCAACATTGGCATTACAAAGCCCAATGTTTTTCCTGATCCAGTTGGTGCCATAGCAACTAGGTCTTTGCCCTCTTTAAAGGGCATATAAACAGCATCTTGAATCTTAGTTAAAGTTTCAAATTGATTTTGCTTAAAATAATCTTGATATAATTTTGGTATTTCCAATTTAGTTTTCCTCATCTGCTTCAAAAACAAGCCCGGCGCTTGTTCTAGCTTGCTCAAGCACTCTATTTACTATTCGAGCGTATTTTAATAGTTTATCATAACTTGGTTGATCCTTTTCAGTCATTATCCTAGCAAATTCGACTGCCTCAGAATCCATTGGATTTTCACTCTTATTAGTTGGTACATCGGTAATATTCTTATTATCATCGGCCCAATCAAGATGATTGATATCCCCACCATTGTCGAGTAATAACGTATCCCTTCCGAAATAAATTTCTGATGACATGTAGGAATTTTTTGTTTTACCAATAATAATATTGACGTCAAAAGTAGGGTAACTCAAGGTCAAACTACCACTGCCATCAATTCCTGAGCTCAAGAATTCAGCATCATAACAGACTTTTTCAGGTTGTCCAAAGAGCACTACTGCATCATAGATGGTATAAACGCCAAGATCGTATAATGCTCCACCAGAAAATTTAGTTGTAAAGACATTAGGGGTTTTACCAGCCTTGAAGTCGTCATAACGGCTCGAATATTTCATATATGAAAAGGTTGCCCCACTTAAATCAGCTCGATGATCCGCAACCACTTCTTCAATTTTCTTAAAAATTGGTTCTTGAATATGTCTAGCTGCTTCAAATAGGTAGACATTTTTTTCATGTGCCAATTTATCTAAAATCGTAAACTCCTCAATTGTTGACGTAATTGGTTTTTCAACAATAACGTTCTTGCCATTTTCAATTGCTAATTTTGCCTGTTCAAAATGTAATGCATTTGGTGAGGCAATGTAAACTGTATCAAAATCTTCCTTAAAGAAAGCCTCCAAATCAGTACTGATCTGAATATTTTTCTTATCTAAATCAGCAATAAAACTTTCAGCTTTTGCTTCAGTACGTGAATAAACATGTGTTAATGAAAAACTTTTAGTTTCATCGGTTGCCTTAACGAATTGTTCTGTGATCCAATTTGTTCCAATTATCCCTAAATTAATCATAAAATCACCTCTCCTTAATTCTACTTATATGTAAGCGTAATTACCAACAAAAAAATAACCGAATTCTATCATTATGGTATATAATTTTATTCTATACCATTTTGAGGGGAGTACTTTTGCTTTATGAACAACGATGAAACAGACAAATTTAGTTTGAAAAGAGATTTAGGTTTCTTTCCAGCACTATCAACCGTAATGGGTCTTGTAATCGGTGGTGGAGTATTCTTCAAAATCTCCAGTGTTACGGCCGCTACCGGCTCACCTAGCTTAACCATTTTTGTATGGCTACTAGCAGGCTTTATCACTATCAATGCTGGTTTAACAGTTGCCGAACTAGCTTCAGCTATACCAGTTGCCGGAGGAATCTATAAATATATCGAATATATCTATGGAAAGGTTCCTGCCTTTTTATTGGCTTGGGCACAATCAGTTATCTATTATCCTGCTGGTATCTCAGCCTTATCAATTATTTTTGCTACTCAGGTAATGAATCTCTGTAACATTCCTGGCACCTGGCAAATACCAATAGCTATTTCCTTAGCTGTTTTCCTATATGCAGTTAACCTTCTAGGCGCTAAAGTCGGTGGAAGAATCCAATCGATCTCATTGATTGCTAAACTAATTCCAATCATTTTGATTATTGTTGTAGGAATCTTCACACCATCAAGTAATCATATTTCTCTTTTCCCAATTACCTCAGGTACTCATCCGAGTTTCTGGTCTTCAATGGGTGGGGGACTTTTGGCCACAATGTTTGCCTTTGATGGCTGGATGAACGTTGGTAACTTGGCTGGTGAAATGAAAAAGCCTGAAAAGGATTTAGCAAAATCAATTATCGTTGGTCTTTTCTTCATTACTTTAATTTACGTTCTAATCAGTTTTGTTTTCATTAAAGCCTTGCCTTTTCATTTAATTCCTGGAAATCAAAATGCTGCTTCTGAAGCCGCTATTAAGATTTTCGGTAACATTGGTGGAAAAATCGTCACTATCGGTATTTTAATTTCAGTCTTTGGTTCCGTTAATGGCTACACCATGACTGGCCCCCGTGTCAGTTATGTTCTTGGAGTTGATGATGAAATTGTCTTTTCTAAATTCTTCTCTAAACTAACTAAAAATTCTCGTGTTCCAGCTAATGCTGGTTTCATTCAAACTATCATTGCTATTATCATGATTTTCATGGGTAGCTTTGACTATCTTACCGATATGTTGGTTTTTGTCATGTGGATTTTCTCCATGATGATGTTTATCGGTGTCTTCATTTTACGTCGTAGTGAGCCTGAATTGGAACGTCCTTATAAAATCCATTTCTACCCACTTCCACCGATCATTGCACTTGCTGGTGGGGCTTACATAATCATATCCACCCTGCTACGCCAACCTGGATTAGCATTTACTGGGATCGGAATTACCCTCCTAGGATTGCCAATTTACTACATTCATTATTTCAACAAAAAAAGGTCGCTTTGATAGCGGCTTTTTTTGTTGGAGGTTATAATTTTCTTAGGTTCTATATATATGAAATGAATTGCAGGTGTTTTCATGAAAGTTCAATTTAGTAACAAATTTGAAGAAAAATTGGTTCGGTTAACCTTAAAAATTCAACGACTATTGATTTATCGGATCATCCAGCGAACCTTACTATTAATTTTTCCTTTTGCCTTATTTGGTAGTTTCATCAAAATAATTCAAACCGTTGTCCTTGGTAAAGAAGGTTTTTTAACTGATATCTTCCCAACACTAAACAATGACTTCGTCTACCGTCAAATTGATAATATCACTAATGGTTTATACAACTTATCTTTAGGCTGGGTCTCAGTCATTGCTATATTTGGTGCCGCCAAATATACCGCCAAGTATTATCATCGCGATGATCAATTGGCTGGTATCACTGGTATCAGTGCCTATTTAATTGTTGATTATTCTTATTCTAAAGTTCAACCATTTTCATTTCATCCTGCGATTCTTGGTATGCGTGGCTTACTCTTCGCCATTGTTTTAGGCATGTTTATTGGTTGGCTTTTTAAAATATCAAGTCGTCTCGCACCTAATTTAATAGATAGTAAAGCCACTAACGGTATCTTGGAAAGAACTTTCATTTCCTTAAAACCAATTATCTTCTCGTTAATTATCTCTATGATTTTTAGCACCTTAATAAACATCACTTATTATTCTGAAGCTCCAGGTAATTTCATTAATTCTTTAGCCACAGAATATACTTCTAGCAATAATTGGGCTCAATTGACCAAAACTTTAATTTTCTCTGTTTATACTATCATTATGTCATTCTTTGGTTGGTCTGGCGCTTACTCAGCTCTTGGAGTTGAAAAAATGGATATCTTATCAACCGTTAATTTAAATTATGCTTTACAAAAACATACTGCCTGGAATGCTCCCAATCCCTTCACCAGTTCAACCTTGTATCATGCCTTTGCCACTTATGGTGGTACCGGCTGTATTCTTGGATTGATCATCGCTATTCTAATAGTCTCACGTGATAAAGATTTTCAAACTGTCGCTCGTTGGGCCATGATTCCTAGTATCTTCAATATCGGCAGTGGTGTCATGACTGGTATACCAGTTTTATTCAATGTTATTTTTCTAATTCCTTTTATCTTAGCTCCTATCGCTAACATGTTAATGGCCGCTGTCGTAATCTCATTGCATCTGATGCCACCAAGCGTTTATCCAGTCCCAATTGGTACACCTGGTCCATTAATTGCTTTCATTGCCACTAATGGTAGCTGGCAGGCTCTAGGGTTCTCCGTGGTGGCAATAGCCATCTCAACGTATATTTATATACCATTTGTTAAAATGGCCGCTAAGGTTAAAATATTGGATAATCTAGGCCTCGAAGAAGGTGACGATTAATGCGCACTCGTAGTTTAAGAAAAAATAAAAATTTTAAATATCTTGTTCTGCTTGCGATAATTTTAGTTTTACTTGGCATTCCGTCATATATTTGGACCAAAAAAAATGTTACTACCTTGGCTGGTAGATACAATTCTCCCATGTCTCCGGTTATTATGATTCCTGGAAGTAGCGCAAGTGCTAATCGCTTTGATGACCTTGTTAAAATCGTTAATCGGAAATATGGTGAACACCACAGCCTTTTGAAAATGACCGTTCATACAAATGATACGATTACTTATTCTGGTAGTATTCGTCCTAATGATGAGCGTCCCTTTATCGTTGTCGGCTTTGAAAATAACAATGATGGATACTCCAATATCAAGAAACAGGCAGCTTGGTTCAACCTAGCCTTTAATAAATTAAAACAACGTTATCGTTTTAACAACTTCAATGCCTTTGGACATTCCAATGGTGGTTTAGTCTGGACTTATTTCTTCGAAAATTATTTTGATAACTCATCAATTTCCGTCAATCAAATGTTAACCGTTGGTACACCTTATAACTTTGAGGAAAAAAATACATCTAACCATACCCAAATGCTTAATGATCTGATTAAGAAACGTGACAAAATACCTGAAGATATGACTTATTCTTCCATTGCCGGAACACAACTTTATACTGATGATGGTATCGTACCGCTAGGCAGTGTTGATGCTGGTAAATATATCTACGAAGGTCATATCAAACACTATACCTTGATAACCTTGACCGGTTCTAAGGCTCAACATTCTGATATGATTGCCAGTGACCAATTTATTAATATTTTCCATCAATACATTGTTGGTAATAATATTAATAACCCTGGTCACAACAAGACTAATAAGAAGGTTCCTAATCCGCAACAATAAATTAACTTGTATTACACTAATCATTTAAATACAATTAGCTTATGGTATATATAGATTGGCAATTAAGCCTTATAGCGAATTTCTTCTTGTTATTCTCAACACTACAATTACATCGCTATTTTTTAAAATCATTTGATATAAGACATTTTTTATCCGATATAGCCATTTCTTTAGTGTTTGGTTATATCGGATTATTTGTTGATGACATATTTATTTTGTTATTTATTTGTTTTATTTTCTTAGCCAGTTGGCTTCTCTCGCGGCCACATCGCCTAGATATGCAAAAATCAATATCATTGATTATTGCGATAAGTGCCGAAATAGTTATGTTTAGTTTTGCTACCTACTCGGCCAGGATTTTATTCTTCATAGCTAATAATGAATGGAAACTAAGAATTCTTGAAGAATTTCAGCAAAACTTTATTACTATTTCTCTGATGATCAATGTTATCTTTTTAGCAATCTTTCTACTGGTGATCAATCAATTCCGAACTCAAATGGTTAAACTATGGATTCAAGTTGAGCAATATCATCTTGGTAAACAAGTTTTCGAAATGTCCTTGGGAGTTTTCTTAGCATTTATGTTAATTTTGATTATCAGTGACTTTCAAGCCGTAACCGCTACGATTCAAGCTTTTCTGTTACTGATTTTTACAATTGTTTTAGTAGTTACCTATCGTCAATTGATTTTCTTCGTTCATACGATTGCTATTCAAAATGAAGCTCAGGAGAAAATTATTTATAATAAGCAGCTAAATGAATATCTAACAACTGTTCAGCAACAATACACGGATATTAGAAAGTTCAAACACGATTTTCAAAATATCATGCTCTCAATGAAATCATTTGTTGATAATAGTGATTCAATTGAATTAAAAAATTATTATCATGATATCGTTAATGAAAAAAACACTTTGGAAAATATTAATGATGGTAATGTTGCTCAACTTCGTAGTATCGATAGTGATGCTATCCGTGGTTTGATTATTCAAAAATTCTTTGTTGCAAAAAGTAAACAGATTAAATTAAATTTGGAACTAAATCAAAACAATTATCATTTTGATAATGAAATTTTAATTATCGTCAGAATTCTCGGGATTTTATTGGATAATGCCATTGAATACGTTCAAACGATTGACGAAAAAACAGTCACTTGTGCAATAACGCAGGCCGATAATATTACCGAAATCACGATCGATAATCCGATTCAAAATGATTTGAATTTTAAAACTATTTTTAAAACTGGTTACACAACAAAAGCAAAACATTCCGGGTTTGGTCTAGCCAATATTCGTCGAATGATTTCTGAAACTGACAATCTCTATTTAGAAACTAAGGTTATTCATGGTCATATCATGATGACCCTCATTATCGTAGGAGGTGATTAATTGTTCCCAATTTATTTACTTGAAGACAACGATATTCAACGTCAAAAATACGCTGAATTTATCAAAAATGGTATTTTGATCAACGATGCCAATTTAGAATTAAAATCTATCACGGGTACAGTTGAGGATTTTCTTCAGGATTACGTTCCTCAAGAACAGGGACTGTACTTCCTAGATATGGAAATTCAAAGCAACAAATTAGCTGGACTAAATATTGCCGAACGGATTCGAAAAGATACACCGTTGGCTCAAATTGTTTTTATCACTACTCATGATGAATTGTCTTTGACTACTTTGGAACGAAAAATCGCTCCGATGGACTATATCCTCAAAGATAAAGGTCTCGACGAAATCAAACATCGAATCACTGATGACATCGAAACCGCCCAAAATAACTTACATCGTTATAGTCATTCTTCCAAAAATTTATTGGATTATAAAATCGGCAGCCGTTATTTCTCAATTTTAATGGACGATATTATTATGCTTTACACGCAAAAGGATGTTCCGGGTCGAATTTTTATTGTCAGCAAAAATCAACTGGCCGAATTCAATGGTTCACTGAATACTTTTGAAATCAACTACCCTAGTCTTTTTCGTTGTAATCGCAGTTATTTGGTTAATCTTGAAAATGCAACGACTTATGACAGTCATACTCGAACATTATCCTTCATTGATGAATCGACCTGCGAAGTTTCCTTCCGTAAAAATAAAGAATTGATAAAATTACTTTCCAACAAAAAAAATGTTTGATCACGTTAATGTGACCAAACATTTTTTATTTTCTTCCAACTAATTTATCAAGACTGACTTCATAAACGTCAGCAAAACGCATCATCATGTAGATATCGGGAGTTCTTGTATTGTGTTCATATTTTGAAATCGTCGTAATATCAACGTGCAGCATCTTTGAAACTTCTCGTTCTGATAAATTACAATGCTTACGACAAGTTCTCAGATTGTCACCCAAGAAAACTTTCTCATGATCTAAAATAATCTCTTTCATGGTATTCCCTCAATTCTTACTTATGAAAACATTATATTTCATAAATAAGGATTGTAACCTAATTCATTATGAACGTATTATTTTTCCCGATTAACGTAATTTTATAAGAGAATTTTAACTCCGTAGATCAAAAAACACACTGCAAAAACCAAACTCGCAATTAAGGCTATCAAAGCAAAAATCACTGGACTTGATTGCTTACGAATATTATTAAAGTATTGTTTAGAAATATAAATTTGCCAGATTCCAATTAAAATTGCACCGATTCCCAAAAGATATTTCATCATCTTAACCTTCTAATAATTATTTCTTAGTTCTACCGGCAAAGCCATATAATCCAATTAAAGCGACCAAACCTACAATTGGCATCACAATATTTCTAGTTGTTAGTTCAAAGCGACCAGCAGCCATCAAATAAATGATTGAACCAATAAAGATTACCGGCAAAATCATTCCTAAATACTTATTATGCTTATAACCCGCAAAACTTTGAAACGCCACGATTAGAATCGTAAGGATAAAACCAATTAATTCAATCATTTTTCTTCCTCATATTTTACTCAATTTTAACATTATCAAACTGAAAGTAAAAAAATGTCATCATTATATAATTCTAGTTTTATTATGCTTCCGTCTTCCGCTCGGCAATATCGAGGGACTGGAACGTAGTAGACAGTGGTTTCTAGATTTGATAAATAAAATTTTTTTAATAATATATACTTACTTTAAAATTGCAAAAAAATCCGTATTAGCTGATATTATAACCTCAGTTAATATGGATTTTTAATTTAAAATATTTTTCATTTATAAAACAATAAAGAAATAAATTAGTCGGGAGTACAAAGGCTGATGAGCTAAATAGCCAAATTTGACTTGGGTGGCGTACTTTGCCAGCTTAGTCAAAGGCCAATCTTGTAGACAACGTGATCTCCGTTGGCTTCAAGTTGTGCCGGCTATGTTCCAGCTCAATCAGCATTTGTGCGGACGACGGAAGTTTTAATCGAACTTAGGTAAGAACCTAGTTTCAACCAAAATAATTATTTTTTCAATTTAAGTTGAGTAACACATTCGATATGGTTGGTCATAGGGAACATATCAACTGGTGTAACATCACCAATTTCGTAAGTATCACTAAGAAGTTCCAAATCACGAGCCAAAGTAGCAGGATTACAACTAATGTAAACCATCTTTTCTGGCTTAATGTTTTTGATTGAATCAATCAATGAGTTAGCCAAACCTTTACGTGGAGGATCAACCATTAGGACGTCAATTGACATGTCATTTTTAGCCCATTCATTCAGAACATCTTCAGTCTTACCAACTACAAAGTCAGCATTATCAATACCATTGAGCTTAGCATTCTTATCAGCATCCTTAACAGCCTCTTCAATAACTTCAATACCAGTTATATGATCAGCCTTGTCTGCCATTGAAAGTCCAATTGTACCAATACCTGAATAAGCATCGACAACATTTTCCTTACCAGTAAGTTCGGCTTTATCGATTGCCAATTGGTAAAGATTTTGAGTTTGAACAGGATTAACTTGATAGAAGGATCTTGGAGAAATACGGTAAGTATGACCCAAAATTTCATCATCAATATACTTCTTGCCACCAAGCAATGTCATCTTAGGTCCAAACACAACGTTGGTATTACGAGAATTGATGTTCAAGTAAAGTGATTTAACTTCACTATTAGCCAAAATTTCTTTAGCGATGTCCTTGTAATGAGAAATATCAGGTGTCCGTGAAACCAAGACAACCATCATTTCACCAGTAAAGTAAGCACGACGAATCATGATGTTCTTGATTTGACCCTTTTGTTTATCTTCATCAAAACCACGAACGTTATATTTACGTAAAATATCACGAACGGCAATGATTTCAGCATCAATCTTAGGATCTTGGATCAAGAAGTTTTCCATTGGTACTAAATTGTGTGAACGACGGCGATAGAAACCGGTAGTCAATTTACCATTAACTTGGCGAACTGGTACTTGCGCCTTGTTACGATAGTTGAATGGTG
This sequence comes from Companilactobacillus kimchiensis, assembly GCF_001438805.1. Taxonomy (GTDB): domain Bacteria; phylum Bacillota; class Bacilli; order Lactobacillales; family Lactobacillaceae; genus Companilactobacillus; species Companilactobacillus kimchiensis. The sequence goes on from NZ_JQCF01000031.1 coordinate 20,676, forward strand.
ATTCCATTCCCAAAGTTTCGTTAACTACAACATCTTTAAGACCAATTTTACTAAAGTCAGTTACAACTTGATTACGTTTGAATTCAAGCTGTTTGTCATATTTCAAATGGCTCAATGGAGCGATTCCTGTTTGAGCATAGATGGCATCAATGTCATGTACACGATCAGGAGATTCTGTTAAAACATCAAGTGTTCTAGCAAAACCAAAATTTTTGTTAATACGTGTGATAACTGCCTTAACAGTTTCACCAGGTAAAGCATTATCAACGAAGAGTGTGAAGTCGTCAACCTTAGCTACACCCTTACCTTCGTATGATAAATCTTGTATTTGTAGTTCTACTTCTTGGTTCTTTGTTAAATTTGGTTTGTCCATTTTTCACCTATACATAGAAAAAAGAAGTGTCCATAATTGATCCACTTCCTAATTCTTTTTATTTTGTATCTTTTTCTTTATCGAGATTTTTTTCTTCTTCAATAATCTTTTCACCAGCATCTTTTTCGCTCAGAGTTGATGAGTCAATTGCTTTGAGAGGAATAGAGTCAACATTTGCATAAATATTGAGATGATTATGTAAATTAGTAAATTCCATTGGGGCATCCCCACCATATTCACCATCTAAGTTGACCATAACTCGATTCTCATCATTGGCCTTTACACTGATTTTTTTAGTTTTCGTGTAAATAACTTTAGGGTTATAAACATGGCGACCACCATTCAATACTAAAGCAATTAAATGAACTAAATCTCTCAAGTTGGTTTCTTTAACGATAATCAATGAGAAAGTCCCGTCACCAATAACAGAATTTGGGGCAATTTGCTCCATTCCACCAATCGAATTAGTTAATCCTATCAGAAACATGGTTGCTTTACCATCAAAAATTCCATCATCGTATTCGATATGCATATCAATGGGACTGATTCTTGGTAACATTTCGGCACCCTTAACTAGATAAGCCAAGTAACCAAGGATTGATTTATAAGCTGAAGGTACCTCATAAGTCAATTCGGTCATTGACCCACCACCAGCAATATTAATAAAGTATCTTTTACCAGCTTGACCAATGTCGACTGGTAATTTTTGACCTTTAAGAATAACCTTAGCTGCCTCAACCACATCATCACGAGGTATTTTTAAAGCTCGGGCATAATCGTTAGTTGTTCCGGCCGGAATAATTGCTACTTCAGGACGTTTGTCCAAATCAGCAATTCCGTTTACAACTTCATTGATCGTTCCGTCTCCACCAGCAGCAACGACTAAATCAAAACCTTCTTTAGCGACTCTTCTGGCTTCATCTTTAGCTGAATTCTTCTTAGGTGTCGTTCGATAGGCACTAGCTTCATAACCAGCTTCTTCAATAATATTCAAAATATCTCCAACATTACTGTTCATGGTCTCGTGACCTGAAGTTGGATTATAAATAAGTCTAGCACGCATTAACTTTCCCTCACTAACGACTCTTTAATTCTGTCATCAAAATCTTATTAACAACCTTAGGGTTAGCTTGTCCATGTGTTTGTTTCATGATTTGTCCAACCAAGAAACCAACAGCACGATCTTTACCATTCTTAAAGTCATCGATTGATTGTTGATTATTATCAAGGATATCTAAGATAATTGGTTCCAAGACAGCTGGATCAGATTCTTGAACAAGTCCCTTAGACTTAACCCATTCTTCTGGTTCAGTACCATTACTAATAGTTTCTTGGAAGACCTTCTTAGCAATCTTAGAAGAAATTGTTCCGTTAGAAATCAAATTAATCATCTTAGCCAAATGCTCTGGTGTCAACTTAGTTTCCAACAAACCGATTCTCTTGTCATTCAAGTAGGCATTAACTTCACCCATCAACCAGTTAGAAACTAGTTTTGGATTAGCGTCGTATTCCACTGCTTCATCAAAGAAGTCTGACATTTCCTTAGTATCCGTAAGCACACCAGCATCATATTCAGGAATACCTAATTCATTGATGTAGTGAGCACGTCTTACAGATGCTGTTTCAGGCAAGTTAGCTTTGATTTCAGCAATCCATTCTGGAGAAATATCATAATCTGGTAAATCAGGTTCTGGGAAGTAACGATAATCATCAGCACCGGACTTAACACGCATTAAGAATGTTTCACCAGTCTTTTCGTCAAAACGTCTTGTTTCTTGACCAATTGTTCCGCCTTGTTTCAAGATAGCAGCTTGACGTTTTTCTTCATAAGCAAGACCAAGTTTAACGTGGTTGAATGAGTTCAAGTTTTTCAATTCGACCTTAGTACCATAAGTATCTGAACCAACAGGGCTGATAGAGATATTGGTATCAACACGCATTGAACCTTCTTCCATCTTAACATCAGAAGCACCAGTAAATTGAACGATCTTACGAAGGTTTTCTAGATATTGGTATGCTTCTTCAGGAGAATGCATATCAGGTTTAGAAACGATTTCGATCAAAGGTGTACCTTGACGGTTTAAATCGACATAAGAATAACCGTTGTTACCGTGGGTATTCTTACCGGCATCTTCTTCGACGTGAAGTTCTTCAACACCAATCTTCTTTTTCTTACCATCAACTTCAATTTCGATATAACCATCATGACCCAATGGTTTGTCTTGTTGAGTAATTTGGTAAGCTTTCGGATTATCAGGGTAAAAGTAGTTTTTACGGTCAAAATGAGTATGCTTTTCAATTTCGGCGTTCAAAGCAAGAGCCACCATGACACCTAAACGATAACCATTTTTATTTACAGTTGGTAATGTTCCTGGAAAACCAAAATCAATAACGTTGGTATTGATATTAGATTCAGCACCATAAGCAACGGGTGTTGGACTATACATTTTAGAATTAGTCTTTAATTCAACGTGGACTTCAAGTCCGATGGTTGTTTCAAAATTCATTAGTCTTCCCCCTTAAGTGCAGTTGGTACTTTTTCATAAAATTTATTTTCTTCTTGTAAAGCATATGCAGCATTGAAGACTTCTTGTTCAGCAAATGGTTTACCAATAATTTGGAGACCAACTGGCATTCCATCAGCTAGACCTGCAGGAACTGAAGCGGCTGGAAGACCTGCCAAGTTAGCGGGAATAGTCAAGATATCGTTCATATACATAGCCAATGGATCGTCAACTTTTTCACCAATCTTGAAAGCAGGTGTAGTTGTTGATGGTCCCATAATTAAATCATAATCATTCAAAACCTTAGTTAATTCATTGATAAAGATTGTTCTTACTTGAGCAGCCTTCTTGAAGTAGGCATCGTAAGCACCAGCTGATAGTGCAAAAGTACCAAGCATGATACGACGTTTTACTTCGTCACCGAATCCTTCAGATCTTGATTTTACAAACAAGTCTTTGATGTTCTTAACATCATCAGCACGGAAACCATATCTAACACCATCATATCTTTGAAGGTTAGATGAAGCTTCTGAAGATGCCAAAACATAGTAAACTTCAACGGCATGTTTTAAAGTTGGTAAACTAACTTCTTCAACGGTAGCACCCATCTTCTTGTAAGCATCAAGTGCTTCATTAACACTCTTTAATACTTCTGGATGAGTTCCTTCGTGCCAGAATTCCTTAGGAACAGCAATCTTAACACCATGCATATCTTTGTTCAAGTTAGCACGATAATCAGGAACTTCTTTTTCTGAACTAGTTGAATCGTGTTCGTCATGACCAGCCATTACTGAAAGAACAGCAGCTGAATCTTCAACACGTTTTGAAAGTACACCAACTTGATCCATGCTTGATGAAAAGGCAATAATGCCCCAACGAGAAACACGACCATAAGTAGGTTTGATACCGAAGACACCATTAAAGGCAGCTGGTTGTCTGATTGAACCACCAGTATCAGTACCTAAAGCAGCCACTACTTCACCAGCGGCAACAGCAGCAGCAGAACCACCTGAAGAACCACCAGGAACACGACTAAAGTCCCAAGGATTAACAGTTGTGCCAAAGAATGATGTTTCAGTAGATGAACCCATGGCAAATTCGTCAAGGTTAGTCTTACCAATATCAATTGCACCAGCAGCTTCAAGCTTTTCTAGAACAGTGGCACTGTATACAGGCATGAAATTATAAAGGATTTTACTAGCAGCAGTAGTTTTAATCCCGTTAGTTACAATATTATCCTTAAAGGCAATCGGAATACCTGATAATGGTCCCTTGATACCTTCATCATCAATCTTTTTAGCAGCTTCTGGAGCCTTGTCATTAACGGTGATAAATGTATTAAGTTTCTTTTCGTTAGCATTGATCTTTGTAATAGCTTGATCAGCTAATTCTTCAGCAGTTACTTCTTTGTTAGCTAATTTTTCGTGTAAAGAAGCAATTGTTTCTTTTTTGATATCCACTATTCATCATCCTCCTTGTCAACAATTGTTGGCACTTTGATAAGGTTATTGTCAGTTTCAGGAACATTTTCGAGCATTTGTTCTCTTGTTTGAGTACGGACACCCTTGTCTTCACGGAAGACAGAGTTAGTATCACCCATATTATAAGTTGGTTCGATTCCTGTTGTATCAACACTTGATAGCTTGCTTTCCATCCCAACGATTTTATCTAATTGGCTAACAAAACTATCAACTTCATTATCTTGTAATTTTAAATTAGCCAAAGTGGCAACGTGTAAAATTTCATCTTTTGAAATCATAAGTTTCTCCTTTTTAATCTGCATCATAAACATGTGAATAGAATTTTCCGTTCGTACGTGTAACCACAGCCTGTTGGTTATCAACAGTTTGAATATTAATATCTAAATTAGCGCCTGATGGTAAATATTTCGAAGCACTTTGTTGCACAAATTGTGCAAAACTAGTTACTTGAGCTAAACCATCAAATTGCGTGTTAATTGTAACATCCATTGATTTGAGAGTTGTACCATCATAATGCGTCTGAGCGGTAACTCCGGAAATATTAGGGAAGTAACTTTGAACATGATCCTTAAAGTTAGAAAAGGCATCTGAGTCACTACTACTAATAGCTGTATCACCATTAACAGTTGGTAACATTTGATTCTTGTAACCAAGATCAGCCCAGTTGCCTAAGTCGCCACTCTTACTTACTGAGTATTGGAAGTATGTTCCTCCAACCAAAGTATCTTCAGGAGCTACTGTGTATAGACCTACAACAATTGGAATGTTACCAACCCGATTATCTTTACGCAAACGTTGAACGACTTCTTTAGCAACACGTTCACCTTGAGCCTTTTGTTCATCTTCAGTAATGGTTGTTTTATAAGTAGCACCATATTGCTTCTTTTGATAATAATCGATCTTATTCATCGCAATACCGATCGACATCCCAGCCAATTTATATTTGCCATCTTGTTTTTGAAGATAATCCTCTTCAAGCATTTGTTGGAAATACATAGGGGCACGTTTGGTAGCATCTGTTGAACCATTGGATTCAGGATTCAAGCCAGTCGAATTTTTAGCAGACTTTCTCCCTAACCAATCGGTTACAGTACTAGCCGATAAAACTTGACCTTCTTGGAAAACATACGAGTTTGTTGAGAATTGCTTCTTTGACAAATTCATTAAGCCACTTTCAAAACTTCTACTATTAAACTGATTACTATTATCAGCTGCAGTCAATCCTGAAATAGGACTAATTTTATACTTTCCACCACTTAATAAAACATCATAGTTACTTGAATCAGACGATGAAGTTGTCTGAACTGTCCCCTTAGATGAATCACCACCACCAGATGATAAGCTGGAATCTTGTAAATTACCACATCCGGCTAGCAAAAGTGCGCACATAAGTAATAACGACGTAGTTTTTAAGAATTTTTTCAAAACTGTTTCTCCTACTCTTTGGCATCATCTAAATAATCAGACAATGTTGTTTCATCAATAATCTGTGTTCCTAATTGTTGCGCTTTAGTCAACTTACTACCAGCTTTTTCACCAGCAATTAATATATCAGTCTTTTTAGTAACTGAACTTGTGACCTTCGCACCGAGATTTTCTAAAGTCTCGGACAATTCTGAACGCTTATAATTCTGTAATGTTCCGGTTATAACAATTATTTTATCAGTAAAGTGGCTATTTGTTTCATTAGAATTCGAACTACCAATAAAATTCATATTAATATTTACTGATTTTAGTTCATTAATCAACTTTTTAACATCATCATTCGCAAAATAAGTTGAAATACTATCGGCAATTATCTCACCCATAGTATTCACTTCAAGAATTTCTTCCGTCGTTGCATTCATTAAATTATCTAGATTTTCAAAATTTTCTGCCAAAATTCGTCCAGCTTTAGCACCAACATGGCGAATTCCTAAGCCAAACAGCAGACGTTCGACTGAATTGCTCTTGGAATTATCAATGGCAGTCAACAAGTTGTTGATCGACTTCTCTTTAAATCCATCCAAAGTTGCTAAATCATCAGCCGTCAATTTATAAATATCCGCCACATCTTGGACTAATTTTTTCGTATAAAGTTGTTCGATGATCTTAGGACCCAAACCATCAATATTCATCGCATTTCTAGAAGCAAAATGTGTCAATTGTTCCTTGATTTGTGCCGGACACTTGGGATTGATACAACGCAAGGCCACTTCATCTTCCAAATGAATCAATTCCGATCCACAGTATGGACAATGAGTTGGAATTTCAGCTGGAACTGAATCCTCAGGACGTTTGCTTAAAACAACCTGTGAAACTTCTGGAATAATATCCCCTGCCTTGTGTAACAAAACAGTATCACCGACACGAATATCTTTTTGGCGAATCATATCTTCATTATGCAAAGTCGCTCTAGCTACCGTCGTACCTGCTAAACTAACTGGATCCATTACGGCGGTTGGTGTTAAAACTCCCGTTCGTCCAATAGTCCAAGTAATTTCTTTCACAACAGATTCAGCTTGTTCTGGTGGAAATTTATAAGCAATTTCCCAACGTGGAACTTTAACAGTGTTACCTAATTCACGTTGAATTGCTAAATCATCAACTTTTAAAACCACACCATCAATACCGTAATCAAGATCGTCACGAATTTCACCATAACGTTCGATAAAATTTTTAACTCCTGTTAGACCGGTAGTGACTTGCGCAGTTGGATTAACATTGAAGCCTAGTTCTTTCAACGTTTCGAGTGCCCCATGTTGAGTTGTAACATTCAAACCATCAAACGTCACAATTGTGTACATGAAGGTATCCAATTTTCTGGAAGCAGTAACTTTAGGATCCAATTGACGTAAACTTCCAGCGGCAGCATTTCTAGGATTAGCAAAAACCTGTTGTCCTTCATTTTCACGTTCTTGATTCAAACGCAGAAATTCCTTCTTTGACATGAAACATTCACCACGAACCTCAATTGATAAAGGGCGGCTTAATTTCTGTGGAATATCCTTAATTGTTCGAACATTTTCAGTAACATTTTCGCCAATCGTTCCGTTACCACGAGTTGAGCCTTGTACTAAGATACCATTTTCATAAATAAGTGATAGTGATAAACCATCAATTTTTAATTCAACATTATAATCTACTTCATGTCCAACATTTTTTTCAATTCGGTCATTAAAGTCAGCTAATTCGGCTTCTGAGAAAACATCTCCCATTGAAAGCATCGGAATATCATGGGTAACTTTGTTGAAGTCAGGTAAAGTTACATCCCCAACTTCTTGAGATGGTGAATCAGAAGTGACTAATTCGGGATACATTTTTTCCAAATCTAACAGTTGATTATAAAGTTTGTCATAAACATTATCTTCAACAACCGGAGCATCCTTAGTGTAATAAGCATCACGCCAACTATTCAGTTGGGGACGAATTTTTGCTAATTCTTGATCAGCTTGTTCTTTAGTTAAATCTGCCATGCTCTCACCTCTTAATCAGTAACTTTTTTAATTGGTGCATATTCAGCAAGTAGACGCTTGATTCCTTCACTCTTAAAGGCAACATCTAGCTCAGCATTTTGACCAGAGCCATTAACTTTGACAACTGTTCCTTGGCCCCACTTCTTATGTTCAACTTTATCGCCGACATTCCAACTCATCTTTTCAGCACCAGTAGCACCTTTAGCTTTCAAAGTTGGTGATTGATAAGTTGAAGCAGTGGCAGCTGCATGACTACGGCCCTTATGACCACGTAACCCCCGAGCATTACCAATATTACCAACATTCCCGTTAACCTTTTCCATGGCATCATCATTGATTTCTTCGACAAAACGAGAAGTAGCATTATTTTGTAAACGACCATACAACATTCTGCTGAAAGCATTAGTTAAGTAAAGACGTTTTTCAGCACGAGTGATTCCCACATAAGCCAAACGACGTTCTTCTTCAAGATCATCTTCCTTAAGTAGTGAACGACCCAATGGGAAAATTCCTTCTTCCATTCCAACTAAGAAGACGACTGGGAATTCCAAACCTTTAGCCGCATGTAATGTCATCAAGGTAACTTCTTTTTGCTCTTCTTCAATTCCATCTTGATCACTGACCAATGACAATTCCGTTAAGAACGTTGTCAAACGAGTTTCGTCAACATCAGGATCTGGTTCATAGGCTTGATCAAATTGCGTCGTAACAGTCAAAAGTTCTTCAATATTTTCCACACGTGCTTGTGATTCCAAATTATTCTGTTGTTTTAGATCTTCCACATAACCAGAATCTTCCAATAAGTGATCCATCAAGATAGTCATTGATTGGTCTTCTGCGAGCTTTGTTAGCCCATCAATAACTTTGGCAAAAGCTCCGATAGTCTTTCTTGGACGAGCAGCTAATGGGGATAATTCGATATTCTCGGCTGCTTCTAGCAAAGACCAACCGTGTTCATCAGCATATGCCTGTAATTTATCAATCGTACCCGGACCGATTCCACGCTTAGGACTGTTGATAACCCGTTGAAAACTCATTGAATCATCATGATTAGCAATCAAACGTAGATAAGCCAAAACATCTTTAATTTCTTTACGATCATAGAACTTATGTCCACCAATGATCTTGTACGGCATATTGGCTTGCATAAGTTTCTCTTCAAAGGTACGTGATTGAGCATTAGTACGATAAAGTACCGCAAAATCACCATAATTAAAACCTTCTAAGAGTAACTGTTTAATTTGATCAATTACATATAAGGCTTCGTCGGATTCATTTTGACCACGATAAAATTTAATCTTATCGCCATCTTTGTTGTCAGTCCAAAGATCCTTAGGATTACGGTTGGAGTTATGGTTAATAACCTCGTTAGCAGCTTTCAAGATTGTTTTAGTAGAACGATAATTTTGTTCCAATTTGATTGTTGTGGCTTCAGGATAATCTTTTTCAAAATTCATAATATTTTGAATATTAGCACCACGCCAACCATAAATACTCTGGTCAGCATCACCAACAACACAGACATTACGATACTTAGCACCCAATTGTTTAACTAACTTGTATTGTGCCTCATTAGTATCCTGATATTCATCAACGTGAATATATTGGAACTTTTCTTGATACTTTTCCAAAACGTCAGGATATTGGTCAAATAATTGACTGGTTTGCATGATCAAATCATCAAAATCAAGTGAATTATTGCGATCCATTTCCTTAGCATAAACATCATATACAGTCGCAACTGTTTGTTCATAAGGAGTTGCAGCTACTTTGGCATATGCAGCTGGAGTTTGAAGTTCATTTTTTGCATTACTGATTGTACCCAAAAGAGCCCGTGGATCATATTGTTTCGGATCCAAGTTCATTTTGGTTAAAATTTGCTTCATCAATGTCCGTTGTTCACTAGGGTCAGCAATGGTGAAAGTCTTAGGTCTCCCCATTTTATCGATATCTCTTCTTAGAATTCTTACACAAAGAGAGTGAAATGTTGAAACCCAAACATCATTAGCTGATTCATCAAGCAATCTGCCAATTCTTTCCTTCATTTCTTTGGCTGCTTTATTAGTAAAAGTAATCGCCAAAACATGCCAAGGCATGATATTTTTTTCTTCAATCAAAAAAGCCACTCGGTGAGTTAACACACGAGTTTTACCAGAACCGGCACCGGCCATGATCAAAAGTGGTCCTTCTGTTGCCTTAACCGCATCTTGTTGCTCTGGGTTAAGACCCTTTAACATCGTATCGTCCAATATAAAAATCCCTCAAATCTTTTGTGTAAAAAGTTTTAGTTGTACTTAAAATAGCTGTTTATATTGTAGCAAATTTTTGTGGCTAGAGCGAAAGACAAAGGTTTAAATTTTAATTAGGTTCACTGTCATCTTTCAAAGTAAAATTTGGTTCTTACTCAAGTTCGGTTAGAGCGGGAGTGTACTTATCTTCCCGTCTTCCATAAAAATCGGCAATAGG
>NZ_JQCF01000032.1 GCF_001438805.1 Companilactobacillus kimchiensis
CCAAGTTAGTGCCCATGCCGGGCGCACTTCACAAAAACAGACTATCTAGAATAAACTAGATGGTCTGTTTTTGTATAATCAAATAATCGCATATAACCAATGTTAAGAAAGAACCGAAATAGCACTCGGTCAATAAGGATATTTGCTTTTATTGAGATAAAATCTGAATAAATTGATATATCTTAAAAAAGTTTAAATTACTAAAGGATAGAAACAACTAATCTAGTCTGGAGCGAGAGCAATTCGGGGGCTCAGCAGTGAGATTTCTCTTACCTAGCGTACTTGGCTAGATTAGTGAAAGACTCGATTTTGAAACAATTTTGTACTTCAAATTGGTTCAAAACGATGTCCACTGCGTTCCAGTCCCCCGATATTGCCGAACGGAAGATGGCAGTCTAATAACAACTCCGTTGATTTACACTTTAACCAAACACAAGTAAAATTCATTTTTGGTTGTCTATTTACTCTCATTCAAAAATGAATTCAGAATTGTCTCTCGACGTTCCAAAAACAATTGGTTATTTTGAATTGGATGAACTCGATTAGTCATCACGACCATCGCTGTTTGCTGTTGATAGTCAACAGCAATAAATTCCCCTGTGTAACCAGTATGGAACAACACATGACCTGATCCGTCAGGTTTAACATCCCAACCTAAAGAACGACCGGGATTTAATTCCGTAATATTATGATACAAAAATTCTTTATCTGTTTTTAACATATCAGCAGTGAATTTCATCACATCATCCAAGGTAGCAAACATCCCCGCCGAACCACAGTGCTTACCTAGTTGACGTGCTTTCGGATCATTAGCAACTCCCACCAACATCTTACCGTCAACAACATAGGTTGGTACACAACGACTTACTTCTGGATTAAATGTCGCATCTTTTAAACCTTCCGGTTCAATAATATATTTCATAATGGCATCTTGAACTGACATTTTATAGAACTTTTCAATCACCAATCCTAAAAAAATCAAACCAGTATCGGTATAAACGACTTTCTTATTAAAGGTATCAGTTACAGGTAGTTTTAATAAGGCTTGAATCAATTCTTTACTATTTAAGCTATCACGATTGGGAATATAACCATGAATTCCTGAAGTATGCGTGATCAGATGGAATAATTCCACTCGTTCATCAGTAAATTCAGGCAAATACTTTTGAATTGGATCATGTAAATTTATTAATTTTTCATTTAACATCTTAATAATCAAAGGAACGGTTCCCATAACCTTCGTTAATGATGCTAAATCGTGTAATTCATCACCTTTAAGCGGAGTTATAGTTGGCAACCATGACTTATTACCATAACTGCATTTGGTCGTCTCAGTCGGTGTTATGAAGCCAAAACTGGCTCCAGGAACAATCTGCTTATTTACTAAATCAATAATTTGGGCTTTTGTTTCTGCAAAATTTGTCATTAAACTTCCCTTTCATTAAAAAAGTGTATAAAAAAAGAACGTGCCAAAACACGTTCCAATTATATATCTATCTTTTTTATAAAGCGACATTTCCAGCAAATTGTGAATTGTAAAGATCGGCATAGAAACCATTCTTAGCCATAAGCTCTTCATGATTACCTGTTTCAACAATTGAACCATGGTTCATAACGATGATCTTATCAGCATCCTGAATAGTTGAAAGTCGATGAGCGACCACAAAACTAGTCCGATCCTTTAATAATCTTTCCATCGCATGTTGAATATGTAATTCAGTTCTAGTATCAACTGAAGATGTAGCTTCATCCAAGATTAGGATCTCAGGATCGGCTACAAAGGCCCGAGCAATCGTGATCAATTGTCTTTGTCCTTGAGAAATATTGGAAGCTTCCTCATTCAAAACCGTATCATAGCCATCTGGAAGTTGACGAACAAAGTTATCCACATGAGCCGCTTTAGCAGCCGTGAGAATCTCTTCTTTTGTCGCATCTTCTTTACTATACTTCAAATTGTCATAGATGGTTCCGGTAAAGAGCCAAGTATCCTGAAGTACCATCGCATAATGACTTCTAACTTGTTCACGAGTCATATTACGAATATCTTTCCCACCGATTTTGATCGAACCACCACTAACATCATAGAAACGTTCCAACAAATTAATAATAGTAGTTTTACCAGCACCAGTTGGCCCAACGATAGCGATCATTTCACCTGGTTTAACATTTAAATTGTAATCTTCTAGTAAAGTAGGTTTACCTTCGTAACCAAATTTAACATGATCAAGTGTTACTTTATCATCAGTTTCAACATTTGGCACATCAACCTTACTATTATCCATTTCGGGTTCATCCAAAATTTCAAAAATACGTTCGGCTGAGGCAACTGTAGCTTGAATAGTATTGGTTAAGTTAGCTAGTTGAGCAATTGGTTGTGAAAATTGATTCATGTATTGCAAGAAGGCCTGAATATCACCTAATGCAATTCTACCATTAGCAACTTGAATACCACCGTAGATGGCAACCAAAACATAACCCAAGTTATTGATAAAGGTCATCAAAGGCATTACGATACCAGAAATCATCTGAGCCTTCCAAGAAGCTTTGTACAACTTCGAATTCTCTTTTTCAAAAACTTCAATTGATGATTTTTCATGATTAAAACTTTTTACGACTACATGTCCAGAATAATTTTCTTCAACCTGATTATTCAATAGGCCTAATGAAGCTTGTTGTCTCTTAAAAAACTTTTGTGATTGTGGAGCAACCAGTCCAACAACAATTAAACTCAATGGCACAGTAGCTAAAGCAATCAAAGTTAATTGCCAGCTAATCGTTAACATCATCCAAATAACCCCAATAAAGGTTACGGTACTGGTAACTAGCTGGGTCAAACTTTGCTGTAAAGTCCCGGCAATATTATCCATATCATTGATAGCACGGGACATAATATCACCATTGGAATGTGAATCATAATAACCAATTGGTAATCTTTGCATCTTCGACTTCAAATCACGTCTCATTTTATAAACAGTTCGTTGTGAAACACGTGTCATCACAAATTGCTGAATAAAACTAAAAATGGCAGAAGCTAAGTACATTAGAATAACAATTAAAATAATATGTTCAATTTTGGTAAAGTCAATTGGTAGACCTTTGATTTTCAAACCAGCCTTTTGTTGAGCTACACCAGTCATCAAACCTTTATAGATTTCCGTTGTTGCTTGTCCCAAAATCTTAGGAGTCTTAATTTGGAAAACAGCAGAAGCAATCGCTAAAATCATGACAATTATTAATCCAGTAATATAACTAGACATATATTTTGCCAAACGACCAGTAGTTCTCCAGAAATTCTTAGGCTTTTCAACAACACCACCATGACTACCAGGACCATGTCCACGGTTTGCGGGTGCTGCTTGAGGTTTTTTATCAGCCATTACTTAACCTCCTTTAATTGAGACTCAATAATTTCTTGATAAGTCTTGTTATTATCTTTAAGTTCTTGGTGAGTTCCTAAACCAACCATCTTACCATCTTCAAGAACAACGATTTGATCGGCATCAGCAACAGTTGAAATCCGTTGACCAACGATAACAACTACTGCTTGACTGATTTTTTCATCATTCTTCAAAGCTGTTCTAAGGTTCAGATCAGTCTTAAAATCAAGAGCTGAGAAGGAATCATCAAAGACGTAAACTGAAGCATCTTTAACAAGCGCTCTGGCAATTGCTAAACGTTGTTTCTGACCACCAGAGAAGTTATCTCCACCTTGTTCAACTTCACCATCCAATTGACCATCAAGTTCCTTAACAAAGTCATCAGCTTGAGCAATTTTAAGAGCATGCCAAATTTCATCATCAGTAGCACCGTCTTTACCGTAGGCCATGTTTTCACGAATAGTTCCCTTAAAAAGAATCGCTTTTTGTGGAACCATGGAAACTTTACTATTGATATCTTCAGTACTCAAAGCCTTAACGTCAGTTCCATTTAGACTAACGACACCAGTTTCAGCATCATAAAATCTAGGGATTAAGTTAATCAGTGTACTCTTACCAGAACCAGTTCCACCAATAATAGCCAAGGTTTGACCTTGAGTAACTTTGAAGTTTAGATTAGATAAAGCTAATTTTTCTGCGCCAGTATAGCGGAAATTAACATCGTTAAAACCAAGTCCTGCATCACCTTTAACATTAGCTGGTTTAGCAACAACATCAATTTTACTTTCCGTTTCAAAAACTTCCTGAATACGAGCAGCTGAAGCTGAAGCACGGGGTACAAAAACAAAGACCATTGAAAGAATCATAAAACTCATTAAAATTTGCATAGCATAAGTCATAAAAGCAATCATATTACCAATTTGCATTGATTGATTAGCAATATAGTGTGCCCCCAACCATGTAATTCCAACATTGGTACCACTCATAACCAAAGTAACAACCGGGAACATTACCGCCACAATTGTAAATACTTTGACAGCATTGTTAGTATAATCGGCATTGGCATCCTTAAAGCGGTCCTGTTCAAATTTATCCTGTCTAAATGCACGAATAACACGAACCCCAGTTAATCCTTCACGGAAAACTAAGTTCAATCGATCAGTCTTTTTCTGCATAGCCTTGAATAATGGCACAGCAAAAAACATTACTAATCCTACGACAATAATTAAAATGGGAATTGAGATCAAAAAAATCTTGGTCATTTCAGCATTCTTTTGGTACGCCATAAAACTAGCACCAATCAACATAATAGGTGCCATAATCATCATTCTTAACATCATAATCATGACGTTTTGAATTTGAATAACATCATTAGTTGTTCTAGTTGTTAATGATGAAGTTTCGAATTTGTCGAATTCATCATGGGTAAAGTATAATATTTTTTTAAATAAATCAGATCTCAACTTACGGCCTAATCCTTGTGACGCTTGTGACGCCATCAAAACATTCCCAAAAGCAGCAACAACAGTAATTAATGAAACAACTACCATCTTTATTCCAGCAGATACGATATAATTAGTATCACCTGTAATAACACCCTTATTAACAATGTCTGATGTAAGATTAGGGATATACAGTGTTGCAACAACTTGGAAAATCATAAAAATGACCGCACCAAGCACTTGCATAGTATTGATCCTACCTCGAGCAATCTTGAACATTTATTCACTCCCTTTAAAAACTCACTATAGCATTATAGTATTAAAGCACTAATTATCCAAAAATTCTAATAATTATCTTAACCACGGAGGTATTTGCATGAACAATTCTAAAAATACTTATCATCCTATAAAAGTTATACTACACATTATAGCCTTTTTAGCATTATTTTTAATGGAACAACTACCATTAAGTATTTTAACTTTAACTAAGAAGCAGCTAGGTAAAGATTACGCAAGTTATCTCAAATATGCACCGATTGCTACTATTATATTGTTAGCTATTGCTGCAACAATAATTATTTTCACTTTCCAGCACGTTCAAAAATTTCCTACACAAAAGTTCAGCAGAAGCACCTGGACAATAATTATTATCGCAACCCTACTGACACTTTTAATTAATCTCGCTACTGTTCCCTTTATGAAAAGCAGTAATGCCAACGTCGAAGCTTTAAAACTGGTTGGTAATAACAATATGTTCATCTTAATCATTTTTACTATCTTTGTGGCACCAATTTTGGAAGAAATAATTTTTCGAGGAATCTTTATGAATTGGTTCTTTTTAAACAGTCCATTAATTTCAATTTTAGCTAGTGGTTTAATTTTCGGTTATGTACATGCACCCTTTGATGCCAGTACTGATTGGATCTATGCACTTTCCAAAATCCTTCTAGGTATCGTTTTAGCAGGTGTTTATTATCGAACTAAAAATATCAAAGCCGATATTACCGTACATTTTTTAAATAACTTTTTGGCAATATTAGCTGGAGCATTTGCTTCTGGAGTGATTCTGTTATGAGAAATAATCAAAAAAAGTTCAATGAAGTCTATCAAGGATTATTGCGTCGAGTCGTTATGTTTGGGGTCCTTTCCATGTTGTTAATGGCGAGCGCCCGTATCACCGGTTGGGTCATCATGGAATACGCTGGTTTCGCTAGTGCCGTTTATACAATTGTTTTGATTGGAATGATGATTTATGTACTAATTATCAAGACTAAAGATGCTAATAATAATAAATAATGGTAAAAAACAATAATTCATATTGACAGAACTGGTAGTTTACAGTTAAAATTATGAGTGTTGTTTAATTGCCCGTTGGTCAAATGGTTTAAGACGCCACCCTCTCAAGGTGGAGTTATGGGTTCGATTCCCATACGGGTGATAATAAAGATTCCCTTAGCCGCTATATCAGTGCAAAACATTGATATAGCGGCTTTTTATTTTTTTATTAAGCTCAATACATGAATATATTAAAATATCATTAATAAAGATCATTTCCCCTCTTCCCTACAATAGTAACTAAGCTTATGATAAGCTATATAAGAACTAGTGTTCGTACAGGAGGAAAGCATGAAAGTACAAATAATAAATAAAATTCGAGCAAATAATTTTAAAGATCCAGACATCCAAGTAAAAATTCAAAGATTATGGAGTGAAAATCTTCCTAAAATACCTTCTAATACAATAAAATACGGAATTTATTACGAATACCAATCGGACTACACTGGTGATTACACACTCGCGATTGGACAAGAAGACAATACTCATGGAACACTCCTAATTCCTGACAACAACAAATATAAAATCTATAAGAATAATTCAAATAATATTCCATTATTATGGCAACAAATCTGGTCTGATGAAAATAGCAAGATGATTATCAGAAAATATGATTATGATTTCGAAAAATATTATTTAAATGGTGATGTTGAGATCTATATTTCTATTAGGTAAAAAACATACTCTTGACCTAATAATTTTCCAGTTTACCAGTACGTCATTTTCTTGTTGTTAATATTGCAATCTTTAAATACTAAATCTCCAATCAAATTATTTCCAATATCCATCTCCAGGACCTACACTAAAGTATTCCAAAGGTGGAAAGACTGGAGGTAATTATTATGGCAGCACCTATTGAAGATAAAACTTTTAGTAGTCAAGAATTAATGCTCATGCATGAATCGATTGTTGATATTCTAACCATCAATTCCGTCAATATGATTATCAATTATCAACTGGATTCTGATAAGGACAAACGGGCAATCCAACCCAGTCTAATTAATAAATTGAATTTTAGTTAATGTTTGAAAACCACTCTTAAGTGGTTTTTTATTTTGGCTTGAAGGGTTATCAATTGCCAATTATGTGACTTCGTCTGCATAATATTTAGGTAATGAAAATTCAACAAATGAGGTTTCCCAATGAATTCTACAATCGAAAATATGCTTCAACACGTCTCAGTTAGAGACTTTAAAAATGAATCTATTAGTAATGAGAATAAAAATGCCCTTCTTCTTGCCGCTCAAAGTGGCTCAACATCCGAATTTGTACAGGCTTTCTCAATTATTGAAATTACTAATCCACAACTAAGAAAAGAGATTGCCGATATCACTATCAGCTCACCACATGTAAAAAAGGCTGAAACTTTTTATATCTTTGTGGCCGATTTAAATCGTCAGGCTACCATTCTAAAAAGAAATAAACAAAATTTGGACGGTATCAAAAATATGGAATCACTCTTAGTCGCTACGGTCGATACTACAATTGCTGCTCAAAACATGGCAATTGCCGCCGAATCCATGGGCTTAGGGATCTGCTATATTGGCAGTATTCGCAATAATATCAAACAGGTTGCTAATTTACTTAACCTTCCCAAATTTACATTTCCATTATTTGGTATGACAGTTGGGGTTCCCAATATTAAGAATCAACACAAACCACGATTATTTACACAGAATCAAGTTGCCACTAATTCTTATGATAATCAGACATTCAACGATTTGTCTAACTATGATGAAGAAGTTAAAAATTACTATCTTAATCGAAAGTCGCATCCCCAAGACACAACTTGGACTGATAAAAATTTAACTATGTTTGATCACGTCCATCGTCCTGAAGTTGCTTCTTTCCTAAATGAACAGGGTTTCTCATTAAAATAATACTTTCAAAATATCGTCATTGATTTCTATGGATTCAATAGTAGAAATTTGACGATATTTTTATTAATTTTTTTCCAAACTCTGCCAGTACTATTTGTTTTTTTCAAATCAATCAATTATTTTCTGAAAGTTTACACAATCGATACAAAGCTTTACATTAATTGAACATAAAATACACACTACTTTTATATCATTTACTCATGGAAATAAATAATCTGAAAACGGAATAAAAATAGTAGGTGTATAAATATGGATAATTTAGGAGATATTTTAAAAGAAACCAGACAACAAAAGCGACTGTCCCAACTGGAAACAGCTGAGGATATTTGTTCTCAGTCCACTCTTTCAGAAATTGAACATAATAAATATATACCCAATACTCAATTACTGATTAATCTCTGTCAACGATTGTCAGTTAATTTCGATGATCTAGCGCTATCTAATAATTTCAAGATTTGTAAAGAAAATTATTTTAACCAAAAAGTCAGTTCCTTTTACAATAATCGTAATTATCTGGCTTTACGCAATTTCCTAAATCGTCCCACTGTTATTGAAACAGTGCAAACTAGTAAACAAACTCAGGCGTATTATTTTTACTTGGCTGTCTGTGCCTTACATTTGGAACATAAATTCGATAATGCTAAAGAACTGATAAAACTATCCTTAGCCAGTGCTGGCCATAGCCGTAAGCAAACTACTTTGACTAGAATTGGCAATGTTACTTTGGCCTATATTTATGCTCAACAGGGATTAAAAATGTCTGCCATTAAGCAAATTGATTTATCCATCAAAAATCTAAGTAAAACTAAATACGATGAGAATCTCAATATAATTTTTTATCTGGCTTCTCTTTCCTATTTTCAACTTTCCAAACAAGATCAAGCTGTTCAAACCATTGAGCAAGGAATTCATTTTATTTTGGATAATGAATCTCATTATATGCTGATAAATTCGCTCTATTTAATGGCAAATGTAGCCGAAGTTGTCAAACATGATGCAGAGCAACTGCAAACCATCAAGAATTATGATGATATTTTCAATAACTTTGTTCATGAACGGACCTTCGAAAAAGTTAATTAATGAAAGCGCTCTTTTAAATTCATTATTAAATGCTATACTCCGTTTAAAGGATGGTATTAATTATGGATGATGTAGAACAATTAATCGAACAACTTCAAGCAATTGCCCAAACTGGTAAACATTATAGTAAGGACGTTTTTGACCGCGAACGATATGATCAATTAGAAACGGTTGCTAAAAAACTGACTACTGAGTTGGCAAATAACGTTACTACCGAACAGTTGGGAATCTTTTTTGATGCTGACACCGGTTATGTGACTCCTAAAGTGGATATTCGAGCTGCTAGCTTTAAGGATGATAAGATTCTTTTAGTTCGTGAAAAAAGTAGTGGCGAATGGTCCATTCCTGGCGGTTGGGGTGATATCGGGTATTCTGCTGGGGAAATTGCCGTAAAGGAAACTTATGAAGAGGCTGGAATCAGAGTTCAACCACGACGTTTGATTGCTATCAAAGATATGCAGCAGAACCATTATCCTAAAAAAAATCTAAATTATGTTTATAAAATATTCTTTGAATGTACACCATTTGAAAACGACTTACATAGCGGTGTTGAAACCTCAGATGTTGCTTATTTTACTCTGGAGGAAGCACTCAAACTTAATCTATCCTTAGCCAGAAATATGCGAGAAGATTTTAAGATGGCATTTGAATGTCATCATTCCCAGATTTGGCAAACTTACTTTGACTAAACAAAAAAAGACCTGAATCAATTAAGATTCAAGTCTTCTATTTTCTATAGTAAATGTGCATCTTTCAATAACTCTTCAATGTATGTTCCCTTAATCTTTTCCATAACTTGCTTTTCAACAATGCGTTCCTTAAATGGTAACTTAATATCTTCAATCTTCTTCTTACCATCCAAGTAATACATAGCTCTCATTAAAGTACGTGTATCAAAGGCTGAAGCAAATACTTCTGGAACCGCACGATCAACATCCAATAGTGTATAAACAGCTTCCATAGCTGTTCTAACTGAATATTCAGTTGTAAAGACGGTGTCACGTTCTGTTTCAGCAAAGTTACCAATAAAGGCTAAGTTCTTTGAACCTGCTGGAACTACTAATGGACGATCTTCAACCTTTCTAGGCATGAAGTATGAAGTAATATATGGCATGTGTGCTGGAATTGTATTAGCATGATTTTCAGCAATATCATTGATTTTATCGACTGGAACACCAATGTGATAGAGCCATTCTTCACAGAGTTCATCACCTGTACAGTCTTCAATCTTCTTATCAATATAGTTACCTTTTTTACCTGAGAACAATCCGTAAACCCAGACAACTAATTCATTATCCTTTTGAGCCTTAAAGTGCTTTTGACGACTGATTGAATATCCATATAGCCAGTTTGAATCCTTAATGCTTACCGGACCACTTGTTACGATTGATCCACTGTGCGGATCTTTCTTACTGATCTTTTCGATATAAGGTACTGCTTGGTCATCTGTCAAAGTGATAGTTGCTGAAACTGTCCAGTTTCCGTCAGGAATATTCTTACAGAAGACATCAGGATTACCAAAGGCCTTATCTTGTTTAGCTAAGTTTTCCCATAGTTGCCAGCTGCTACCTAGTTCATGCTCTGTAGGTGCTGGATGAGTTTTATCACCATACGTTGTACTTTCAGTGATTGAACCATTTGTGACAAAGACTAAATCATTTGGTGTCAAAGCAACTGTATTATCTTTGCCATCAGTTGTTAGATCAAGTTCTGTAGCAACCTTTTCATCATTTGAAGTATCCACTTTAATATTATTTACATGTGTATTATAAGTAAATTGAACACCCTTATCTTCCAAGAATTTAATCATAGGTTGAATTAATGATTCATATTGATTGTATTTTGTGAACCTGAGTGATGATAAGTTTGATAATGAGTCAATATGGTGACAGAAACGCATCAAGTAACGTCTCATTTCCATTGCACTAGCCCATGGTTCAAAAGCAAACATTGTTGACCAGTAGAGCCAGAAGTTTGAGTTCAAAAATTCATCAGTAAAGACTTCGTTGATCTTCTTGTCACCCAAATCTTTTTCTGGAGTCATAACAAGGTCGATCAACTCTTTAACAGCCTTAGGTGTCAAAGTTAAATCGCCTTCAGTTGGTAATTCCTTACCTTGTTCTTGAATAACTCTTCCATGTGAGAAACTTGGATCTTTTTTATTTAACCAATAAAACTCATCTAAGACTGAGACATCAGGATTTTCCAATGATGGAATTGATCTGAATAGATCCCAAAGTGTTTCGAAGTGAGGTTCCATTTCTCTACCACCACGGATGATGTAACCCTTTTGTTCGTTCCAAATGCCATCCATACTACCACCGGGTAGAGCAAGTTCCTCTAGAACATGAATCTTATCACCTTTCATTTGACCATCACGAATTAAAAATGTTGCTGCGGCCAAACCTGCTAATCCAGAACCAACAATATATGCCGACTTATCATCAACACCTTCTGGTTTCATTGGTTTAGCAAATGCTTCATAATTTCCATTACTTCTATACATAAGAACCACCTCTTGATTAAATTAGCTTCCAATATGTAACTGCTTACAGATAAAATATAGTTCTCTTCACGATAATATACAATAGAGAAATTGTGATTTTTTTGTGAAATTTAGATTTAATATTTATTAATTTTTGAGACAAAATTAAAAAAGAGTGTCATTTGAGATAAACTCAAATATCACTCTCATTTTTAAAATTCCTCATAAATTGCTGGATCTTGATCTTTATTACGACCATCAGCCTTTGTTAATGAATCGATTTTTTTCATATCTTCTGGTGAAATTTCAAAGTCAAAGATATTCATATTTTCACGCTGTCTAATTGGTGACGATGATTTAGGGATTGGAATGGTCTTTAATTGATGTTCCCATCTCAAAATAATTTGCCCAACCGATTTATTATATTTTTTAGCTAAGTCAATCAAAATTGGATTTTTCAAGACCGAACTAGCTCTACCAAGCGGACTCCAGTCCATTGTGACAATACCTTTTTCATTATCGAATTGACGCATATCAGCTTGATTAAAATACGGATGTAATTCAATCTGATTAATTGCTGGCAAAATACCGGTTTCTTTTTGTAGTTTATTCAAGTGTTCAGGCAAAAAATTGCAAACACCAATAGATTTAACTAGGCCAAACTTTTGGGCAGCAATTAATGCCTGCCAAGCCTCAACATACATTCCTCGTTTAGGATTAGGCCAATGTAAGAGATATAGGTCAAAATAATCCAAATGAGCTCGATAAAGTGACTCTTGTAGAGCAGTGATGGCATCATCGTAAGCATAATATCGGCCTGGTAATTTGGAAGTGACTGTCAGTTTATCACGATCAACGCCACTTTCAGCAATGGCACGTCCAACTGTACCTTCATTTTCATAATTATAAGCAGTATCAATCATAGTATAACCGTTATTAATTGCTGAAACGATGCTTTGCACACCTTTACGGCCATTTAACTTATAGGTACCGAAACCAAAATCTGGAATCTGTTGACCATCATTCAATTTATACATAAACATGTCCTCCTCAAAAACTATTTCTAACGTACAACATTTTTTTGAGGAGGACAAATAAGTTGACTTTTTTAGGGTATAGAAAAGGGCCCACATCATCTTGATGTGAACCCCCGGGCAACCTTACAACGGATCTTGGAATGTGTAAGGCCGTCACTTTCAAATCACAGGTAGGCTACCTGCACAAATAACTATACAGGTTTTTCAATTAAATAGCTAGCTTTTTCTGTAATTTATCTATTAATCATCATTATTGATCATTCCGTAAACCTGTTTAGCAATTGGTTTTGCATCAGCCGCTAAACGTTCATAATTTTCCAAAAAGATCACGGCATTTTTACCATTGTTAGATATATGCATAACTGTTTGAAAACCATAGCCCCAACCGTTAGCAAAATTGTCATCAGTTCCATGATATAGCCCACCGCCATAGGTACTGACACTACCACGTTTATATAGAATTTTCCGTGACTTCTTAGTTAACATCGAACCAGTGGAAATATATTTCTCAACTTTATATAAATCCCGGGCATTCATATAAATCTGACCAGTTCCTAGTTCATCAAATTCAAACGAACGCTTAGTATAAAAGGCATTTTTATAATCCAATCTGGCTGATAGTGGATCAATATTGTTATACCCATTGGCTTTTTGAATATTAGGTTTTTCATCGTATGCAAAAATTGTATGTTTTAAATTCAATTTTTTAATAAAAGAATCAGTAAATAACTTACGATAAGAATTACCCGTGACCATTTCCAAAATACCACTTAACAAATTATAGTTAACAGCTGAATAATTCCATTTTTTATAGAGTAGCTTTGAGAACTTTATATTATCGATATCAGAGTCAATGATATCTGGATCTGACATAATTCTATCTGGACCCACACTGCCGCCATTCATAACTAAGCCCGAAGTCATATCTAACATTTGTCTAATAGTTATTTTTTTACTACCCGGAATATCTGGATAAAATTCAGATAATTTATCGGACAAACTTAACTTCTTCTTTTGAACTTCCTTCATGATCATAGCAGCTGTCATTGACTTTTGAACTGAATCAATCTCATAGGTTGTATTCTCATTGTTAAAGGCACTATTGGAGAAGTTGGCGTATCCCCGACTAGTTTGATAAATTGGTTTGCCGTCTTTGATCACCAAAATGGTTCCCGAATAGCCCTTTTTATTCAGCAAACTATCAATATCTTGACTAAGCTCACTGTCAGCACTCGTATCGACCGCACTACTAGAATTAACTGAACTATCAAAATCATCTGAATCATCAGCAGCGTAAACTGTACTTGGTAACGTCCCAAGTATTATTGAAAATAACATTAGCATTGGTAAAATAACTTTTTTCATAATATATTCACCTGTGAAACCTACCCCCAAGTGACCTTCCTATTTACTAATTATAAATTAATTTCAGCAAAAATTGTACTAATAAACTCACTTATCTATGTTGCTTAGCTTTATACTCCCAGACAGTTGATATGGTAAAATATATCCATTAAGAAAAGAAGGAGATTTAAATGACAACAATAATAATAATTGCTATTGTCTTAGTAATAATTATCGCCTATGCCGGCATGTATAACAGCTTGGTTAAATACCGTAATCGTGCCCGTGAATTCAGTTCACAAATTGATGTACAACTCAAACGTCGTACTGATTTGATTCCTAATTTGGTTGAGACCGTTAAGGGTTATGCTAAACACGAAAAGGAAACTCTAGAACATGTTGTCGAATTGAGAAATAACGTTAACAATGCTAATTCTCTTCAAGACAAGGTTGATGCCGATAACGAATTGACCGGTGCCTTGAGACAAGTCTTCGCTTTAGCTGAAAACTACCCCGACTTAAAGGCTAATCAAGAATTCTCTCAATTAATGGAAGAACTTTCAAACACTGAAAATAAAGTTTCATACGCACGTCAAGCTTATAACAGTCAAGTACAGGCTTACGACACAGCTATTCAAACATTTCCACGTAACATGATTGCAGGTATTCATGGCTTTAAGGAAATGAACTTCTTGCAAATTCCTGATGTTGATAAAGAAGCACCTAAGGTTAAGTTTTAATCGAGGTTAACTCATGATTTATGAGCAAATTGGTCGTAATAAACGTAAAACCTACTTGATATTCTTTATTTTCTTCTTGATATTGGCTGCTTTAGGAAGTTTCATCGGTGTCTACTTCTTCAATAATATTTATTCAGGAGTAATCATCGCTTTAGTCATTGCCGTTGTTTATACACTAGTTACTTATTTTCAATCTACTAGCATCGTAATGCAAATGAATGGCGCAAAAAAATTAGATTCGGCTAAAGATGCACCTGATCTTTGGCATATCGTCGAGGATCTTGCCATGGTTGCTGATATTCCCCTACCGGATATTTATATTATCAACGACCCTAGCCCCAATGCTTTTGCCACCGGACGCGACCCTCAGCACGCTGCTGTCGCCGTTACTAGTGGCTTATATGAGATGATGAACCGTGAGGAACTTGAGGGAGTTCTGGCACACGAAATTTCACACGTTAAAAACTATGATATCCGTGTTTCAACAATTTCTGTAGCTCTTTCATCTGCCATTATCTTGATTTGCTCTATTATTGGTAACGCCTATCGTTGGTGGATTCCAATGAACAATGATGACCGCGATAATAATAACTCCGGTGCTATCAGAGTTGTTTTATGGTTAGTTGGCTTAATTTTTGCCATCATCGGTCCACTGATCGCTAGTTTGGTTCAAATGGCTATCTCGAGAAATCGTGAGTACTTGGCAGACGTTTCTGGCGCCGAATTGACTCGTAATCCACAGGGATTGATCAACGCTTTAGAGAAGCTCCAAGAAAGTACCAAACCTATGAAACGCGTCGATGATGCTAGTGCCGCACTTTATATCGATGATCCGACTAAGAAAAAGCATTTTTCAGGCTTATTTGACACTCATCCGCCATTGGATGAACGAATTGCCGCTTTGAAAAAGACATTTGAATGATATATAAAGAGGTTGAATAATTCTTCAACTTCTTTTTTTATAGTTTTAAACTATAACTTTATATACGAATAAAATTGGACATTTTCTACAATATAGTTCTAGATTTACAAATTTTTATGATAAAATCGTAATTGAGGATTTCAATAATCTTCGTAGTGAGGGGAAAGAATTATGTACATGTTATTACTCGTTTTATTGGGTGCAATTGTCCTATTCACGACATTCATGGTCAAACCTAAGCGCCGTATTCATCACCGTCTAGTATCCTTTGGAATACTGTTAGTGGTGGTTGGTGGTTCTGGAATCTATCAGTCGTACCAAAATAATAGTGGCAATCCCCAACAAGTTGAGAAAAGCAAAACCGCAGCTGATTCTAATTTGGCTAATCTCAACTATCAAGGTACACAGGAAATTGCAGTTAATAACAATACGCCTACCTTCACAAAATCCGAACTAAATGTTTCAAATGGTTCTTGGCAAGAATTTGCTGATTTAGATAATTTGAATCGAGCTATTCAAGCAGATGCTCTATTGAGTCGTAGTTTAATGCCCACAGCTAAACGGGAACCACTTTATGTCAATCCTACTGGTTGGCGTAATAAAAAGGTTAACGGTGGCTGGCTATATAATCGTTCTCACCTGATTGGTTATCAATTAACGGGACAAAACAATAATCCTAAAAATTTGATGACTGGAACTCGTTCTTTGAACTCACCCGAAATGTTAAAACACGAAAATGATATTGCTTACTATCTAAAGCAAAACCCTAATAATTATATTAGGTATCGTGTTAAACCGATATATCGCAATGATGAACTGGTCGCTCGTGGGGTTCAAATGATGGCAGAATCTATGACTAGCAATGGTCAGGCCGATAATGGGGTTTCCTTCAATGTATACATTTTTAATATTGAAAAAGGTGTGAAGATTAATTATAGTGATGGTACCAGTGTAATTAATAATAATTATTAAGGAGATGGTCGTAGTGCAATATAGTACAGGTGATAAAGCAATATTCGATCTAATTAAAAAGGAAGAAAATCGACAAAATAGAAATATTGAGTTGATTGCTTCAGAGAATATCGTTTCTGACAATGTTCGAAAAGCTCAAGGTTCAGTCTTAACTAATAAGTATGCTGAAGGTTATCCTGGGCACCGTTACTATGGTGGTTGTGAATATATCGATCAAATTGAACAAATCGCTATTGATCGTGCTACGAAATTATTCAATGCCGAATACGTTAACGTTCAACCACATTCTGGTTCCCAAGCCAACGCTGCTGCTTATCAGGCTATTTTAAAACCTGGTGACACAGTTTTAGGTATGGATCTCAATGCTGGTGGACATTTAACCCACGGTTCAAAAGTTAACTTTTCTGGCAAGATCTACAACTTCCATTCATATGGAGTTAATGCCGATGGTTTAATCGATTATGATGAAGTTCAAAAAATTGCTGAAGAAGTTAAACCACACCTTATTGTGGCTGGTGCTTCTGCTTACAGTCGTATCATTGATTTCAAACGTTTCCGAGAAATTGCCGATTCAGTTGGTGCTTACTTGATGGTCGATATGGCTCACATTGCCGGCCTCGTTGCTGTTGGACTTCACCCTACTCCAGTTGGAGTTGCCGATATTGTTACTACAACTACTCATAAAACACTCAGAGGTCCCCGTGGTGGAATGATTCTTGCCAATGCTGACCTCGCTAAAAAACTTAATTCAGCTGTCTTCCCTGGTACACAAGGCGGTCCTTTGGAACACGTTATTGCTGGTAAGGCCATTGCCTTTGGTGAAGACCTTCAACCAGAATTTAAGACATATATGGAACAAGTTATCAAAAATGCTGCCGCTATGGCCAAAGTTATCAATGATGCCGACAACCTCTCTGTCTTGACTGGTGGAACTGACAATCACTTGCTTAATGTGGTCCTAACTGAAAGTGGCATGAATGGTATGGAAGTTCAAAACTTACTTGATTCAATTCATATCACAACTAACAAGGAAGCCATTCCAAATGATCCATTGCCTCCTAAGTTTACATCTGGTCTACGTTTAGGCTCTCCTGCTATTACATCAAGAGGCTTTGACGAAAAAGATTGTGAAGAAGTTGCTCACATTATTGTTGATGCGATTAAGTTCCATGATGATCCTGCTAAACTTGAGGAATTGGATGCTCGTACAAAAGCTTTAACTGATAAACATCCCGTTGAATTTAATTAATAAAATAAATAGTAAAACCCCTGAATATTTTTTTATTCAGGGGTTTTATTGCATGTTAGATTAAAAATCAAAATGATAGTTGCAAATGTGTTCATCAATTTGATTTACGAGACACTTGCAATGGCTAAGAAAATTGTCAAAAGAATAAACATTAATATAATTAAATCCTAAACTAGAAAGAAATTGAGACAGAATCAGTGGGATATTTCTTTAAAGATAGCGGTTTTCTCACAGTAAAGAGGGGTTCTCATTAATTTTTATTTAATATCATCTGCTGAAACCCATTCGTCAGTGGAGACACGATACATCTTTTGTCCATTGATTATTGCCGATCTATCTGTATACCAAGGTGTATTAGCAGCTAGAGCACGATTAACGCTCTTGACCCCTTTTTCAGTATATAGAGTAGCTTGGTTCTTAGTCGTTACGACATTAGGATTTATAGTAGTTTCAGTACCTGACGTTCTATCAATCCACTCATTATTTCCTATTCGATAATATGTTTCACCATACATTCTCATTTTACGATCGACTTTCCAAGCAGATCCAGCTGGTAATTTAACAAAATCTTTTGTACCACTCACTGTAATAGGTAGACCGCTATCTGTATAAATACCATTATATCCATTACCCAAAGTGATTACAGTTGAATATGCGACACCTGGAGTTTTATTAGTCATATCAATAGTCGAGCCATCCGCTGGTTCAAAAATCAAAAAGGTATAAATATATACATTTCCATCTTTTAGCATCAAAAAATAAGAAGGATCCTTTGCGACTGCCCCACTAAGTTTATATCCAGCAAATGTTGGTACATCTGTAATTTTTATTTCTCCAAGCGAATTAACTTTCTTACCTTCAATAGAAAATGGTAATGCAGTACCTGTTGGATGAGAGTGTTGTCCACCAGACCAGACTTCTGCCGCACTAATAGTTCCATGCAACGTATAGGTTCCATCACCATTATCTGTGTAAGTTGAATCTGGTTTAATATTATCTGTATCCGCTTCACTTTCCGCAGATACAACAGTTGTTGTTGCATCCAAAGCTGACATTCCAACTGGCGCAACTGCCAAAAGCATCACTGCTGTGATACCCATATATTTAATCATTTTTTTCAAAGTAGAATCCCCCTAAGATGTTTGTTTAATACTTCTAAATCATAACAAACGCCTGTGTCACGATATGTCAATTACAGCGGTTACTAAAAAATTGAGCCGATTTTCTTCAGATACTAATGTTATTTGTTCTAGTAGCCACTTATGCAGCAACATTTTGCTGTGATACAAATAATGCTCTGGTTATTCCAACCAGGTACATTGCTATATAAACGCTTTATTAACTCTCATAAAATTCAAGTCCCTTTTATAATTCATTTACTTATAAATCGTAGCAAATATATATGTCAAATTATGACATTACAATCCCCATCAACAAATTTTGAACAAAAAAAACAGACTTTATCAAAATTAATTGATAAAGTCTGTTTTTATAACTCTTAATCGGCTTCAACATCATCTGTTTCAGTCTTATGTTCTTTGTGTTCATATCTGTAATAAAGTATGAATCCAACAAGTCCGAAGACAACTGGTCCCATGATAGTCCAAAGAGCATCTGTATATGCGCCTTCCATAATTGGTTGGAGCAATGTAAAGATGATTGCAAAAGTTAATACTAAGAAGACAATCGAAGTTACAGTCCACATAGCTTTCTTATTCTTATAGAACAAGTATGGTTTCTCAATGTCTTTATTCATATTAAAGAATGGATATGCACCTACTAAGAATAAATATGGAATCGTAGTCGAAACATTAGCCATCAATGTCAAAACATTATAAAGTGCCTTGGCATTCTTACCACCCATATCAACAATCAAGATAAGGACGATAACCACAATAGCTTGAATCCACATTGCATAAGCAGGCATACCATGTTTGTTTAATTTAGTAACCTTTGCAGGCCATAAATCCTTTGGTGTTCCCAAAATAAAGGATTTCAATGGTGAATAGATCAAAACGAAGAATGCACCCATGTAAAGGATGAACATATCAAAACCAGTGAAACGAGCCAACCACTCACCAAGTGTAAGAGCAGCTGCACTACCTAGTCCAAGATGTGCTCCAAATTGATAACCAAGATTACTCATCATAACGTAAGTAATATTACCCAAGTTAACGTTACCTTTAGCAATAACAGTATTCCAGTTAGCACTCATTGACCAACAGAAAATTGTTAATGAATAAACTAAAGCCATAACCACGGCAGCAATCAAAACACCACGTGGGAAATCCTTTTTAGGATTCTTCATACTATCTGTAACACCACCAACTGATTCCAAACCACCATATGCAAAGATTGCATAGACGATGAAAGAAACCATCCCTAATGGTGAAGCAAAGGCTGGATTAGCAGAGTGGATAAAAGTATCTAATCCTTGAATTGGTTCTGCAGTGTGAAAACCTGACATAAATAATACTGCCAAACTTAACACGAAGAAGATAACTTGCAAAGCAATGGTCATAATTCCACCAAAGCTAGTAATCTTAGTGATCGTATCGACACCCTGTGTTGCTGTGAATGTAACAAAAACAATCCACAAAACAGCTAGAATACCGATAATTTGTGTTGCACTAAGTCCAAACATTCCCCATGTTTGGGTTGCATCATGACCAGCAAACATTGTTGAAAGTGGAATCCAAACTTTTGAAGAAGTTGACACCAGCCAAACTTCCCAAGAAGCTAGCCACATAAAGGTACCAATAAAGGCCCATTTAGCACCAACGGCCCCATCAATCCAAGAATAAATTCCACCCTTAGCTTCGTTAAAAGCAGAACCATATTCTGCTACCATAAATCCTACTGGTAGGAAGAAGAAAATAGCAGCAAATACATACCAAAGAATACTTGCCAATCCCATCTGTTCATAAGCAACAGTTGTATTAGCGAAACCAAAGATCGCCGTGAAAATCATCATTATTAATCCAAATAATGTGATTGTTTTTTTCGGCGCATTACCATCATCCATTATATAAAACCCCTCATTTAATTTTCAATGTACAAATTATAATTTCTATAAATTCATATCTGTCTTGAAGTTTAGAGGTGAGAAATCAGTCGAGTCCGTAATTAATTGAGCAATCAGCTCTTTGTAACCATCAAGTGAAATGTTAGCCATTTCAAATGAAGCTTCCGTTAAATAATTAGGTAATTTATCATCATCTGTGCTCAAGGCTTCCCGATCAAAATCATTTAACTTCTTCCGAAGTGTGATATTGATGTCCTTTTGCTTGGCTTGGAAAGCTTTTCCAAGTTCTTTGTAGTGACCGTCTAATAAAACTCCGGCTAATTTATATGTCCAATAAGCTGACTTAGGATCGTAAGGCAGGCCACCTAGTTTGTACTCAACTGGAGTATCAGTTATTCCCATATAAAATGGAACGTAGATACTCTGTGAAGCAACTCCCATAGCTAACCATTGCACACATGCAATTTCAGGTGCCATATTTGGTCTGATTTGTAAAACGTGTGATTCTTGCGTCTTAGCCAAACTAATTGGACGGTAACGCTTATTATCAGCTGACTTATTCAAAGGATCAAACTCAGTCTTTTGATAATGTGATGCTAGATAATCCTGGGCGTCATCTACGCTCAACAACCGGTTAGCTTTCTTAATAAAAGCTAAATCTTCACTTTCGGGACTTTCATCAGTCTTTCCAGAGAATTGTTGTTGGCCCCACCAAACACGGGGTGTACTGTAAATTTCGTCAGATAAATCATGTGTTCCAAAAATTTCTCTAAAATTAAAAGTTTTGGGTCTGATATTCAAATGATTGTTCTTAACAAATTTCTTAATACCTTTACGATATAAAAAATTATCTGAATCATTGAAGTCAATTTCTTGAATAGCTAATTGATTAGCTACTACGGCGTAACTATCGTCGGGGATACGTTGCGCAACCCAATAGTGACCTGATCCACTTTCGAAATACCAAACTTCCTCTTTATCAGAGAAAAGAATTCCGTTAGTTTCACAAGTTCCATAATCTTCAATTATTTTACCTAAACGTAAAACACCTTCCCGGGCGGTTTTAACATAGGGTAAAACTACCGTGATCATGGCTTCTTCACCAATACCGTTTTTCTCAAGAGGATCAACGCCTAAGACACGTTGGTTTGAATAAGCACTTTCCGTAGCGCTCATACCAACGCCATATTCGTTAAAACCATCCTCTTCAAATAATCCTTCTTTAAAGGTCCATTCAGGAGTGGCTGAATATTTATAGCGAATTTTAGGCAGGTCCATTTGAAAGTCATTGGCTGTCGAAACGAATTTTTGATCATCAACAAATTCTTTATGTTCATGAATCACGAAGTGCTTGGGCCATGAAGCCATAGCATCTTCATTTCTACCAATGATAGTTGAACCATCAACAGTAGCATTCTTTCCGATTAAAATACTTGTACAAGCTGATAAATTACTCTTGTTATATTCTAATGTCATCTAATCACCTTACTTAAATTTTACTGCAGTACCATATGCTGCAACAGTTTCCATGTCCGCACTGATTGAGTCTGAGTCAAAGCGCATCATAACTACGGCATCAGCACCCATGTCCATTGCATTTTGTCGTAAACGATCAATTGCAATGTCACGAGCCTCAGTCAATAACTCTGTGTAAGCTTTGATTTCGCCACCAACAATGTTTTTGAAACCAGCGCCAATATTTCTAACTACGTTCTTCGATTGTGTTGTTAATCCAAAGACTTCTCCGATAATTTCGTAGTCGCGACCTGGTACATGTTCCGTTGTAGTCACTAATATCTCGCTCTTCTCCATTAATTCACCTCACAAAAATAATTATTTCACTCCATTAAATAATGTAACACAAACGACTACTTATATGGTTAGTTCCTGAAAATTGTTGACTAATAATTTGACCATTTTCTGGAAACTTGAGCTGTTATACTTGTATTAGTTATGGAGGTGATTATTTTGAAACAACAGCGCAAAAATTTAACTCGCAAAGAAATAATTTTATTAATAGTTGTTAGTTCCATCTTAATAATCACTATTCCTCTGGCCCTGAATTCTATTAAGGTTACCAATCCTAGTCCTGTTAAGACTGAAGAAAAAGTTCCTAAGGGCGCTAAAACAGCTCTGACCAAAGCCAAGAATTACGCTGACGTGATGCATATGTCAAAACAGGATATTTCTGATCAACTTAATTCTGGTGCTAACGATAAATACTCTAAAGCTGCTATTAATTATGCTCTTAAGCATCTCAAGATAAATTACGATAAGAATGCCCTCCTTCGGGCTAAAGAATATTCCGATTCACAAAATATGTCGAAGTTAGCGATTCACGACCAGTTGACCAATAAAGGTAAATTTACTTCCGAACAGGCCCGATATGCCGTTGATAATTTGCAAGTTGATTATAATCAGAATGCCCTAATCACTGCTAGAGCTTATCAACGAGATTTGCATTTTTCACCCGCCACAATTAGAAACGTTTTGGTCTCTAACGCTAATGAAAAATTTACTCCTGAAGAGGCTGATTATGCTATCTTGCATTTGAATGATTAGATTACTAAAACGTGGAACGTAACATAGCTCTTTCCGCTCTCTAGATAGTCATCTATCTTATTTCAAATATGGAATATCAATATCATTAATTCCTGAAATTTTAATATCAGAATCCAACACTGTGACTTCACGATTGAAATAATGCACTTGCTTATTCCGATCAGATACTCGATAAGTCAGTCTAGTTGTCCCAGACTTTGTTTGATCGACCCAAGTGGGCTTAACTGTAACTGACAAATCATTTCCTAGCCAATCAGTAGCCTTAACACCAGTCATTGGATCAAAAGTTGATTTCTCTTTAGCTACTGAGTTAGCCCGATCAGTTTTGAGTTTCATCTTATTTGAATATCTCTGTCCTATTTCTAAAGCATCCTTCGCTTTAGCATTACCCTGGAAACTAGCCTCTTCTAAGGTAGTTTGTAAATTATGTATTTTATTGACATGTACTAGTGACGTTGCCATTGAATTGGGTTCAACTGTCAGCTCCTCTAAATATGTGATGATAGCTTTGTCAATTTCTGTCATGATAAATCTCCCTAAGTATTTTTCCATACAAAAAGACCGCTCGGTATTCTCACCAAGTGGCCCACTTAGGAGAACATCAAATTACATAGGAGCACGTTGCATGATCGACCATGTACGTTGCTGCTGGATCATAGTGTGTAATCACTAACCAGACTCTCGATATTCTAACGACTTATTCATATGTAATTGGGCATATTGGGATCGAACCAATAAATTGCGGATTCAGAGTCCGCTGCCTTACCATTTGGCGAATGCCCACTAACAATAAAAATGTTATAAAAAAAACACTCCAATGTCAATAGTAAACCACTATTGTCTCAAAATATAGTTAATTTTTTTAATAATTCACAAAAAAGCCATCCCAATTTTACTTGAGATGGTCTTTTCAGCAACTTTATGCTTCTGCTTCCTTCTTAGCTACTACTTTAACTTGATTGCTATTATTACCAGTATCCAGAATGTTGATGGACTTATCCAACGATTCAAAAATTTCAGTGTTAAGTAATTCGATAATTGGTGTCAACCTTTCACATTCATGAGCTAACAAGTTCTTATTCGTTTGTTCCTCGTTAACACGTCTGATTTTCAAATTGTAATCAATCAGAGCATTAATCCGAATTTTGGAATCATCCAATTCACATATCAAATCATCAATTTTATCCATGTCATATGTTCTTGTTTGTTTGTCTGTTTTATTATTCATTAAAAATACTCCTTAGTATATTTTTATAAGCATTAAACATCCAATCAATCACTAGTATCCTTACATTTTGTGCCCCCTGATTAGGATCTGTTTACAATTCCAATTCTAGTAATATAGCAAAATTAAAGATAGGTTATTATCCAGAATGTACATATACAAATTTCGTAAAATAACCACAAAAAAAATTGTTGAATGTAAAAATAATTACATTCAACAATTTCTAAGCTTCTGGTTCTGCATGAACAACTGTCATTCCACCAGTAACTAACCTATCCCCTTAAAAGACCATTTCCTAATCTAAGAAGTGATAATTAAATTCCATTAATATATATCTTTAATACAAAATAATATATACGATATATTTTCAGAAATTATTATCATATGTTACACTTATCTAGTTTTGCTACAATAATCACTCTAAAAAGGAGATACCACATACCCTAATGCATTTATCTACAACTGAGAAACGTAACTATTTGATTGGCTTTATTTTCATTATTTTTATGGTAGCCACCGCCACATTACTCCATGATATGGAAATAATTTTACCCGAAATCGGTGCCTTGACTGCGGGAACTTGGATCTATCAAAATGGAGGTTGGATCAACCAACCCGTGAAAATATTTTTGGCTCCTTCAGGCACGGCTATTATCGGGTTTTTGATCAATCAATTGACAATCGGTTATGCTGAAAAAGTTTTATTAGGTCTTTTACTGATGCTGATTCTATTAAGAATCCTTCATTCTAACCTTGCTCCTTCTTTTGCCACTGGCCTACTACCGATTATCATTAATGCCACACACTGGTCATTTATTGTTGCTATTCTCTTGTTCACCCTAATGTTAATGTGTGGTGTCTTCATCCAAGGAAGCTACAAACAAACCTCACCCAGCACCCCAATTCAAAATCGTCACATGTTGATTTTTACCCTGATGGCAATTATCTGGGTCGGTTCCGTCTGGTTCTTCGGTTTTTCTCAGATGGCTGCTATTCCGCCTGTTATGGTTGTTTTCTTCGAAGTTTTACAAAAGCCTAATTATCACTGGAAAATGGCTACTAAACATTTTATTGCTTTAGTTGGAGCAGCAACTATCGGCGTCTTGGTTCACTTACTCTTTACATCTTGGTTACTTTCAACCGCTATCTCCCTGCCACTAGTTTTTGTCTTACTACAAATCCTCAAGATAAATTTACCGGCAGCTTTTGCTTTTCCACTATTGGCTTTGGTTTTACCAACTAGTATGTTTCACATGCTGCCAATTACAGCAATAATTGCTACAACCTTCTTCTTAGGTTCAATGGTTGTTTTGAAAAAGATTAAATTATCTTACCAAATAGAATCCAATAAATCATAACTGACTAAAAAGCCACTGAAATTAAATTTCAACGGCTTTTTTTTACTACTTTACGATTCCCAAATCAATCATTGATTGAGCTGTGGCAATAATAGCTGTTTTAGCCGAACGAGGATTCCAACCTAACAAAGTTTTGGCCTTCTCATTGCTAGTACCAGCATATTTGCCAACAATCGAAGCTATCATTTTTAATTGTGGATTAGTCAATGCTGCAGCTTTGACTACAGCATTCGGAATAGTCTTTGTTGGCATTTTACTAGCATATGCTGGAAAGGCTTCTTTTAAGATATTAGCTAAATCCATCATAGAGAGAGTTTCTCCAGTTGTAGCGAGGAATCTTTCACCATTGGCCTTTTCTGAAGTCATGGCTAATATATGAAGACTAGCAACATCACGGACATCAATATATCCTGAATCAACATTTGGCAAAGCCTTGATCTTGCCTTCCAACAATTGTTGAATCTGAGTATTAGAATGAGAATATTTAGCTGATAAAACTGGTCCCATGACACCAACTGGATTGACGGCGGCCAATTCTAGACCATTGCCTTCTTTTTTAATGAAATCCCAAGCAGCCATTTCTGACATTGTTTTGGATCTTTGATAAGGATGGATATTCTTATCGTCAAGATTTGACCAATCTTTTTCAGTATATGGAGTTGTACGATTTTTATGACCAGCGAAAATTGCACCATAAGCAGAAGTTAAAACTACTCGTTTCACACCATTGTCACGGGCGGCAGTTAAGACACGAATCACACCATCAACTGCAGGACGAATCATTTCATCAGGATTTTTGAAGTTTAACTTAGGTGTTGGTGAAGCAACGTGGATTACATAAGTTGCACCAGTCATAGTTTCTTCCCAATTATCATCTGAAGTTAAATCAGCCAATGAGAATGATAAATCTGTAAAATCAGTAATTCCGCCAGTCGTTAACATTTCACGAACGACGGCCTCTTTGGCAACGGATCTAACAGTTGTTCTAACTGCATATCCTTGTTGTAATAATTGTAAAATAATATGTACTGCGATAAAACCACTACCACCGGTTACGACTACTAATTGTTTTTTCATAATTTAAATTTCTCCTTGAATTAATAAATTTCGTTAAGCTAACGTTTCACTTGTAACGTTCATGGATGCATCTTACAATGTGGTTAACAAGTTCTCAAGTAAATTGAGAGCATCTGTGACAAAAAGGAGAAATTGTAATGGCAGCTACTGATCATTCGCAACAAATCAAACAGGATTCACGGGATTATCTCATCTCCGCATTACTACAACTACTAAAAACTAAAGATTTAAATGACATCACGGTCACTCAAGTTGTCAAAAAGGCTGGTGTCAGTCGAATGGCCTTTTATCGCAATTTTGAAACCCTAAATGATATTCTAATTGCCTATTTCAAACCCAAAATTGATTCTGAATTTACCATTATAATTAATAAGGCTACTCCTGAACAGAAAATGAATGCCTTAGGTTCGTTTTTTTTCGAGCTGACTGATACTATGAACTTAGCAGTTAAAAGAAATTACGAATTTATTATTCAAAATATTTTTAACGATAATATCATGAATTTTTACGATACCATTATGAATTGGGATCATTTCTCCGCTGTTCAAAGAAAATATTGGACTCGTTTTATGAGTGCCGGTGTCTATGCTATCTGGCGTGAATGGCTCAATAGCGGTCAAAAGGAATCATTGAACGATATTCATACCTTAATAGCTGATTTTCAATTTTCTACTTTACAGGCATTGAAGAATGAAACTAATTAATAATTAGATCACGGAGGTTAACGATATGAAAATTCTAGTAATTGGTGCTAATGGTAGAACTGGTTTACAAATTGCCACAACTTTGAAAAATAGCGGCTATGAAGTCATTGCTGGAGTTCACTCGCCCAACCATATTGATTATGTAAAAAAATTAAATCTGGCCGTTAGAAAAATTGACTTGATCGACATGACAGTTGCTCAAATAGCTCAAGAAATGACTGATATCGATACGATCGTATTTGCTTCCGGAGCCCCACAAACTCAACCTGAACTGGCCATGTGGATTGATCTCGACGGTGCGGCCAAAACTATGCAAGCTGCTCAAAAAAATAATATTAAACGTTTTATCATGCTCTCAGCAGCCGGTGCTGAAAATAGAAAAACATGGGATATATATGATATTCCGAGCTATTATTTGGCCAAATATTACGCTGAAGACTATTTAAAAAAATCTGGTTTAATATACACCATCATTCGCCCCGCCATTTTAACTGATGATATTCCTAGGGATAAAGTCGGTTTAATTGATACGGGTGATCCCCGAGTCAGTCGGAGCGATGTTGCTTCAGTCGTTTTACAAGCGATAGAAAATTCTGGATTTAAAAACACTGATTTCAATTTATATTTCGGCAATACCGATATTGATAAAATTAAATAATTAATAAAAATCATGACATGGAAATCCGAAACAAGTTCTTGCTCAAACTTGGTTAGAGCGTAAATTAATGGAGTTATCATTGTAATGCCGCTCTCCACAAGGAAGAAAAAATT
>NZ_JQCF01000033.1 GCF_001438805.1 Companilactobacillus kimchiensis
AAATACTTTCCAACACCAAAAATTCTAGACCCCTAAATTTGCGATCTACCACGTATGTTTAAATCAAATTTATTTTAAATATACCTTGTACAGTGAAGTTTATTGATTGTGTGATTTATGATAAAAGATTAATCTTTTATCATAAATCACACAATCAGTAATACATAAGTTAAGCTCAATCTTATTTACGTTTGGCAAGGCCTTCACGAATAATTTTTTCTAAGACATCAACAATTTTTTCGTCATTCTCAAAAGCGATGCGTTTAACTTCTTTATATGTGCTCATGCGAAGTTGAACGGTTTTAGTTCTTTCTGTTTCGAATTGGTATGGACTTTTTAGATTTTTAAGTTGTTCAGATGCCTTTTTACTAACTTTGTTTAAAAAATCTTCTGCCATGATAAATTACTCCTCTAACTGTTGAATTCTAAGTATTTGTTCATTAAGAACCATTTGGTACATTTGGATTGCTCTTTTATCCCAATGGTCTTTATTCCGTATTCCTTCATTAGCAAACGTTTTAACCCGTTCTTGAGTCCTAATTGAGTTTGAAAAGACCCCTTCGCCAAAAAAGTCTTTTGCTTGTGCAGAAATTTCAGTATCAACTTTTGCACGTGGCTTCATTAAGTACAATATGACACCAACTAACTGAAAACTTCCATTGTATTGTTCACGTAGTTCACCTAAATGCGTAGCTGTTTTTAAAGAACTTGTATATGACTGCTTTTGAGTTTGTAAGACAATTGAGATGAAATCTGAAGCCATGATTGCGTTATTAGTAAAGACATTTATTGTTGGTGGTACGTCAATAAAAATATAATCGTAATTTTGTTTTAACTTTGAAAGCATTTGTGGTAATAGAATATTACGTTTAACCCGACTAACTTTTTCTACAGCACCAATCCATAAAGACAATGTCCAATCTGTAGGAATCATATCAATTTGGTTTGTAACAGACACAATAGATTTAGACAAATTCCCTCCAAGAAGGCCCTCATATAATGAAAGTTCCGGCTTTAAATCGGCTTTATAAGTCTCCTTCATAATTTCAGTTGCATTTCCCTGGGGATCGAAATCTATAAGTAGTACTTTTTTCCCCTCTTGACCCAATAAATAGGTTTCCATTACAGTCAAGGTGGTCTTACCAACGCCACCTTTAAAGTTGAAGTTTAATAGTGTTTTCCCATTCATAGTAGCACCTACCTTTACATAAATATTTTACCACGATTTATGATTAATCACAAATTTTATATGATTTATGATTAATCATAAATCATATCCATAAAACTATTTACTTAACCTTTGCAGAATGATATGCTTTGTTCATAAACAAAAAATCCCAATCCACTCGGGATTGGGATTTTTGCAGTATTGACAAGTAGCTATCTTGCAGCTACCTAGTCCAAGCAATTTTCACCGCCAAGTTAAAATTGCTTGAAAAAATTGTAATCTTGTTTACGTGCTAATTATACCGCAAGCAAACCTTAAGGGCAAGCAAAGGTAAACTAATTAAAACGAAGATAAGACCAATGGACTAAGTAGCTTGTAATAACTACTTAGTCCATTTTTAGTTATTAAAAATTAAAAAAGTTGCCGACTGGGCAACTCACAAACAGACACATACTGGTGAAACTACAAAGCCGATCACGACCAATGTTCGCTTTGTAATTCAGTTAGAGCATATCAGATTTGTATTTTAAAGCAAATCAAATGTTTTAGCAACTCTCTTTTGAGACAGCGTGTGTCAGTCAAGAAAGGGAGTTTTTATTATGACAAAATCAACAGATTTCAATTACTATGACGCCAATAGCGTATATGGATCCTTGTTTTTCCAGTTCCCTAAGGTATTAATGTATGGCGAGCAATACAAACATTTAAGTGATGCCGCTAAGCTAGCTTACATGGTACTAAAAGACCGGCTAGAGTATTCTTTACGCAATCACTGGATTGATGAGGAAGGGCACGTCTACTTTATTTTTACCAATCAAGAACTTAAAGATTTATTCGACTGCTCAAATGATAAGTTAGCAGCCGTGAAAAAAGACTTGGAACGTGCAGGACTACTTTATCAAAAAGCCATGCATTTCAATCCCAAAACTGGCAAAAACGAACCCAATCGACTTTACCTGGCCGAACTAGATATGCAGTCAACTGACGTCTATTTACGCGGTGAATATGCTCAAAAAGAGCCGCAAACCCTTGCTACGAGCGAAAATCCGAAAATCGGACGTTCGCGGGAGACCGTTGGAACCCTTGCTACGAGCGAAAATCCGAAAATCGGACATTCGCGAAAGTTCGTTGACAACACCCCGCAAACCCTTGCTACGAGCGAAAATCCGAAAATCGGACACGATCTAGATAAAGAACTTAAAGAAAGAGATACTAATAGATACAATATAGATACTCAAAAGTTGGACTTTTCCACAGCCAATTTCTCACCAGCAGAAATTCAAAAGCAAAACCAGGATTTGGTGAACCATGCTAATGACTTCTTAACTGATGAAGAAAGTGGCTTACCGGTTTTCTTAGAACCAGAAGCAGTGCAATTACTTAGCTTCTGGTGCCGCACTCCGCAACAAATGCGGCGCTTTATTGGCATTATCTTAAACGCCAAATATGCTGTTGAAAAAGAACATAAGGATTTAGGCGTATGGATTCTATTAGATGACCCTGATTTAAAAAAAATGATGACCAAAACATTAAGACGCTATTTTAATGCCCTAAGAAGCGATGAGAAACATATCAAGAATGTTGAGAACTACCTGTACGGCACCATGCAAAACCTATTTGGTGTTTGGTGGAACCAACAAGCAGCTAGAGAATATGCGGCCAAACACCCTAAAGAACAAAATATTGATAACGAGCGTCCTTGAAATTAAACGTCATATTAGCTCGTTTAAGCCGTTTTAAGTGCCGCATGCATAATTTATTAAAGTCACTTTAAAATCGCTTAAAAGCAAAAATAGGCACCTTTAGTGGCTAAATTGGCGATGACTGAACTAAGGGAATGTGAAAGGAGCTTTTTAAATGACCAAATCCAGCAAAGAAGTCGAAACAATTGATCAATTGTTGGCTGACCCATGGGCAGTCGATATTCAAGACATTTGAGAGCAAGCAGCTCATAATCCAGATTCTGATAAGCGCCAAGAGCAAATTATCAACGAAAAGCATTTTGTGATTTAACATGGACAGGTCAAATAATCAGTGACTGAAATAAAAAGGAGGCACAAAATATGGCTAAGACACGAACATATATGGACAAGTATAAATTCACAGCTGCAGAAAACCAACGGTTTGCCCGAGCAAACTTTACCAAGTTAGTGCATACTAATGCTCGTTTTGAAGGCGTTAATACCACTTTGCCACAAACACAAACTATTATGGACGGTATGAGCGTAGCAGGAGTACCTGTTGAGGATATTTTGACGATTGTTAATTTAAAGCGTGGGTGGCAATATATCACTGCTCAAAATTCCCCTTTAACGTTAACCATGGAAAAACAAATCAACAAGATTGTGGCAGCGGAAGACGCCTTAGTACCGGGAGAATTACGGCAAGGGAAAGGAGGAGTTGATTTAGGTAGTGAAGACTTTTTTGAACCACCTTTAATTAACGAAAAACAAGAACAATCCTTTTTACAAAAAATCTTGGCTGATCCACGAACGACGATTACTGATAAAGCATTGACTGTCATGTATCATAATATGCGCCAACAAATCTTTTGGGACGGGAACAAAAGGACGGCGACTTTAAGTGCTAATAAAATTATGATTGACGGTGGTGCAGGCTTAATCAATGTGCCGTTAGATAAGTGGGATCAATGGAACGAACTAATTGCCAATTATTATCAGACTAATGACATGACTAAAATTAAACAGTGGACATATGATAATGGTATTCAAGGATTACAAATTCGAGCAAACAAAAAAATTAAGTGCTAATGAATTAAACCAGATGTACAAGCAACTAAAAAAAACGGATAAATTAGAACTTAAATTAGTTGAAGACGAGATTAGTAAAAGAACCCAAAACCATCTCAAAGACTTTGCTAAAAACAATCTAGAAGTTAAGCCAAAAAATAATCCTGAAAATAAAAACGATCGGCCTAGTTATTAGGTTGATCGTTTTTGAGTTTATTTGGTTTATGGACATTAACGTAATCGGCAAATATTTTTAAAAGCTCTTCGGTTTGTTCAACCGAGAGATTATCAGCTTGAAAGTATTTTTCTAGCAAAGCCCCTTTTTGAATTAATCGGCGAGAACGGGCTTTGCGGGCTTGCCGATTTTCGTAGTATTTAGATTGCCGTAATTTAAAATCTTCTCGCTCAATTTTTTGTTTTAAACGCGCTTGTTGCTCAACTAGTTTTTCATATTGATTAGGCATAGTCATTACCACCTAACTATTATCGGTTATTTTGAGATTGATTTAAAAAGGCGGCAACTTTTTTAGCAATCATTTTAATCTGTGGAGTAGTAAGTGTCCCATAATCCAAATTGGCTGATCTAATGATTTGCTTACCGAGATTTTGTTCAATTTTATTTTTTTCAGCTTTAATCTTTTGATTAAGCTGTTTTAATTTAGCTTCTTGTTTTTCTAAGTTACTTTGAGACATAATGATTCCTCCAATCGTATTAAAAATAATTACCGACACTATATCATACAGAGAATGTTAAATCAAAGGATAGAAGTTGAAATAGCGAAGCGGAATGCGTACACTATAAGTAAATTTATGGGAATCAGCAGGACGAGTTAAACGAGGTCAATGCGCACTTACACATAGAATAAATTCTATGTTGTGCTAACCCCCAAAAAACCTGTATTAGAAGTCGCCGATGTCGACAACAGAAGAAAACCCATAGAATCAAAGTAAAGAGGTGACTTACATGGCAATTTTTCATATGAGTTTTAGTAATATT
Organism: Companilactobacillus kimchiensis; assembly: GCF_001438805.1. Lineage (GTDB taxonomy): Bacteria > Bacillota > Bacilli > Lactobacillales > Lactobacillaceae > Companilactobacillus > Companilactobacillus kimchiensis. The sequence goes on from NZ_JQCF01000033.1 coordinate 4,916, forward strand.
AGTGCTGGAAAAGGACGAAGTGCGATTGCCAGTGCGGCTTATCGAAGTGGTGAAAGATTATTTGATGATAAAGAAGGTCGACGATATTTCTATGCCCGCTCGATTATGCCAGAAAGCTTTATTTTAACTCCCGAAAATGCACCGGAATGGGCCAGTAATCGAGAACAATTATGGAATGAAGTTGAAAAGAACGATCGTAAATCAAACTCACGGTATGCAAAAGAATTTAACGTGGCTTTACCGGTAGAATTAAGTGAATCCGAACAGAAAGAATTACTGACAAAATATGTGCAAGAAAATTTTGTCGATCAAGGTATGGTAGCTGACGTAGCAATTCATCGCGATCACCCAGACAATCCGCATGCACATGTGATGTTAACCAATCGCCCATTTAACCCCGATGGTAGTTGGGGATTAAAAGCAAAGACGCAGTACATTAAAGATGAAAATGGCAAGCAACTTTTAACCAAAAGCGGGTTTCCAAAACAAAGAAAAATTTGGTTGGTTGATTGGGATAAAAAGGAAAAAATTAATGAGTGGCGAAAAAATTGGGCGTTGAGTGTTAATCAGTTCTTAGCACAAAAAAATATTCCGGATCGGATTAGTGAAAAATCGTTTGTCGATCAAGGGATTCAAGAGACACCTACCCAACACGAAGGCATTAACAGCCAAAGAAAAAATCGAAAAGCATTTAATCAACAAGTTAGAGCGCAAAGAAACGCTCAAGCTAAATATCATAATCTTGACGAAAAGATAAGAAATCATGAACATTTTGACGCGTTAACTGACGAGCTATCGTTCTCTGAAAAACACACAATTAGTCATCTAAGTCAGCAATTGAAAACCTATGTCGATTTAGAACATTTAGACGATAAACAGCGCATGCTATTTAATTGGAAAAACAGCTTATTAATCAAACATGCCATTGGTGAAGATGTAACCAAACAACTGCTGACTATTGACCAGCAAACGACATCACTAGCACAAGCTAACCAGTTGTTAAATAAAGTGGTGGAACGAGCAACGAAAAAGCTTTATCCGGAACTTAATTTTGAACAGACAACTGCAGCTGAACGACGGGAACTGATTAAAGAAACTAATAGTGAACAAACGATTTTCAAAGGCAGTGAATTAAACGAACGTTTAATGAATATTCGAAACGACTTATTAACCCAGCAATTATTGACGTTTACCAAGCGGCCATATACCAGCTGGCAGTTAGTTAATCAGCAGGCCCAAACAATTGAAAAGCAATTAACCACGGTACTAGCCAAACATGGTCGCCAGTTAGACGATTTGAAGCATACTGATTGGGGCATGCTAGCCGCTTATCAACCTAACGAACTCGAATTCATTTCTAAAGCGGTGAAAAATTTACGGGTCATGCGGGAAGTTAAAGCCGTAGTGCAAACTCAATACAACAGCATTCTAACGACTGCTTTTCCGGACAGTGACCTGGATAAGCTAGAGACGATTGATAAGGAGCAAATCTATACCGCTGTGGTTTACTATGACCCAGAATTAAAGCCATTAAGCGCCAATAATCTTAGTCAATTGCAACAGCAGCCACCGGTAGTCTTTACTAGTCAGCAACACCAAGCCGGTTTAAATTACCTGTTAGGTAAAATTGAATTAAAAGATATTCAGAACTACCGATTACAACGGGTCTTAAAACATGATGGCACTCGGCAACTGTTTATCGGCGAATGTGGCCAAGATCCTAAGTTGGATCACAAACAAATTGAAATGGTGCAAACCCGTTTGAAACAACAGACAACGCGGTTTGATCAATATAAGCAGACTCAAGTTAAAGACTATCGGGCCATTAATTACCACCCAACTAGCCCGAAAAATTACCTGATGAATATTTTGGACGAAGCCTTAATGACCATTTTATATGCGAAAAATACGGACTATCTAAGAAAACAGAAACTACGTGGACTAAAGGAGACCGAGTGGGAAATGACGAAAAAGCAACGGCAACACCAAACTCGAAACCGGCATGAAGATGGGGGCAGGCACTTGTAACCTAAATGTAAAAAAAATAAATGGTGTAAGTTACACCTTTTGATGTTAAATTATGACTAAATTAAGAAAGGAGAACTTACATGTGACAGGCAATCAGGAATGGTACAGCGTAACCCAAGCTAATCACAAGCTGGGGCGTGGCCGAAATTATGTCAGCAGCTGGATCAAACGACATCCAGAGTTTCCTGATTAATTTTTGCTTGGTTCAGGTACCAATAAATTAATATCTGATGAAGGGATAGAGTGGGTTAAAAATCACATAAAAAACTATCTGAGGGGTCGCTCCGCTCTCCCTCGTAACCATGAAGTGAAATAAATCATTTATCCAGTTATACTTCTATTGAAGGTGATCCACAGTTCGTCGAATCTTTATTGGTGTTCTTAAACCCGTATAAAAAACCGACGGCCTTTAGTCCATGAGATTAACCAATTGTCGCCTTGTGCACGTATATAAAATTACAATCCCTCAATGACTGAAGGTGGATTATCTTACATCTGTTGGAGGTACTATTTATGGAGGTTGTAGCTGAAAGTGTAGCTGGCATTGATGTGCACCAAAAACAAATAACGGTAACCATTCTTATTGGTTCCGAGAGCGTCAAGAAACCTAAGAAGGTTTCTAAACGTTTTGGAACTACTACCAATATGTTGAAAAACTGTGGTAAATGGTTAAAAGAGCACTGTGTTGAACAGGTGCTCATGGAGAGCACCGGTCAATACTGGAGACCAGTATGGCAAATATTAGAATCTTTTGATTTCCAGTTGATTCTTTGTAATCCCAGAATAGTTAAAAATATTCCTGGCAAGAAGACAGATCAAAAGGATTCCGAGTGGTTATCAGAGCTAGCAAGATACGGACTAGTATCTGCGAGTTACGTTCCTCCTCGCAAAATTCAAGAATTGCGAGAATCAACTCGTTCTCGCAAGAAAATGAAAGAGTCACTAACTAGAACCAAAAATGAGATCCACAATATTTTACAGCGTTCTAATATAAAACTTACTAGTTTCATTTCAGATTTATTTAAGGGTTCAGGTTTAAAACTACTCAATATGATTATTAATGGAGAGGTTTTAACTATAAATTCTGTTACCAAATGTATGCATGGAAAATTAAAAGCCTCACCTGAACAAATACTAGAATCGATGGATGGCGTTCTAAGTCAAAATGATCGAAATTTACTTGTGATTCAAATGAATTTACTCAATAGTTATTTGAAATGTATCGCTGATTTGAATGATCTTATTGATGAACAAATCGGAGAATTCTCCGATTTGTGTCATCGCCTACAAGACATTCCTGGAATCAGTAGTGCAACAGCACAAGTGATTATCACTGAGATTGGTGTAGATGTAAGTCCTTTTCCAGACGTTCACCATTTAGCATCTTGGGCTGGATTATGTCCTGGTAATTACGAATCAGCCGGTGTGAAACACGGCTCGAGAATACTGCATGGAAATGTATATTTAAAAAAAGCCTTAGTTACCGCCGCCATGGGCGCCAAGATAACTAAGGAAACAGGTCTTAAAGACTACTTTTGGAGATTGAAATCTCGAATGTGTGCTCAGAAAGCTTTAATAGCGGTGGCCCATAAGATTTTAAGAATAATCTATTCTCTAATTGAAAGTGGAAAAACTTATAGAGAATACAAAAAGGACCAACGCAAGGCAATTACGTCAGTCCAAATATCAAGAATATAGCTAGCTAGCAAGTACAGTATACAAGATTTTTTCTGTATTTGCGAGTAGCTTATTTAGTGGTGCTAAAAAAAGATTTATTTCATATAAAAAACACCCACCGACTGGCATCGGTGAGCGCCACAAAGATAAATTTAATTTAGTTATTATTATATCATGGCCGGTGCGATTTTTAAAGCCCTAGGGGACAAGCTGGGGTCTAAATCCAAGGGGACACGTTTGCCAGTGCGACTTCAATAAGTCTGGCTATACCACAACAAGGTCATCTGTACGGCTGGGTGGTGAATGGTGAGCGCGACCATTAACGGCGCGGGTGGTAAAACGAAGCTTCGGCTTGGTGCCACTGATTAGTTGGTGATCGAACAAACATAAATACGTATTGCCAACGCCTACTAGGGCGTTTTTTAGTAGGTTAAACCGAAAACGTAGGTTTATAATGAGTGGTGGTAGCAATACCGCAATTGTACAGACAAGCGACGGGCGTTAACGACCGACGAACTAAGGGGAAACCTTAGCGTAGAATTGCACTCTGGTTCAGTTATTCCAAATAGCTGTTTCCAGGGAACAATTCTGCGCTCAAAACGTCACTCCCTCTAAACTGAATGGAAAACCGTAACCCGTCAAGACAAATATAAAGAAAATTACTGAATTTAAGCGAATGGTCTAAGAGAATTTCACAAAGTATATTTACCGATAAATCAGGGATTGAATAGCCAGACCAATTGTTTCCCAGTAATTTAAGTGTATTATCTAGTTGAGACATCTATTCCTACCCCGCTTATCTTGAGTTTCGTCGCTTAAAGCATAGCACTAGGGAGGCTTAGATGCCTTTTTTTGTTATCAAAAAGGGCCTAGTACTTTTGGAATGGAAATACTTTCCAACACCAAAAATTCTAGACCTGAATTTATCTAGTTTACAATCTCCTCAATTTGATTCAGTTTCCAGCCATAGCAATGTTAATACACAAGAAAATAACATAATAAGTAGCATACAAGCCCAAGAGTACGTAAAGGAAACGTATGACATCATAAACAAAAGTCCAAGAATATATAAGATTATCCTCAAGAATCGTTATTTATTGGGTCAGAGTAATGCGGTTACTATGGAATTAACAAGATATGAACAATCTATGTTTAATGTTTATAAGAATCGTTCGCTATTACATTTTGCTGAAATGTTTCAAGGCATATACGATCTTAACGATTATAGTTATACAGACAATGATTTAAAACGCGTATAGTTTGCTAATGGTAGATGTGGGAGCCCCAAAGAGATATTGGAGATTTTGGAGCCCTAAAAAAGTAATTTCGGAGAAATCGGAGCCCCTAAAAAGAAAAAATTCCATTCTTTATGAAATTAAGGACAGATCGGGCGGATTTAAAAAAGTAAATTCGTCAGATTTGTCGGGTATTAAAAATGATTAATCATAACGGGGCTCATATGTTCGTATATTAAAACAAAAATAGTTATTACTTGTTAGCATTTTAGATCGTACTACTAGTACATAACCTGACATTAATTAAAATCTAGCAGGTCAGATATAATTTATAATCAATAGGTAGATTGCAAATTTAATCCGAATTTTTGGACAAATTTGTCAGCATAACCTGATACGTTGTTTGCCAGTCGAGTATTTTAAGCGGTCGCTGGTTAATTTGGAGTAACGTCGTCGTTAAATCTTGAGCACTAATGTGCTCAAAACGAGTCCCTTTAGGATAAAAATAACGTAAATTCCGATTAAAGCGTTCATTACTACCACGTTCAGCTGGAGTATAAGCATGGCAGTAATAGGTCTTAATACCATATTGTGATTCAAGTGATACTAGCCCACTAAACTCAGTGCCACGGTCCACAGTAAAGCTGTGCACCGGACCATTAAAAGTGGTTAGGAACTTAGTTAGTGCTTCATTAACAGTCGCTGTCGTCCGATCTTTTAACCGGTATGCCCAAAGGAACCGTGATTTTCGATCGATTAAAGTTAATAAAACTGCCTTACTATGCCCACGAGGACCAACGACTGTATCTAGTTCAAAATCGCCGATGCGATTACGTTGATTAATCATCATGGGACGCTGTTCAATTGATCGCCCCAAAGATTGATTATATTTGGATCGTTGGTCAACGTTACGCCGTTGGCGTACGCCATGTTCAGGTAGATCATTCAAGGAGAAATCAATTCTCCCCTGATTTAGCCAATTATAAATAGATTTAGTAGCTAGTTTAAATTCGTGAGCAATCATTCCTGGTGACCAGCTTAGACGTAAATGGTTGAGAATTCTTTGCTTTAACTCATCGCTCAGCTTAGTTTTCCGACCACATCGTGATCGCTTGTATTCGGCATCTGTTTGTGCTAATTCAGCCTGATAAGGTTGACATCGAGATAATTCATAAGAAATTGTTGACGGTGATCGGTTCAGCCGAACGCCCATTTGGATATTGGACAGCCCTAGTTCACAAAAGGTTTCGATTTTAATTCGTTCGGAATAGGTTATACTAGACAAAAGATCAGCTTCTAAGGTTCATCATAGAAAAGAAGAATTACACCAGCCTCAAACAAGAAATCAATGATGTTTTGGTCGCTGCTAGTTTGGATTCCTTGGACCTGATAATATACCTACGGTGTCTTTTTAGCTCGGTTATGTATCCAGCATGATTTATAGCTGGAGAAAACGATCCAGATATTTAAAATAGATAAAGAAAATTCAGAAATCACTTTTAAAGTTGGCGGTGTCTGTGTTTCGAATAAGTAACTAAATGTGACAACTTATCGTTACTTGAATATTTTTGATTAGTTTGCTAGCATATAAGAAGTATTATTAAAACATGAATAAATAAATCAGTTGACGTAAGCTCAAGGTGTTCTCTTTCAGGGGTGTGTAAGAGGTATCTGGGTTTACGTTTTTTTATGAGGAGGTTTTTGTTTGGAATTTTTAGGTACCTTGGTGATCATCTTGATTACAACTAGTCTATTTGGCCATCTAGCCTCTAGGGTTGGTATCCCATCAGTGATCGGTCAATTATTTGTTGGAATTATTCTTGGCCCTGCGTTGTTGAATTGGGTTCACGCCAATGATTTCATCCATATTTTTTCAGAGATTGGGGTTATCATCTTAATGTTTATCGCCGGACTTGAGAGTGATCTTACATTGCTTAAAAAATATTTGCGTCCTAGCATAATTGTCGCGTTGTTAGGAGTTTTGATTCCGATGGTACTGATCTATCCAGTTGGTATTGTTTTTGGCTTGACACAATTTGAAAGCTTGTTTTTGAGCGTTATTTTTGCCGCAACGTCGGTTTCAATTTCAGTTGCTGTCATGAAAGAACTAAATTTACTTGATAGTAAGAGCGGTTCAACAGTCCTCGGTGCCGCGGTGGTTGACGATGTGCTAGCTGTCGTTTTACTTAGCATTATGGTCAGTTTAATAGGTACAAAGGCTGGTACGGATACCCAGATACCGCTAGCTCTGACTTTTTTAGAGCAGCTAATTTACTTTGCCGCAATTTATTTCGTGATGCGTTTTATCGCCCCTCTCCTCGCTAGACTAGGCACCAAATTATTGAATCCAGTGGGACCTACTATAATGGCGATGATTTTGTGTTTTGGTATGGCATATATTGCAGATCTGATTGGACTGAGTGCAGTGATTGGGGCCTTTTTTGCAGGAATTGCGATTGCACAAACTCATGTAGCTCATGAAGTTGATCAAAGTATCGAACCAATCGGTTATGCGATTTTCATTCCTGTATTCTTCGTTTCAATCGGTTTAAATATGTCACTAGCTGGCATAGAACACGATTTGTTATTAATTATCGTATTGACGATTGTGGCAACACTGACAAAACTATTAGGAGCGGGAAGTGGGGCTAAATGGGCCGGATTCAGTTCGAATGAAGCTTACCTCGTTGGTGCGGGGATGGTCTCGCGTGGGGAAATGGCCTTGATTATCGCTCAAATAGGCTACCAATCCAAACTAATTAGTGATGATTACTATTCGGCAATTATCACTGCCATTATCCTAACAACGTTATTAGCACCATTACTACTCAAACATGCGGCTCGTCATATAAACTACTAAAACATCTTAGCGGTATGACACCCCTTCTCTGTGAAAAATAACTACTAGATTTCATCGAGATATTGCCTAGTTTAATTAAGCACTAAATTATATAATATTGGTTGTAATGGAGGATTAGTTATTTGATACAGCTTGTAAAAGAAAAATTTGACGTTACTCGTTTGCGATTTGTTTTACTCGGCCTGCTTGTGGGTTTAATGAGTGGCACCGTTGTTAGCTTATTTCGCTATTGTATTGAGATAGGGCTGCACTATAGTCGATTGGTATATAGATACTTACGAATCGCGCCATTTGTTTGGTGGGAATGGGCATTGTTGATTGGCATCAACCTTGGTTTAGCTTTAATTGTGGCTCGACTTCTCAAGAGAGAACCTTATATCTCTGGTTCCGGAATTCCGCAAGTTGAAGATCAATTGGCTGGCGAATTGGAAATGCACTGGTGGTCAATTCTTTGGCGAAAATTTATCGGTGGTATTCTGGCATTGGGACCTGGATTATTTCTCGGGCGAGAAGGACCGTCGATTCAATTAGGTGCGTCAGTTGGTCAAGGTTTCGCTGCTGGGTTTAAGTTATCAGGAACTGATCGCCGACTGCTAATTGCATCAGGCGCCGCTGCTGGATTAGCAGCGGCGTTTAATGCTCCCATTGCTGGAACTCTATTTGTCTTAGAAGAGATTTACCATAATTTTTCACCGCTGGTTTGGTTAACAGCATTAGCCGGAGCAATTGGTTCAAATTTTATCTCGCTGAATGTTTTCGGACTTGTTCCCGTGTTACATTTAAATTATTCACGTAGTTTACCAGTATCAAATTATTGGCACTTAATTTTACTCGGCATTGTTTTGGGATTGTTTGGTTACTTATATCAACGGGTCTTGTTAGTTATGCCTCGGTGGTATCATCAACTGACACATTTGCCACGCCCAATACAAGGTATCGTACCATTTCTGCTGGTAATCTTAGTTGGTTACTTTTCGCCAAATTTACTCGGTGGTGGTAATGGATTAATTGTTGGATTTGACCAGTATGTTCCACCTTTGTTTGTACTAATTGCAATTTTTATTATACGATTCGTCTTTTCAATGATTTCATATGGTTCCGGATTACCTGGCGGTATTTTTTTGCCGATTCTTTCTTTAGGTGCTGTGATTGGTGCGGTTTATGGCGTCTTAATGAATCAATTAGGATTATTATCGCATGTCTATATCATGAACCTAATCATTTTTTCCATGGCCGGTTACTTTGCTGGAATTGGAAAAGCTCCCTTCACAGCTATCTTGCTGGTAACAGAAATGGTTGGCAATTTAACACATTTAATGCCATTAGCAGTCATATCGTTAACTGCTTACCTTGTTGTTGATTTATTAGGCGGTGCACCAATCTATGAAGCATTGCTTAAGCAGATGACAATGCCTAAAACTGTTCAGCAACTTCATCGACCTGATCATTTGGAAATACCGGTTTTCTTTGGCAGTCCCTTAAACGGCAAAATGGTCCGAGACATGCCATGGCCTAAAGAAGCACTGCTCATTGGAATCCGGCGTGGTGAACAAGAAGTGATTCCACATGGTGACACCTTGATTCATGAAGGTGATACGTTAGTACTGTTAACTGATACAACCCAACGACCCCGAGTTAAACAACGGATTGATGCATTATTAGCAACTTTAGAAAAAAAACACCGAGACTAAGTTAATAGGCAAATTGGTCTATCATAATAATAAATATTAGATTAAGTGGGTCCGTTGCCAGACATAAACATATTGGGAAACTATATACAAATACGGCGAAGTACGAAAAACGCTGAAAAAGAATTAGTTGAACCTATTTTTGAAAAATACAAAGATAAATAATAAGCTGAAAATGCCTTGTTACCCAATTTTTCATAGTCATGCTATAATGAAAAAGAAAAAGGAAGTCCCACGTGAACAGGACTTCCCGTGTAGAGCCGTTAAAGACGGTGGCAGATATTAAAACAACACTAGTTCGCCCCATAACCGGTCAAAGTTATGTGGGGCGGCTTTTTCATTTGTGGTGTTTGTCGATATAGCTGAGTAGCGCGATTAAAAACGTGCCAAACAGCAACATCAACGAGAATGTCTGAAAGACGCTCATTGACTGTGAAGCCTTCCTGAAGATTATTCCATGTTCCCATGAGCCTCACCTCGCAAGGGAAAAGACAATCATTGCCATTAAAGCTTCTTGCTTAATCTATTATACAGGGAAATGGGGATAGAATAGTGTCTATGCATAATCAGCTTTCTTTAATCTTCGAGCCATAAATAGCCAAGCTATTAACGAAAACAACAGGACTATAAATACCGTGATGTAACTCGTGTTTCCGTGATAAGTTAAAGATTCGATCCAAAAAAAATTAAGACAACTAGGATACTCACGAGAAACCTTGTTTCCAGATGAAAAAACATTTGATGGTAAATACAGGGAAACGATAAATTCAATTAATAATTCGCACTAAGCTTAAAGGCCACTAGGGTATAACTATAATTAATAAGATCTTTTAATGCCTGTACTGATTTTGGCAATTATTATTCAGGTTCAGTATACCAGAGAATAAGTCTTAATATTTATGTTAGCTTCTTCATGTGAGGATAGATAGAATTTTAATAAACCATCAGCCCAAATTTTTATGCTTGTAAAATAGCAAGCTACAAGATAGTATGGTGGTTTTAAATGGGGGGAAATTTGGCATTCTGACACAGGATCATCGTGTACATGACCTAAACATAAAGCTTGATACCCTTATGTATTCACCATCCATTCGGGACTATTGGGCTAATCAAGCCTTACAACGAAGTCATGATTTCTCACTTTCGGATGTTATTAATCAGTGGCAGCGACTTTTTAAAGGGCTTAGTCTCTAGTGAGAAAAACATTTATAACGTTTTTTGACTAATCTGTAAGGTTTTTATAAGGCTACATATCAAGCATTCAAATGAAGTGGTATTAATGGTCGAATTTTAAAAAACGTATTTTGCACAATTAAAATTGTTTTATATTATAATGATCATAAGTGATAATTTAGGACCATGTGGGCAGTTAATCCAATCTAGAGACGCCGTGACACAACAATGGAAAGAAGGAATGTCATATGAAGGGCAAGATTGTTATCGCAACGTTGACAGCATGCCTTTTAATCGGAGGTTGTTCGAAGCTCAATACCAACTCTAAAACACCATCGACATCTATTAGTTCCGCTACGAAGGTATCTAATTCTGCAAAAGAGAAAATGTCTTCTAGTTCTTCATCTACTGTGGCTAGTTCAATATCATCAAAGACCTCATCAGTAAAAGAGGATACTACAGATTCTCGAATTCAAGAGCTCAATCAGAAGTTGTCTATGGCAATTGGGACTACAAAAAAACCAACTGTTGATGGTTTGAACGAAAATCACAATCGGTTGAATATGCACTATATCAGTAATGCATACGGATATACGGTTTATTATAGTGTTGGAGCTACAGCCAAGGAATTTAATGCCAGCACCTTAGCTAGCGAAACGCCTTATGCAACATTCAATAAAACCGCCTATGTCTCCACAGCGGCTGCAGTGACCGCGGTTAATCACCACGCACAAGAGACTGGGTTACCGGTCATTGATCTTGGGACTGGTGTTCAGGGGACTATTGATCGAGGAGCTGGACAAGCTTATCTCACATGGCAAGCAGGTCGCTGGTCGGTAACAGTACATGCCTCACCTGTCATGGGCCAAGATCCAGTTGCTATGAGCAAACAACTGGTAGCATTGTTTAACCAGTACTCGCTTCCCATTCCGAGCCAAGTTGGGGCAGGCAACTTTGATGTCACTGATAATGGATTAAACCAAACTATTACTTGGCAAGAAGGTGCCATCTTGTATAAAATATCTGCACGTTCAGCCGAAACTACCATTAAGATGGCTTCAAGTATGAGTCGTTAGTCGAGTGGCTTGCGTTTAACGAAAGCTGCGATTATTTCAAGGAGGTCATCAAATGAAGAAAGTATATACAACAACCATGATTAACACTGGAGGACGCTCTGGTGAGTCACATAGCCCAAACCACTCTTTCAACGTAAACATTGAAGAACCGGGCAGTAAAACGGAAGGAACCAATCCAGAGGAACTTTTCGCTGCGGGCTATAGTGCTTGCTTTAATAGCGCCTTAGATTATATCAAACGAGCTAAGAATATTCGCGGTAATTCGATCATCAAGGTTAGAGTATCGTTGTACAATCAAAGTAAGGAATCAGTCCCAGATGTTGTTTTAGGAGTAGAAATTGAAGGCTTCATTTCTAATCTCCCCCTTTCAAAAGTGCAAGAATTGTTAGACGAAGCACACCAGGTCTGCCCTTATTCTCGAGCTACAAGAGGTAATATTTCAGTGACGGTGCAAGCCGTTCCTGAAATCTAGATTTCTCCTCGGAAACCATTTACTCTTAAGCAGGTCGCCGGAACTTAATGCTCATTAATCCAACCTTGCAATTAAATCAATCTATGATGGCCCTTTGTCAACAGGTATTGATGAAGAGCTTTTAGAGCTGTTCACATTAAAATTTTAATTTGCAAAATTGGTTCTCACTGGTAATATAGCGATCCAACGAATTTGTTCTAAAGCTTGGATAGTGATACAGATTCCCTGTATAATAGTTCTTTGTAGAGAAGTTAAGGCGGTGGCTATTTCCGATCGGAGGTGGTGCTTATGGTGTTAAACCTTTAAAGCCCATAAATCCTAACGAAAGGAGTAGCCTAGGTGTCCGTGTCGGATGCTTTACAATTAATGCTGGCTTTCGGTACCTTTATCGTACAGCCGATTTTGTCTAACTTTATTGAGGCCCCTCATTGTGACTTTAATCACTCTGTTGGGAAGGAGTCATCATGCGAACGACGGCATTAACATTGTTATTAGCGGCAGTTTTTGTGGCAGCCTTCTCAATCTCAGCCGCTTTTCCTTTGCCGTTATCTGAGAGCTGAATGGCAATTATAGAAATCGTGTGATTGGCTTTGTCTTGAACTTGGCCAACGAAAATATTGCTGATTTGTTTGGGATATTTTTTGACGATGTCATTTTGGACATTGGTCAATGAGGCGTTGTCGGCTGAATTGGTGCTGGTTTGAATCGTGTCATTGGTGTCTGATTGCTTCATATAATCTTGAAATTCTTTGGGGGTGATGTAATTTCCTTTGGTGAGCTGGGTCAACGATAACTGGTAATCACCAAGATGATACTGCTTCAATGAGTGCTGCAGTTGCTCAACTTGGCTGGCAGACAAGCGTTGGCCGATGACCGAGATTTGAATATTTTTGCCGTCGACGTTTTGTTTGGCAATGTATTGATTGCTGAGCTTCTCGTTGATAAATTGAGATAATTGCGTGTCGACGAATGAATTGTGGACGATCGTGTAAGCCGAGATTGAACTGGGGATGACAATGATAATCGAAATGATGACGATCAAAATTTGTTGGCGCAATGATACATTCAGCCGTTCACCGCTGCGGATGCGGAAAAAGATGGTCCCGGCTGCCGTTGCCAAGGCGATGAAAAAGGCGTTAATCAAAAATAAGTAGCCCGCCCCCAATATAAATGAAGCGTTGAGATGACTAATCCCATACCCAACCGTACATAGCGGCGGCATTAAGGCCGTGGCAATGGCAACCCCGGGAACGACGTTGCTACCATCTTTTTTCGCGGAACTGATGACCCCGGCAAATCCACCAAAGAAGGCAATTAAAACGTCCCAGAGAGTGGGTTCGGTTCGGGCAAGCAGTTGGGCGCTGGCGGTATTTAATGGCGAAATGAAAAAGTAAATGGTTGCACCGATGATCCCGATTGTCACCTGGATCAAAAAGAGTCTCGCCGCTTTTGATAATAGCTTTGGATTGCTATTTCCCAAGCCGTAGCCGATCCCGACAATTGGCGCCATTAATGGCGAGATCAGCATTGCTCCGATGACGACGGGCGCGGAATCAACGTTGAGGCCGATACAGGCAATGATGCTGGCACAGAAAAGGATTGCTTGCGTTGACCAGGTAAAATTCAAATCTTTTTGGACATTCATATTTAAAGTTTTTGTGGAAATTTGCTGCATGATCATCACCCATTTCTTTTAGTATTCCTTTTTTAGAGTAGCATAAGAAGCTGTCCAAAAGTACGTATTATCATTGGAAACACTATCAGACAAGTCGTCATGATAAACAAGATACGATTTTAAAAAGCCAGATCTTTGAAATTTGGAAAAATAATTATAAAGCCTATGGGTACCCTCGGATCACAATTGCCATGAGAAGACTTGGTGTAGTCATTGGCCCCAATCGTGTCTACCGATTAATGCAGGAGTTAGGCATTCGATCACTAATGGGGCGGCGTTTTAAGAAGCCAGGCACTCATGTAGATTATTCTCAACGGCCTAACTTGATTAAGAACCATCCAATCGGAACTATTTGGCGTGCTGACATAACCTACCTAGAACTAAGACCAGGCACTTGGGTTTATCTAAGTACCATCTTTGACCAAGCTAGTAAGCAAATCATCGCTTTCAACATTGGCAAGGAGATGGCATCGAAACTGATTATTAAGACATTGTTGCAAGCCTTGAGCAGGGCTTCTAAGCCAACCTTTTTGCACTCTGATATGGGTTCACAATACACCAGTATTGCTTATGAAGGCCTGTTAAAGCAGCACCTGATTAGGCATTCATATTCCAAACAAGGTTATCCATATGATAACGGTCCGCTCGAAGCTTTCCATTCGCTACTTAAACGAGAATTTATTTTTCAAACACGTTTTACTAGTTTTGAGGACTTAGTCCTCAGAGTTGAAAATTACATTAACTGGTATAACACCGAAAGAATTAGGATAAACGGCTAATTTTTTTAGTACCAAAACTTGACGTAGGAGCAAACTATTAGGGACATCACACGATTATTAAAGATCAGTCAAAATAGGAAATAATTTAAATATCCTTTTTCATGATCTTTCACCTGTCTTAGATTTTAGAAGTATCACTTGGTTTCTCAATTAACTTAAACCGTCGCTGCTGCGTGCGTTTACTAATCCCCGTCTTTCGTTCAATCATCTTGTAGGTCATGCCTTGTTTTCGCAGCTCATAAGCAAATCTGATTTGTTCATCAGAATACGTTTTCGGTCGCCCTTCCCGAAACAACGGATCATGTTGCTTGGCATACAATTTACCTTCTTGTGTGCGCGTGACAATCATATCGCGTTCAAACTGCGCAAAGGCGCTAAATATTGTAAAGACTAATTGGCCAGTCGGCGTATTGTCAATTAAGCCCATATTCAAAATATTAACTTTGATGTTCCGGTTAAACAGCTCTTGGATGATAGTTAAAGCCTCGCGCGTGTTCCGCGCAAACCGATCCAACTTAGTGACAATCAAAGTATCGCCTGTTTTTAGAACGCGCAACAGTTTTTGAAACTCCGGTCGTGCAGTAGTTGTGCCGGTAAACTTTTCCTGAAAGATTTTTTCTGCTCCTGCCAATTTTAGTAACTCAATTTGATTTGCTAATTTTTGATCAGTGGTACTGACCCGCGCATAGCCATATTTCATCTTTTTATCTCCTTATTTATGTCATTAAGTAATGACACGGATCTAACCCTTTAATTATACAGCATCAAAAAAGAGGCCACAACTGTTAAGTTGTGACCCTATTTATCGTACAGCCGTTTTTTTTGTCTTTACTAGTTGAATGACAGTGCTAAAGTCTTAATTAGACAGTTAGACAGTGATTCGGGGGAGAATTATGTTGAAAATTAAGGCTTTTCTTTTGGGGATAGCGGTTTTGCTAGGATGTGCCAGTTCAGTAACTGTTATACAAGCTGCAGGACTAGGTGGTCCTAATGTCGGGAATTATATATATGAAGATCAAGAAGTAGTTACTAATCAACAGTATGAAAAACTGGGAGATATCAATGGTCAAATTGACACGGGGCCTAATCCGCAAAGATTATATATTTTAGTATTGAGTGATAATGATAGTATAAGACGCTTTAATTATTTAACTGATAATGATCCTAAAACTAAAGGAATATCAGAAGATATAGTTATTAATAAAACTGGTGAAGTTTTATATGGACATAATCATTATTACGATATTGATTTCGATGAAAATGGTATACCAGATTGGAAAAACAATTATTTGGTCTGCGATTTAAAGAATAACCGGGTTTATTTTGATCCTAGTGATCAATCAAGTTCATATATTACGGACCTAATGTTTTGGAAGATTAAGATTGGAATGAATAATTTAACTGATGGAACCACCACACAGAGAATGGAAGCTTTATTTGATCTAGCAGAAAGATTAGAACCAAAGTTGAAAAAGGTTGCTGATAATAAAGAGTTCATATACTCGAAAAGCTATTATGATATTAAAAATATTGTTAATGGGGTTTTGCTTATATTAGGGATAATCGTTGGATTGGTTATCTGGTTTATTATTCATCGGCAAAATAAGAACCATCCTCATAATAGCGGTGGATCTGAGTTAGGCAATTCAGATTATGATGCTGGTTTTGACGAAGGGTACTATATGGGAAGTCAAGATCCATTTATGTAAAAAAAATTTTAGTTATGAAAAAGAACAGCATTTTTAAGGGATATTCGAGGTATGTAAAAAATACCTAAATCTCTTAATAAATGCTGTTCTTTTTACGTATATTCAGTTATGAATTTGTTTGATTTTTTAGCTTTACCGGTTTAATTAGAAATTTATTTTTTTGTGAACTAGCAACGGGGATAAATTTTTTACCATCTTTATAGACAAATTGGATAACATCATAATTGTTATCTAGCTTTTTTGCCTGTTTGGAAACAATATCTTGAATTGAATAAGGTAGATTGCAAATTTAATCCGAATTTTTGGACAACTTTGTCAGCATAACCTGATGAGGGGTGCTAATTAAGTTAGCATCTATAATTTAGTATAAGAACCTTAAATGAAGCTTAAAAACTAATTCTTTGATTTACCGACAAAGAAAGAAACTAAAGCAACAACAATTACTGCTCCAATAATTGAAGGAATAATTGCCATTCCGGCTAATTGAGGGCCCCAAGATCCGAGTATAGCTTCTCCAATAGAGGAACCAACTAATCCAGCAACAATATTAGCAATCCACCCCATTGATTTTCCTTTGCTAGTAATTGCTCCAGCAATAGTACCAATGATGGCACCAATAATTAAAACCCATAACCAATGCATAAAACATCATCCTCTCTTATTTTTCGAAGGATGTTTTTTAGATTTGTTATAGTTTTGAATTTCTTTAAAAATGGCTAATAAAAGTTGAGATATAGAAATGATAATTGATATTTTTGACCAAAGTCCAAATCTTTTCATATCAAATCCTCCATTATCTAAATTGCATCCTTCTAAATCTAATTATAGGCAATTGAACATTTGCATACAAGTTATTCAATTGTGCCATTCTTTTTAAAATAGGAATTTTTGATTTGCCTTTTTCTCAATTACAAGCGTTAAAGAATAATTGATTTAGTTATTGCACTTACAAACAATTTAGTCTACGGACTTAAAAAGAAATTTTGATGATGAAAACAAATTTGCAATTTTTTGCTGATCCTAACCCAGAACCTAAGCCAAACGATTCCAACCCAAATCCTGATGGTAAAAATCCAAAGCCAGCTGGCAAGACCTACACACAGGATGATATTGGAAAGATGATGGCCTCTAAGGCTAAAGAAGTAGAAAGCAATCTGCGGGATGATTTTGAAAAGGAGCTTAAGCAAAAGGAACAAGAATGGCTTGAAAAGGGTGAAAAACGAGCCAGCATGAATGCTAGTTAGAAGGCCCAAGCCGATTTAGAAGAGCAACGACAAGCCTTAAAAGAACAGCAAGACCGTCTTCAAGAAAAATTAGATGAAGCTGATCGTAAGGATGCTTTAGCTGCAACTAAAACTGTTCTAACTGACAAGCACATTCCAGCTGAATTTGCGGAGTTTATTAGTGATGTTAAAGAAGATGTTCGTAACAATAACTTAGATAAGTGGTCAACTAAAGGATAAAAAGCCTATATCTATTCTTCTTTTGGGTACCGATACGGGTTCTTATGACCGTGGATGTAAGCTGATTCCTGAGACAACTTTTAAGAGAGGGTATAATGAATAAATCGTCTCTCAAAAGGAAGTAATTTTTACATGCCAACTCGTTACGACAAAGAATTCAAACAAAACATTATCAACCTATATAAGCAAGGCGAATCAGCTGCCCAACTGGCCAGAGAATATGGCATTGGCTATTCAACAGTTCATAAGTGGATCCAGGGCCAGGCCAAAACTCAATCTGGTAAATCGCCAGACGAAATCAAAGCGATGGAAAAGCGACTGGCTTCGCTGTCTGAGGAGAACGAAATCCTAAAAAAAGCCCTGGGCTTCCTTGCGCAGAAGTAACCAATATCTTTGATTACATTCACCAAGAAAGCCATCACCACCAGGTAACCAAGATGTGCCGAATCCTCGGTGTTTCCAGAGCTCAGTATTATCGTTATCGATCCCCCCAACCTTCAAAACGCCGGGCCGAAGATGCGGACTTGAAACAACGGATTCTGCGGATCTTTGCGGAATTTAAGCAGCGATACGGTGTTATGAAGATCCACCATGAATTGAATCTGGAACTTCAACCACTGCAGCTTCGGTGCAGTCCACGACGGATTTCCCGGCTCATGAAGGAACTGGATATCCACTCCGTTACCGTCAATAAGTGGAAAGCGGCTTCGGCTTCCAAAACCAAGGTTGAACAGCGTCCCAACTTGCTTAAGCAGGATTTCTCGACCACTGGTTTAAATCAAAAATGGACCGCTGATATGACCTATATTCAAACGAAGCGTAATGGCTGGTGTTACTTATCAACCATCATGGACCTGCACTCACGACGGATTATCGGCTATTCGTTCTCAAAAAAGATGGCTACTGATTTAGTCTTAAAGACCCTTGAAAGCGCGGTTAAAAATCGAACCATTACTGGGGACCTGATTATCCATACGGATTTAGGATCACAGTATACCAGCGATGATTACAATCAACGTTTAACTGAACTACATATCCGCCACTCTTACAGCCGTAAGGGTTGTCCGTATGATAATGCGCCAATGGAATCCTTTCACGCTTCCCTCAAAAAGGAATGTGTTTATCCAGTGCCGGTCTTTGAAGATTATGAAACTGCCGCTGCCGTCCTTTTTGAATATGTGCATGCTTTCTACAATAGGAAGAGAATTCATAGTTCACTGGGCTACCAGACTCCCTTACAAGTTGAAATCGCAACACTTACGAGCCAAATGGCCGCCTGATTTAATGCTTTCCATGGTTCAAATAAGTTATTAATCACGATTAATGATTTATTTGAGCTGTGGAAGGTAAACACGGTTCTGAATGTCTCTTAAAACCTGTCTCAAATATTGACTTCAATCCAATCAGTATATCGTAAATTATGAGCTTCTTTAAAGTGATTTCATTATGATGTATATGGCATAGTTGCTTTTCTTCGTGTTTAGGCTTACTATTTTGCAGTGCCATATTTCAATAATTAGCGTTGGGGGCAAGCAAATATGAATAAGCAACTAGAACGTGTTTCTTTTGCGGGGGCACTTGTTACTTTAGGAATTGTGTACGGTGATATTGGCACTTCACCATTGTATGTTATGAATGCATTGATTGGTGACGCCGGTAAAATGGGAAATATTTCTCCCAATTACGTGATTGGATCGATTTCGTTGATTTTTTGGACATTAATGATCATTACAACGTTGAAGTATGTTGTCATTGCAATGCAAGCCGATAATAAGCGTGAGGGCGGAATTTTTGCTTTATATGCATTGGTTCGAAAAAATTCAAAATGGTTAATTTGGCCAGCCTTGATTGGCGGGGCGGCCATTTTGGCCGATGGAACATTAACTCCTGCAGTAACTGTGACTTCAGCCATTGAGGGATTAAAAAAACAACACCTTGGCCCTGTGGTGTTTAGTAATTCTCAACATAACGTCTTGATTATCACAACAGTTGTTCTACTCGTATTATTTATGATTCAACGTTTTGGAACAGGTGTGATTGGGAAATCCTTTGGACCAGTGATGATTTTATGGTTTGGCTTTTTGGCTGTCTTTGGAATCGTTAATCTAATCAATTATCCAATGATATTGAAGGCTATTTCTCCTTATTATGCAATTAGGGTACTATTCAGTCCAGTTAACAAAGTGGGAATCTTTATACTTGGAAGTATCTTTTTGGCAACCACAGGAGCAGAGGCTTTATATTCCGATATGGGTCACGTTGGCAAGCAGAATATTTATGTAACATGGCCACTAGTATATAGTACCCTATTTTTAAATTACTTAGGTCAGGGTGCTTGGATAATTAGACATGCAGGTGATACTGCTTACAGGAACTTATCGAACTTAAATCCCTTTTATGAAATGCTCCCCGGAACTTGGCGCCTAGTTGGCATTTTGCTAGCCACACTCGCTGCAATTATTGCCTCTCAAGCGTTGATTACGGGTTCTTACACTTTAGTCGATGAAGCAATTGGCTTAAAATTTTTACCTAGAATGGTTATTAGACATCCAAGTAATATAAAAAATCAAATTTATATTGCAACTGTTAACTGGATACTATGTATAATAACAATTAGTGTAGTCTGGTTCTTTGGTAGTTCACAAAAAATGGAGGCCGCGTATGGTTTAGCGATCACTATTACCATGCTTATGACTACTGTGCTTTTGCATGAATTCTTAAAGAAACACCTGGCTAAGGGAACAGCACTTATAATTGCCTTGTTTTTTGGTTTTATTGAGTTAATCTTTCTAATTTCAAGTTTGGTTAAGTTTATTCATGGCGGTTATGTTACGTTAACAATCATGTTGGGCATTCTTTATATTATGTGGCTTTGGTACTTTGGAAATAAACGAAGAGACCATTATGAGAAAGAAAGCGAGTATGTTTCACTTCTTGACTATCGTGATCAACTCTCTAAATTAAGCGCAGACAATACAGTACCTTTGTTCACGACTAACTTAGTGTATATGACTAAAATTAAGGGTGATTACCAAATTAAGCGTAGTACCATGTATTCTATTCTCGACACACAACCTAAAAGAGCTAAAGTTTATTGGTTTGTTACAGTCAATGAAACCAATGCACCTTATGAAAGTAATTATACAGTTGATTTACTTGAGACGCATAATGTTGTTAACGTTCAATTTTACTTAGGGTTTAGGAAATCTCAATCCGTTAGTGTCTATTTACATCAAGTTGTAAATAATCTAGTGGAACAAGGTATTTTAGAACCACAAATACCCACGTATTCAACAGAGCGACAACGGAAAGTCGGCGCCTTTAAGTTTGTTATTATAAAGGAACAACCATCAGATTTAATTTTCAATGATAAGTTAAGCTCGTTAGATAGAAGATTGATTGGCGGGCGCATCTATTTGCAGAAAATTACGGCCTCACCTATTTCATGGTATGGTTTGGAGTTTAGCAATGTCATAGAAGAAAGTTCTCCGTTATTTATTAATCAAGATCAGGATCAATACTTAATCCAAAAGAAAATTTATCATCGAGGCAGATTAAGTAAGACTGAAAAATGAGTATGCAGTAGTTTAAGTGCAACAACTAAGTTAGAAAAATTATATTTAGTTTTAATTAATGGTCTGATCTCAGTACTTTACTGAGATCAGACCATTTTATGGAAGTTTGTCAAATGGTGTTGAAGGATAGTTTCTATCCTTTGGAGATCCCCTCGTGTGGGAGATCTTTTTTGTTGTTTTATTAGTTGCGGCGTTTAGTCTGGTGTGTTGTCTGAATATCGTACTTGAAGGCATAACAAATAAGCCTACCATCGTGACGTTATTGTGGTAGATAATCTAGGCAATCAGCTGGTAGACGCGTGTGAACATATTGGCCTGATTGGAGAAGCCATAACAAGCACGTTTGAGCTCCTTGATCTTACGGTTGACGCCCCTCTATCGGTCCGTTAGAGTAGGACGATTTGGCGGCGTTAATTACTCCATTAAGATTCTTTCGTAGGGTATGTATGGCCGTATCTAGGGGCGTGCCGTTAGGCTGATAGTTAGTGATGATATTCTTGAGTTCATCAGCGTGACGCCCCATCAAAGCATCGTGGAGATCGATGTAGGTTTCATAAGCTGTTTTGAAGGCCGGAAACGTATCGGTTCCAATATCAATAGCGTTCTGTTCGGTCGAGTACTCATTCAGGCCGAAGAGGTAGCGGCTCTTTTGTACGTCAGGGTTGGCCTTGTGGAATAGGCGCCATAGTGATTTCAGTACTTTATATTCCCGCGAATGCTTGTCGAGTTGCTTTAAACATTGAGTGCAAATGGTATCCATCGTCCGGCCCATTAATTGAATAATGTGGAACCGATCAATAATGAGTTCGGCGTTAGGGAATAGTTCGTGCACGAATGCCTGATAGGAGGCGTTCATGTCCATGATGACGCGTTGAACCGCGGCCCGTTCTGCGGTGCTGTACTGACTAAGAAAGAACTATTTGATGGTTCTATTAAGGCGGTCGCTAAGTACTTTAACTGATTTGTGAGTGTCGGCGTCAATGCAAATAAACGACATGGAGCCGTGCGTGGAACGGAATTCATCAAAGCATAGATTAATCGGTAACCGGCGGCTCGCGTGTGGATGAATATTAGCCGTCAAAATACGCTGAACTGAGTTTGTCGAAATACCGGTGAGACTGGCGATAGTCTTAGCCGGGAGTGATTTACTGGCTAGCTTCAGCACATAAGTCGCTAGTCCGTGACCGATGGCGTGGTTGGTTGATACCACTGGAGTGGTGGCCGTACAAGTGCTATGGCAGTTACTACAACGCCAGCGTTGCTTTTTTATTACGGGCCGGTCCATGGGTCCTGCAATGTGGACATGAGTGAGCTTGTGTCCGTTAGGGTGCAACGTATTGTATCCACAGCTGGGACAGCGTCTGAGTGTGTAGGTAAGCTCTGCCTGGATGACCAAATACTTTTTGCGACCCGAGCCCCGACCATGAAATTCCTCACGAGTACCGAACACCTGAATGTTTGTGTCTGTAATTCCCAGTAATTTAAGTGTATTATCTAGTTGAGACATCTATTCCTACCCCGCTTATCTTGAGTTTCGTCGCTTAAAGCATAGCACTAGGGAGGCTTAGATGCCTTTTTTTGTTATCAAAAAGGGCCTAGTACTTTTGGAATGGAAATACTTTCCAACACCAAAAATTCTAGACC
>NZ_JQCF01000034.1 GCF_001438805.1 Companilactobacillus kimchiensis
CCAAGTTAGTGCCCATGCCGGGCGCACTTCATAGAAAAAAGACTGCCAAATTGGCAGCCTTTTTATTTTGTGATATTTGCGGGGAACAAATATCAAATTGTATTTAGGAAATTAACTTTATTATCTTTAGGGGGGAGATATTTAAAGTTTTTTTATTTGTGTTTAAGGGGATTAAACATTTAAAAATAGAGTATTTATTTATAGGGGTTTTTTCTATTCATGAGTTATCTAAAGGGGATTTCCAATTCCATCCGGTCACTTCTTTCAAGTTAAATTTTTCTATATCTTTTAAGGGGGGAGATATATTTTTTATAAGAGTTTAATTTTTTAAGGGAATCATTTCTATTTAAAGGGTTGTTACTTTGAAAAGGGATTGTTTGTTCATCCGCTCACCTCTTGTTCCTTTGTTATTTGACTATGCTTATATAATAACGGGAGAATATGAACATACAGTTTCCAAACTACGAATTAATTTATAACAATCTATGAAGAATTTGTGACCAGATGTCTATTTTGGCAAAAGACATATTACCTGAAATCGTTCTCAGTCTGATTTATACTTTAATTAATATAATAATAACGAATAGAGGGATTAACATATGCGTTTAAATAAAGATCAAAAAGTCGATTTAAAGGCAGCTCTTATTGCTGGAACCGCCGCCGGTATTTTCTCTGGTTTTGTAAAATTGGGTTGGGAAAATGTTTTACCTCCTCGTACGCCAGAACGTGATGCCGTCAATCCACCTCAAACCTTAATGGAACAAGCCGGACTTCCTAAGAGCATCACTCGTGGTACTTATACTTATGCTGGACATCAAATGCCTTGGGCCAGTTTCTTGATGCACTTTGGTTTCTCAACATCTTTCGCAATTATTTATGAGGTTCTATCTGAATACAAGCCATTCATCCGAAAAGGATCTGGTGCTATCTTTGGTTTAGCTATCTGGATTGCTTTCCATGTCGGTATCATGCCTATGATGAAGACTGTTCCTTCACCTAAGGATCAACCAACTGAGGAACATCTTTCAGAGGCTCTCGGACATATCGCTTGGATGTGGACAAACGATATCGTTGGTCATGAACTTTATCGTCGTCTGACTACTCAAAAATAGGCTTTTCCTATGAACAAATGGAAAACCTCATTAACTGAACGAATCAGTTATGGTTTGAGTGATGCAGCAGACAATTTAGTTTTCCAAATGATGACTACTTATTTACTTTTCTTCTACACTGACGTTTTCGGTTTAACAGCTAGTGAAGTTGCAATCCTTTTCGTAGTCGCCAGAACTGCCGATGTTTTTGAAAGTTTTATTATTGGTGTAATGATCGACAATACTCATTCCAAATGGGGTAAAAGTCGACCATTCTTTCTCTGGTATTCATTTCCTTACGTTATCTTCGCCGTCTTAACCTTCATCACTCCTAATTTCCTACCACATTCCGGGAAATTACTTTGGGCCTATGTCACATATTTGGGTTTAGGCTTCTTCTACACGGCTGTGAACTTACCTATTACTTCAATCTTGCCTACCATGACTGACAATGAACAGGAAACAACCTTATTAGGCGTTATTAGACAGTTCTTTGGCAGTTCCGTTCAAATCATCGTGGCTGTCTTTACCATCCCCTTAGTGGAGTTATTTGGCAAAAGCAATCAGCAAAAGGGCTTTTTAGGAACCATCATTCTCTTCGGAATTATTTCCTTAATTTTGATTCTCAATACCTTCTTCCATGTCCGTGAACGCTTTTCTAACAAAGAAATAAGTCATCAACCATTTGGTGAAGTCTGGAATATGTTACGACAAAATAAACCATGGATCATTATTTCAATTGTTATCTTCTTATATTGGTTAACAACAGCCATCAAGAATCAAACTACGATATATTATTTCAAATATATTATGCATAATGAAAACATGGTCTCATTAGCCAATAGCTTCACTTTAACTGCCTTAATTGGTGTCGTATCAATTTACTTTGTTTCCGCAAAATTGGGTAAAAAAAATACTATGCTAATTGGTATCGCAACAGCTTTTGTTGGCCAGTTAGTCATCACTTTCGCTACTTATACTAAAAATCTCCCCATTCTATTTACTGGTATCTTTATTAACTGTATCGGTGGTGGTTTCATCATTGGACTAGTTTCCATTATGATTGCCGATACGATTCGTTATGGGACCTCAATGGGTATTCAGGCTGAAGGTGTTCTCGCCTCAACCGATGACTTTGGCGTCAATTTAGGCTTAGGATTGGGTGGTCTAATCACTGCTGAATCATTGCAAGTATCCGGTTATGTTTCCAATAAAACTCAATCAGCTGCTACTATCTCAGCTATTAATTTAAATTACGCTTTAATTCCATTAATCTTGTACATCATTATGTTCTTAATTCTTTTAGGATATAACGAAACTAAAATCAAGACAGCACTCAAGTAAAGAAGGTCTAATATGCAGCAAGAATCACTTTTCACAAGTCAGCATAATGATGACAATACTCCTCTAGCTAATCGGGTTCGTCCTACGACACTAGAGGATTTTGTCGGTCAGCAGCATTTAATCGGAACTGATAAAATTCTCCGCGAAATTATTGATCAAGATAATATCCCCTCACTTATTTTCTGGGGACCTCCCGGGGTCGGAAAAACTACTCTGGCTGAAATAATCGCTAAAAAAACTGAAGCTAATTTTATTACTTTTAGTGCCGTTACCAGTGGTATTAATGACATCAAAAAAGTTATGAAAGAAGCCGAGCTTAATCGTGAAATGGGTCAAAAAACAATCGTCTTCATTGACGAAATCCACCGTTTTAATAAGGCTCAACAGGACGCTTTTTTACCATTCGTTGAGAAGGGTAGTATTACTCTGATTGGCGCCACAACCGAAAATCCATCCTTTGAAATAAATTCAGCCTTATTATCTCGCTGTAAGGTTTTTGTACTCAAATCACTAACCAAAAATGATCTAGTTCACCTTTTACAAAATACTTTGAAAAATCCAAAAGCCTTTCCCAATCTAACTATCGATATTGACGAGAATACCTTGGAATTAATAGCTGCCTACGCTAATGGTGACGCTCGAGTATCACTGAATACCTTAGAGATGGCAGTTATTAACTCAGAAACCGAAGACAAAGTTATCAAGGTTAAATTAGACTCAGTTCGACAATTATTGAACACTAAATCATTACGCTACGATAAAAACGGTGATGAACACTACAATATTATCTCGGCCCTTCATAAATCAATGCGTAATAGTGATACCGATTCGGCCGTCTATTGGGTCATGCGGATGCTCGATGGTGGTGAAGATCCGCTTTATATCGCTAGACGTCTGGTCAGATTTGCCAGTGAAGATATTGGTCTCGCCGATACAAATGCATTAAACGTTGCTATTAACGCTTTTCAAGCCTGCCAATTTTTAGGTATGCCCGAATGTAACGTTCATTTAGTCGAAACAGTAATTTATTTATCAGTCGCACCTAAGTCCAATGCCGTCTACAAGGCTGTTTTGAGTGCTCAAAAAGATATTAAAAAATATGGTAACCTCCCTGTTCCTTTACAAATCCGCAACGCTCCTACTAAATTGATGAAAGATTTAAATTACGGGAAAGACTATCAACTGGCCCATTCACATAAAGATAAGTTAACTAATATGAAAACCGTTCCTGAAGAAATTCAAGATCATCAATACTACTTGCCAACCGAACAAGGAAAAGAACGCCTCTTTAAACAACAATTGGAAAATATTAAACAATGGCATCAACAACATGATAATGATTCGGATTAAAAAAGTATTACCTATACATAAAAACGTAGGTAATACTTTTTTAATATATCTTATTAACTGAATTTTTATTTTGTGAGGGACAGAATGCATCCATTATTCAAAAGGATATTTCATACCCCAATCATTACGAACATCGTTCAAAATATGTGCTACATCATGTGACAAAGCTAATTGACCATCGTCATGACCATTATCGATATATCTTTGCATATCAGCAACTTCATATTGCAAAGCCTTAGTATCATCACCAGCAGTAATCTTTTCAGTAGTTTGGGTATGAGCATCCACTGTATAAGTAATATCAGCTTCAGTCGCACGTGGATAATTGCCAATTTCAATATACCCTTTAGTACCTGAGATCACTCCACGCTTTGGCTGCTTAGCTCGCATTGATAAAGCCATCACTGCCATTTGTTCAGCATCATTTTTCAGAATAATACCTGATTGTTCATCAACCCCGGTTTCAAAATATTTGACCGTTGTTAAAATATTTGTTGGTTGTTTAGCCAAGAAGCTTCTGGCAAAAGCGGTAGCATAACCACCAATATCTAACAATGCTCCGCCAGCTAATTCTTTATTAAAGAATCTATTCTTAGGATCGTAATCTTTCAAACTACCAAAGTTCACTTGGACTAGCTTAACTTGACCGATCTTTCCGTCGGTAACCATTTGTTTAACTTGGCTATAAAGTGGCATATGTAATAAGGTAAAACCTTCAGTTAATATTAGCTGTTTCTCTTGAGCCAACTTCTGAACCTCATCAAATTGTGCTGAATTTACGGTAATAGCTTTTTCACAGAAAACATTCTTCCCAGCGTTCAGTGCTTCTTTGATGTATTGATAATGGTAAGTGTGTGGTGTGGCAATATAAATTACGTCAATTTTCGGATCATTAATCATATCAGAAGGATTTTCAAATTGGTGTTGAATTCCTTTTTCTTGAGCAAATTTAGCCATTTGTTCAGCATTCCTATCAGATACACCATAGATTTCACCATTAACAGCATTCAAAGCATCTGCCATTTCATGTGCGATCCAACCAGTTCCAATCATTCCCCAATTATATTTTGTCATAATTATAAAGCCTCTTTTTTTATATGTTTAACATCATCATCTGTTGCTAAAAGTGCATCAGTAACTAAGTTTTTAAAATATGAAGTTCCCACTACACCGGTCATCTGTGCTAAATCAGTATCAATCGTTTCTATCTGAGACCAATTAGTAAAGTGACAGTCGACTAATCCATTTCCATTCGGTGTCCGAACCATTCCTGCCATATCACTAGATTGACGAACTTCGGCTTGACCGCCAAGTCTGAGAACCTCATTAATAATCTGTGGCATCGCAACGTCAATAACCTCCAAAGTCAATTGCACGTCCGAATTTAATTCTTTAGTATAGCGAGCCTCTGGAGCCATGATTATGTAACGTTTGGCTAACTGAGCATATAATTTCTCAAATGTATGGATACCACCATTACTCTTCAAAGCATTTAATTGTTGATCCAAACTATCACAACCATCAAAAGCTAAATCAAATTGAGTAACTTGTTCTAAAGGAACAATCGGAATTCCTAACTCTAAACAAAGTTGGCGGGTCATTTCAGATGGACTAGAGACTTGGATCTGTGTGTCCTTGAGTGCTTGAATCAGACGTCCAACGGTTCTCCCACCACCAAAGCTAACTGACATCCCCGGTTTAATTAAATTAACAGCCGTCTCGATTAATTTTTCCATACATATGCTCCTTCGAGAAATATATTTTCATATTTATTTAATATCTGAAATTCATTTTCATAATAAAACATAAAAAATATCCTGTCAAGCAGGATACTAAATTTTGCGATCAGAAATCAGTTCTTCATGTCGAGAAATTTTATTCAGAGTTTGTTTGTCCTGGCCAATCAACAATAAAAAGATTGCTTCAATCATGGTTGAGGCAGCGATTCTAGAAAAATAATATTCAGATTGGAAAATTTGTTCACGGACGTAGGTTTTTAAATGAAGATTCGATTTTTGAGCAATTGGTGAATCATCCCGATTAGTAATTGAAATAACTTTAATTCCTTTTTTCTGAGCGACCACTAACTGTTTCATCAAAGATTTTGATTCACCGGAATTTGAAATAATAATCATAATATCGGTTTGATTCATATTTAAAGTCTGAGCAATTGAAGTTTCAGCTGCCATATCACTGAACGCCAGCATGCCAATTTGATTAAATTTGTAAACAGCATCAATCGCCACTGGGTAGGTATTCCCTTCAGCCACAACCTGAATTAAACGAGCTTTTTTGATTAATTTTAAAGCCGTCCCAATTTGCTCAGTCGTCAAATTTTTTAACGTATTAGTAATTTCAATCGTCTTATTAGAACTAATATTCTTCAACGACTTCTGAATATCATCATCAATTGTTACCGATACATTTTCATCATCAGAAACTTGAGCTAAACGGGTTTTTAGTTGATGAAACCCATCAATATTCAAATTTTTACAAAAACGTGAGACTGAAGCATCACTTACCCCAGATTGTTGTGCTAATTGAGAAATTGTATAATCAATTACTGCTTGTGGCTGTTTTAAAACCACTTTTGCGATTTTTTTATCTGTTACCGACATATGGGGCAATTTGTTATAAATAATATCAATAATATTTTGCATAGGTTTTTACCTCTATCTACATTCTATCAAATTTAGACAGCAAAAAAGCCTGCTAATAAGCAGGCCGCCATGATATTTACAAGTATGATAAATATCAACTTCTTTCTTTTTTTAATTGAACTACGGGGAATAGTTCTTTTAATTTAACTTTATATCTTTTTAGGGGGGAGATATTTAAAGTTTTTTATTTGTGTGTTTAATTAGGGGATTAAACATTTGAAGGATGTATATATTTTTTAAGGGGGTTATTTCTATTCATTGTTTTCAATAATCATTATTTATCTAAGAGTTATTACTGTTTCAAAAGAACTAATTCTTCATCCGGTCACCTCTTCGTCTTTGACTATGTTTAAATAATAACGTTCAAATACGAATAAATTTATAACAATATATGAAGATTCCTTGAATTTTATCAAAAATACTACATTAAGTAATAAAAATGGATAAAAAAAGACCGCCCAAGGGCGATCTTATACGATGAATGATTTTAATTTTGAATTTGTATGTTTATATTATAGAACTTTAACAGCGAATGAAGGCATGAAGTAACCTGAGATTGTTGAAATCTTAACTGATTCGCCTGGTTGTGGTGCAGCGATGTATTGGTTGTTACCTAAGTAGATACCTACATGGTAAGTTGAACCTTTGCTACCCCAGAATAATAAATCTCCAGCTGATGCTTGTGAAACTGCTTCTTGTGAGCCAGCACCTTCTTGGGCTACTGTGTAACCACCGATACTCTTACCAGTTGCTTGTTGGTAAACGTATGAAGTGAAACCTGAACAGTCAAAGCCTGAAGGTGTCTTACCACCCCAAACATATGGTGTACCTAAGTATTGTTTAGCAGTGTTTACAACACTTTCAGCAGTAGCTGATGTGTCTGATTCTGAAGCAGCTTGTGTAGTTGCTGTTGCATCTGTAACATCTGAAGCTTTAACCCATTCGTCTGTTCCAACAAAGTACCATGTGTTACCTTGATCATCTTGAGCAGCTCTACCAACAGCCCATGAAGTGTTAGCAGCTAATGAACGACCTGAGTTTGTTGCTGATGATGATGGAGCTGAATAAAGTAAAGCACTTGTCTTTGTACGTACAGCTGATGGAAAGTTATCTACGATTTGTGCAGCAGTAGCAGCCTTTGTAGTAGATGCGTTTGATAGACCTAAACCTGTAACTGCCAATGCTGCAGCAGCTGTAAATGAAATTAGACTCTTTTTAACGTTAGTATTCAAAATTGAAATCCCCCGTAATGGTTTGTTTTTTTATTTTTTAATTTTTTATTAATTTCTTATCACTCAACGATTACCATAATACTCCCCGAATATTGCAGAAATGTTACAGCAATTGTATAAGAATGTTACACTTTGTCATTCACAAAGTAATAAAGCCTTAATCGCTTTGATACCAACGATTAAGGCTTTATTGTGAAAACCGATTTTACTTGATGTTTTCGTTTTTTAATATTTCGTCAACGCTTTCAAGCGTTGTTTGTAGGCTTTTATTAATAATTTTATAGCTTTTTGTCTCTAATTCACGGGGAATTTGCAGATCCCGCAGGAACTCATCACTACTAATACGGGCCTTTAATCGTTTTTTATCATCCCCACGCTTAGATAATCGTTTTGTGACAGTATCCAAGTCAACTTCTAGAAATATCACGACTGCTGCTTCCTTATACTTCTCTTTATAGGAAACTGCACCCTTAGTATCAACAACAATACTGGCTGCATTATATTTATCCCAAGTTCGATTAAGGCTTTCTTCAGAAGATCCGTACCAATTACCACTATATTCAACTTTTTCCAGATAATGATTCTTTAAAAAGCTATCTTTTGTCTCAAAATAGTAGTCTTTACCATCTTTTTCCCCGTCACGTGGTAATCTAGTAGTGTGAGTTATAACACTAGGTATATGATAAGTATCTTGTAAATATTTACTAATTGTTGTCTTGCCTGTTCCGCTGGCTCCCGTGATGACAATAATTTTTTTATCCATTATAGAACTCCTATGTTTGAAATATTTCTTCTACTATATTATTATACTAGTCTGTTAAGTAATTAATCCGAGGAGAATTTACACATGAAAATAGAAGACTTAGAAGTAGGCACTGTTTACGATTGCTCCGTTGATGAAGATATGGATTACCCATTCCAAGGTAAAGTTGAGAAAGTTTACGAGCACTCAGCTTTGATGGAAATTGTTAAGAATGATCCTAAAGATGATTCTAATAAAACAGAATTGAATAATAAGATCGTTGTTAGTATCAATAAGATCAAAAAAGCTAAATAATATTCAACGTCTAAGTGGGGTTTCCTTTATAGGAATCCTGCTTTTTTTATTGAGTTAATAATCAAAGGAATTAAAAAAGCCAACCAACTGCGGCCAGCTCTTTAATATTACTTCTCAACATTAATAAATGAACGTGCTGGAACTCTCAAAACTCGATATTCCATTGCATAACGATTAGCTCTTAAGCCTAAACCATTTTTAAAATTATCCTTATACTTAGCTTGTGCAGTAATAACATAAGCATATTGGTACTTAGCGTCTAACTTCTTGATCTTTTTCAATGGCCAATCTAAATGAAGACCTGAAACTGTGAATGGTAAACTTCCATCAGAAATAGTTGCATCACGGCTTGATACAGTATAGGTAGAATTATTCAACCAATATTGATAAACCTCATTAGATGAACTAGATTCTTTCTTATTGATTTTAACGTAATAACCTTGGCCATCATTGGTTGTTTGAACGATCATTGGATCGTATTTGTACGATACAGCGACCTCACTTTTATCAGTTAAATCAACTTTCGTAAATAAACTTGTATACAATAGACCACTGACAGCCAAAATAACGACTACAATTTCTAGTAGATCCGTTAAAACGGTCGTCCAAGTAATCTTCCCTTTTTTAACTACAAGAATTTTTAAATGACGATTTCTTATATTAAATACAACAAAGATTAATAGTGCAATTACAATAACCCATGCAATGATTCCCACAAAATTCCAAGAATTCATAGTTTTCTCCCAACTAAAATTGATTGTCTTAAACACTTCATAACTCTATAATAGTCATTACGCTAATTTTACCACGAATCGAATAATTATTTAAAAATGTGACGCAAAACGATACAAAATGTGTGGGTACATACGTTTGTAGATGATTTGTAATGACGACATAACCACGCTATATCGTGTATCGTTCGTTATATTGAACACAATATATTGTGTTTGAAGATTCAAATGATTATACTAATTGGGAATAGCACTTTGAGAGGAAGTAATACTTATGAACAACGTAATCGTATATAGCAAAAACAACTGCATGCAATGCAAAATGACTAAGAGATTCTTGAAAGAACACAATGTTTCTTTTGAAGAAAGAAACATCAACCAAGAACCACAATATCTTGATACTTTAAAACAACAAGGTTTCCAAAGTGTTCCCGTCGTTATGAACGAAGCTATGGATCCTATCGTTGGTTTCCGTCCAGATAGTCTAAGAGAGCTCGTGGATTAATATGAAAGAAATAGCTTATTATTCAATCACAGGCCAAACAAGACGTTTTGTTAATAAGCTCGGAATAGAAGGATATGAAATAACCGACGCCGATCCGTTCTACAACATGGGTCGGCCCTTTATTCTTATTGTGCCTGCTTATGACGACGATATGATGGATCCTGTTATCGATTTTCTTCAATATGAAGATAATGCTAAAAATTGTGTTGGTGTTGCCGGTGGTGGTAATCGAAACTTTAATACTCTATACAACCATACCGCTAAAGACATTGCCAAGGGTTTGGAAGTTCCCGTTGTTTTCCAATTTGAATTCAATGGAACTCAAAAAGATGTCGAAAACTTTAAGAAAGTAGTGAATGAAATTGGGATTAAATAACCTAGATGTAACTAAACTCAGCTATTTCAAACTAAATAACGAAATCAACATCCCCGTAAACGATAAAATTCCTTTAAATAAAGATAAGGAAGCTGTTGCAGCTTTTTTCTCTGAAAACGTTGAACCAAATACTAAAAAATTTGATTCATTCAAGGATCATATTGATTATCTTATTCAAGGCGATTATATCGAAAAGCCCGTTATTGATGAGTATCCACATGCCTTCATTGACGACCTGTATCAATATCTCTTAGACCAACATTTCCAATTTCAATCATTCATGGCTGCCTATAAATTCTACAATCAATACGCGCTAAAGACTAATGACGGTGATTTCTACCTTGAAAATTACGAGATGAGAATTCTTTTTAATGCCCTTTTATTTGCACATGGTAATCAGGATTTGGCTAAAAGTTTAGCTACTGAAATGATTGCTCAACGTTACCAACCCGCTACACCTTCATTTTTAAATGCCGGTCGTAAGCGTCGTGGGGAATATGTCTCATGTTTCCTACTCCAAGTTACCGATGATATGAATAGTATTGGTCGAACTATTAACAGCGCACTTCAATTATCTAGAATTGGTGGAGGAGTTGGAATTACTCTTTCTAATTTGCGTGAATCCGGTTCCCCTATCAAGGGAATCGACAATTCATCTTCTGGTGTCTTACCAGTTATGAAATTGTTAGAGGATAGTTTCAGTTACAGTAACCAACTTGGTCAAAGACAAGGTGCTGGTGCTGTTTATCTGAACGTCTTCCATCCTGATATTATCGACTTCTTATCTGCTAAAAAGGAAAACGCCGACGAAAAAGTCCGTGTTAAAACACTTTCACTTGGTGTAATCGTTCCTGATAAATATTACGAATTGGTTCGTAATAACGAAGATATGTATTTATTCAGCCCTTATTCAGTTGAAAAGGTCTATGGTAAACCATTCTCATATATTGATATCACTAAAGAATATGACAAAATGGTCCAAGATGATCGCATCAAAAAATATAAGATCAGTGCTCGTGATCTTGAAGATGAGATCAGTAAATTGCAACAAGAATCTGGTTATCCTTATGTACTTAATATCGATACTGTTAATCGCGATAACCCGATTGATGGTAAAGTCATCATGAGTAATCTCTGTACTGAAATCCAACAGGTTCAGATACCTTCAGAGTTAAATGATGCTCAAGAATATACCAAATTGGGTACTGATGTCAGCTGTAATCTTGGCTCCACTAATATTTTAAATATGATGCAGAGTCCTGATTTTGGTAAGTCAGTTCGTTCCATGACCCATGCTTTGACTTTTGTCAGTGATGCTTCTAATATTACGGCCGTTCCACCAGTCGCAAATGGTAACAAAATGAGCCACGCTATCGGTTTAGGTGCGATGGGACTACATACTTACTTAGCTTGTCACCATCTTGAATATGGCTCACCGGAGGCTATCGAATTCATTAACGTCTACTTTATGTTGCTTAATTACTGGACCTTAGTTGAAAGTAACAGTATTGCTAAGGAACGTCAGGAAACTTTTGCCAATTTTGACAAATCTAAATATGCTGATGGTACTTATTTTGATAAATACGTTAAAAATAGTTATGCTCCTAAATTAGACTTAGTCAAAGAACTATTCACGGGAATTTTCATTCCTGAACAAGCTGACTGGGATAAGTTAAAGCAAAACGTTATGCGTGACGGTTTATATAACGCCTATCGTTTAGCCGTTGCCCCAACTGGTT
Organism: Companilactobacillus kimchiensis; assembly: GCF_001438805.1. Taxonomy (GTDB): domain Bacteria; phylum Bacillota; class Bacilli; order Lactobacillales; family Lactobacillaceae; genus Companilactobacillus; species Companilactobacillus kimchiensis. The sequence continues at coordinate 12,086 of NZ_JQCF01000034.1, forward strand.
CGATCTCATATATCAACAATACTAGTGCCAGTTTGCAACCAGTTACTCGTCTAGTTGAAGAGAGACAAGAAAAGAAAAATGGTAAGTTATACTTCCCAGCTCCTTTCTTGAGTAACGATACTATTAAATATTACAAGTCTGCTTATGATACTGATATGCGTAAAGTTATCGATACTTATGCTTCAGCTCAGGAACATATTGATCAAGGTATGAGTTTGACGTTATTCATGCGTTCAGCCATTCCTGAAGGACTTTACAATTGGAAAGCCGCTGACGATACTAAACAGACTACACGTGATCTAAGCATTTTACGTAACTATGCTTACTATAAGGGTATCAAGTCACTGTATTATGTAAGAACCTTTACTGAGAACAATGATGAAATCGGTAGTAATGAGTGTGAAAGCTGCTCAATCTAGGAGGAAATTTTTATAATGGTTGATACATATTACAAATCAATGAACTGGAACAAACTTGAAGATCAAATTGACAAGGAAACTTGGGAAAAGTTAACTTCACAATTTTGGTTGGATACTCGGATTCCTTTATCAAATGATTTAGATGATTGGCGCACTTTAAGTCCTGCTGAACATACTGTAGTTGGACATGTTTTTGGTGGTTTAACTTTACTTGATACCCTACAATCACAAGATGGTATTCAAGCTATGCTCAAAGATACTCGAACTCAAGCAGAAACGGCCGTCTTCAATAACATTGAATTTATGGAATCTGTCCATGCTAAAAGTTACTCCTCAATTTTCAGTACCCTTAATACCGCTGAAGAAATCGATGAGATCTTTGATTGGACTGATCACAACGAATATCTTCAAAATAAAGCTAAATATATCAATAATATTTATCAAAATGGTGAACCACTTCAAAAGAAAGTTGCCAGTGTCTTCCTAGAAAGTTTCTTATTCTATTCCGGTTTCTACACTCCACTTTATTACTTAGGTAATAATAAGTTGGCTAACGTCGCTGAAATTATCAAGTTGATCATACGTGACGAATCAGTTCACGGTACTTATATTGGCTACAAATTCCAATTAGGATTCAACGAACTAAGTGACGATAAGAAAGCCGAATTAAAGGATTGGATGTACGATCTTCTTTATACACTTTATGATAATGAAGAAAAATACACTCGTACTTTATACAAAGAAGTTGGTTGGGTCGATGAAGTTATGGTCTTCCTTCGTTATAACGCTAATAAAGCCTTGATGAACCTTGGTCAAGAGCCCCTCTTCCCTGACGGTAACGCTGAAGATGTTAATCCAATCGTCATGAATGGTATTTCAACTGGTACCAGCAACCATGATTTCTTCTCACAAGTTGGTAATGGTTACTTAATGGGTAAAGTCGAAGCCATGCAAGATTCTGATTATGATATCGGTCGTACCGGCGATAACAAAACACCTGATAGTAATTCATTATTTGGTAAAGTTAAAAAATTAAAATAATTCCATAGAAAAAGGGCTTACCTATTAATTTAGGTAAGTCCTTATTTTGTCGTTATGTTATTGAACAGTTTCTTGGAAAGATTCTCCAGAGTGTCCCATTCATCTTTTGTGAAACCACTTTTTTCAACTAAGGTTTCAGGCAGATCATTTATTTCTTGACGCTTATTCCTACCTTCAGTAGTTAAATGAACTTTTACAACTCGCTCATCCTTTTTACTACGGTTACGAACTAGCAACCCTTCACGTTCCAATCGTTTTAGTAATGGGGTCAAGGTTCCTGAATCAAGTGATAATAACTCTCCTAATCTTTTTACAGATACTTCATCGTATTGATATAGCGAAACTAGTACCAAATATTGGGGATAAGTTAAATCATGTTCACTTAAACCATCGTGATACAGTTTTTGAATTGCTCGTGATGTTGCATATAAAGAAAAACACAAATGATCATCTAACGGTATTGGTTGACTACTATCTATAAACATTTGGAATTCCTCCTTTGTCGCTTTATTTACTTGATATTCTATGCTTTTTAAAAACAATTGTAAATCATTCTATTTCACACAATTAATTTATACTTTTATTATATAATTAATATTTTAAAATCACTGTTGTAAATAATTATATAACTATAAAAATGTTTAAAAAGATTGATATAAATTCTCATGTCCTGTTACACTCTTATTGATTTAATCTATATAAAATCAATGAGGGGATTTATTTATGAACAAATATAAGAGTATAAAACGATCAACATTGATTCTTTTATTCTCAATTTTATTGATCATAATCGGATTATCTTTAACTTCTAATAATCTCAACGCAGCTACAGATAATGAAGTAACTGCCACAAATGATGATTATGAGCATGCCTTAAAAACAGTCCCTCGAGGTTTAAGCTGGGGTAATGGCGATTTCCATATGGCTGACTTTGATAAAAACAATGCTGCTATTGTACAATCAAAAAACCCAGCCAATCCTGATACCAGTATTATTAAAATGACCAATAGCACTTATAAAGTTGGTGGTGTTTGGGGTTCTGTAAATAAGCCCACTGAAAATTATTTTGACATCAGCCATGAGCAAATAGCATCCATGTGGCTATATTTTGGTAATACTGGTGACACTCCCGGTGATGGTATGGCTTTCGTTTTGCAAAATGATCCTAGAGGAGCAGATGCTATTGCCTTTGCTAATGGTAAACCTGTTAACGGTCAAAGCCTTGGTGTATGGGGTGCTGATTGGAATAAACAGGAGACTAAACCTGAAAATATAGCCAAAACGGCCATTCAAAACAGCTGGGCTTTGGAATTTGATACTTACCCCAATGTCTTAACTTCAGAAAACGACATCTCCGGAGAGGGTGTTTCCTTTGATGCTTTGCAACCAGGTCATCCATATGATGTGGGTCAACATATTGCTGGAAACTACCCTGGTGAATCACATACATATATTCCTTATCCTGTTGGTAGCATTAACTACTTCACTATGCGCCATGTTAACTTCATAGGTAAATTAAACTTAGTTGACAGTAAATGGCACCATTTAACGATAAAGTGGGAACCTGGAATGAATTCATCAATTGGTTCCTTAACCTATTCCTATAATGACAAAAATCCTGACGGAACACCAAATCAATCAGGATTAATATCCAATCAATTTGATGTTGATACCCAAAAATTCAATTTACAACCCGGTGACACTAAATTATATTGGGGCTTTACTGGATCAACTGGTAAATACTTCGAAAATAACTTGATGGTTTTCGAATCTCTACCATCTTTTGTTGATGCTGAGGCAACACCTAGAGTCCATGATAATACCCAGAATATTGACATCGTTAATGGTAGAACCAAGATTGATCCTAACGATGATTTAAGCTACTTTTACAATTTAAACTATAAAGGTTGGACTAAAGATTGGGAAAATATTGTTGCCACAATGAAGATTCCTAAGAATGTTACTTTCTCCAGTGGTACTGTTATCTTCCCCACTACCAACAAAACTTATGACATCCCTAGCAGCGAATTTAATAATCCCGATTCAGTGACACACACTTTAAACGAATCATTAAGTGATAAGAACCGGAATGCAGTAATTGAACTTAAAGGTAGAGCCGCAAAAATAGCTACCACTCAATTGACCGTTCCTTCAGTCCACACAACCTTTGAAGGTGACAATTTAATTACTTCAGCTGATACTCCAATGTTTTATATTAATTCACGATTGTTGTTATTAAATAGTAATTCTCCTGAACCAATCAAAGTTAAAGCACATGAAGATGTCGATGTGTTAGGTGATTTGAGTTACGCCGACACCACTACGCCACTGATCAATAACAATATGACCGTTCATCCTACGCTAAATGGCAGTAACCTTCCTACAATTAGATTAAGTGATGCCAATCCCGCTACTGGCTTCAAAATCCATTTAACTAGTTCACAATTGCAGAAAATAAACACCTTTAGTTTCTACGTTACTGATGCTGATCAAAATACTACCAATACGATAACTCGCCAAATTAATGTCGGTGGCACGGTCTCTTTTGGGGACGTTTCTCCAGATGTAAATTTCAAAAATACTAATACACCTTATAGTAATCAAATCGTTCCTAGAGTGGGTGCTTGGCAAGTAAATGTTATTGATAGTCGTGAAAAAGGCAGCAGTTGGGTCGTTCAGGCCAAAGCTTCTGACCTAGAAAATACTGATAAAGAAAAATTGAATGGAAACCTTATCTACAAAGATCCTACTGGTAAAGTTTTCTCTATGAATAACAATATCAATATTGCTAATAACATCAAACCTAGTGATCTTACTCAAACTCAAAATATCACTGACACCTGGACTTCACAAAACGGTATTTTATTAGCCTTTGATAGTCATCCCAAAAATAAAGCGGGGAAATATTCAGGCACTATCACGTGGTCCCTCCTAGATTCCTTACAAAATTCGGACAAATAACATTCTTCATCAAGTTTTTAGTTAGCGTAAAAATTCTACTTTATTTATTCTTATATTGTATTTCTTTTTACAAATCACAAATTATCAGATTCGATGCAGTTCATTATAAAATAATTTAGTATAATATTATTCGTTTTATTATATAACAATAATTGATTATCCTTATATAAAAATACAATGTTTTCTAAACTAACATTACATGTTTTAACTGTATTTATTTGGTACACTTCCTGTAGAGCGAATTATATCTTCAGAGGGGGTTATCATGCGAATTTCTAGGTATTTAGGAAGATTATTATTTATTTCCTTAGGAATATTTTTACTATTAAATAGTTATCAGTCGGTTCAAGCCGATACAAAATCTACCAATGCTGATTATGAACATGCCTTGGAAACAACCCCTAAGGGATTAAATTGGGATAATAACGCTTTTGTACTTGCAGATTTCAAAGCTGCTGCTGAAAATCGGAAAAGACTTGGAACTAATGTAGGAAATAAAAGTAACGCTGCCGTTCGTGCGAACTCAAGCATGGAAAATAATGCTGAAATCCTACATTCATCCAATCCTCAAAATCCTGACACCAGTATTATCAAAATGACTAATGACACTTATCAAACCGGAGCCGTCTGGAGCAATATGAATACTGATAACTTTTTTGATATCAGTAAAGAACAAAAAGCATCTTTCTGGCTCTATTTGAGTAAAATTGATAAATATAACCAGCTTGCTGGTGATGGTATGGCCTTTGTTCTACAAAATGATCCTAATGGTGGAAATGCAATTGCACTTTCTGCCGATGGAATTCCCGTTAACGGTCAATCTCTGGGAGTTTGGGGCGCTGATTGGAACACCAAAAACACTGACCCTAAAAATTTATCAAAAACGGCTATTCAAAATAGTTGGGCTCTAGAATTTGATACATTTGTAAATTACAATGGTTCAACTTCATCCGGTGAAGGTGTCGCATTTGATTATTACTTACCCAATGTTTACTGGGGGTCACGCCATATTGCGGGCGGGTACCCTGCTTTGTCTTCAACCTATAAACTTATACCGGACGTTTATAACTCATTTTATATGGAGCATACCAAGCTTGCCATAAATTCTAAGATAATCGATAGTAATTGGCATCATGTTTCCATTACTTGGAATCCTATTAACGATGCCTCTGGTAATCTATCTTATGCCTATGATGATAAAGATCCCCAAACTGGGAAACCAATTGGCAATGGTTCAACTACTGATTTCACTATTGATACTACAAATTTCGAATTAAAAAATGGTAGCAAAAAATTATATTGGGGATTTACTGGTTCCACTGGTAACTACTCTGAGAATAATCTAATAGTTTTTGAATCAATTCCATCATATGTTGATGCTGAAGCCAGCGCTGCAGTTTATGATGATTCTCAAGGAGGGCAAGAAGTTAAAGATAAAGGTATTGTCGATTCAAATGATGATCTGACATACACTTATAATTTGAATTATAAGGGGTGGACCAAGGATTGGAATCAAATCAATGCCATAATGGAGGTCCCAAAAAACATTACCTTTTCCAGTGGGACGGTAACTTACCCTGATTCACCAACTAATAAGGATGCACGGCCAATTCCTGAAAGTAGTTTTACCAATATAGCTAATAATAAAATTACTTACCTGTTGCCGGAAGGTCTCAATGATGTTAGTAAAAACGCGATTATCAAACTAAAAGGTAAAGCTGGTAAATCTGCTACATCAACTTTAACTGTTCCTTCGGCTCACGCTTCATTTGAGGGTGATAATTTGATTACCGATGCTAATACAGTTTCATATTCTATTAAGCCCAGAGCTTTAAGTCTAGATAGTAGTTCGCCCAATCCTATTAACTTGAAACCTAATGAAGATGGCAACGTTCCTGGGCAAGTTTCATACGTTGGTACTAACAACAATCCAGATTATAATAATATGGTTGTCCATCAAACCTTAAATAATACAACAACCACTCTAAAAAATATCATTGACTCATCAGGTCACTTTACTTTACCGATCAATAATAAACTTTTAGATAAAATTAATACTTTATCGTTCTACGTCACTGATAGCAACAACAATACAAGTAATACTATTAATCGACAAATCATTGTTGGTGGTAATTTAGCCTTCGGTAATGTTCAACCAACAGTTTCATTTAAGCCAACCAACGGCTCATTCCGTGACCAAGTAATTCCTCGACTAGGAAATTGGCAAATTGATATCATTGATAGTCGTGAAAAAGGCAGCAATTGGACAGTTCAGGCAAATGCGTCAGAACTATCTAACTCCAATAAAGATAAGTTGAAGGGACATCTTTTTTATCGTGATCTTAACGGTAAAGATTATGACCTTAAAAATAATATCAACGTTGCCAATAATATCAAAGATATTGACGATACTCAGCAAAAAAATATTACTGATACTTGGACTTCTAACAATGGGATTCTTTTATCAATGGATAAGGGTAATTTGGTTGGTCAATATACTGGCGTAATTAATTGGACTCTTGTAGATTCCTTACAATATAACTAAAAAAATAGACTAAAGATGAATTTAATTTCATCTCTAGTCTATTTTTTTAGCTTCGATATCCCATAAACATAGCGAACATCAAAATGATTAAAACGATTGTTGTAATAACAACATATAATGTATCTTTTTCTTTATAAAATGCGTAGATTGAAACAACAACCCGCAAAACAGGTGTCAGAATCAACAAGAAAACACCTAACATAATGACGGCATAAGATTTACCTGCAGCAATACCAGCAAAAATATCTGAGAATCTTTTAGGAAAATCAATAAAAGTTACACCATTTTTAACTACCGATTGATAACCAGCACCGTTCATAAAGTACAAACCAATACCAATCAAGATGACGATAGCCGACGTTATAACACCTATCCGTAGGATTTTACCAATGATAACTTCAACTTTACGAGTCTCTTCATGTGTTTGCATTAGATATTCACCCCAAATCCTTTAAGAGCCATTTGTACTCCCATATATAAAATAATAGGAATAAAAATCATTCTAATAATTCTAGGTTTCATAACTTGCATCAAACGAGCACCGATCGTAGCACCAACCAAAACACCAATTGCCAAAGGTGCAGCAATATCAGGACGAATTGATCCATTAAAGAAGTAAACCGTCGCACTAGCAGCAGCGGTAACACCCATCATCAAATTACTTGTAGCACTTGATGGTTTTAAAGGCATCTTCATAATTGTATCCATAGCGATAACTTTGAAAGCACCACTACCAATACCCAGTAAACCACTGGCTAAACCAGCTGCCCACATCATAATGAACCCACCAGGAATATTTTTCATAGAGTAGTCAATTTGTTTTTGTTCAGCTTTGTCATAGTACGTACTAGACAATTTAAATTTATCAACAATTGGATCATGACCTGTATAAACCTTCTCACCTTTTTTATCCATTAATTTACGGATCATATTATAAGATGAATATAGTAAAAAGAAACCAAACAAGACGTATAAGAAATTGGGCGAGAAGACCCCGACTAACAAGGCCCCCATAATCGCACCAACGGTAGTCGCAATTTCTAGAAACATAGCAACACGGAGATTTAACATATCATCTTTCAAGTAAGCAATGGTAGAGCCGGAACTAGTTGCAATAACTGAGATGATACTAGCACCGATTGCATACTTAATATCTAACCCCATCATAATGGTAAGTACCGGAGTGATAATCATTCCGCCACCAATCCCCAAAATTGCACCAAGAACTCCAGCTGCTACACCCATTACTAAGAGTAATAGCATTGAATTCATTATTTATCCTCTTTCTCTACTTCTTCTTCTTTATTAGAAAAGTTCTCTACAGAAGTTTCATAGTTACCTTTCATTATATCCATTGTTTGTTTAATTTCATCATTTTTTAAGGAATTTTCAGAAATTAAATCAATATGAAACTTAGAGGCGTTCAAATAATCACATGCAGTTGATAGATATATTTTAGTTTCTGCTTCAGCATCATCATCGAAGAAATGCGTAACCTTCTTAGCATCAGCGAATGGTAAGTTAATTACACCAGTTTCTAGATAATAATTGATCTCAAAATCAGCGTCAGCCACATGAATAACAATCTGTGAAAGTTTGTTATCTGCAACATCTTTTTCAATTTGTTCATTAGCCTTTTTTAGTGACCAAAGATCTTCTTGAAGTAAATCATCCTTACTTATTTCCAAAGTAGTTTGGTTAAATTCTTCAGCTTGAACCTTTTCGATAAAATCAGCAATCTTAATTTTCATACTTTTCTCCTAGAGGTACATTTTCAAAAACTTTTCCACAGCACCATGGTACTTTCTCGAGTCAACGTAGTAGCTACGAATATGAACACCACGGCTTTCATACGACATTTTTGGGAATTGTCCACATGTGGATAACTCGTCTCTCATTTTAAAAGGAACCGTAAAATCATTCTTACCATGCATGAATAATATCGGTAATGAATTCTTCTCAAGTGCACTTCGACAATCAGTTTTCCGATATGAAAAACCAGCTCGGACTCGAGACATCAATGATATTCCTGCAATCAAAGCTCTCCCTTTAATATGATATCGTTTCTGGCAATGATAACTCAAAATATCAGTAGCACTGGTATATCCTGAATCTTCAATTATCAGTTTAACATTTTTTGGTAAATCATTCCCCGATGTCAGCATAACCGTCGCCGCCCCCATCGATGCACCAAACAAAATTATTTTATCATGGGGACGAACGGATAGAACCTTATTTATCCAATTAATTAAATCTAAGCTCTCGATATAACCAAACCCTAAATATTTACCATCACTTTGGCCAGCAGCTTGATTATCAATCTGTAAAACATTACATCCCAAGCTATCAAACAGCTGTGCATGGACATTCAGTGAATTATGATCAACTCCAAAACCGTGCACCATAATGACCGTCACATCATCATTGTTATCGGTAAACCAACCATGTAAGTGACTACCATTATAAGTTGATTGGATTTGCCACATCTGTTTGTCCTTCTTAACAAATTCCGCAGTTTTTTCTACTAATCCTTCATCCATTTTAACTTTTGGAGCTTCTGCTCCCAAAGCCTTTGAACCTCTTTTTTGAATATATAAAAAAAAGGCGTTCAGAATTAGAACGACTAGTAATAACAATATCAACAGAATAATTATCATGATATTACCTCACTTATACTAATTCTTTTACGCCTATCATTGCTATGGCAACTAAGATCATAGTGATCGTAATCCCCACAAACAATGTAGAAAATGATAATGCCGTAATAATTATACTACCGGCATAAGGTCCAATGGCACGACCAAGTGAACCGAAGATACTATAGAAACTTTGGAAAGTTCCACGATTTTTATTCGTCGACATTTTACTTAACAAAGCCGGAATCGTTGGAAAGACCATTGATTCTCCAACTGTTAAGACCAGCATACTAATAACGTATGAAGTGTATGTCTTGGCACTTGGTAATAGTAGGAAAGAAGATCCCATAATTACTGTACCCAAGAAAATTTGATATTTTAGTAATTTAAAAATTCGAGAAATTACTCGGTTCATTACCGGCTGAATAATCAATAATGAAGCCGCATTGATAGTAAAGACAAGTCCATATTCACGAGTTGTAAAACCTTGATCAAGCATATAAGCTGACAAGTTACTGTCCCATTGTGAGTATCCCAACCAAACAATAAAGATTGAGGCACAGATGATAATCATATTTACATTAAAACGATGTGATCCAATTTCAATTCTTGGATCAACTGTATCGCTACTTTCATAATGTGAAGAACTTTTGATTCTTGATGTATCTTGTTCCTCAACGTGATCTAACAGACTAGCTTTAAAGATTAAAATAACTGCACTTAAAACGAATAGCAACATTGGAATGAAGAATGTGAAAAAGATACTCCACTTAAATATGAAACCAACTGCCGTTGAACCGATAGCAATACCGATATTAGCAGCTAAATACATATTATTAAATATCACTCGACTATTACCTGACATTTGTTCCGCAATAAAGGCTGTATAAGCATTAACCGCCGTATAAATCAGTCCCATTCCGAATCCTAAAATGAACAACATAATCGCATATGTTGGCCACACATGATGTACAGACATACCTAATAACGAAACAATCGATATAGCATAACCAATGTATAACGTTCCACGCTTCGAGAAACGATCAAACATGACCCCTCCCAAAGCGTTACCAATCATCATAAAGGCTGAGTAAACCATTAATGTAAATCCAGCTGTTATTAATGATTCATGTAAATTCTTATGAATAAAAATTGTATTCACTGGCAACATGAATCCCATTACCAAGTTGAATGTGATATTTAAAATCAATAACCATATTCTTTGAGCGCGCATCTTTTTCACCTCTTCTATTTAATTTTTTCAATAAAAAAACCATGGTAATATTTCAACCATGGTTTTAGTTGGTAGTACTCAAGATGAGTAAATAGATTCCGGTTCACATCCAGTTTCTATAGATATCACTCACAAATCCGGTGAGTAGTGCTCGATACCCTACCATCATAAGTGCCGTCCAAATTCGACGGCTCTCGACTCATCGCACAACCTGTATCATAATATATTCTGAAAATAGTTGCAACACTTTTCATTAAAGATTTGGATTTTCACTAACTTTTTCTTCAGTCCAAATCTTATAAATCAAGTTCAATAAGCCACCCATTTGACCATCTACCCCGTTATACATCCAGCGATAGATACATACATCCTTTTTCATTTCATCCTTTGGCGGATTGGCACTATTAGCAGTAACGACGATATCAGCTTCTTTAGGATCACTAACAATCTTAGCGTAAGGCAATGATTGAAGTGTTACTGAAAGATCTGAGTAAACAAGGAAGAATGATTCTAGTTCCAAGTATACTTTGACCTGAATATTCTTATTGTAAAGTGAGAAGAATCGGTAAGCAATCGCATAAATAGCTGCAGAAATCTGCTTTGATTTTCCTGTAAGTGACTGATATTTATCACGTAACATTAAATGTTGAACAGTTGAGTAGATTTTGCTCTCAAGCCCTTCATCATTTAGTTTACTCATCGCATCACCAAATCCTGAATATAAATTAAGGATTTCAATGTAATTATGATCAAGTGCCAAGACACCAATAATACATGTTGTTAAATTATATTTATATCTTAAAAATTCTTTATGTGACATTGCCATGTCGGAAACAGTTTGTTCAACATCAATTGGAATAAGTTCCAAGAAATCATCAATAAAGTTTGCAAATAATGGATTATATCTGACCAATTGTTTAGAAACTGATTGAAGATAATCATCAGACACCTCAAATGTAGCTGGAACACACATTAGTAGGATATAGAAGTCCGCTGATTGGAACATTTGCTCTTCATAACTAACATCTTCTTTAATAGCACGTTTAAGTTCCCTAACTTTTTTACTACCAGTGTCACCTTCAAGCATTGATCCGGCACTTTCAAAGATATTAGGGAATGGATAATTGATTACATTCAAAGCATCCATATTTTGCACATGGTTACCCTCAATAATACGATACAAGTGTGCCATAACTACATAAGCATAAAACATCTTCGTAATATGGTTAGTAGGCTTGAGACGATACTTGTCCAAAGCGATATCGACTACTTTAAAGGCAACCTTTTGGGTGAAGTCCTCAAATGGCCATACATATCCTCTAGTAGCATTCCAATACAACGCCGCAATCGCCAAGCGAACTGATTCTTCATCACCAACAAAGCGCATTGGCTCATAAGCTATTCTGACACCGAAACGTTTTAAATAGCCTCTCATTGGCTTGAGATGACGTAGTACAGTTGCTTTACTACTTTCCAATGTTTCATAGAAATGTTTAAATGAATTCTCCTTATTCTTAACGATTGCATCTAAGAACAAATAACCATCCGAATTAGTCGTTAAATAAGCGTGATAAGCATCTCTAGTCACGCCAAACATCTCTTCAGTAGAGTAGTCGTCATTCTTTAGAAGAAGCTTAAAATCGTCTTGAATCCCCAAGAAAGTATTATAAACACTTCCGTAACTCTTATTCATCTGATAAGCAGCCTTACGTAAGTTGATATCCTTAACTTCAATATCACGATTACGATAAGTTCCAATCAGATCAGCACTAGCCAATTGAGTTGTTCTAATTAATTTGATTTTATTAAATAGTTGTATTTTTTCGATTTCTGATTTTGATAAAAATAAGTCAGTAAAGCTATCCAAAAACTCCACCCCCGTAGATATGTAATTAATTCCATTATAATAGAATTAATTCGTTTCAATTTTTAAACATCTATATTATAGGAAATAAATTTTCATATTGGTAACCTGGTGAATTTCTTTATTTAAATAATTAGACAGGATATTTACGGAAATATGAATATATTTTATTATCTATACCAATATGTTATTTTACGCCTTATTTAAAATAAGTATAGTACATTAGTGTTCCTTAATTCAGAAAAAAACAAATTTCATAAAAAGTAAAATATAATACAAAAAAAAGAAACCGAAATAACTTCAGTTTCTTAATAAAATTTCTAAATTAACATTTATATCATCGATTTATTTTTATTATTTTTAAATATATGTTCTCTGATCCAAGGAATCACCCAATAATCCAAACCAATTTTACCGGCATTAAATCCAGCAATGATAATAAAGTATTCAAGGAAGATGTATTCAGGGTTAACCGAGATTGCTCCAGCTAGGATATATGAGAAGTTCATTAACAATCCAAAGAAGACAGCGGCAGTCGTTAAACAACCGAAGATCAAGCCTAATCCAACAAGAAGTTCACCCCATGAAACTAGGAAGCTCATTCCCTTATAATGTGGTAAAACTACGCTAAGCATACTGTTGAACCAAGGATATAATACTTTTCCTGTAGGTCCCTTAACGGGGTTCTTGATTGCGTTAGCAACAAGACCCTTAACAGCGCCTGAAGCGCCACCGGTGACCTTTTCCCAACCGGCAAGCGTCCATTCAATTCCCAAATAGATTCTAATGACAGCTAATACAATAGAAGCAATTTTATTATTACGTAAAAAATGTACCATGATATTTTCCCCCTATAGCCATAATAAATAACAACTATATTATAGTTCTAATAAAGTTGATTTCATATTTTAAACAATTATTTATATAATAAGTTTCATAACTATAAAAAGAGGACACAAAAAAGGGACTGACATATGTCAGTCCCTATCGTTAGCGT
>NZ_JQCF01000035.1 GCF_001438805.1 Companilactobacillus kimchiensis
CTTCTCTTCAACGTCTAATTAGATTAAATAAGTTTTAATCGTTTGATTGGTGATTAATTTACACTTGCCGATAATACTTGTCAACTCCATTTCCCAAAAGAATTGTTTATTTTCCACTAAGTTCGTTTAATTTTACAACTATACCAATTATCATTTTTACTGTTTAATGGCATAAAAAAAGGCATCCAACGATGGGATACCAAATTTTAAAATTTTATCTTCAATTTATTTAAAAAAATTATTCTTTTTTATCTTTACTCTGAATAACAGCCACAATTCCACTTTGAAAACTAAAATCAATCGTATCTTTAACAAATTCATTGCTGGCCCAACTAATTGGATGTCCTGCACTAAAATCAGTTAATTTATACTTAGCATCGAGAAGGTTTAAATGCGTCACTGGACCAAGATTAACAAAAGCGACGTACTTCATCCCGTTCTCATGAAAAATCGTATAGCGACCTGGTTTATAGAATCTAATCGTATTCGTTGCTGATTTATAATACAACTTATCGTAAAAATCTAAAAATCTTGGATCAAACGGTAAAAAGAGATTGACCAAAAAGTGATCAATTCTACCGCCAGTTGCACCATAAACATAATACTCTTGAGCATTAAATTTTTCCCTAGCTGCTAAAAGACAAAGTTCAGAATCTGTATCATCTTTTTCAGGCGGGAATTTTTTAAAAATAGGCACATTATCTTCGAGTAACTTTTGTTCTTTTTTATTGATTGAATCAAAATCACCGATAGCAATCTCAGGAATTATTCCATTGGCTAATAGATGTAGACTACCTCGGTCAGCCCCGACCCAAGGACCAGGAATGGCCTTGATACTCTGACTTAATTCTTCTGGGTATTCGCTTTGAGGTCCACCCAAAAGAATATTTACTCGGTTCATCGTTCGGCGTCGAAAGCCATTGAACGTAAACCATCAATTCGATCTTTCAAGCCTTCTTGACCATTGAAAAGATATGAACCAGCAACAAAGATATCAGCACCTGCTTTAGCACATTGAACAATGGTTTCGTCATTGATTCCACCATCGACCTCAATATCAAAATTATCATCAGCGGCTGTTTGACGAAGTTGATCCAATCGTTGAATCTTCTTTGTCATACCAGGAATAAATTTTTGACCACCGAAACCAGGATTAACTGTCATAACCAAAATACGATCAATCACTGGGAACAATTCCTTAACTGTTTCCAATGGTGTACCAGGGTTAATAACGACTCCCGCTTTGGCACCCAAACTCTTTACAAGTTCGATTGAACGATAAATATGTTGTGTACTTTCGGCATGAATCAAAACGGTATTAGCACCAGCATCGATCACTGGCTTAACGTAAGCATCAGGATTCTCCATCATCATATGGATATCAAGTGGCTTGTCAGTTACTCGACGCATTCCTTCAACCACACTAGGGCTAAAGGACATGTTAGGTACAAAGTTACCATCCATCATATCAATATGAAAAACATCAGCTCCAGCTTGATCAGCAGCTCTGACATCACGCTCTAAGTTCATTATATCTGCAGACAAAATTGATGGTGCAATTTTTACTGTCATTTAATTCAACTCCTCAATATCTTTTTTTGTACGAATTAATTTCGTTTAAAAAGTA
This sequence comes from Companilactobacillus kimchiensis, assembly GCF_001438805.1. GTDB lineage: Bacteria > Bacillota > Bacilli > Lactobacillales > Lactobacillaceae > Companilactobacillus > Companilactobacillus kimchiensis. The sequence goes on from NZ_JQCF01000035.1 coordinate 1,628, forward strand.
TAAATAGTCGTCGTAACGACTGTGCATTATATTGCCCTCATCCAATTCTTCCTTGACCTTACAATTAGGTTCATTCACATGGCGGCAACCTCTAAATTGACATTCACCGCTATATTCAAGAAATTCTGGGAATAAGGTTGGTAATTCTTCTGGTGTGATCTCCATTAAGTCAATCGATGAAAATCCAGGCGTATCAGCAACTAATCCGTCAGCAATATTAAATAATGAAACTTGTCTAGTCGTATGTTTCCCACGGTTTAAAACCTGGGAAATTGCAGCTGTGGCTAAGCCCAATTCTTTATCAATATGATTCAATAAAGTTGATTTACCAGCACCAGATTGTCCGGTAAAGACAGTTACTTTATTAGTAAAAGTTGCCTCTAACCGTCCAATCTGCTCTTCATTATAACTATCTTGATCATCAAAAATTTGATAACCTGCCGCCTGATAACCCTTGAGAACCTTCTGTAATTCCAGATACTTATCATCAGTCAATAAGTCAGACTTGGTTAAATAAATTAATGGTTCAATCCCATTATGTTCGATATTGACCAAAATTTTATCCAACAAGTTACTTGAAAAATTAGGTTCAGCTGCTGAAGTAACTACGATTGCTTGATCAATATTAGCAATTGGAGGACGAACTAAACTATTTTCACGAGGTAAGATTTCCAAAATATAACCCAAATCACCAGTCGCATCAAAAGTTACCTTATCACCAACTAACGGTTTGATCTTACGTTTACGGAAATTACCACGTGCTCGTGTTCTGATTATTTCTTCGCTCTCATCATCAACGACATCATAAAATCCACTGATCGACTTTATAATTCTTCCTGTTCTATCCATACATCACCCATTTACTGAACCACCAAGCACAGTCTTATTATCGCGCTCGACTACATAGGATCCAGTTTGTCCATCTTTTAAATTAAAACTCAATGTTACTGGTGTATCTGCAGTGATCGTCATCGTCTTATATGCTGTATTGATATTATGAGTAGCGTCTGAAATATAAATCGTCACGCTATTATTCCCACTTGCATCATAAGGAATCGTAATATCCTTATTGACAGTATTAGTTGATGATGAACTACCGCTATTACTATTGCTGCTATTACTATTACCATTACTGTCTTTATCACTAGTTGTTGACTTATCAGGATCTGGACCCTTTGACATAACCACAGTTAATGTCCCACCTTGGCTAATTGTACTATTAGCAGTCGGTGTTTGACTAACTAAAAGACCTTCTTCAATATCATCAGAATATTGATTCGAAGTACTCAAAGTAAGTCCAGTTTCACTGGCATAATCTTGAATACTCTTCAAGTTATAGCCAGTTAAATCACGTACTTTGATAACTTTTGGTTTTACAGTCTTTGTTTTAGCAATGGTCAAAGTAAGTGATTTATTTTTAGTTACAACCTTTTTACCGCTAGGAATACTCTGTTTAATAATTACCCCAGCTTCATACTGATTGGTTGCTTTATAATCAATCTTAACTTTAAAACCACGTTTCTTTAAATTATCAGAAACATCCTCATAATCCTTACCCACTAATTTAGGCATCTTATAATAAGTTGCACCCAAACTAACGACCAGATTAACTTTCGCACCATTTTTTAGTTTTAAGCCCTTAGTCGGAATTGATTTAACAACGTGACCAGCATCAACATCGTCATCGTTTTCCTTCGAAATATCTCCGACTGCCAGATTTGAACTCTTCAACATGACATTAGCCTGTTTGACCGTCAAATTAAAGAGATCTGGCACGGTAGTTTCCTGATTACTCTTGATCACCATGGCAATCAGGAATAATACCAAAACTAAAGGTACGATCGAGGCAAGCAAAATAATTTTATGTTTACGACTAAGTTTTTGGGGTTTATTAGCACCCATAGCGGACTTGTCACTTGTTTCATCAAGTGGCTCCATAACCCGAGTTTCTTCTAAATCATTTATGGGGATCGGTATAAACTTTGGCTCATCAGCACGCTCTGGCATCAGGCAAGTCGTCAAATCAGCACACATTTCTTTTACAGATTGATAGCGTTGATCTGGATCCTTAGCTGTAGCCTTCAAAACAGCATTCTCAAGTGGTTGAGGAATATTAGGGTCAATCTTACGTAGATCCGGCATTTCTTCTTTAGAATGCTTGAGAGCAACTGTCACTGCTGTATCTCCGGTAAATGGAACATGTTTGGTCAACAATTCAAAGAGAATAATTCCCAAAGCATAGATATCGGATAGAACAGTTGCTGAGCGACCTCTGATTTGTTCAGGCGACATGTAATGAACAGATCCCAATAGTGAGTTAGTTCTCGTAATTGAACGCTCACTTAAAGCTAGCGCAATTCCAAAATCAGATACTTTGACCTGAATAGGACTCTTCTTTTCATCAACCAAAATATTTTCTGGTTTTAAATCACGATGAATGATCCCATGTTCATGCGCATCTGAGACTGCCATACAAATCTGTTTCATAATATCGACAACTTCACTATATGAAATCGGAAAATGTGTCCGGATATATTTCTTTAAGTTCGGACCATCGACGTATTCAATCACAATGTATTGAACCCCATCATCATTTCCAACATCTAAAACGTTAACGATATTGGGATTGGAGAGACCACTAGTTGCCTTGGCTTCACGCCCAAATCTCCTTTTAACAGATTCATCATCTTGAAGATCATATCGTAAGGCCTTTACTGCTACCTTACGATTCAAAAGTGTGTCATTGGCCAAATAAACATTGGCCATTCCGCCTTCACCAAGTGTACCTAGGATCTCATAACGACCACCTACTAGGTAACCTTTCTCCATCTAATGATTACCTCCGTTATCTTTAGTAGAAAAGAGTAAGGCGGTAATATTATCTCTTCCACCGGCAGCATTAGCCTTGTCGATTAAAATATGACATTTCGTTTCCAAGCTCATCTTTTTCGACAAAATATCTTTAATTTCATTTTCAGGAACCATGTTAGTTAAACCATCAGTACACAAAAGAATGATTGCATTATCGATCAAATCAAAATTTTTCACACGTGGTTGGACTGTTTGAGAGACTCCCAATGTTTGTGTAATGATATTCTTCTGTGGATGATTTTCAGCCTCTTCAGGACTGATCTGCCCAGTTTCTAATAACTCATGAACCAATGAATGATCGACACTGAGTTGTTTTAATTCACCATCAGTATAGATATAACATCTAGAATCCCCGACATTTACGACCATCATCTTTGTTCCCACAAAAAAGACTCCAACCATAGTGGTACCCATACCGTTTAAATCATCAAATTGATTAGAAACCGACACGATTCGATCATTTTCTTTACTCAATTCTCGAATAATCCATTCCCGAAGCTCTTCTATATCTTCAACTTCGGATTCTTCAAAATTGTGTCCTAAATGAGAAACTGCCATATCAGAGGCAACATCACCACCACGATGACCACCCATCCCATCAGCAACAATTCCAAACACAATATCTTTCTTATTCTTGAAAACATTCACATAATCTTGATTGTTTTCTCTAAGCTTACCAACATCAGTTAATAGTGCATATTCCATCAGTTTAGACCTTACCTCTTTAGTTTTTTCTCACAAAAGTAGCTATAAAGAATCCATCTGTAAAGTAGTCACTTGGTAGAACTTTGAGCATGCCATTTTTGACCGACTTACTCATTACTTCATCATGCTTGACAGGTACTAGTTCGAAATTCTTATGTGCTGCTAAAAATTTCTCTACAACTTGTTCATTTTCTGCATCATCAAAAGTACATGTACTAAAGACCATTTTTCCGTCAACATCCAAAAGGTCAACCATACTATCAAGAATTTCTAATTGAACTCTTTGTAGGTTTCTTAAATCCTCTTCATGACGGAAGTATCTTAATTCAGGCTTTCTTCTCATCAAACCTAAACCAGAACATGGTGCATCAACTAAAATTCGATCAAAAGTAGTATTAAGTACCTCTTTAGCCTTTCTAGCATCAATAGCTCCGGTACTTATAATATCGCTATAACCCATTCGTTCGCTATTTTCAAGAATTAGCTTGGTCTTGTGTTTGTGGATATCTAAAGCTGTAACTTCACCCTCACCAGACTTCAAATAGCTAGCAATATGAGTTGTTTTACCACCAGGAGCAGCACAAGCATCAAGAACTTTACTATCAGGTTGAACGTCCAAAGCTGGAGCAACCAACATCGAACTTTCATCTTGAATAGTATAGAGTCCTTCTCGGAATTCTTCAGTGTTAACTAAATTACCATGTTCACATACTAAACCAACTGGTGAAATTTTGCTTAAACTCATGTCAAAACCTTGTTCGTCCAAGGTTTTCTTTAAATCAGCGACTGTAGTTTTATTAGTATTTACTCGAATAGAAATATGTGAAGGATGATTGATTGATTTCAAAATTTCTTCAGTTTTTTCCAATCCTTGTTCTTTTTCAAATAGATCAACTAACCAACGAGGCACACTGTACAAACGACTCATATCAAAAACAGAATCACTTCCCGGCATAACTCTTGAACCATGACGTTGGAAATTTCTTAAAACCGCATTGACCAGATTACCAGCACCTTGATTAGCACGTTGTTTAGCAATTTCAGTTGATTCATTCAAAATCGCATGGGCCGGGATCTTATCTAAATAAGCCATTTGATAAACAGCTGTTTGTAAAAGCAAGTTTAACCAAAGGTCAAGTTTCTTATCTTTAAGATATGGATCTAATTGATATTCCAAGACATATTTATTTTGGATCACACCATAAACAATATTTGTCATCAAACGACTGTCAGCGTCTGACATATCGGATTTATTTAAAATATTACTAATTTCGATATTTGAATATGCCTTATTTTGGAAGACTCTCGTTAATGCTTCAACAGCTAATGCTCGGGGATTATTTTTCATCAATGACTTGTTGTCCTTTTTCTAAGTTTTTGCCTAAACCATTCATATAGTTGGCAATATCCATAACTTTTTTACCAGCGGGTTGAATCTTTTTGATTGAAACACCTTGACCATCACCAGCAACGATGACCAATTTCTTCTTATCTAATTCTGAAACCGTTCCAACTGCTTGATCAGAATCAATTTTGACTACCTCTGTTTGATACATCTTCGTTCTTTGACCATCTAACAATGTCCAAGCACCTGGATCAGGACTCAAAGCTCTGATTTGGTCAGAAACTTGTTCAGCCGATTTAGTAAAATCAATATGCTCTTGGTCTTTGGAAATATTAGGTGAAAATACCACTTGGTCTGGATCTTGTTGAATTGGTTGAATATCACCACTCAAAATCTTAGGTATCGTATCCAACAATAATTCACGGCCAACTAATGCCATCTTATCAAATAAACTACCATTATCATCATCTTTTTCAATGGTTATTTTTTCTTGGCTGATGATATCGCCAGCATCCATACCTTTAACCATATACATGATGGTAATTCCAGTTTCCTTGTCACCATTTAGAAGTGACCATTGAATTGGAGCCCCACCACGATACTTAGGTAATAATGATCCATGGACATTAATTGCCGCCACTTTAGCTGAGTTCAAGAAACTAGTTGGTAAAAATTGTCCATAGGCCGCGGTAATAATCAAGTCAGCTTGTAAAGCCTTTAATTCCTCAACTTCTGGACTGCCAGGTAACTTAACTGGTTGAAATAATTTAATATTTTCATCTTCAGCAATTAATTTAACTGGGCTTTTTTGTAACTTCTGTTTACGGCCGACTGGTTTATCTGGCTGTGTCACTGCAGCAATCACATCATAACCTTCGCGTAAAAGTCCCTTCAAAACCGTAGCAGAAAATTCTGGTGTACCTAAAAATATAACTTTTGTCATTTAATCATCCTCACTAATCAATGTGTTGTGGTTCATTGTCGATTGCAATCGTAAATCCATTTTTGGCATCAGCTTGAGTTTCATTTAAAATCTCTAATAATCTCTGATGTAATTTTGGCTCATGCTTATATTTTACAATAATTTGATAATAATATTTGTTTTGTTTCCGAGAAATCATCGTAGGACTTGGTCCTAAGAGAATTGCATCCTTCGATAAAGCTGTTTGTAACTGTTTTTTCAGCCAATAACTTTGTTTTAAAGTTTTACCCTCATCCTGATTGGCTACACTGATCAAAGCTGTGAAGTAATACGGTGTGTAATTAGATTGGTGTCTGATATACATCTCTTGTTTAAAGAAGGTTTCATAATCCTGTGTTGAAGCATCCTTGATCGCATAATGATCGGGATTAAACGTTTGAATTACTACATGACCAGTTTTTTCAGCCCGACCAGCTCGACCACTAACTTGCGTCAACAATTGAAAAGTTCTCTCACTAGCGCGAAAATCAGCCAAACTCAAAGTTGTATCAGCATTGATTACGCCAACTAAAGTCACATCGGGAAAATCCAATCCCTTAGCAATCATTTGTGTCCCCAACAATATATCGGCTTTATGATCACCAAACTGTTTTAAAATTTTGGCATGGGCGCCTTTTCTTCTGGTCGTATCCACATCCATCCGTAAAACCCGTGCCTGTGGAAACAAATCGTTTAATTGTTGTTCAATATTTTGTGTACCTGTTCCATAAAAACCAATCTTTTTGCTTTTACAATTAGGGCAAAATTGGGGAACTGGTTCATCATGTCCACAATAATGACATTTCATTTTACCAAGATCTTTATGATAGGTCAGCGAAACATCACAATTAGGACACTTCAAAACAAAACCACATTCACGACACATCATAAATGATGAATAACCACGGCGATTCAATAGAATAATCGCCTGGTTATGTTGATCCAACGTTTCTTGTAGATTTTCCCTCAGAACTGGTGAAAAATCACCTTTAACCGCTGAATTCTCTGAATCACGCATATCTACGATCTTTACTTGAGGCAGATTTTTATTATTGATCCGCTTTTTCATTCTAATTAATTGATAAACACCCTTTTCAGCTCGGGCTCTAGATTCCAATGACGGCGTGGCACTTCCTAAAACAACTGGACATTTATTGACTTGAGCACGCCACAAAGCAACATCTCGTGCGTGATATCTAGGGTTGTCATCCTGCTTGTAACTACCTTCATGTTCCTCATCAATAATGATCAAGCCAATATGTTCCAAAGGTGCAAAAACAGCACTTCTTGCTCCTACAACTACTTTAACATCTCGATTTTCAATTCGGGTCCATTCATCATAACGCTCACCATTCGACAAACCACTGTGTAATACAGCAACTTGATCACCAAATCGACCAACCACTCGGTTGACCATTTGCGGCGTCAAAGAAATTTCAGGAACTAACATCAAGGCCGTTTTCTCTTGTTGTAAGGCCTTTTCAATTGTCTGCAAATAAACTTCCGTCTTACCACTACCAGTTACACCTTCAACTAAGAAAGTTTGAGGATTCTCTGTTTCAATAGCTGAATTGATCTGGTCGACAGCCGCTTGTTGCTCTTCAGTTAATTTCATTTTGGTCGTCTGTTCCGGAGTAATTCCCACTGGTTTACGTAATTTAGTAACTTCAACGACCCTAACTAAATCATTTTTTTCAGCCGTTTTAATAGCGGCCCGTGAAACCCCAAATTCTTTTTGTAAATCACTGAATTCAATCGGTAATTCATCTAAATGATCTGCCAAATATTCTAACAATTTAATTTGTGATTTGGCATTAGCTCTTAATTTACTCTTGGCTTCATGAAGCTGGATCACATTCAAATCGGTTGTCACAGCTTGACGTTTAACTTGTAATGCCTGGTTCTCAACCACATATTGAATATCAATTTTATTATTTCTTCGTAATCTATTTATTAATTTTATCGTCTCATCATCCAATTGACCAGTAATCTCAAAAGTTGGTTTACCGTTAAATAAGCGCACCACTTCTGGATCAACCTCATCAATCGCAACAACATATTGTTTATATTTAGCCCGCATGACACTTGGCAACATTGTCTGCAAACAGGATATTTGAAAAGAATATGTTCGATCAGCCAACCAGTAAGATAGTTTTAACATTTCATCGGACAATACTGGTTTCAAATCGATCACACGAGCAATTGGTTTTAATTTACCTTGGAAGTCACTCGTCTCTTTGACTCTCATGACAAATCCTTGAATTTTTCTCCTACCACGTCCAAAAGGAACTTCAACTCGCATCCCTGGTACAACCACATCAGTTAGCGTTTCTGGTATCAAATATTCAAAAGGTCTGTTAGTTTGCATTGTAGGTACATCTACAATTATCTCTGCTACTGACATAAAAACCACCTATCAAAAAATTTAACTTATAAAATTTTTATTTTAGAATAAAAAATCCCCCACTAATTCGAAAATCAGTGAAGGAATAATTTTTACTAGTTATCTTCTTTTTTCTCTTCTTCGATCTTTTCAGCTTCTTTTTCAAGAAGAATTGAATTAGGATCGATTTCAATCTTGTCATCAGCAATTTCTTCAAAAGCACGACCAACAGTTCTTGGTGATTCGTACTTGTTTAGTAATTCAATATCACCGTCTTCAAGTTGGTGTGCTCTCTTAGCTGCAAGAACTGCTAGTGAATAACGAGAATCAACTCGGTCTAAAAGCTTATCAATTGATGGATAAATAATCATAAATTATTAATCTCCTATTATTTTTTTGTATTGGTCAATTACACGTGCCACTCTTAAGTGTTCACTTCTAATTATACCTTCAATTTTTTCAACTGCATTAGGTATTTTATCATTTACAACAGCATAGTCATAGCTTGTCATCATTTGAATCTCTTTTTTGGCCTTTTCCATGCGTTTATCGATTGTTTTTTCGTCGTCTGTTCCACGATGAGTAATACGATCTCTTAAACTAGTCAAATCAGGTGGAGTAAGGAAAATAAAGACACCATCAGGCATTTTTTCACGGACTTGCATCGCACCATTAACTTCAATTTCCAATAAAACATCAATTCCAGCATCTAACTTCTGGTTAACATATTTTAAAGGTGTTCCATAATAATGATCGACATACTTAGCGTATTCTAGCATTCCGTCATTCTTGATTTCTTCTTCAAATTCTTCATTTGTTCGGAAATAGTAATCAACTCCATCGACCTCACCAGGACGCATTTGACGAGTAGTCATTGAAACAGAATAATCAAATTTAATTGATGAATTCTTTAACATTGCTTTTCTAACAGTTCCTTTACCTACTCCAGATGGACCTGATAAAACGATTAACATTCCCCTTGTTGACATAATTAAATTATCCCTACTATCTATATAATATGATATCTATAATGCAATAAAATCACACGTTTTTCAAGCGTTTATACTTAGTCAAGATAAAAAAACATTAAGAAATAAAAAAATAAAGTTGCTCTTTCGAACATGGGTTCGTATAATGTAGATACAAACAAGTGTTCGGGGGTTTAAAAATGCAAGCAAGACAATTACGCAATCGTTTCACTACAAATCTAATCAACAATACCACTAACTTTATTAATAATAACTTCGATTTTAATCTTGAGCCTAAGTCTCAACTTCAAATCAAGCAGATGCCTTTAATGCAATTACAGATTTTTGCAGAACAGAGTTTTTCTAAAAAATATTCTGTCGTTATTACAATGTTAAACGACAAACAACTTCAAGGCAAATTTATTTCACAAGTTAATAAGAATAAATTTGTTTTCAAAGTCAATTCAGCTCTTTTTGGTATCATCGCACTCAATCAAATCAAGTCAATCAATCTAGTCTAAACGTTTTTGTTCACCTTGGGCTAGCTCTAATAATTCTTGAGCATGCTGCCTAGTTAAATCAGTCACTTTAGTTCCAGCCAACATCAATGAAATAGCTTCAATCCTTTGGAGATCGTTAAGTAAGGAAACTTTTGTTTCCGTTTTATCCTTAACGGTCTCTTTTTCAATCTCAAATTGTAGATCACTCATTGCAGCAACTTGTGGCAAATGCGTGATACAAAGCACTTGCAAAAATTGTGAAACCTTATAGATCTTATCACCGATTGCTTGTGCAACTCGACCACTAACTCCAGTATCAATTTCATCAAAAACAATTGTTTCAACGTTCATCTTTTCAGCAATGATAGCCTCAAAAGCCAAAATCACACGGGAAAGTTCCCCACCGGAAGCTACTCTGACTAATGGTTTAAAATCTTCACCAATATTAGTTTTCAAGTCAAAGTGAATTTGATCGATTCCATTAACAGATAAACTCTCATCTAATGATGTAAAGGACACTCCAAATTTAGCATTCGGCATATAGAGATCTTTTAACTGGTGATTGATCGACTTCTCTAGGGCTGTGGCAGTTTTATGACGTTTTTTCGAAATTTCCTTACCCAAATTGATCAACTCCGTCTGGGAATCAGCAATATCCTTTTCCAACGCTGCTTCAGTATTATCATCAATATCGATCTCTGACAATTCGCGATGAGCCTTTTCACCAAAATCAATCACTTCATCAAGCGTAGGGCCATATTTCTTTTTCAAACTGTCCAAGGTAATTAAACGCTTTTGAATATTATCCAAACGGTTTTCATCAAAATCTAAATTATCCAACTGATCAGAAATAGTGGCAGCATTATCCTGTAACTGATAATAAGCTCCATTAATTGAATCATACAGCTCCTTATATGAATTATCATAATCCATAATATCCTCTAGTTGATCACGAACGTTTCCTAAAGCATCAACTACGCCGATATTATTTTCGGATAACCCTCGATAACTCTCTTGTAAAGATGAACTAATTTTCTCAAAATTAGATAACTGATTCTTTTCATCTTCTAATTTATCGTCTTCACCGACAACTAATTTGGCACTGTCAATCTCTTCAATTTGAAACTTTAACATATCAATTCGTTGAACTAAATTCTGAGAATTTTTCTGAATTGTTCGTAAACGACTTCGTTTATCAAGATAATCACTGAATAGACCCTGATATTTTAATAAATCATTTTGAAATTTATCATCGGCAAACCGGTCCAAAATATTGATATGATTGTCTTCATTCAATAATTCCTGTTGTTGATTTTGCCCATGGATTTCAACTAAAAAACGCCCTGCTTGACGTAAGACATTGGTCTTAACTAGTTCATTGTTAATTCGACAAACATTTCGGCCTTTACGATTAATCTCTCGTTTGATAATAATCTGGTTATCATCATGAGCAATCCCATATTCATCCAAGATAGCAAAAAGAGGACTACTTGATTTCACTTCAAATAGTCCCTGCACATTAAGTTGCTCTTGTCCTGTTCTAATAAAATCAATTGACGATCTGCTTCCGACCAATAATCCTAAAGCATCAATAATAATTGACTTACCTGCACCAGTTTCACCGGTCAAAGCTGTCATCCCATCATGAAAATCAATTTGCAATTTGTTGATGATCGCAAAGTTATTGATTATTAGTTTTTTTAGCATTATTTCACCTATTTGTTAAGATTCGAGTATGCTGCTTCCATAGTCTTTTCAACTGAAACATTCTCAAGAATTTCGCCAGCCTGATCTGTCTCAGGTTTTTGAATATGCATCAAGAATTCAATGTTACCCTCGCCACCTTTAATAGGTGAGAAGTCTAACCCAGAAACAATAAATCCAGCTGTTTTGGCAAAATTAGTGATTTTTTCCAATACCATCTTATGAACTTTATGATCACGAACGATTCCATGCTTACCAACATTTTCTGGTCCCGCTTCAAATTGAGGCTTGATCAAACAAACAGCATCAGATCCCGGCAGAATAATATTGAACATTGGTGGCAAAATCAATTCCAAAGAAATAAATGAAACATCAGTCATCGCAAAAGCAGGTAGACCTTCGTGAAAATCATCTGGTTTACTATAACGGAAGTTTACTCGTTCCATCACAACAACCCGTTCATCTTGACGAAGCTTCCAGGCCAATTGATTGTAACCAACATCCAAGGCATAAACCATTGTGGCACCATTTTGCAATGCTACATCGGTAAAACCACCTGTTGAAGAACCAATATCCAAACAAATACGATCTTTTAAGTCAATATCAAATGACTTCAAAGCCTTTTCAAGCTTGTAGCCACCACGACTAACGTATTTGCTATGAGCGTTCTTTGCTAAATGAAAAACGGTATCAGCTGCAACCTTTTCACCTGGCTTATCAAAGCGAAGATTATCTTGATTATAAACTTCACCTGCCATAACTGAACGTTTTGCTTGTTCCCGTGACTCAAATAAATTTTGTTGAACTAATAAAACATCTATTCTTTCTTTTGCCAATATATGTCACCTATTCTTTAAAATAATCCAAAAAGCTTACCAGTAAGTTTTTATCGAATTTTTCTTCCTTCAAAACTGCGTTCAAAGCATCTTTAACTAAATCATTTAATTTAGTCTCCGTAGCTGCTTTGCCAATCAAATTTGGGAAGGTATTTTTGTCGTCGTCTTCACCGTCATCGGCATCATTTAAATCATCTTTCAGTTGAAATGCTAAACCAATATCATTCGCATATTGAACTAAATGTTTAGATAATTCATGACCGGCGCAAAAAGCACCTATTGTTACGGCAGCGGTCATTAAATCTGCTGTCTTTTGTTTATGTAAAGTTGTTAATTCAGTTTCATTTAACTGTTTATCTTCCATAGTGATGTCAGTCATTTGTCCAGCAACCATGCCCATGGGACCAGCATTATGAGCCAAAATTCTAACTGCTGCCATTCTTTTGTCAGTATCCAAACTTGATTTGGCTATCCAATAAAAAGCTTGAGTCAATAGACCATCACCAGCAAGAACTGCTGGACCAACTCCAAATTGCTTGTGATTAGCCAACTTCCCTCGTCGATAATCGCTATCATCCATTTCTGGTAGATCATCGTGAATCAAGGAATAGGTATGGACTAACTCGATTGCTCCGGCAATATCGAAGTATTTAGGCAAATCTTCCAATTTCACACCACTAGAATAAGCAACTGCTAAGAACAACATGGGACGAACCCGTTTACCGCCGGCATCGAGTGAATAAAGCATGGCATCTCTTAAAGTTGCTTGTTTAATTTCAGTCGTCAGACGCTCATTTAAGAACTGATTAAAATCTGGTAATATTTGCTCACAAAATTCAGGAAAGTTTTTAATTTGCATAATTAATCTTTTCCTTCATCCTGATCATTCTTGACATTGATCTCTTGGCCATCTTTAGTCATGATTTTAGTTACAGTTGCTTCAGCATCACTAAGAGTCTTTTCAAGATCCTTGCTCAAGGTAACACCTTTCTTGAATTTTTCCATAGCTTCTTCCAAGGGGACGTTTCCTGATTCAAGATTAGTCACAATTTCTTCTAGATCAGCTAGATTTTCTTCAAATGTCTTTTTTTTCTCAGCCATCATTATCCTCGCTTACTTCTTTGGTTATTAACTTAACATTTCCGTTTCTAACGTGTAGATCAACTTCTTGATCAATTTTATAATCAGAAACATCTCTTAATACTTTACCTGATTTAGTAGTTGGAATAGCATAGCCCCGGCTCAAAGTCTTCAGTGGACTTAATGAATCCAAAGCGGCCACCCGACTATTAAATACATTACGGTTTTTATTGATAACTTTATTAACATTATTGATCAAAATCTGATAATTACGATTGACCTGATTGCCATAGCTATAAATTTGATCTCGTGGTGAAACACGGACCAAACGATTGGCATACTGAATCAAATTTGTTTTGGAGCGATTCAAAGTATTATTTAAATTTTGATGCAATTTATCTTGTAGATAATCGACCTTTTGTAGGTAAACCTCATAGATACGTTCAGGATGCTGTAAAAAGGCATTCTGAGACAACGAATCCACTCGGTTACGGTAATTACCTATAATGTTGTTTTGTGCGTTGTAGAGTCTTGTATTCAGCCCCTGTAACTGCAGCAAAACTTCACTTAAAACAGGCGTTGCTAATTCAGCAGCGGCTGTTGGGGTTGCAGCTCGAAGGTCAGCCACCAGATCGGCAATCGTCGTATCAGTTTCATGACCAACAGAACTGATCACCGGAATCTTACTATTGACGATAGCTTCAGCAACTATTTCTTCATTAAATGGCCAGAGGTCCTCAATCGATCCACCACCACGACCAATGATAATCGTATCAAAGTCCCCAGTTTCATTGATTCGTTTCAACTGTTGAACAATTGTTCCCGCTGCTTCTTGTCCTTGAACCTGAGCGGGATACAAAACCAATTGAACGATTGGGTATCTTCTGGAAACAGTCGTCATAATATCATGAATAACAGCACCTGACTGACTAGTTACGACAGCAATTCGTTTAGGAAACTTAGGAATCTCTTTTTTTGGTAGATCAAAGATACCCTGATCGGATAGTTTCTTCTTCAACTGCTCATAAGCAGCATACAAAGCACCCAATCCAACCGGTTCCATTGAATCAATATAGATTTGATATGAACCAGATGGTTCATATAGAGAAATTCGGCCTTGGACAAGAACTTTCATTCCTTCTTCCGGCTTAAATTTAACTTTTTCAAAACTACCTTTGAACATAATTGCTGCTATTTTAGCTTTATCATCCTTTAAGGAAAAGTATTGATGAGCATGTGGACGCATTCTAAAGTTAGAAATCTCGCCTACCAAATAAACGTGGCCCAAATAAGGGTCCACGTCAAATTTTCTCTTCAAATATTGGCTTAAAGCCGTGACTGTTAAATATTGATCACTTTCCATTTGCCCTGCCTTCGGCTAATTCAATCACTTGATCTACTAATGCAGTAATCGTCATTGGACCAACACCACCAGGAACGGGTGTCATCATTGCAGCCTTGTCTGCAACATCATCAAAATCAACATCTCCACAAAGCTTGCCATTTTCGTCACGATCCATTCCGACATCAATAACAATTGCTTGGTCTTTGACATAATCTTGTGTAATAAACTTGGCTCTTCCAATGGCTACAACTAGCACATCAGCCTTACTTGTTATTTCTTTAAGGTTCTTAGTATGTGAATGTGTGATCGTTACAGTGGCATTACGATCCAACATCAAAGCAGCAGTTGGTTTCCCAACAATATTACTACGGCCAACAATAACAACATTTTTGCCATCAAGGTCAACACCATAATGATCCAACATCATTAAAATCCCTGAAGCAGTAGCTGGTTTAGTTAGTGGTGTACCAATCCAGAGATTCCCTACACTGATGGGTGTAAACCCATCAACATCTTTGTTAGGATCAATTGCTTCAATTACTTTATCCTCATCGATATGATCAGGAACTGGCAATTGAACAATGAATCCATCAACATCTTTATCATTATTTAACTCATCAATTTTGGCTAACAGTTCTCTTTCGGAAACTGTTTCGTCAAAATGAATCAGTTGAAAATTAATTCCTAGTTTCTCAGCACGACGT
Source organism: Companilactobacillus kimchiensis (assembly GCF_001438805.1). Lineage (GTDB taxonomy): Bacteria > Bacillota > Bacilli > Lactobacillales > Lactobacillaceae > Companilactobacillus > Companilactobacillus kimchiensis. The sequence continues at coordinate 17,030 of NZ_JQCF01000035.1, forward strand.
TTCTTATTACGTACATAAACGGCACTGGCACTATTCTCACCGACTAAAATCACAGCAAGTCCAGGAGTTACACCCTTTTTCTTTAAATCTTCAACCCGTTTAGTCATCGTTTCATCTAAGGCTGCAGCTACTTTTTTACCTTCTAATAATTTCATACTAATCACCATAAAAAGGCTGGTAAATTTACCAGCCTTATCCCTCTACAAAATTAGATAAAATACCATTAACAAAGGACTTAGAGTCCTTGTCGCCAAATTCACCAGCCATTTCGATTGATTCATCGATGGCTACCTTCTTTGGTACTTCTAAACTATTTTCCATTTCAAATAATCCGATTCGTAAAATTGAACGATCAATTCTCGAAAGACGTTTGACGGTCCATTTATTCTTCAGATGTTCAGCAATCTCTTTATCAAGGTCATCTTGATGTTCGATTGCACCAGAAACTAGAAAAGTTAAATAATCAGGCACCGCTTCATCAGTTAGGTCGCATAGTTGCATGGTAGATGCGATTGCTACATCTGGAGTGTCTTTAGTAGTTTCAATAGAAAATAGTGATTGAACTGCGAGTTCTCTGATCTTATGTCTGTTTATCACTAGTTTTATTCCTTTTTATCTGTTGTTACACGCTCTATTTCGCCAGATTCTTTCTTAGCGATTAGTCCTACAACATGCACGTTAATCTCACTTAAGTCTAAATCGGTCATGAATTCAAGTTGTTCAATGGCTGATTTTTGGATCTCCAATGATACTTTGGGGATCGATACGCCATAATTCAAATATACATAAACATCCGCAGATACTTTATCATCGTTGAACGACACATCAACGCCCTTACCATGATTGATTCGGCCGAAAAGTGAATCTATCCGATTAGAGATAGTTCCACGCATTTCATAAACTCCATCAATTTGGTTTGTAGCAATTCCCAGAAGAATCTCAATAACTTGATGTGATATTTCAACATTACCGTTAACTTTTCCACTATCTTGTTGTAGAGAAACATATTTTTGTTCAGCCATAAACTTTTATCTCCATAATCAGTTATTAATTAAGCACGTGAAATGTAAGTACCATCTTGTGTATTAATAGTTAATGTATCACTTTCGTTAACGAAGAATGGTACTTGCACAACTAGGCCTGTTTCCATTGTAGCTGGTTTTGAACCACCTGATTGTGTATCACCCTTAATTGATGCTTGGGTTTCAGTAACCTTAAGATCAACTGTATTAGGGATATCAACACCGATAGTTTCGCCGTTGTACAACATAACACTAACTTCCATGTTTTCTTTCAAGTACTTCAATTGTTCTTGAATTTGTTCTGCCGGAATTGTTAGTTGTTCATAAGTTGTTGTATCCATGAACACGTGGTTTTCACCATCTGCATATAGATATTGCATCTTTTTACTTTCAATACTTGCCTTTTCAACTTTAGCAGTTGATCTGAAAGTCATTTCTTGAACGGCACCGGTTCTTAGGTTCTTTAACTTAGAACGAACGAAAGCTCCACCTTTACCTGGCTTAACATGCTGAAATTCTACAACACGCCAGATACTATCTTTTACTTCAATTGTAAGTCCATTTTTAAATTCATTTACTGAAATTGACATTCTATTCTCCCTTGTTTTGTCAGATTTTACCGATAAAACACTATACATTATCTTACCAATGTTTTGGTACTAATGGCAATAACTCATACTTAATTATATAAAAAAAAGAGGAACAATGTCCTCTTTTTAATCAATATATTAATATACTGAAACTTGTTTCTTGTCTCTGCCAAGTCTTTCGAACTTAACGACACCATCTGCAAGCGCGAACAATGTATCATCGCCACCGCGACCTACATTAACACCTGGGTGAATTTTTGTACCGCGTTGTCTGTAAATAATTGAGCCAGCAGTGATAGCTTGGCCATCAGCACGCTTAGCACCTAATCTACGACCTGCTGAATCACGGCCGTTACTTGTTGATCCACCACCCTTATGGTGAGAGAAAAATTGTAAATTCATCTTAAGCATGAAGTTTACCTCCTAATCAAGATCTATCTTATTTTTTTGTACTTGAACTTCAATGTTTTTTGAATAACTACCTTCAATATCTTTCAATATCCAAAATAAATTATCCAATAACAAGGCAGTATCATGCGATATCGCTTTGTCAAATTGGCAACCTAAATGACCACCATTTACCTCATCCATGACAACCTGAGGCACGGCTTTAGTAAGCTTCTCCAGATTGTTGATTGTTCCAATTGTTACTGCCGAAACAGCAGCACAGACTAAATCTTGACCATAAGGCCCCGAATCAGCATGTCCTTTAATTAAAAAGGAATCAATCTGTTGATCTGAATTCTGGTGAAAACTCGCCCTAATCATGTTAATTAACCTTTGATACTGTCGATAAGTACCTTTGTATATGGTTGACGGTGACCTGTCTTTTTGTGTGAATGCTTCTTAGGTTTGTATTTGTAAGTAACAACTTTCTTTTCCTTACCTTGTTTCTCTACTTTACCAGAAACACTAGCGCCTTCAACTACAGGGCTACCAATTTTAACAGACTTGCCATCAGAAACTAAGATTACATCATCAAATGTAACTGCGTCCCCTTCTTTGACATCAAGCTTTTCAATATAAATTGAAACATTTTCTTCAACTTTATATTGCTTACCACCAGTTTTAATAATTGCGTACATAAGTGTACACTCCCTTCTAAGACTCGCCAGTTAGGTGCACTAAGCTTAAACCTAATTTTGAGCGGTTGTAGATGCAATAGTGATTGCAACTTATAAAATATAGCAAAAATTTAATTACTTTTCAACCATATTTGTTAAATTTTTCCAAAATCCTGCATTCATTGTTAATAAAATCAAGATCAACAAACCGATTATACTTACTAGCATCGAAAACTTGGCAATCAAAGTATAGTGATAACTAATTTCGATATTATTTTGTCCAGTCTGGGTTTTGATTTGAACGGTACCCCGTTGCGAAACCTTGGGAGCGACCTTTTCATTATTTATTGAAACATCAATTCCTTTATAGAAAAGAACCGGAATATCCATTTTAACTGAATCTTTATTATAATAGCTTACCAGATAAATATTAGGTGTCGTTGTAAATGGCAACGATGCTTGTTTATTATTGACCAAAAATTTGTGTTGCTTTAATTGATCACTATATTTCAAACTGTTCACCGGATAATAATCTTTTTGATCAAAACTCTGAATATAGTGATTACCATTCTTAGCTGTTACTGATTCAATTGGCGATGGTTGGCGATTAAGATTGGTACCACTAATAAATACTTGTGTTACACAGGCTGCTACCGTCAAAATCAAGACAAATAATTTCAAAACTGGTGAACGTTTTTTCAAAAGTTGAGCTAGAATATGACTCAAATAAATTGCTAGAAAGAACGTAACTAGATTTAAAAATCTCCAGGGAAATTGTAAGAAATTAAAAAAAGTATCTTGTAAATATTTCCAAGGAAAAACACTTGTAGAAATCACTAAACCAATAATTGCTTCAATTGCTACTAATTTGTAAGCAAATTTATCTTTCCAGATAAATAGCAGAATAACTAGTAACGTTGCTAGAGAAATAATACCTAAAGAATAACTTCTTACATCAGTGTGCAATGAATTCATTGCTAAAACCAATGGTTTTTGAGCCGTTTGAGTCAAATCCAATAGTGCTGGTCGATTAGTAGTAACAGCACGTTTTTGTTCTAACATCGGTAAAACAAAGCCCAGAATTGCCACAGCAACCATCAATATCGCTTGAATTCCAGCTAAAATTAGCTGGCCCCAATATTTCCAACTATGCGAAACTTTTGAGAATAAAACTAAAAATACCAAAGGAATCAACATTACGATCGTAATAAATGCCGTCAATGGATGCGTCATAATTATCAAAGCTATTCCTAAGGCAAATAATGGCCACTTATTAAATTCACCCGCCAGCATCTTAGCAAAAGCGTAAAACACCATAGGAATAAAAATATAAGAAATATATTCTGCTAAACCAACTCGATAAAAGACACTGGCCAATCTGAAAAATGACAGTGTATAAATAATCGAGAATAAAACAGCTTGTAATGTATCATTGGAATATTTTTCCATAAAATAATAAGCACTGATAAAGGTTAAAAATGTAATCAAGGTTAAGAAGATCAAGAAACTTAAAACTGGATTACCAAAAATTTTAAAAATTAAATATCCTGGTGAAATTGTTAACCACGGATAAAAAAGACTCGTAATATTTCCAACATGATTCCAATAATCAAAATTGACTGGCGAATTAAGAATATTTCCTAAACTGTCAATCCGATTCAAATGAAACAGCATATCAAAACTGTCGATCAACCGAATATTTCCATACGGTGAAAATAAAAATGTGTAAAAAATACTTAAAACTAGAAAAGTAACACCTATGATGGTCCTTTTCGATGCACGATTTGACATAAAACCCCTCTTTTAAGCAGTATTAACTTTTGGATGGCACTAAAAAAGATTGTAGCAAAACTACAATCCCCTCCAAAAAATATTCTATTTTAATTAAATTGCCACCGATGTTACAAAAATCAATGATAAGAATAGCGCCATGAATAAAGAAATTACCAGCTTACCACGTTTAAAATTGACTTTTGTGAACACTCTCGTTAGTAATACTAAAGCGACAATTAAAAGTACACTTGTCGTAACCCCGACTTTAGCACTGATAATATTCAACTGCGTCATCACTGCTGCAACCAAATCCAAAAGTATAAATGCTGTTGTAACGAAAAATGAATACTTTCTTTCCAAACATCCCACCTCTAAAATCCTAAGCAAAAATTGCTTAAATTCTAAGCACAACAGCTACATTTTAAAGTCCATTTATATAAATTGCAATATAATTTTTATATAGTAATTTAACAATGCCGTGTAACAGGCATTTATGGCATATTTTTTTTACACTTTATATGATTGCCAAGGAAAATCCTTTGGATAACGCTGATTAATTATCGAGACACTCTTCAAATCGTCCGAATCCAATTCCAAAACCAAACGGTCACTGTCATAAACAGGCCACTCGTATTTTATTGTTTCATCGTAAGGCTTGCCGCTCATAATAAATTCACAAACTAAATTAATCATGTGCGTTTGATTGCTCCGATAGTCGATATTCAATTCTCCATTAGTAGTATTTAGAAACTTTACAACTCCACCATGCTGACCATCAAAAACTTTTGCATAGTTACAGTAAATCTCCGCATTACTCTTTTGAATCAAGAAATCAGCCAATTTTCTGGCTGGTAATGTATACATCGCATTACCCAACATTTGGACAAAATCTTTCTTCGAATAAGTATCCGGCAAAAGTTGTTTCTGAATCACTGCAGCATTCTTTCCAAATAAATCTGTCAAAGTATTATTTTCCAAATTATTAATATTTAAGGATTTCAATTCTTCTAGTTCATCGCTACCAGCAGAAATCAAGGTTTTAAAATCCGTCCTATCTACTCGTTGCAACAATTTATCCTGCCAATCATCAGAAATCAAGTCATTATCGATTACTGGACCAAACCAAGTTGTAGGCAAATGACCATCTAAAGCATGATTTTGGACTAGTTGAAGCCCATCATCAGTTAGGTTAAATAAATCCTTGCTTGATTTGATGTGATTTTCCTGACATATAAAATCAGAAACTTTTTCAGCTGTGGCTAAATCACGAATGGTCTGTACTCCACCAGAAAAAAGAATAATTTTGGAGATTCGATCCAGAATAACCGAATTAGATGCCATCAAAGCTGCAATTGATTTTGCTCCAGCTGATAAGCCAATTAAACTGATATTCTTAACATCGCCACCAAAACTCTTAGCGTTGTCGATCACCCATTGAATAGCCATCAACTGATCAGATAAACCAACATTGGTATCGCCACCTTCGATTTTGCCCCATCCAAAGAGACCTAGACGATAGTTGGGAACAATATGAACGATTGATTCATGATCCAACCAAGACATCTGTTTTTTATAATTACCGCCCCGTAAAAAACCGCCGCCGTAAAATTCAATGACAATAGGATACTTTCCATCAACATCCGGTGTACAAATATCTAAGTTCAAACAATTTTCGCCAAAAGTAACCTTATTTTCTTGATTTAAAGCTTCATCTTGCATTGGTTGAACGCCATGATGCACGGAATAATGTAATTTGTTCACTTCATTATTTCCGAATTTTGTGATTGAGAATTCTTCAGCACGTTTAAATCTTCGACCATAACCAAATGGAATTCCTAAAAAATCAACATGGCTGTGATCCATCACACCGTGATATGTACCTGTAGTAGTTTTTATTATCTTCTTCATTTAAAAATAAACCCCCAATGAACAAAATATCAATTTAGTTAATATTCTAAACTAATAATATTAATGTACAAGATTTTCATGTAACCATTTTTACAACAAATTAATATGAAATTATTCATAATTTTCCTTGTCTACTAAAATAACATTGTATATAATTTCAAAGATATGTTTTTAAGGGAGATTAATATATGGTATTAACAGACGCACAAAAACGCGCCAACGAAAAATGGCACAAAAACCACCGTGATCGCGCTAATTACATTGCAATGCGGTCATCAGCAAGAAGCTTTATTAGAAAAAAGTCGACTTTAGATGATTTAAAGGAACTAGAAGATATCATCACTAATCGTCGCAAGGAACTTGTTCAACCCTAAAATAGTTTTGCCTAATACTTTATTCTTTATATTTGTAAATATATAAATTTTTTCATAAAATAAGACATAATAATATGTCAATTGTAATATTCCTGATATAATTTAATTGTAGATAAGGGGATTGAAAGCCTTATCTAATACCTATTTTGTCCAGAAGCTGATGACATAAAAAGCTGCAATTATTTCGGAGATGACAATTATGAAATTGATACTATGGATCAAATCATTATTGAAAACCGAAAGAACTGAAACTTCCACACAAGATAAAGAGGTACTTTGCGAGCTAGAGGCTGAAAACAAAGCTTTTATCTACGGAAAGTAATGTTAAAAATAATGCTATTAGTAAATTATTATTAGGGGTGGTTCACTTATAAATTAAGTGAACCTTTTATTTTGCTTAAATTAAGATTTTTTTTAATATATATCAAATTTTAGATTGACATAAACCAATATCTTTAACTATAATAGTAGAAGTGATGTCACAGTGGCTCAGTTGGATAGAG
>NZ_JQCF01000036.1 GCF_001438805.1 Companilactobacillus kimchiensis
AGTGTTTTTTACAAAAAAGTTGAATTATTTTTAAAAAGCCAATTCATAAGACTTGCTACTTCCCTATATTACTATCTATAACAGACTCTTGTCCATATAAAAAAGCACTGGAGTGAATTTCCTCCAGTGCTTCATATTACTTGTTAGAGCTTAGTTCTGGTGCATCAGTCTGATAGAGATCAACCATTGACTTATCGTCATTTTGAGCCAATAAACTGGTTCCGTTCTTCTTTTGAGCTTTCTTGAGTTCTTTGATAGTTGTCGACTTCTTATATGAGAAGTCTTTTCTATTAACTGCCGTAAAACCAGGTAGTTTGTGGAATCTCAATAGATCTCCGTTGATAACTCGATCTGATAACGATAATTCAGTTGTTACCTTATTAGATAGCTTTGCCTTCTCGGCTGTTGATATTTTTTTATCTACTTTACCGGTCTTGGTATTGTAGTAGTTACTCCCGACTTTAGTTACATCCGGTGTAACAAAATTACCATTCCTAAAAGCAACGGTTTGTGGGTGTTCACTCGATAGTAAATCACTACCAAATTGAATTGTATTCTTATCATCCATTCCTAACAAATTCATTAGGGTTGGTAAGACATCAATTTCACCACCATATGTATGGTTAATTCCACCTTTTAATCCATCCATATGAATCATAAATGGTACTCGTTGATATTGAGCATCGTTGAACTCATTAAAGTTCTTAATTCCGGTTAACTTAGCCATGGCTTTCTTATGATTATTAGAAATACCATAGTGATCACCATATAGTACGACCATACTGTTCTTATCCAAACCAGTTTCTTTTAACCAGGCCATAAATTCACCGATTGACTGATCCAAATAATGAGCCGTTTGAACGTAACCATCCACAGTCTTATCGCCAGTATCAGTCTTTTCGATTGATTGATTCTTCTTATCCAAGGTATATGGATAATGATTAGTAACGGTAATTAGTTTTGCATAGAATGGTTGTGGTAATTGTTCGATATACTGAGTCGAATCTTTCAAGAAGATTTTATCCTTCATACCATAACCAACGTTATAACTCTTCTTTTGCTTATAATAATTAGAACTAAAGAAGTAATCATAACCCCATGACTTATAAGCATTATCACGGTTCCAGAAACTTGGTACATCCCCATGGAATGAGGCCGTAGTATAACCCTTTTGATCTAACATTGCTGGAGCAGCTTGGAAGGTATTTGTTGTACCATCAGTAACCATCGCTGCACCCTCAGGTAATCCGAAGAGTGAGTTCTCCAGCATAAGTTCAGCATCAGCCGTTTTACCTTGACCAACTTGGTTAAAGAAATTATCAAAACTGAGAGTATCATCTTCATGATAAATTTTATTTAAGTTAGGAGTTACTTCCTCCCCTTGCCATTTATAGTCAATCATGAATTGTTGCAAACTTTCCAAATGAATGACAAAGACATTCTTACCTTTAGCAACACCAGAGTATTCCACATTAGGTTGGACATAGTTATCCTTCATATACTTCTCAATCGAATCAATATCAGAACTCTTTGCTTGTGACTTAACAGCATTAGTTTTAGTGGTTTTTATCATATCGTAAACATTAAAGACATTTAGTCCAAGATATTTAACAATATAGTTATTATCGAAGGTTCTTGTTAATAATTGTGAACGGTCACCTTCAGCCAAAGTTAAGTTTGCTCCGAATAAGAGTACTGCTAATGAACTGATCAAAACTGGTATTTTCCAGTTGAGACGGCGGATGTCCACCTTAATAACATGAAATGCTAATAATAATATCAAGATAATCACATCGGCAAAAACCAAAAAGTCCGTCGGTTTCATAATCCCCATGATACTTTTACCAAGGTTATTAGAAGCAGCTCCAGAACCCTTGATCAGTACCATTGTCAAAAAGTCTGAGAATTCACGATAATATAAAATATTGGAGAATAGCCAGACGGTATCTAAGAAATCAACGATCAGTAGGAAGATATAAGACTTTCTACCTTTCATATACAATGAGATACCAAACAACAGCAACATGACTGGAATTGGATTAATAATCATTAAAAATGTTTGAATCGAACCTTTAACACCTAAGTTAAACTTAGTTTCATAAGCATAGATAGTTTTAATAGTGTATAAAAGTACGGCTAGGATCACAAATCCTAACCTAGTATTTAGAAAATTGGAAATACCTTTAGTAATACGCTTCATTATTTTCGCTCCATAGATTTATTAGCAACTTGTTGTTCAATTTTTGGTTTCTTCGAAACAGCAATAATCCCTAAGAACATCCCCAAATAATACGTAATAAATCTCCATAAAAACATTCCCAATATCAAGCCTGATGCGGAAGGTATAAATCCAGCAAATAAAGTTTTAAAACTGAACTCTGCCCCACCTGAACCACCAGGAATTGGAAAAATTGAGACAATCATTACAATCATGATATGCATGACTAAGACATCAACCACATTTACATGATCACAATTCAATGCCAATAACACAAAGTAGACTACGAAATAGTACAAGAATAGTTGCACGATTGTCAGTAAAGCCGCCTTAACAACTTTAGATTTCTCTCGTTTCAAAACTAAACTTTCCTTATAAAAACTATCGATATAATTTGTAGCCGACTGTAAAATTCTATCACGTTTTTCTTCCTTAAGAAAAAACAATACCGGTTTTAACACAATTTGTACCATTTTTTTGGTGAAATCATAATAATACATGATCATTAATAAGAAAGAAATAGTTACAACATGAATTACCATTCCGAAAACGATCAAGGTCGCCAGCCCAGAAAAATGCTTAGCAACGCTATTGAAACTGACCAGCATGGCTACAATAAAATTAACTAACACCATTGCTTGATAAATTACAAACTTCATCAGTAAAACAGAGCTAGCTCGTCCACCGTCAATTTTCGATTGCATCAAGCCAACTAATTGGGCTGGTTGACCACCTGATGAGAACGGTGTTATCGCATTAAACAAGGCTTGAATAAGGGGAATTCGATACATTTCCCACCATCCAAATTTGCGGTCTTCTTTTTTCTTTAGAAGCGTATGTAACACCATCGCTTCAACGCCATACGATAGCATAATCGATAAAAATGCTACCGCTAGCCAAAAGAAGTTTAAACCCTTAAAAGTTGTAACCAAAGCGTTAAAATTGATATTTCTAGCTTCCCACCAGAAAATACCAACACCTAACCCTATCATTACAAAAAGTGCAGCTATTTGTTTTCTACTCATTATTTATCCCGTTTAGCAATTTTATATTGATCCATATAGAAGTCATACCAAATTTTACTCAAATTTTCCTCTGAGTATTGAGTTGTGGCTTCTTTTGATTTCTTTTTAAAATCATCCAAGATAGAGCGATTATTATTAGCTTTATTGATGAATGCATTCATTTCTGAAAAGCCTTCGGCCTTTTGATAATAACCAGCAATAATAGCCTGGTACAATTCCAAATCTCTCAATAGAACTGGTGCCCCACAACTGAAGGCTTCCAAAACAGACATTGGGAATAACTCATCATATGAAGGTAACAAGAATAAATCACAGATATTATAGTAGTTTACCAAATCATTTCGATCAACTATGCCTGTAAAAGTCATATTACTAGGAGCATTATCAATCATATCCTTATAGCGGTCGTATCCATCAGTGATTTTACCAAATGAGAAACCACCCGCCCAGATAAATTGAATGTCTGGATTCATTTGAGCCAATCTGTAAAAGTCATCTACACCCTTACGTTCCTGAACTTGACCATCTCCAAAGACCACAAACTTGTCTGCAGGGATATTCAACTTTTTACGAAAGTCGGCTTTTTCTTGAGCAGTCTTTTCGTAAAAATTATCAGTTGAAACAAAATTAGGAATATATTTAATTTTCTTTCGATCCAAGCCATGAGCAACCAACTTATCAATAAAAGTTGGATTAACAACTACAATCTGATCCATACGTTTATAAAAACTAATGACATATTTGTAAAAAACACTTTTAGCTGGTTCAGGCAATTTGATGCTGCCCTCTAATGTTTCAGGTAAAAAGTGAACATAACCGATTTTACGGCCACGTTTTTTAGAAAATGTAGACAAGTAAAATTGAGGGTCAATCGTATGGTAATGGCTTAAATCACTCTTGTGATAGTCATTGATCTTTACGTCAAATTCATCACTAAAGTGATCCTTCAACAAATTAATCAATTCCTTATAAGCACTCCCGACACCTTGACCGGCAACTTTGTCTGCAGATGAAAACATGTTTATTTTAATCATTCGAATACTCCTCTGGATCAATTGATGAATCTGATAACTTCTCTTTGATAAAGTAATCTTCGGCATGACGATAAAAGTCTAAAATTGCATTCCCAAATCCATCTGATGAAATACCATATAGTACCTTTTGACGAGCTTCTCGATCATCAAAAGAATTAGGATGATCCAAATACGTCTTTATCTTAGGTACTAACTGATCATCTTCGTTGAATGTTACACCTACTGAGGGATCAGTCAATAAAGCATCAGTATATGGTGCACTTCTAACAATGATCTTAGTTCCAGAAGCAATCGCTTCAATGTAAGTTAGACCTTGAGATTCGGTATCACTTGATGAAACAAAAATATTAGCCATGTGATAGTAAGGTGAAATTTGATCATGATCGACTTCACCCGTAAAAATAACATTATCACTAACACCAAGGTCTTTACTCATCTGAACTAATTCATCAAAATCAGGTCCACCACCAACAATAACCAACATAATCTTCGGATTATATTCCAATAGTTCTGGCATAGATTTTAACATATGATCAATTTTCTTCTCTAAAGCAATTCGACTAAGCATCAAAATAACTGGCGTATCTTCAGAGATACCCAATTTTTCACGGATAGCTAAAGCATTAACTGGTTTAGTATATTCTGACAAATCAACTCCGGTTGGAATAATCGAAATTGGTGTCTTGATGTCATAACGATCCATCGTTTCTTTAACTTGCTTACTTGGGGCCACAACTCCTGAAGCATTCTTCAAAAATAGTCTGGTAACTTGTTTAACATGATATGGTTTCAATAGATGACCATTCAAAACATAGTGTAAGTAGTCTTCGTACATTGTGTGGTATGTGTGAACAAATGGGATCTTCAGTTGCTTAGCAACAAACTTACCCATCATACCTAGTGAAAACTCTGTTTGTGTATGAATGATATCTAGTTTTAACTCTTTAGCTAAATCAACCGCATGAAACATCCCACGAATAGCGATTCTTCTGTCAGTAAATGAAATAAAGGGTACACTAGCCAAACGAAAAATATTTGGTTCAATCGTATTCTTAGGGACATTAGGATCAGTTGTTGTAAAAATATAAACTGAATGACCCTTTCTCTCTAAGTCATTTTTCAATGTTTGGATTGAAGTAGCTACCCCACTTACTTGAGGGAAGTATGTATCGGTAAAAATTCCGATATTCATATAAACACATCTCCTCACAATCTTTATAGAATAGATTATAACAAAAAAAAGAAGGAATCACTTCCTTCTTCTCTGTCTTATCTTATTAATTTGCTGAAATTTTGATTTTTCATCAAGAAATAAAAGATGACTGCACCAATCGCTACCACAACTAATTCACCAAATCCAACGGTAACTAAATTTAGCCAAAATGGCAACTTTAAAACAAAGTGCAATTCAGCTCCAACAATAATCCCGTTTACAACTGCACAGACAACTGGAACAGTCCATAGCAGTGAATTCTTAGCCGGAATTCTTGTAATGATCAAGCAAGCTACGGCAGTCGCCAAAGTACCAAGTACAATATCGTACATTCCTAATTGGGCACTGAAAATGTTAGAGATCAAACAACCAATGATCAATGACCAACTATATTTATGATTAAAAAATGGCAATAACATCAAAATCTCTGAAACCCGGAATTGGACTGCTCCATAAGAAAAAGCTGAAATTCCTGGTGCAATCGTAATTGCAACATAAAGTGCTGCGATTAAAGCAAGCTGTGTAATATCTCTTGTTTTTAAATTACTCAAAATAAATCCTCCACTGTTTTTATTCATAGCAGGTTACCAGTGCAAACTGCCCTTAATAGATTAGCTTATTTTTTATTGAGTCGCAAGTATAATCAAAATTTATGATTGGTTAAAACGTAAATCAACGAAGTTGTTATTATCTTGCCGTCTTCCACAAAAATCGAAATTTGGCCGGAACGTAGTGGGCACGACTTGGGGCCAACAAGAAACATGTTGTCTTCAAGCTCGGCCTTGTTCTAAGTGGGTTCCCCACTAAGAACAACTTCACTACTGAGCCAATTTCGATTTTTGTTCCAGACTAGATAGTTGTTTCTATATTTTAGTAATTTGAATCCATTTTAGTAGATTTCTGTTTATTCAAATTTACATCAAACAAAGTAATCCATATCGTCTGATTGTATATTCAGTTAATATGAACTATTTTCGCTAAAAACATTACGTAAAATCAATCAATCAAAAATTATTTTTGATCAGCAAACCAATTAAAACATTTATTAGTCTGGAGCAACAAAGCCGATTGGCTCAGCAGTAAAATCATTCTTAGCAATTTATTGCTTAGAATGAGGTCGAACTTGGAGACGATGTGAACTTCATCGGCTTCAAGTCGGCCTACTGCGTTCCAGCCAAATCGGCTTTGTTGCGGAAGACGGGAAACTAAGCATACCTATGCTTTAACCAATCATAACTAAGTACCAAAGACTTAGTTATGCTATCTTTTCAATAACAAAAAACCAGCCAATTCACAAATGAATTAGCTGGATTTATTTTAATGATTTTTTATTTTAATGTACCACGGGCACGTAATTGTTCGTCAATCAAATCCAAGACTTTTTGACGATCTTCGGGATTTTCAACAAAATCATACTTATCGCCATCGATCTTCATCTTTGGACTGTAATCATAGTCATCATACCAACCATCATAACGGCTAAGTAATTGGTGGTAATATTCTGGCAACGTAGGATCTTGTTCTGGTTGTTCGTATGAACGGCCACGTTTTTCGATACGGTGAATCATAGTGTCATACGAGATATCAAGATGAACAAGTAGGTCCGGAGCTTTTTTAGCAGCAGCGTATGGTAGTTCTTGCATCATGTTATCTAGTAATTCATCATAAACTTTTACTTCTTGAGGAGTAGCTCTGCCCATATCAGCGTTCATATGGAAAAATAGTGAATCTTCATAGATTGAACGGTCCAAAACATTGTTATCTTGTGCCATGGCCTTCTTGATTGATTCAAAACGTTTGTTTAAGAAGTAGATCTGTAATAAGAAAGCATACTTCTTAGGATCCTTATAGAACAAAGGTAAAACTGGGTTATTATCAACCTGTTCATAGAAAGCCTCTGTTCCTAAATGTTCTGATAAAACTGTTGCCAATGAACTCTTACCGGCTCCAATTGCGCCGCTCAATACGATCATCATTATTCTCCTCCGTAACTTACGTTTAATTCTCTATTTGTAAAAAAACAACAGTAATTATGATATCACTTCTATGCTATATATTGTATAGATTTTCCAAATTTCACAAGATGTGGTAGTCCTGAGAATGGATAACTTCCTATTAAGTAGGCATTCTCATCAAAAAATAATTTTATTAATATTTAGTAGCTGACCCCTTTTTAATACCTAACAAAAATTCTATAATTATATTTGTATTCAAAACGAAAGGGGAAAGAATATGGGGATTAAATTACGTAATTTTATGCTGACATTAATTGCCGCATTTGGGCTGGTTGTTTTGGTATTTTCATGCCAAGCAACAAACACTCAAGCTGCAACCAATTATGTCACCAACAGTCAAGACAATGGCTTACTGACCGGAATGAAGATTGATCAAAAAGATTACTCTACTGGTAGTAATGTCAATGTAACGCTTGATTGGGATGCCACTGGCAAAAATTTGGTCAATGGTGATACTTGGACTATCGAATTACCGGATACATTGAGAGTTCGAGAAGCCGGCGACACATTTCCTTTAACAAATGAACTTGGCGAAACAATTGGTCAAGCGGTTGTGAATGCTGACAATACTGTCACCGTAAATTTCACTAATGTTGAGGGTAAAAGTGACTTCAAAGGTAGCTTAGAATTATCCCAGGGAATCGGACCTGGTAAAAGTGCTGTTATCGGTGACAATAATGTTGAAATCGGTAGTTTTAATGACAACATGACGGTTGTTAATTCTGACAAAGACTTCTCCAAAAAAGGCAAGCTTGGTCAGGATGAAAATGGCGAGCCAATTGTTACTTGGACTATCTTGGTCAACCGTAATAGTGATAATTTTTCAAACCTTACGGTAAGTGATTACATTGATCCAGTTACTTCGGGACATACTTATATCCCTGGATCAGTTAAAGTTAGTGAGGCCGTTTGGTCTTCACCTGGTTATTACAAAAATACTCGCGAATTAAATAGCAGTGAATATACACTGAATGAAACTGCTAATGGATTTGACTTATCAGGTTTAAAGAACAATCAGTTCTACGCTATTACGATGCAAACCAAGCTTAACGATGCTAGTGGTGCAACTGATGGTACCAAGTTTAAAAATAAAGCTAATTACACTTGGCAAAGTGGTTCCGGAAATGGTAGTGGAATTAATAAAGGTAGCGTTAACGCAAGTGTAACTGGTGGTACTAACTCCGGTAGTGGTAATGGTAATGATATTTTGGGTGGCGTTACGCTTACTAAACAAAGTACCATTGACGATACTAAATTCCTGGAAGGTGCTACTTATGACCTCTATCAATTTGGAAACGATACTCCTCTTCAAACTGGTTTAACTACCGATGCTAATGGTCAAATTAATGTAACTGATTTAGAGCAAGGCAATTATTACTTTAAGGAAACTAAAGCTCCAGATGGCTACTTGATCAATAACAACGAAGTTCCCTTCACAGTCTCTGGTACAACAACCACTCCAGTGACCGTTGAAGCTAAGGATGAACCTAGCACCAAAAATGAGATTGGTTCTATCGCTGTCATGAAAGAGGACGAAGAAACCGGTTATCGTTTACAAGGTGCCGAATTTGAAGTTATTAATGCTGATGGCACAGTAGTTGGCAATTTCACGACTGATGAGATGGGGGTTGGGCATTGTTTTAACCTCCCTACCGGCAAATATACTTTACGTGAAACTAAAGCCCCAGCTGGTTATATAAAAAGTGCGGATTCAACTTTTGAAATCACTACTGACAATTTAACTCCGGCCTTGATTTCAATTAAAGATGAAAAAGAATCTGTCTTTGATGATAGTTATTTTGTAAATCTACAGAAATTTGATCGTGATGATATGAACACTGGTGTCGCTGGTGCTGAGTATACTTTATACGATGAATTAGGCACACCTGTTGAAACAAAATTGACTGATACAACTGGTTTAATTAAAATTGACGGTTTAAATCCTGGGAAGTATTATTTCTTAGAAACCAAAGCTCCTAATGGTTACAATTTAAATCCCGATAAGATTTATTTTGAAATTAAAACTGAAAGTGTCTCTACTCAGACATTAGTTACCTCTGATTCCAAAAAAACTACTAACCCTGGTGGCAATGGTGGTAATGAAGGAAATGGCAACGAAGAAGATAACAATGGTAAAGATCCTGACACCGATGATAATAACGAAGGTAATACTGAAAATCCTGATACTGATTCAAACAACGGTGGTAATGAAGACGATAATAACGGTGTAATTGTTGATCCTGAACAACCTGGTTCAAACAACAATAACAACAATGGTAACGGTGGACTAATTACTAGCCCATTGAACCCTGATACTTCAAGTAACGGTAATACCAATACTACTAATAACACAAATAATTCTAACGGTACCCTTCCCCAAACTGGTGCTAAATCTAGTTTGGCTGCAAGTCTACTTGGTTTAATTATTTTATCGGGTGTTATTTATTACCAACGCCGTAAAGCTTAATTAAGCAATCAAAAAGGCTGAGAAAATTTCTCAGCCTTTTTATTTTACATTGAATATACTTTTGACTCATAGGGACGTAAGTTATTATGTTGATCATCAGCATAGTTACTAATAATCTGTTGTTCTCTGCCGTTGAGGTACTCATTCACTGGACAATTTAATGTTTGTTCAGTGAAATTACAAATAACTAACCAAGTTTGACCCTGCCAATGTCTTTGATACATAAAGATATTAGGATCGTCAGCTAATAGCAATTTGAAATCACCCAATGTAACCAAAGGATAATCATGTCGTAAGGTGATCAGTTTTTGATAATAGTACCAAGTTGAATTTTTATCCACTAATGCTGCATCAACCTTAATGGTTGAATAATTAGGATTGACCTTAATCCAAAGTGTCACATCACTAAAACCAGCATTAACCAGCGTATTCCACTGCATCGGTGTTCGTGAATTATCTCGTGAATTGGCCTCGATTCGTTGCATCATATCATCATTCGTCAATAAATGACTTTTGGTAACAATATCCTGATAAGCATTTAAAGTTTCAATATCTCGATAATCAGCTAAATTCTTGAAATGTGCATTAGTCATCCCCAACTCTTCACCTTGATAAATATAAGGTGTCCCTTGCAAAAGATGAAGACAAGTTGCTAACATTTTAGCAGACACATCACGGTATTGCTCTGAATCGTTACCAAATCGAGAAACGGCCCGCGGAGTATCATGATTATTCCAAAACAGGCTATTCCAAGCTTTGTCTTTCAAAGCAACTTGCCAATTATTGATTACCTTTTTTAATTCCACTAATGAAGTTTTTCTAGTGCTCCATTTGCCAAAACCATGTTGACTGTTATCCAAACGTAAATGTTGAAATTCAAAAACCATGTTTAACTCCTGACGATCAAAGCCAGCATATTTCACACCATCATCTGGAGTTATTCCATGGGTTTCGCCGACCGTCATAATATCCTTTTTAGATAAAACCTCTCGATTCATCTCTTGAAGGTAATCATGTACCTTAGGACCGTTAGTTACCCTAGCATCACCAAATTTACTATGTGGTTTCAACGGACCATCAGGTAATCCCGGAAGTTTGGATATCTGATTAATAACATCCATCCGAAAACCATCAACACCCTTTTTTAACCACCAATTCATCATGTCATAAATTGATTGACGCATCTGCGGATTTTCCCAATTCAAATCTGGTTGTTTAGTAGAAAAAGTATGTAAATAATATTCCTTTGTTTGTTCATCATATTTCCAAGCTGAACCACCAAAAGCAGAATCCCAATTATTCGGTGGATTACCCGCATTTCCTACACGCCAGAAATAAAAATCACGATACTTATTGGTAGTATTGCTGCGACTTTCTTTAAACCAAGCATGCTCATCTGAAGTATGATTAACAACCAAGTCCATAATAATCTTCAAACCTTTATCGTGAGCGGCTTTTAATAACTCTTCAAAATCAGCCATCGTCCCAAAATCACTAGCTATTTCCTGATAATCACTAATATCATAACCATTATCATCATTCGGTGAGCGATAAATTGGATTCAGCCAAATTACGTCCACTCCTAATTTTTGCAAATAATCTAAATGTTGAATGATTCCTTGTAGATCACCAATTCCATCATGATTAGTATCTTGAAAACTGCGTGGATAAACTTGATAAACGACTGCCTTTTGCCACCATTTGATTGCTTGATCTGTCATTTATATTTCCGACTCCTTCTATAATATAAATTATGCTGTAATTCCTTTAACCAATTTAACTGGTAAAACATATTCTTTCTCTAAGTCACAATTAGCATCAGCCACTCGCTGCAATAATAGCGAAACTAATAACGTACTAATATCAGCCAATGGCTGCTCAATAGTTGTCAATTCAGGACTATAATTACGAATAATTTCCGTCCCATCATAACCAACTACCTTTAAATCTTCCGGCACTGAAATATTTAATTGCCGTGCCACACTGATAGTCAACATAGCATTCAAATCATCACTACAAAAAATTCCATCATAATGAGCTTGCTTTAAAATAGATTTTATTTCCATTGTTTTTAAAGCTGGTGATAATTCAAACGGCAATTCATGAACATGGCTAATTAAATTTTTCTCTTTTAAATAATCTTTATATCCTTCTAATCGACCATTAGTTGGCGATCCCGGTTGATTCTTACCTGAAAATATGGCAATATCTTTCGCACCAGCCTGATGTAATGCTTGGGCAGCCAAATACCCGCCGTGATAATTATCAGAACTAACGATTGGAATATTATCCGAAAGATAACGATCAAACGAAATAATCGGCAGACCATACTGTTGATATTCCTCAATTCCCAAGTTATGGGCTCCAGCAATAATTCCATCAACCTGATTGGCCATTAACATTTGTAAATAATCACGTTCCTTTTGAGGATCATCGGCACTATTGCAAAGAATTACTTTATAATTTTTGGCAAAAAGTAATTTTTCAATTCGTGATACTAATTCTCCAAAGAAAGGGTTTCTAATATCTGAAAAAATCACACCAATCAATTGCGTATTCTTCCCTTGCAATGAGCGAGCCATGTTATTGGGCTGATAATGTAATTCATGCATGGCTGCAAAAACTTTATCTTTAGTTTGTTGACTCAAATAACCATGGTTATTAATTACTCGTGAAACGGTTGTAACAGATACTCCGGCCAATTGAGCCACATCATTTAATTTTGGTTTCATTATTTAAACTCCAGTAATAACTTATTTACGCCATTCCCAGATTGTTCCTTCAGCATCAGAAGATTTAGTTTCTAATTCAAGTTTGCTTGGTAAATCATCTAAGAAAAATCGACCTGTAATAACAGAATAGCCATTATCAATATAGCATTCAAAAACTGACACATCTATGATTAGGCGAATTTTTAAAGCTTTATGGGCAGTTACCTGGCTAGACCTAATTTGTCCATATTTTTCGCCAAAGGAGTGACCGGTATTACTTCGATCAATCGTTACCTGTCCTTTAGTCGAATCCAACAAGATCTTTAGATCGCCAGTTTGTTTTTGATTTGTAATCGAAAGATCTAAGTTAGTATCTTTAGGTATTGTCAATTCAACTTCAAAACTACCATTTGTCGGATCTAAGTTAATTATTTGTTTCTTTGTCGATAATTTTTGCTCATTTATCCGTAATTGCTCTGTTTCAATCACCGGATTCTGATAAAGATGGCCATCTTTTAGACTCAAATCTTTAATTATACTTAGACAATGTGCCCAATTCTCAGAATCAGTCGGGTATGAAATTTCTGGTAAGCCGATCCAACTGACTGCCAAAGCACGACCATCCGGAGCATTAAAGGCCTCCGTTGCATAGACATCAAAACCATCATCCAATTGTTTTACTGATCCGATATTCTTTAACTGAGCTGTTTCTAAATCAGCTGCATCCGCAACTGAATAAACATTAGGATAAATATTTTGATAATTTAATTGTTTTCTATCCAAACCTTGTGGGCAAAAGATAAGTATCGGTTGATTATCAATAAAAACCAAATTTGGGCATTCGATCATGAACCCACTAATATCTTCTGGTAAATTCAATGATCCATTAAATTTCCATTTTTTAAGGTCAACTGAACTGTAAACCAAAGCTGAACCTTTTTCAGAATTTGTTTGTCCACCAATAATGGCATAATACTTATTATTTTGCTTAATAAGATAAGGATCACGGAAAGAAGATGTGTAACCTGTGGGAGCTTGTTCAATTAAAGGTATCGACATCTTTTGAACTTTATTATCCCTACTCATCCAGGCACCATTTTGAAATGATTGACGTTGCCAATCCTTTGTTCGAACATTTCCGGTATACATAATAAATAACTTATCTTCTACTGGAATGGCCGTCCCCGTGTAGGCACCATGGGAATCTAATTTGGAATCAGGTTTAATGGCCAAGCCTTCATCATGCCAATCAACTAGATTATTAGACGTTAAGTGTTGCCATGATTTCAATCCATGGACTGGTCCATAGGGAAATACTTGATAGAATAGATGCCATTGATTATTAAAGTAAGAAAAACCATTGGGGTCATTCAATAGTCCAGAATCTGGTTGTATATGATGGTTCATGCGCCATTTTGATTTTTTAACCTGTTTCCTTAAATCATTCAAAGTCTCAGTTGGCCAATCATTATATGGTGTGTATCTTGTCTCTCGATTCCAAATCATAAGTTGTAACTCCTTTTGACATACTAAACTAATTGCATTCATTATAAATCCGCTTACATTCATATGTCAAACGTTTATCATATTTATGAAAAATTCATATCATTTATATATCAAATGTTATATTAATACGAAGAAGTTTTAAAAAATCATTATGATAAACGCTTGACATAAAATTAATTCTTGTTATTATTGGATTGTGTAAAGCGTTTACAAAACAAATTTGAGGAGTGATCTGCATGAACCATAAAGAAGTTGCTACACGTGTCCTCGCAGCCGTTGGACCAAATAACATCCAAGCTGCCGCTCATTGTGCCACACGATTAAGATTAGTTATTAAAGACGAATCCAAAATCGACCAAAAAGCTTTGGACAATGATCCTGATGTAAAAGGAACGTTTGAAACTAATGGCCAATATCAAATTATTATTGGACCTGGTGATGTCGATAATGTTTACGATGCTTTAATTGCCAAAACCGGTTTAAAGGAAGCAACCCCTGATGATATCAAGGCCGCTGCCAGTGCTGGTAAAAAGAAAAATCCATTAATGGACTTCCTAAAAGTTCTTTCTGATATTTTTATTCCTATTATTCCAGCGCTAGTTGCTGGTGGTCTATTAATGGCTTTAAACAACGTGCTTACGGCCGAACATCTCTTCATGGCTAAGTCAGTTGTTGAAACCTATCCTGGTCTTAAGGGTGTTGCTGAAATGATCAACGCCATGGCCAGCGCTCCCTTTACTTTCTTACCAATTCTTTTAGGTTTTTCAGCTACCAAACGATTTGGTGGTAATCCTTATCTAGGTGCAGCCATGGGAATGATCATGGTTCTTCCATCACTTGTTAATGGCTACAGCGTAGCTGCTGTCATGGCTGCTGGAAAAATGCCTTATTGGAACATCTTCGGTTTGAAGGTCGCCCAAGCTGGTTATCAAGGACAAGTTCTTCCCGTTCTTGCTGTCGCCTACATCCTAGCTACTTTAGAAAAATTCTTCCACAAACATATTAAGAGTGCCTTTGATTTTACTTTCACACCAATGCTTGCAATTGTTATTACTGGATTCTTAACTTTCACGATTGTCGGTCCCGTTCTAAGAACTGTCAGTGATGCTTTAACTAACGGTTTAGTTGGACTTTACAATACAACTGGTTGGATCGGTATGGGTATCTTTGGATTACTATATTCAGCCATTGTTATTACTGGTTTACACCAAACTTTCCCAGCTATCGAAACCCAATTATTAGCTAACGTCGCCAAAACTGGTGGTTCATTCATCTTCCCAGTCGCTTCAATGGCTAATATCAGTCAAGGTGCTGCTACGTTGGCTATCTTCTTTGCTACTAAGAGTCAAAAACAACGTGCTCTAACATCTTCAGCTGGTATTTCTGCTTTACTAGGAATTACTGAACCGGCAATTTTCGGAGTTAACTTAAAAATGAAGTTCCCCTTCATCTTCGCTGCTATCGCTTCTGGTATTGCCTGTGTCTTCTTAGGTTTATTCCACGTTTTAGCCGTAGCTATGGGACCTGCTTCTGTTATTGGATTTATTTCAATTGCCTCTAAATCAATTCCTGCCTTTATGCTCAGTGCTTTGATTGCCTTTGTTGTAGCCTTCATCCCTACATTCATTTACGCTAAGAGAACTTTAGGCAATAACGTTGATGCTACAGAACCAACTCCTAAAGTTGCTCAACCAATTATGGTCAGCGACGAAGTTTTAACAGCTCCCGTTAGTGGTCTCAGTGAAAGCCTTCGTGATGTTGACGATAAAGTCTTTTCTGCTGAAATCATGGGTAAAGGGGTTGCTATTATCCCTACTGATAATAAAGTTGTTGCTCCAGCCAGTGGTACGATAACAGTAACTTATGATAGTAAACATGCTTATGGTATTAAAACTACTGACGGTGCTGAAGTATTAATTCATCTTGGCCTCGATACAGTTAATTTAAATGGTAAATATTTTACGACTAATGTAAAAAAGGGCGATCAGGTACACCAAGGGGACCTATTAGGTACCTTTGACATTAAACAACTAAAGACCGCTCAGTATGATCCAACGGTTATGTTAGTTGTTACCAATACCAATGATTACAGTAACGTAGAACGCTTAAAGACGACTAACGTTACTACCGGTGATCAAATAATTGCCTTAACCGAACCAGCTGCCACAACCTCTGGCGTTGCCGCAACTATTTAAAAATATAGGAGTAATTGTTATATGCCTGTTGAATTTGATAAAACAAATGGATTAATCAATCTTCACAATAAGAATATCAGCTATATTATTCAAATACTTGATCATAAATATCCAGTTCATCGTTACTTCGGCCGTTTCATCCAAAATTATCATGACAATCATGATCTACCACAAGGTAACCATGCTTTCGCAGTCGATGTAACCCCAGAATTTCCATATTCAATTACTTCCCTACCACTTGAATACTCAACTATCGGTAGTGGTGACTATCGTTTGCCTAGTTTTTTGATCAAAGACTCGGATAATCAACTTTTACCGCTTCTAGAATATTCCAGTATGACCATCACACATAAGCCGATTAATCCTACACAATTACCTAAATCAGTGACAAAAAATTCGCCAGTATCAACTCTCATCCTTCATCTAAAAGATCCACAAACAAATTTAGAAATGGATTTAAACTACACCATTTTTGAAGAAGAAAATCTAATTCTCAGAAGTACTACTTTAAAAAACAGTGGTACTTCTGTTTTAATGATTTCTGCTGCAGCCAGTGCCCAGTTAGACTTGCCGACTAATGATTATTCAACTTTAACCTTTTCTGGAACTCATGCCCATGAAGCTAACCCCACTTTAGTACCACTACATACAGGTATCCAAATGCAACATACCTTTCGTGGTACCAGTGGTCCACAACAACAACCATTTGTTGCTTTGGCTAATCCTAATACAACTGAGTTTAATGGCGAGATCATCAGTTGTGCTCTAATTTGGAGTGGTAATTTTGAAAGTGCAATTGAAGTCGATCAATATCAACATACTCGTTTAAAAATTGGACTAGAATCAACGACTTTCAATTGGCAATTACTCCCTGGTAGTAGTTTTCAAACCCCTGAAGCAATCCTGACATGGTCTAATTCTGGTTTCAATGGTATGTCGCAAATACTCCACAACTTTGGTAATCAACTAAAACCACTTCCAAGGACAAAAGAAACCATCGCCCTAAATACTTGGGAAAGCATGTTTTTCGACGTTTCTGAAAAAAAAGTCGAAAATTTTATTCAACAGGCCCTTCCCTTAGGCATAAATATGATTGTTCTTGATGATGGTTGGTTTGTTAATCGACACAGTGAAGATGGTCAATTGGGAGATTGGCAATACGATTCACATAAATTCCCACACGGATTAGAACCATTGGTCAAACAAGCTCATCGTCTAAAGATGAAATTTGGTCTCTGGGTCGAACCAGAAATGATCACAGAAAATAGTCAATTATATTCCAAACATCCCGAATGGACGCTTAATTATAAAAATCGTCAACCAATCACGGCCCGACATCAATTGGTACTTGATCTATCTCAGTTAAAAGTTCGTCAGCATTTATTAACTACTTTGCTAAATTTAGTTCAGGACAATCATTTAGACTACTTAAAATGGGATATGAATCGTCATTTAACCCAAGTGGGTAATGCTTGGTTACCAGCAGAACAGCAGGATGAATTATATTATCGCTATGTTATTGGTCTTTACGACCTCTTAAAGAAATTACGTCAAGCTTGTCCCAACTTGATCATTGAAAATTGTTCTGCCGGTGGTGGCCGTCTGGACTTTGGAATGATGGCTTATACTGATCAAACTTGGTTAAGTGATCTAACTGATCCCATTGATCGGGCAAAAATCGAAAATGGTTTTAGTTATCTTTTCCCTCAAAATATTTTTAGCAATCACGCCTCAGCTTCACCAAATGGACAAAACGGACGTCAAACAACACTCCAATCACGTTTACAATTAGCCAGCATTGGGCAAATGGGGTTCGAATTGGATTTGAATACCCTAACTGAAAATGACAAGACTCTCATTAAACAACAAATCCTCAAATATCAAAATTGGTGGTCTCCCGCTTTTAACAATGCTGCATTTTATCGTTTAACTCAAATCGGTGACGATACTAAGGTTACTTGGTTGTTAGTTACTAATGACAAAAAACAGGCACTGATTTTTTACTCATATGGTATTAGCTCTGCTGTCAAAAGAATCACTACACTCCCACTACATTATCTGGATGACCAAGCCACTTATCATTCACTCAATAATGAAACTTTCAGTGGTGCCGAACTTAATTCGATTGGATTAACTATTCCACCAGTTCAGAATGACTTCGAAACTCAACTGATTTGGTTAGGCCAAAACTAATTCCAATCAACACAAAAAACTATCCCTGAATTTTCTCAGAGATAGTTTTTTTTATTATAATTATTTAAATTAGAAAGCTCCGCCACCGGAACCGCCACCAAATCCACCTGATGTTCCTCCTGAAAAACCACCAGAACCACCAGAAACACTACTCGAAACGCCACCAGCACTAATTGCACCAACAAACGACGATTGAAAACCACCAGTACCGGCACTCATGAAGCCAACTGCTCCACCCATATAGAATGGAACCACTAGGGAGTTATCAATTTCAGCAACATCGAAGTTAACCTTCAAAGCCTTAATAACTTTGTCGGAAACTCCAAATACAACCGCATATGGTAAAAATTGTTCCCAGAGAATCAGATCGCCTACTTCAGCCATCTTAATATCATCAATATCACTCAACATTCGTTTAAAAGCTCGAATCTTATTAACTTCTTCTTCACCTAAATCCGTATACGGAGTGATCCGTTTTTGAGCTATCCAATAAAAGCCCCAAATACTACTCCCTAAGATGACCGCAATCACCCCAGTTATTAAAATATTTTTGCCAAAAATAACTGAAATGACAAACATGATTCCCAAAATAATATCAGTAGCGATTGCTGAGATTCTAAAATCATCAACTAATCTCATATTGGTTAGATCAAGATATTTCTCACGACCTTTAGCAGCATCTTTAGCCCAATTTTCAAAACGCTTACTCAATTTATCTTTACTGGTCATCGTCTTAGCCGCATATTTGATCTGCTTCAGATTAACTTTTTTACCATTGCCAATATCATTGATCAAATATTTAAAAAATTCATTCGTCGGAGGCACTAAAGCCGTTATTTCATAAGTCCGTCCAACCTTTTCAATCTTCATCCGTCGTTTACCAACTTCATCCATTAAATCGGCTGTCAATGCTAAACTATCAGCTCTATCACTACGATCAAGAATAACTTTAGTAAAACTAGGTGAAAATTTGGGTTCATCAAAAACATGATATAACGGTGTCGGAATTACGTGCTTATGTCCTTGATTATTGCGGATAGCAATTATCCGATAAAGATAAATTATCAGAATCACCACTACTCCTAAGGCCATCAAGATCCAATAGATCCATTCTCGACGCTGACGACTAATGTTAGCACCATCAGCTAACTTTTTTTCACCTGCTAAAATTTTACTCTTAGCATTTTTCTTCACAATATTTTGATTATTAGCTGTAACTGCCGTAGGAAAAATAACATGACTCTCAACGTATGCATTAGCTGGATTATGATCTAACTTCATCACTACTCGACCATTTTTCTTATCGACTTTAGTGTATCCATCCAAAGATCCATGTGTCCAAGCTTTCAATTGCGATACGTTTTTACTAGGAAGTTGTACTGTTAGCTTAATATTGTTTAATTGATTATCCCAACCATTTCCAATCATGCGCCAATTCATCTCGGCTGTATCTAAATAATTAGTCACCACACCCGCTAGACGATATTTATAAACAAAAGTCACTGTCTGAAAGGAAACATCATGATAAACTTTGATATCCATTTTCTTTTTATTCTTTGATACTTTAAAAGTATTATTTTGACCGGATTCTGACTGCTTTAAATAAGTCTGTTTCCCGGCCATATCCACTGATACTTGCGGTTCAGTGGTTCCTTTGGTACCCTTTAAATCCTGCGTATAATAAACGCCATGAAAATCACCGGTAAATTCGTAAGTGATTCGTTGTGTCAGATCAACATTCCCGTCTTTTAAGATCTTGGCCGTCTCATCATATTTTTTGATTTGATATTTATCAGCTTTGACAACTGTTGGTGCCTGAAAAGCCAAAAAGATCCCCAGAATGGTGAATATTATCCCCCATAATTTTTTCATTTTTACCCCCAGTGAATAAATCAATATACATATTTTATCATACCGATATTTTCAACACGGTTTGTTTTGGTTTTAAAATTCGGAAAAACTAATCTGCATTTTTTCAGCATCAATCCTAACCTGAGCTCCCAGTGGGGTTGTCAACATCGGCACCGTATGACTTGAATCATAATCATAAATTATCGGTAATTTTTTATCTCCCAAAACCTCTAATAAAATATCAATTGGCCGACGTCCTGTTCCTAAATCATCAAACAAAGCATGTTTACCCAAAATAATCCCTTTTACTTGATCAAACACACCCGCATTTTTAATCATGGCAAAATTTTTTTCAATAATCGAAGCATCTTTTTCTGCATCCTCAATCAATAACAGATCATCTTTAGTAAATTCCGGAAAATACTTTGAACCAATGATTCCTGACATTGTATTCAAATTACCACCAATAATTCGACCGGTTAGAATTGGCGTATCAGTATAATGCCACTTATTCTGAAACATTTGTTTATCATGTTCAAAATTTTCCCAATTGACCTGTTCATCAGTCCATTCCTCTGGTGCCGCTACCGTGACGGTCGAAGTTGCTAAAATAACTTGTTCAAAATCTTCCCACGTAACATCAACAATTGGTGAAAATTCACCAAAAGAAGCCACTAATGCTGGACCATAAAGAACCCGACAAGCTGGAGCTTTAGTCTTCACCGCTAACAAAAATGCCGTTATATCAGAATAACCGACAATTATTTTGGGATGTGCCTGAAGGTAATCAAAATCAAGGTACTCCAAAATTGCATTGGTATTCGAACCACCAATCGTCGCCATCAAAATGTCAATTGAATTATCATGGATCAATTGATTGATCTCATCAGCGCGCTCTTTAATACTACCGGCACGATAAAAATCACTCTGACCAGTCAGTTTCCCTGCAACTAGTTCAATTCCTTTCGTCTCTAAAAATTGTTTTGCCCGAATAAAACGTTTTGGTGAAATCTTAGTGATCGGTGTTGAACTTGAAAAAAAACCTATTTTCATATTTTAATCCCCCAAATTAATTAATAAGACTAAAATACCACTAAATCGAATTGATTTAGTGGTATTTATTTACATTCTTTCTAACCAAGTCTTATTTAGATACCCTTGCCAATATAATCCCGATTGTTGTAAAAGTGCATCATTAGATAAAACATACTTTCTGAATGGGACGTGAGTCTTTAATCCTGTTTTACCAGCTAAAAATTGTTCATCATTAATCCGATTCTGATTAGCCTGATAGTTCATAGTCATTTTGACCCCAATATT
This sequence comes from Companilactobacillus kimchiensis, assembly GCF_001438805.1. Classification (GTDB taxonomy): domain Bacteria; phylum Bacillota; class Bacilli; order Lactobacillales; family Lactobacillaceae; genus Companilactobacillus; species Companilactobacillus kimchiensis. Next base: position 21,749 of record NZ_JQCF01000036.1, read on the forward strand.
GACCGTACAAAATATTAATAACAGTGTAATTATTAACCTAAAATATCGATTTGGCTCAAATTTATAAAGGATCAACACCTTACCTACAAATAAAAGCGCCATTAGATATAAAAAGACATAGGCCGTGAAAAATTCTCGAGGATTAATCGGCGCCACAATCAATAAAAATGGTGCTGTCAAAGCAAAATAAGTCATCAAACTGAAATAAACTAAATAATTTTCCTTTATATTAAAAACGAAAATTACAAGAACAAGTTAGCCACTT
>NZ_JQCF01000037.1 GCF_001438805.1 Companilactobacillus kimchiensis
CGGTAATTAAAAATTACCTCCTACTCGATTAACCAAACGTAAGAAAGAACCCTATTTCAGTTAATAAGGATATTTTTTACTTTAAAAATATTATCCGCAACAAAAATTTTAGGTCAAATCAGTTTTAACTAACCAATCAATCAAAGGGTTATCTAGTCTGAAGTAAAAATTGGGAATAGGCTCAGCTGCGACATTATCCTTAGTCAGCGTACCCTGGAGGCTTAGGATAAGATCAATCTTCAAGACAACCGGGCTTTGGTTGGCCCGAAGGTGGTCCGCAGCGTTCCAGCCTATTCCCGATTTTTACGGANCTAAATAATACTTTCGATTTAACCAATCATAAGTGAAAAATAAAAAAGACAGCCAATTGGCTGCCCTTTATTTTTGTTTAATATATCCTTTGTCACCAAGAACTTTACGAAGTCCAGTCATAGCTGTATATGTTGCAAGAACATAAATTTTATTAGTGGGGATTTGAGCAATTTGTTTAACAAAATCTTCAATTTCAACAGTTTCGATATTCTTTTTCATATCTAAACCAGCAATTTTGAAACGATAAGTAACATCTTTAACTCGTTTACCACCGGTGATAACTAGTGGAATCTTATCATAATCAAAATCCTCGAAGTTAGCGTCCCAAATCCAACTAGTATCGATACCGTCAGCATAATTAGCGTTCAATAGGAAGGCTAGTGAGTATGGATCTTTATCACTTAATACGGTTTCGATAACTTGATTTAATCCAACCGGATTTTTAACAAGGATGATATTGACGTCCTTACCATCAACCGTGATAGTTTCTTGACGTCCAAAGACTTTTTCATCATAAGCAAAGGCTTTTTGCATCTGTTCAATACTGATACCCATTTCTGAAGCAATTGCATAGGCAGCCAAGGCGTTATAAACATTGTATTTACCACCAATATTCATTGTAAATTCATGACCATCGATTTCAAAAACAGTTTTATTAGGTAGCAGAGTTGAAATATTAGTTACTTGATACTTCAATTCACTACGTTTGAAACCACAGTTAGGGCAGAAGTAACTACCCAGGTTGGCATAGGAGATCATATGATAATGCAAAATGTGATTACAGTTAGGACAAAGTACACCATCAGTATTAGTTGGTGCTTTGAAATCCTCGGTTTCATGTCCTTGGTCAGAGAAACCATAAGAGATCACTTTATTAGGTAATTTCTTCGAAGCAAAGATAGCTGCATCACCATTGGCAATAATCGTAGCCTCAGGAGCCAGTTTGATACCATCAAGGATTTTTTGGTAGGTTGTATAAATTTCGCCATAACGATCCATTTGATCACGGAAAATATTAGTTAGGACAAAATATTTTGGTTTGATATAACTACAAATGATTGGGACATTAGCTTCATCAACTTCTAAAACGGCTACGGGACGTTTGCTAGTCTTGTGATGAGTAACGAAACTAGTAACGATTCCTTGAACCATATTTGAACCAGTTGGATTAGTCAAAACATCGTCATATTTTTGAATCAACATTTTATTGATCAAAGATGTTGTCAAAGTTTTACCATTAGTACCAGTAACGACGATTAAATCGTAATCACGACCAAGACTCTTTAAAATGTCAGGATCAATCTTATAAGCAATTTTTCCGGGATATGAAGAACCACCATTGAAAAATTTGCTCAAAATAAAGTAAGATGTTTTTCCTGTTAATGTTGCGATACCTGCTTTGAATGTCATTAATAAAAACCCCAAATTGAATTAATTAAAATAATATTATCACACCTAGGACACATTTTAGCTGATTTTGTTCGAAATTGGGAAATGTTTGCTGTGTTCAAGCGCGTGTTTTTTCGTTATAATCTTGAAGGACATATTTTTGGAGGCGTAAATTTGGCTCAATTATTTTTTAAATATGGTGCTATGAATAGTGGGAAATCGATTGAGATTTTGAAAGTAGCGCATAATTATGAAGAACAAGGTAAATCTGTTGTTCTGATGACTAGTATTTTGGACACCCGTTCTGGTTTTGGAAAGATACAAAGTCGGATGGGTTTAACACGTAAAGCAATTCCTTTGCAAGATGGTTCTGATGTTTACGAAATTGTTAAGACTCAAAACCCTGATGCTGCTTGTGTTTTGATCGATGAATGTGAATTCATGACCAAAGACCAGGTATTGCAAGCAACTAGAGTTGTTGATGATTTGGGAATTCCTGTAATGGCCTTTGGCTTGAAGAATGATTTTAAAAATGAGTTATTCGAAGGAACCAAATATTTATTACTTTACGCTGATAAGCTAGAAGAAATGAAGACTATTTGCTGGTTCTGTAAGAAAAAAGCTACAATGAATATGCGTGTTGTTGACAATAAGCCGGTTTATACTGGTGAGCAAGTTGCAATTGGTGGGAATGAAATGTATTATCCCGTTTGCCGTCGTCACTATAATCATCCTCCAGTGATTAATAATAAATAAATAGAAGAAGGAGTTGTTAAGTTGGATAAAATATTTGATCAACTAGAAACCTTGCTTGAAAGATACCAAGAACTTCAAGAACTTATGAGTGATCCTGAAGTTATCAATGATACGAAACGTTATATGGCCTATTCAAAAGAAGAAGCTGATATGCGTGACGTGGTTGCTGCCTTCAAGCGTTATAAGGAATTAAAACAAAGTATCAGTGATAGCGATGAAATTATGCGAGAAACTGATGATGCAGAAATGCAAGCTATGGCAAAAGATGAGATGGAGGCTTCTAAGAAGGAACTAGATGAGATCGAACATAAGATCACACTCTTGATGCTTCCTAAGGATCCTAACGATGATAAGAATATTATCATGGAAATTCGTGGAGCTGCTGGTGGTGACGAAGCTAGTTTGTTCGCTGCTGATTTGTTAACTATGTACAGTAAGTATGCTGAAAAGCAAGGCTGGACTTTTGATATCGTTGATGAAACTGACACTGAAGTTGGTGGATACAAAGATGTTGCCGTTATGATAACTGGTGACAGTGTTTATTCTAAATTGAAGTATGAGAATGGAGCTCACCGTGTTCAACGAATTCCATCTACTGAATCCCAAGGGCGTGTTCACACTTCAACTGCAACTGTTGCCGTTATGCCTGAATATGATGAAGTTGATTTTGATATCGATCCTAAAGACATTCGGACTGATGTTTATCGTTCATCTGGTGCTGGTGGTCAACATATTAATAAAACCTCATCAGCTGTACGTATGACCCATTTACCAACTGGTATTGTAGTTGCTATGCAAGATCAACGTTCACAACAACAAAACCGTCAAAAAGCGATGCAAATCTTAAAGTCACGTGTCTATGATTATTATGAATCAGAAAACCAAAGTGAATATGATGAACAACGTAAGTCAGCGGTTGGTACAGGTGACCGTTCCGAACGTATTAGAACTTACAACTATCCTCAAAACCGAGTTACTGATCATCGAATTGGTCTATCTTTAAATAAATTAGACCGTATTATGAATGGTGAACTTGAAGAAATAATTTCTGCATTGATCGTTCATGATCAAGCACAAAAGTTGGAGCAAATTCAAAGTGGAGAAGCTAAGTTATTCTAACGCCCTGAAAGGGGCTTTTTCTATGTTAAAAGCGCAGGATAAGTTTCCAGAAGATGCACAGTATTTAATGGAAGAATTAAGCGGATTCAATTATACAAAATTACAACTTCATCGAAATGATTATGTTCCGGTTGATATTATGCGTAAATTCCGTGACGGACTAGCCCGATTAATGATGGATGAGCCAGTACAGTATATTTTAGGATATGCATATTTCATGGATCGAAACTTTTCAGTTAATGAGAATGTACTTATTCCTAGACAAGATACTGAAGAAATGGTTCAAAAAATTATTGATGATCACGGAGAAACTCAAAAGAGTATTTGTGATATTGGAACTGGTTCCGGCATCATTGCGATAACTTTAGGCTTAAGTTTCCCTAATGATGAAATTTTGGCGACAGATATTTCTGAAGATGCTCTTCAGGTAGCTGAACTTAATTCCGAAAATTACCAAACAAATAATATCTTCTTTAAACAGAGTGACTTGTTTCAAAACATAGAACAACAAAAATTTGATATCATTGTTTCTAATCCTCCATATATTGCTGAGGATGAAAAAAAGGATATGGACGTTAGTGTTATTAAATATGAACCGGATTTGGCTTTATATGGTCAAGATAATGGTTTAGAATTTTATGAGAATATCACGCAGAAGATACAAAATTATCTTTCTGAAGACGGTATTTTGTATATGGAATTCGGTTTTCGACAAAAAAATGCAATAAAACAGATTTTTTGTGATAATCTCCCCAATTATGTTGTAGAATTTCATAAAGATATAAGTGGGAATTACCGATATCTAAAAGCTAAAAAGGAGATGTAGTATTGGAAACTGAGATACTCAAGAGTACACAGATTCAAGAAGCTGCAGCTTTCTTAGCCAAAGGACAATTAGTTGCTTTTCCAACTGAAACTGTCTATGGCTTAGGAGCTGACGCAACCAGACCTGATGTAGTCAAAGATGTCTATGCTGCCAAGGGACGTCCAAGTGATAATCCTTTGATCGTGCATGTTTCTAGTCCAGAGATGGTTTGGGAATATGCTGACAACAGCTATAAACCATTGGCAGAAAAGCTGATGAATGCGTTTTGGCCAGGTCCATTAACGATTATTATGCCGATTCAACCAGGTAAGCTTTCAACCGCCGTTACCGGTGGTCTAACGACTGCTGCCTTTCGGATGCCTAATAATCAGGCAACTTTGGATCTTATCAAAACTTTTGGCAAACCAATTGTTGGTCCATCGGCTAATACCAGTGGTAAACCTAGTCCGACTTTAGCAAAACATGTTTATCATGATCTACATGGTAAGATTGCGGCTATTTTAGATGATGGTCCAACTAAACTTGGGGTTGAGTCAACAGTGATCGATTTGTCGGTAGAAATACCAACAATTTTGAGACCAGGGATGATTACTTCAGACGATTTATTGAAAGTTATCGATAATGTTAACAGTGACCATCATAAAGTTTCCGCAGGAGAAGTTCCAAAGGCACCAGGAATGAAATATAAGCATTATGCACCAAGTGCTCAGGTCATCATTGTCGATGATGTTGACGATTTTAAACAAGCGATTGCAGAGTATGCGGCTAAAGATGTCTCATTGGGAGTTATGGCGACTGATGAAATCTTGAAAGAAGTACCTAATAACATGAAAACTTTTTCATTAGGAAAAGATGTCATTAGTGCTTCAAGAGATTTGTTTGCCGGATTACGTCAATTAGACAGTGATCATGTGCAATACATCCTCGCTCAAGGATTCCCAGATGTCGGTCATGGTGCTGCATATAGTAATCGGATTAATAAATCAGCAGGAAATACACATTATAAAAACTAAGGAGATACAAAATGTCTAAATTTACAGTTCTAAATCACCCATTGATTCAACACAAATTAACTATCATCAGAAACAAACACACTGGTACTAAGGTATTCCGTGAAGTTGCTAATGAAATTGGTGAATTGATGGTTTACGAAATTACTCGTGATCTTCCTTTGAAAGACGTTGAAGTTGAAACACCAATGGGTAAATCAACTCAAAAGGTCCTTGCTGGTAAGAAACTAGCTGTTATTCCTATCTTACGTGCCGGACTTGGTATGGTTGATGGTGTGCTTGAATTAATTCCTGCTGCTAAAGTTGGTCATATCGGTATGTACCGTGATGAAAAAACTTTGAAACCACATGAATACTTTGTCAAGCTTCCAAGTGATATTGACCAACGTGAGTTATTCATCGTTGATCCAATGTTGGCTACTGGTGGTTCAGCTAACATGGCTATCGAAGCTCTTAAAAAACGTGGTGCTAAGCATATGCGTTTAGTTGTTTTAGTAGCTGCTCCTGAAGGTGTCAAAGCTGTTCAAGACGCTCATCCTGACGTTGATATCTATGCTGCATCACTCGATGAAAAAATTACTGACAGTGGCTATATCTTCCCAGGATTAGGCGATGCTGGTGACAGATTGTTTGGGACAAAATAACAATTTCATTGTTTGAATATATAAAATTTAGTGTTATTATTTTGTGGTATCAATTGTTTTCAATAAGCGAAGAAAGGAGGGTTATTATTGGACGATAAGTATAAGTTTATTGATTTCTTAGGCTTAAGATTCAATGTTGCAAATGACTTGTCAGTTCTTGTCTCTGCAGTCCTCGTTTTCATTTTGGTGTTTACATTATCACGTAAGATCACGATGAGACCAGGCAAAGCACAGAATGTACTCGAATGGATGATTGACTTTACTAATAGTATAGTCAAGTCGGCAATGCCAGATGGGTCAGGTAAACAATTCAACCTTTATGCGTTTGTGTTATTCCTATTTATTTTCGTATCTAACCAATTAGGATTAATTTTCCAACTAAAGGTTGGCGGTTTCACATATGTAAAGTCACCAACATCTAACCCATTGATTACAATGGGACTTGCAACAATTTCATTGTTGCTTTCACATTACTATGCTGTGAAGAAATTTGGATTCGGCGGCTATATATCTAACTATGCGAGACCGGTAAAGTTTTTACTACCAATTAACCTTCTGGAAGAATTTACCAACTTCCTAACATTGTCACTACGTCTTTACGGTAATATATTTGCCGGTGAAGTACTTCTTGCACTTATTGGAACTGTTGCAAAAAGTTTTGGCGCTGTGACATTCGTTGCAGCAATACCATTAGCCATGGTATGGCAAGGCTTTTCTGTCTTTATTGGAGCCATCCAAGCGTATGTATTTACCACATTATCTATGGTATATATTTCACGTAAACTGGAACAAGAATAACTTTTATTGGAGGATTTTAAATTATGAAGGATATTGCGGCAGCTCTTGCAGCTGGTATCGCTGCTCTTGGAGCATCAATCGGTAACGGACTTGTTATTTCTAAAACACTTGAAGGAATGGCCCGTCAACCAGAAGTAGCCGATAAGTTAAGAGGAACAATGTTCATCGGTGTTGGTCTTATCGAAGCTGTTCCTATCATTGCCATCGCTATTGCGTTCGTTATTCTTTTCGTTTAATACATACAACCAGAAACTTGGCGATATAAAATAATCGCCTTTTTATGTTGATGTGTTTATAAGAAGGGAAGGAGTGAAGAATATTGGCAGGTTTATTAGTTCTCGGAGCTAATCAAGTAGCTTTGGGTGACATGCTTTTCATTCTTGTTTCTTTCATCGTTTTAGCACTATTAGTCAAGCATTTTGCTTGGGGTCCTGTTACAAAGATGATGGACGCCAGATCTGAGAAGATTACTGGTGATCTGGACTATGCGGATCAGGAACGTTCACGTGCTGAAAAGTTGGCAAAAGAACGTGAAGATGCTCTTAAGAGTTCACGTGCTGAAGCAGTGGAAATTGTTAGTAAAGCTAAGGAAAGCGGTGAGACTCAAAAGAAGTCTATCGTATCCGATGCTCATAGCGAAGCTGAAGAAGTAAGACAAAGAGCAAAATCTGATGCAGCTAAGGCTAAAGAAGATGCTATGGCAGGCGCACAAAATGACATAGCTAATCTTTCTTTGGAAATTGCTTCTAAAGTTATTTCTAAAGAGCTTAATGCAGATGATCAAAAGTCACTTATCGACTCTTATATTAAGGAGTTGACGGTTAATGAAGCTAAGTAAAGAACAAGTGGGAAAGCGTTACAGTAAGGCACTTTACGAAGTTGCCGAAGAACAAAAATCCGTAGATGAAATGCTTGAAGATTTAAAATCTTTGAAAAAAGTCTATGAAGAAAATCCTAGCTTGAGTTTTGCTCTTGCAGGACGTTCTATTTCTCGCACTGAAAAGCTAAAGATTTTAGATACATTAAAGAACCAATTTGGTGAATTAATGCAGGATTTTCTAAGCCTAGTTTTCGATAATAATCGTATGGATTGTATCATCGAAATTGCCGATGCTTTCATCAAGAAATATGATGAAGTAAATGGTATTGTAGAAGCTACAGTTACTACGACTGTTGATTTGGATGAAGCTCAGGCAAGTAATCTAGAATCTGTAATTAAAAAGAGATTTTCAGTAAATAAAGTAAATTTAACGAAAATAGTCGATTCAACTATCATTGGTGGCGTTATAATCCGCGTAGGAGATCAAGTTGTTGATGGTAGTGTTGTTAAGAGATTTAACGACATTAAGAAGACTCTATTGGTTAATAATTAAGTCGAGGTGAAAAGAATGAGCATCAAAACTGAAGAGATTAGTTCGCTGATCAAAGAACAGTTAAAGAACTATAAAAATGAACTCTCAGTTGATGAAGTAGGTACAGTTACATACGTCGGTGATGGTATTGCTCGTGCTAATGGCCTTGAAAATGCTATGGCTAGTGAATTACTAGAATTCCAAGGCGGTACTTTTGGTGTAGCTAAAAACCTTGAAAGTGATGAAGTAGGTATCATCATTCTTGGTAATTACGATAAGATCCGTGAAGGCGACACTGTTAAAAGAACAGGCCGTATCATGGAAGTTCCCGTTGGGGAAGCAATGATTGGTCGTGTCGTAAATGCCTTGGGTCAACCTGTAGACGGTCTGGGAGAAGTTAAAACAGACAAAACAAGACCTATTGAATCACCTGCACCTGGCGTTATGCAACGTAAGTCAGTTTTCGAACCCCTTCAAACAGGTTTGAAATCAGTCGACGCACTTGTTCCTATTGGTCGTGGTCAACGTGAGTTGATCATTGGTGACCGTAAGACTGGTAAAACTTCAATCGCTATTGATACAATTTTGAATCAAAAAGACCAAGACATGATTTGTATTTATGTCGCTATTGGTCAAAAGGAATCAACAATTAGAGCCCAAGTTGAAACCTTAAGAAAGCATGGCGCAATGGATTATACTATCGTTGTTGAAGCTGGTCCAAGTCAACCAGCACCTATGCTTTACTTTGCACCATATGCTGGTGCTGCTATGGGTGAATACTTTATGTATAATGGCAAGCATGTTTTGATCGTCTATGATGATTTGAGCAAGCAAGCTAATGCTTATCGTGAAATATCACTATTGCTAAGGACACCACCTGGGCGTGAAGCATATCCTGGTGATGTGTTCTACTTGCATTCACGTTTACTAGAACGTGCTGCTAAGTTGAGTGACGATTTAGGTGGTGGTTCAATGACCGCTTTACCTATCGTTGAAACACAAGCCGGTGATGTGTCTGCCTACATTCCAACTAACGTTATTTCTATCACTGATGGACAGATTTTCTTGAGTAGTGATCTATTCCACTCTGGTACACGTCCAGCTATTGATGCTGGTACATCTGTATCTCGTGTTGGTGGGGATGCTCAAATTAAAGCTATGAAGAAAGTTGCTGGTACTTTACGTCTAGATCTTTCTTCATATCGTGAATTGGAATCATTTGCTCAATTTGGTTCTGATCTTGATGAAGCTACAAAGGCAAAACTAGACCGTGGTCGTCGTACTGTTGAAGTTCTAAAACAACCTGTACATTCCCCAGTTGCTGTTCAAAAACAAGTTTTGATTTTGTTTGCTTTGACAAGAGGATTCTTGGATAAGATTGAAGTTGAAGATATTAAAGAATTTGAAACTTCACTTTCTGAATATTTCGATGCAAACCATCCAGATCTTTTACAAACAATCAAAGATAAAGGTACATTACCTGACGAAGACCAATTTAAGTCTGCCGTAAATGAATTTACAGAAAACTTCTTGGCTTCTAAGTCAGATAGCAAGCAAACAAAATAATACAGGAGGTTTAAATTATGGCTGAATCCCTTATGGATATTAAGAGAAGAATTTCTTCTACTAAGAAAACCGGTCAAATAACAAGAGCCATGCAAATGGTATCTGGTGCTAAACTCTCTCGTATTGAAAAGAAATCTATTGCTTATCAATTGTACGCAAAAAAAGTTGAAGATATTGTTAGACATTTAACGGCGGCTGATGTGTTCAAAGAATTATCAATTGCTGATGATTCCACTGATCCGTTGAGTTTAAACAGTCTTCTCAAGGTTCGTGAAGTCAAGAAGACCGCTTACGTTGTTATTACAAGTGACCGTGGTCTTGTTGGTGGATATAATAGTAATATCTTAAAAGCCATGATGGATCTTTTTCAAAAGAAATATAATGGTGACAAGAGTAAATTTACTATCATTTCTTTAGGTGCTACTGGTACAGAATTCTTCAAGTCTCGAGGTTTTGACGTATCTTACGAATATCGTGGTTTACCTGATATTCCGACAGTTACTGATATCACTCCAATCATGAAGACGATTTTGCAAATGTATCAAGCAGAATTGTTTGATGAAATTGATATTTGTCATAATCATCATGTTAATTCATTGGTTTCAGAATTTACTAATGACAAGTTATTGCCATTAACAGAACCTGATGATGTGACTGATGAAGAACAAGAAGTTGCTACTGAGTACATCACTGAACCAAACCCTAAAGCCGTTTTGTCCGCAATTGTGCCTCAATATATTGAGTGTTTAGTTTTAGGAGCAATGATGGATGCAAAAACAGCAGAGCATGCTGCTTCTGTTACAGCTATGAAGAGTGCGACCGATAATGCTGACGATCTTATTTCAAGTTTGTCATTACATTATAACCGTGCTCGTCAGGCTCAAATTACTACAGAGATCACTGAAATTATCGGTGGTGCTGCTGCACTTGAATAGTTTAGAAAGGAGCCAAATTAATGAGTAGCAAAGGTAAAGTTATTCAAGTAATCGGTCCAGTTGTCGATGTTGAATTTCCTTTAGACGGGAATTTGCCAGAAATTAACGATGCTCTAAAAGTTAAGAAAAATGACGGATCAGAGATTACTCTTGAAGTTGCTCTAGAATTAGGTGATGGTGCCTTGCGTGCCATTTCTATGAGTTCTACTGATGGACTTCAAAGAGGTGCTGAAGTTAATAACACTGCTGAACCAATTTCTGTACCAGTTGGTAAAGAAACATTGGGTCGTGTGTTTAACGTTTTAGGCGAATCAGTCGACGGAGGCAAAGCATTTCCTGCTGACTTCCCAAGAAACAGTATTCACCGTCAAGCACCTCCTTATGATCAATTAAATACATCTACTGAAATTCTTGAAACAGGTATCAAAGTTATTGATCTTCTCGAACCTTACGTTCGTGGTGGTAAAGTTGGTTTGTTCGGTGGTGCCGGTGTTGGTAAAACCGTTCTAATTCAAGAGTTGATTCATAATATCGCTGAAGAACATGGTGGTATTTCAGTATTTACTGGTGTTGGTGAAAGAACACGTGAAGGTAATGACCTTTATTATGAAATGAAGGAATCTGGTGTTCTTGCTAAAACAGCCATGGTTTATGGTCAAATGAACGAATCACCTGGTGCTCGTATGCGTGTTGCCCTAACAGGTTTGACAATTGCTGAGTACTTCCGTGATGTTGAAGGACAAGATGTTCTATTGTTTATTGATAACATCTTTAGATTTACCCAAGCTGGTTCAGAAGTTTCTGCCTTGCTTGGTCGTATGCCTTCAGCCGTTGGTTATCAACCAACATTGGCTACAGAAATGGGTCAATTGCAAGAAAGAATCACTTCTACTAAGAAGGGTTCAATTACTTCAATTCAAGCCGTTTATGTTCCTGCCGATGATTATACTGATCCTGCTCCTGCCACAACTTTCGCCCATTTGGATGCTACAACCAACTTGGAACGTAGTTTGACACAGCAAGGTATCTATCCAGCTGTTGATCCACTAGCTTCATCATCATCAGCTCTTGATCCTTCAATTATTGGTCAAGAACATTATGATGTTGCTACACAAGTTCAAGAAGTTCTTCAAAGATATCACGAACTTCAAGATATTATTTCTATCTTGGGTATGGATGAATTATCTGATGAAGAAAAAACTGTTGTTGCTCGTGCAAGACGTATTCAATTCTTCTTGTCACAAAACTTCAGTGTTGCTGAACAATTTACTGGTGTACCAGGTTCTTATGTTCCTGTTGCTGAAACAGTTAAAGATTTCCATGATATCTTAGATGGTAAATATGACGACGTTCCAGAAGATGCCTTTAATGGTGTTGGTGGAATTCAAGACGTTATAGATAAAGCTAAGAAAATGGGCTGGAAACCAGCTGATGGCCAAGATGACAATACTGCAGAAGCAGTTGCCAATTAACGATAGGAGGAAATAATATGGCTGAAAACATAGTGACGGTCAATATTGTTACTCCTGATGGTGTCGTTTATGATCATCATGCAAAACTCGTTATTTTGAGTACTATTGACGGTGAAATTGGTGTCATGGCTCACCATGCTCCAATTATTGCCCCATTAATCATTGATGAAGTTCGTGTCCGTCGTGTGGACAAACCCCATCATGAAGACTCAATCGCTGTAAATGGCGGGTTCTTGGAGTTTAGCAATGATCTAGTTTCAATCGTCGCTAATAGTGCCGAAAGAGCTAGAGACATTGATTTAAGACGTGCAGAGTATGCTAAAGAAAAGGCTGAAGAAACCATTAAAGTTGCTGAAGAGAAACATAATGTGGATGATTTGGCTCGTGCTCAAGTATCATTACGTAAAGCTGTAAACAGAATTAACGTAAGTGCACATAAAAATATCTAACAAAAAAGACTGAGGAGACTCGGTCTTTTTTGTTTGTATTTATTGATAGTGGTTCGGGGTTAAAAGGCTATAGAAATGGTATTAGGTTAAAAAAGTCAAAATGAAGGTGTAATAATAAGCTCTGTACAGATTGATGTGTATACTTAATTAGTACAGAGTCTTTTTAATTTACAGTGGAGATTGGAATTGGCTCAAAATTTCGTTCATATTTCTGTCGCCAAGTTTAGTGGAAGATGATATCTTTTTAACAATCAATATTAAAAAAATTCTTCTTGTGCAGTAGAATAGTTTAGGATATTTTAAGGCCATAACGACAATTTATTAAGAAAATGTTATTATTTAGAAAAGTGAGGTTTATAAAATGACAAATATCGGAATGAATGCCATAATTACGCTTATAAGTCATGTTATATTTATATGGATCAGTTTTAATGCATTGCAAGCGGTTGATTGGAAAAAGATATATAACAAATCCAATCCTAAAATGTTACAATTACTTGTAGCGTTTATTGCAATCGCTCTTGGTTATACAGTAAGCTCTTTTTTTATGAGCATTTTTAGTCTATCTCAAAATATAGCCTTGCTTTTTAAATGATTCCAGGTTTTTGGAGGAGAATATTGTGCAACAAATAATCGTAAATGGACCTACGCAATTAAAAGGAACTGTCAGAATTGAAGGTGCCAAAAATGCCGCTTTACCAATTTTGGCGACAACACTTTTAGCATCAAAAGGTAAGACATTTTTAACGAATATCCCTCCGTTATCGGATGTAATAACAATGTCTAAAGTTTTGAAAGCTTTGAACGCAGATGTTTCTTATGATGAAATTGATGAAGTATTAACAGTTGATACAAGTGCGGGGACAACTACAACTGCCCCAGAAGAATTAGTAGATAAAATGCGTGCTTCAATCGTTGTTTTAGGACCACTTTTGGCCAGAAACAAAGAAGCACATGTTGCAATGCCTGGTGGTTGTGCCATCGGATCTAGACCAATCGATTTACATATCAAGGGTCTAGAAGCCATGGGTGCTAAATTTACCCAAAACGGTGGTTATATTGATGCAACGACAAAAGGATTACATGGTGCCAATATTTACTTGGATTTCCCAAGTGTTGGTGCAACTCAAAATATTATGATGGCCGCTACTTTAGCCGATGGTGAAACAGTCATCGACAACGCCGCTAGAGAACCAGAAATCGTCGATCTTGCGAACGTTTTAGGTAAGATGGGTGCTGATGTCACTGGTGCAGGTACTAATACTGTTCGAATCATTGGTGTCCCTAGTTTACATGGTTGTGAACATTCAATTATGCAAGATAGAATTGAAGCAGGAACTTTTATGGTTGCTGCAGCTATTACTAACGGTGATATCTTTATTAAAGATGCCGTAGCTGCTCACAATCGTCCATTGATCTCTAAATTAATTGAAATGGGTGTTTCGATTGATGAAACTGATGAAGGAATTCGTGTTGTCGGCAGTAATCAATTAAAACCAGTTGATGTAAAGACTTTGCCACATCCTGGTTTTCCAACTGATATGCAAGCCCAAATGACTTTGGCTCAATTATTAAGTGTCGGAACAACCGTTATGACGGAAACTGTTTTTGAAAATAGATTCATGCATTTTCCAGAATTCGGTAAGATGAAAGCTGATTATAAGATCGAAGGTAATTCTGTAATTATGTTTGGTCCAGCTCAACTAAGTGGTGCTAATGTTGCTGCTACTGATTTACGTGCTGCTGCAGCACTAGTATTGGCAGGATTAGTTGCTGAGGGTGAAACAAGAGTTTCCAACCTTCAATATTTGGATCGTGGATATTATCATTTCACAGAAAAGTTAAGAAGTTTAGGTGCCAAGGTTAGACGTGTTTCCGTCGATGAATCTGGCAGAGAAAGTTTAGTACTAAATACAATATCAAGTGTTACCAAATTGGCTTAAAATTGACTTAAGGAAGTGGAAGTTCCACTTTCTTTTTTTATTGGCAATTTAATGATTCAGCTGGTTATGATATACTTCTTGTGTTTAGATTTTGGAGGATATAGTATGTCGAAATATCTAGGAATTGATTTGGGTACAGCAAATGTGCTTATTGATGTAAAAGGTGAAGGAATCGTTTTAAATGAACCTTCCGTTGTAGCAATTAATACAAATAATAATGATGTAGTAGCAGTTGGTAAAGACGCTTATATGATGGTTGGTAGAACACCAGCTAATATCAAAGCCATTCGTCCTTTAAAAGACGGTGTTATTGCTGATTTTGATATTACAGAAAAAATGCTTCAATATTTCATTGAAAAGTTGAATGTGGGAAGTCGTTTTTCTAAACCAACTATCATGATCTGTGCGCCAACTAATGTAACACCAGTTGAGCAGAAATCAATTATTGAAGCTGCCGAACAAGCTGGTGGCGGTAAAGTTTATCTTCAACTTGAACCTAAAGTTGCTGCTGTTGGTGCTGGACTTGATATCTTTAAACCACAAGGTAATATGGTTATTGATATCGGTGGTGGTACTAGTGATGTTGCGGTTATTTCAATGGGCGATATCGTTACTAGTCAATCATTACGTTTTGCTGGTGATAAGATGACTGGAGCTATTCAGGCTTATATCAAACAGAACCATAGTTTGATCATTGGTGAAAGAACTGCTGAACAAATTAAGATGGAAATTGGCTGTGTAATGGATGCAGATGAAAGCAAAACATTCTCAGCTAGTGGTATCGATATTGTCAGTGGTTTACCAAAGGAAATTACAACTAACGAAGTTGAAATCCAAGCAGCTTTAGCAGATGGCGTAGATCAGATTGTCAGCGCTGCTAAAAACGTTTTGGAACAAACACCTCCAGAACTATCAGGTGATATTATTGATCGTGGTATCATGCTTACAGGTGGTGGAGCATTATTGAAGAATCTTGATAAATTACTATCAGAGAAACTTCAAGTTCCAGTTTTATTGACTGACAGTCCATTAGATTCAGTTGCTTTGGGTACTGGTGTTTTGTTAGATCATATTGAAAAACATAAGAAATACTAGGATGAAAAATGAAAAGAGATTTTGGTAAAGAATATCGTCGTGATATTTTTAAAAAGATAGGTTGGGTACTATTGTTAATGCTGGCTTTCTTGATTTTGGGTATGTTGATTGGTTCAGCTTTGGGTGGATCAAATCCACTGGCCGTTCTTTGGCCCGGAACCTGGATGCATATGTTTGATTTTCTAAGGTAGTATGCTTAAGAAGATTTTAATTGGAGTCGTTCGACTCTATCAAAAATTTATTTCTCCAGTGTTACCACCTAGTTGTCGGTATTACCCAACGTGTTCGTCTTACTTTATAGATGCGGTCAAGAAACATGGTGGGATTTTGGGCACGATTATGGGAGTTGCACGTATTTTACGATGTAATCCCTTTGTTCGTGGTGGAGTCGATCCTGTGCCAGATAATTTCACCATTTTTAGAAATCCTCATCCAGAAAAATACGAAGATGAAATTATAGCAAATAAATTTCATAACAAAGAATAGGGAAGATTTAATGGCTAATAGAAAAAAATCAGTTGAAATCAGTTTGAAAGATATCAGTAGTGATCCCGAAACATATGAACTTTGGGATCGTAAAAAGTATATTGGAACAATCAAAAAGGATGGCGAACGTTACTTGTCATACGTTGAAAGTAATGAAACTCCTTTTAAATCAGTAAAATTGGACGATGCAATTAATGAGTTGCTAATGCAATACAACTTACATAATCATTAGCAGGTGTAAACATGCAAATAAGAGAAAACAGAAAACAAAATGATGTGGACTCAAGAATTGATTACGGGATTATTTTCTCAGTAATGATGTTGGCGATCATTGGCTTAATGTCTATTTACGTTGCGACAATTCAAGATTCACAGAATCCTTTAAAAAATGTTGTTTCACAAGTGGCTTGGTATGTTTTGGGAGCCATAATCATTGCAGTTATTATGCAATTTGATGCGGAACAATTGTGGCAAGTGGCTAATTACGCCTATTACGCTGGATTGGCGTTGCTGTTCTTGGTTCTGATTTTTTACAGTCGGGCCTATGCAGCAACAACCGGTGCTAAAAGTTGGTTTGCCATCGGTTCGTTTACTTTTCAACCGTCTGAAGTAATGAAACCGGCGTTTATCTTAATGCTGGGTAAAGTAATTACTAATCACAATAGTTCACACCAAGTTCATACAATTAAAAATGACTTTGCTTTATTAGGTAAATTATTTCTCTGGACGTTACCAGTGTTGGTACTTTTGAAACTACAGAATGATTTTGGTACTATTTTGGTTTTCGTAGCCATCCTTGGTGGGATGATCTTGGTCTCAGGGATCGATTGGCGCATTCTATTAACAGCGTTCCTACTTGTTGCTGTAGTTGGTGGGACTGCCTTATTGTTCGCTACAACGGACTGGGGACGACAGATTTTGGGTCACTTTGGTTTTAGATCGTATCAATTTGCTCGGATTGATAGTTGGTTGAATCCGTCAGCTGATACCTCTGAAAACGGATATCAGATTTGGCAGAATATGAAGGCAATTGGCTCAGGTAAGTTATTCGGTAAAGGGTTTAACGTTTCTAACGTCTACGTGCCAGTTCGTGAATCAGATATGATTTTCTCAGTTATTGGTGAAAACTTCGGTTTCATTGGTTCTTGTGTTCTGATCCTGTTGTATTTTCTTTTGATCTACCAAATGATCCAAGTAACTTTTGATACTAAGAATGAATTTTATGCTTATGTATCAACTGGTGTTATCATGATGATCTTGTTCCATGTTTTTGAAAACATTGGTATGAGTGTTGGTCTATTACCATTGACTGGTATTCCTTTGCCATTTATTTCTCAAGGTGGATCGGCTTTATTAGGTAATATGATTGGTATCGGTTTAGTTATGTCAATGAGATTCCATCATAAGAGTTATATGTTTGAAAATGGTACTTTTAAACAAAGGTAGGAAATATTATGAGTGATAAAGAAGAATACTTCTGGGTCAACAAGGGTAAAGATACAACACGTATAGGCTTAACCAAAGAAGCTCAAGAGGCTTTAGGTGACGTCAAATATGTAGAATTACCTGGTTTAAATACTGAAATCAAAAAAGGTGACTCTAGCGGTGAAATTGAGGCTCAAAAGGCCGTGGTTGAGCTAGAATCACCCGTTAGTGGGAAAATCGTTAAAGTGAACGATAAATTAAATGATAATCCTGAATTATTAAATGGTACCGAAAATGATGCATGGTTCTTTGAAGTAAATAATTAAATTTTTAAAATTTATCTTTTTATTGTTCGAAAATTACAAGAACAAGTTAGCCACTT
>NZ_JQCF01000038.1 GCF_001438805.1 Companilactobacillus kimchiensis
TGAGCCATTTTTTCTTCCTTGCTCCGAGCTATTCTATTGGTTTCTATATTATGTAATCGAAAACTATTATTTATATTATTGATTCTAATAGATATTTATTGTTGAAATTTATCATTCTAGGAATTAGCAAAAGCCTATATTGACTGAAATCAGTTAATACAGGCTTTTTGAATTAAAAATATATTTTTTTCATTAACAAAAATAAATAATCAAAGAGTTAATTAGTCTGGAATAAAAATCGGAAATAGGGTCAGCCGAGAAATTCTACTTGGTCAGCCTCCGTACTTTGCTGGCCTAGTAGAAGGCTCGATTTCAAAACAGCTCCGAGCTTGAGCTGGTTCGAAACGATGCCCTCAGCGTTCCACCCTATTTCCGATTTTTATGGAAGACGGAAGGTTAAGTTAACTCTTGCTCTAACCGAACTTGAGTAAGAATCAAATTTATCGATGAACGTATTTTTTTACATTTGGTTAAAAGGCTCAGTTCCATCAACGGTAACAGAGGAATCATCGTCAAATCGCCAGCCAATCGTATTTTGATTATCAAAAGTGCTGGTTTCAAAGGCACTACCATTCAAAACGTCGATAAATGGTTTGTTTTTTGAAAAGGCGAGGTTTGTACCAGAGATGGTTGAATTATCAGTGACATAGAAGTCGCTGTATTTTTCATTATTGGTTGAATCAATGGCTAGATCATTGAAATGAAGGGTTGAATGTTGATCAAAGTTTGATGAGTAGAAAATTACCGTGTCACGAATGTAACAGTCAGAGTTATGTGTTACAAGGAAATAAATGCTCGTGTTGTCAGCAAATAATTGACTATTTTCCAAGCACAATCCAGGAGCATTGCTTTCATCACCAGTACGGATATCAGAGTTGATTAAAGAAATGAAAGAATCTTTACAATAAATCGTGTCCCAATGATCAGGATTGAGATGATTGACAACGATATTGTTACCATATAATTTTGAGCCATCGTACATGGCGATAGTATTGATGTTTTCAGTTGCTAGGTCAATAGTGACATTTTTTAAGATCAAAGTGATTTTAGGATAAATGATCAGGTTAAAGTTTTTGATATGAATATCCTTCGCGTTATTGGATAGTCCTTCGATAGTTAAATTTTTAGTTACAGAATGGCTAACAAATCCCTTATCGGCGAAATATATACCTGGTAATATTTTGATCAAATCATTATCCTCGGCTGAGAATAAAGCCTTGGCCAATTGAACATCATTTTTAACAATTGTTGTTCTCATAAGTTTCCTCCACCCTTTTGATAACTCTATTATAGTTATTTACATGTCATAATATGACATACAGATGGAATCTGATTTATTTAAAAAAATCAAATCTAACACGTTAGATGACATATTATGACACGGTACTGGCACATACTATAGATACTTAAAACAAACGAGGAGCGGTTAATAATGCCAACATCAAAAAATGATCTCAACACTTATTTAAAGGAAAAGAACTTAGGAGTCAATGTCCTTCAATATATTTGCAGTCCTTTAGAAGCAATCACTAGGGAAAGCATTACAACGGTATCTTCAACTGAGGGACGACGTTTAACAGGTACTGACAAACGTTTCCAATTTTATAATAATGATGGTGCACTCTATGCCGATGGCGTAGAATTTTATGATCTATATCAAACACTTTTGAAAAGCCAGTCGGAAGGGTTACCCCAAATTTTAAATGACGAAGTTCCTGATTGGGATGTCATTATGGATTTGATTCATTTGGCTGGTGAGCAAGGATTGACCGTGATTGGCAATAATCAAAAATTGGTTGATCAATGGGATGTAGTTGATGATCATTATTTGAATATTGCTATGTATCAAGCCAGAGACTCCGAGGATGAAAATGCTAAATTAATTCCGGACCAATTAAGACCAGTCAGAGATCATGAGAATAAGGTTTATCTGGTTAATGACGACGATCAATTTGTTCTAAAGCAAAATGAAATATCAGGTGAGCATCCAACAACTGATTATTATCAAATTTATGCTGGACCAAATAACCTATTGTTGGATGATGTTCCTGTGGGTAAATTGCCGATTGTTTTGTTGTGCTTATTGGAAGGATTCACAGCCGAACAAATTAAGATTCAATATCTTTGGCCTAAATTGTCAGCTGATGTGCTAGCTACGACGTACTTGAGACTGGAATATAACAACCATTCTAATAAACATATTGTTGAAACAAAAAAAGATTTAAAAACGATTCATCAATTGCCAATGAATGATGATAAATTTACTAATGTTAAATATCAAGCTTATTATGCTACGGGACTTAAACTAGGAGCACCGATTGATGAAAATGATTTATCGACTTACTTCCGCCAGGTTTATCATAATCAGCCACTTAATATTTCTGACATGGAAAGAAAATTAACTAATTCATTGGTTGAAATTACGGATAAATTTAATATTTTAATTTTGCGCCAACAACGTCGTTTATTGAATGTTTCGGATTTGGATGAATTGAATATTTCTGATGATGATTCGGTGGGAATAAGCGCTACGCCACGTGATAATGATGATAATGTTAAACCGATTGAAGCAGTTTTCACCTTGTTGGAAAAGGATTCAATGGATTTGGTTAAACGAGATTTAACTTTAGATCAATTGGTTAGTTATGTTTGGTCGCTTACTTTAAAATAAAAATGTTAAAAAAGCATTCAGAAATTAATTCGAATGCTTTTTTTTAATAGAATAAATTATAATCATATTTAGTGAGGGAATAATTATGTTAAAAATAAGTGAAATGGCAAAACTTGCTAATACGACTAGACGAACTTTGATTTTTTATGATGAAGAGGGGATCTTTCAACCTAAAAGTCGCAGTGAAGCAGGTTATCGTTATTATGATTACGACCAACTCTATGATTTGTTATTTATTTTGGGAATGAAAAACATCGGTCTATCTTTGGATAAAATTAAATCTTTACAAGGTAAGCCAAGCATCGAGATCATGGATGAACTGATTGGAGTCCAAGATACAATCGATAATAAAATCAATAAACTATCACAAATTCAGTCGGCAGTTTCCCGTAAAGTATCTGAAGGGGAAGATTTGCAGGCCGAGCCATATCAACCGATCTTAGTTAAACGACCTAAAGTTATTTTTTGGTGTTCTCGTGAGGAAGCCTCCTGTACTGATGAACAAATTGCTGAATTATTTGGTGAATTTTATCAACGGCTTGATAAGTTAGCTTTGATGGATGGAAATCAATCAGGCTTTTTAACTGATCTGCCTGATGCTAGTTCAAAGGATTATCCGGAAGCAAGTTTTCGAATTGTCAAAGAGTCGTCCACAAACAATAGTGGCAAAGCTATGCCAATAATAGAAAAAGCCTCCGGAAATTATGTAGTAGTTAAAGTTGATAATAGTACAGATGGTGTCTGTAGTGGGTTGGATGCCGTCCATGATTTTTGTCTGGAAAATGCTTTAGAAATAACGACTGATATGTGGCAAATGAATACTAATAGTGCTTTAACTAATCGTGGTGGATCGGAATATTTATGGTTAGAATATTTAGTTAAATCTGCTTAAGATATTTTGATTCAAGATTATTTAATGACATAATGCGACATTGACAGATGATACCCTTTAATAGTTAAGAGATTAAATCTTTGATTTATAAAGGAGTAAGTCAATGGCCGATAATAAAACTAAGACCAGTAGTCGTGAAAGAATATTAGAAGAGTATATTCGCATGATGCAAGGGGAAACAATCAATTTTAAAGAGGCAATGAAAGAATATCAATCGACCCTCAAGCCAATTCAAGTTGATTTTCAGTTTATAAGGTCTTTGATGACAGATTATATGCCTGATCATGAATTATATTATGATCGTAAGCATAATGTTCACGGGATTAAGAATAGCGGCTGGATGCAACCGGCTGAAATTTTGGCAATTCTAAAATTGATTATTGGAACCCGAACTTTTTCTAAGGATGAATTAGTCAAAATTCAATATGATTTAATTAAATTGGCACCTACTGATGAGCAAGCTAATTTGAAAAAGGTTTTGAATAATACGCTGGATAAATATATTCCCATTTCTCAAAGAGATGATTTGGTTGAACTAATACAGTCATTTTATGATTATATTAATGCTAAAAAGGTTATTGAATTTACCTACAAGAGCAGCCGCAAAGATATTGATTCAACAAATTTACAAGTTGGCGTACCCTACAGTCTGTATTTTGATAGGTCATATTTTTATGTGATGATATATTTGATTGATCAAGATGAAAGCCGAATATTTCGACTTGATCGATTTTTAACTCATCGAGCTAAGCATCGTTCCTTCAATATTCCTGCAGTCAGAAGGGAAGATATGGGAGTGGCCATTAACCGAACTTATTTACTTAAGATGGGAAATATTATTCAGTACAAGTTTCAATATTGGGATTATCCACAAACAGCTTTGGACAAATTACCGGGTTCAAAAGTCGATAAAAAGCTGACAGATAGTGTAATTATCAGTGGTGAAATGTATTCTGAAGGTGGGCTATTATGGTTGCTCAGTCAGGGTAATAGAATTAAAGTTTTGGAACCACAATCGTTAGTGAATGAAGTCCAAACTCGTTTACAAAGGGCGCTTGATTTATATAAATAGCATCGTTTGAAATGCTATAATAATTTTATCTTGGGGAATTGCAGGCGATACCCAGAGCAAACATTGCCGTTGATAGGAAAGGATTCTTATGCGAATAAATGTTTTACAACATACTCCAAATGAAGGACTAGGGATGATTCAAGACTGGTCTCAAAAGAATGGTTATGAAATGTATATTTATCATCCATATCAATTTGGTTTTCTACCAACCGCTGCTGAAACGGATATGTTGGTTATCCTTGGTGGACCAATGAGTCCCAATGACGATGTGGACTGGATCAAACAAGAACGTGTCTTGATCAAAGAATTACTTGATCAGGATAAACCCATTTTTGGTGTTTGCTATGGTGCACAACAAATTGTCAAAACACTTGGTTATCAAGTTACTAAAGCACCTGCCAAAGAAGTTGGCTTTGCTCCAGTTTATCGTCGTGATGTAAAATTTATCAATTTGCCAGAAGAATTGAATGTTTTACATTGGCATGAAGAAATGTTTGAAATTCCTACTGATGCACAATTATTGTTCTCAAGTGACAAAGTTGAAAATCAAGGCTTCATTATGAATCATCGAATCGTGGGCCTACAATTTCATTTGGAACCCAAAGCCGATAATGTGCGTGAGATGGTCGTGAATGATTTTTCGTATTTGGAAGGTTCAGTTTTGAATCAAACGAAGAATGAAATTTTGCAAACTAAGATTTCTGATAATAATAAACAAACGCTTTATAAATTACTTGATTATATTAATAGATAGATTAAAAACGACTCTGATTTTGTTATCCGGGTCGTTTTTTGATGGCTTGGTATATTTTTTTTAAAAATTATCCATTGATATTTAAATGACATAATGTGACGGCAGGGTAGAGTAAACTTTGTGTTGTTAAGAGGTTAAAAAGCCTGATATTTCTACTGAAATATGTAACAAGATCTAATAAATCGTGTACTTATTTAAATAAATCAATAAGGGGAAGAAATATGGTTAAAAATAAACAAATTCATGATCAATTAACTGAGAATGAAGAAACTGGAAAAAAATTCCATACTTATATTTATGAAGATGAAGATCCGAAAAAAAGGGAAATTTCGCTTGATAATTTTGCATCATTTTTAAGTGATAAAGTAAGATTAACAAGCAACGAGGATCTTGACGAACATTTTAAAGAATCACTAGCTACAATTGACAGTAAAGATCCGAATAATCAATTTAAACCTACTGAAATTAGTGAATATAAAGATTATAACTTTGAATATAAAGATATTTTTTCCGGTGATTCTGCTGATAAAGAATTCAATAATTATTGTATGTTGCTTGCTATGAATTGTGCCTATCGTGAAGATTTAAATAGATCTGGATGGACCATGTTTCACGATATAGAGGGCGAATCCAAAGATCAAAATATGTTAAGACTTCGTATGATGACAAATAATAAAAAATTTAATGGCAGTTACATAACAGATGCAATCAAAGGTGTCGTTAATAGCAATTCAGCGACTGTAATGGAAGATTTTTTGGTTAGAGATAAACGGAAATCATTTGTAGTTAATAATGATAAGATAACCGATGAACAAAGAGCAGATGATTATCTTAAATGGGATATAGCTGATCAAAAAAAATCTGAAAAAGATATTCGAGCATCCTTATTAGATGAAAATAAGAAAAATTATAAACCGAGATCTGAAAAAGAAATTAATGAAATTGTTGAAGAAAAAAAAGTGCAACGTCGTTATAAAAATAAAAAAGAAGCTTTAGATGCTGTTGGTAAAAATAGAAAAAGATTTAATAAATCAATCGATATTTTGATTAAAGAATTGGATATTATTTATCCCGAACATGTTGTTATTCTTGGGAAAAAGGGGAATTTTGAGTTAGTTCAATTAATGACACAATCGAAAAAATTTGATGATTTTGAAGGTAAACATGAGGGTAATGATTTAAGAAATCTTCTCATAAATGCCTTACCTGTATATCATTATTCAACACAAGCTGTACCTGTCTTGAGAGATTGGTATAAGGGACAAAAGAATACATTACTCGATGGATTTAATGATTAATTATATCTAAAATAATATGCTCATAGTAATTGTAGTTAAATGGTTATCGATGGAATCAATCATTTAGCGATATCTACTATGAGTATTTTTTAGTTATTTAATTTTTCAGTCTTGCCACAAATTTTTAATAATACAATTAACCAAATCTCTTCGACCAATTTGAGTATCCAAAACCTTACCAGTAGCTGAATCAATGATTTCAAAACAACCATGGAAGAATTTTTTATCATAAGGATGTTCTTCATAATTTGAATGATTGAAGTCTTTTCGGGCGTTAGCCAAAGTAGACTCCAAGAGTGCAATTTGTTCTTGTTGATAATAAGCAATTTGTAAGCCTGATTCTAAAGCTTGATGGATCAATTTATCAAAGAAGATACCTTGCGGATTAACAAAATCAAATGGATATAGTCCCGAAGTGGTACGACTATTGATTGCATGGTAATCAGTCCAAAGCGTATTATCTTCAACCAACAGGCCACCTTCCATTGAAAATGGAGTTCTTTTATCCGTTGGGATATAATGATTTTCTTCATCATCAGACCATGAATCTTCATTGAGATAGGAAGTTAGTTGATCTGGCTTTTCAATTGGAAGTCCAGCAATATCAGTGTGAGCAAAATCCCAGTCGCCATTTTCATTTTTGTCAGGTGCTTCATCGGATTTATTTCGAATTTGGTTTGAAACAAAAATAGCCATAGGCAACTGTTCAGCGGTGATGGCTTCAGAAATAACTTGTTGGGTTGATTTCTCGCGTATTTGATAGAGCACTTGATTTTTCCAGTTTTCTTGCGCGCTATCATCAATATAATCTTGGGGTCCATATTCAAAATTATCATCACCATCATCAAAACAATAAGAAATTACTTTTTCAGTATCGGAATCAATTATATTTTCAAAACCTTCTTCAATTTCAGAGAATTGAACTTTTTCCAAACTATAATCGGCCGATAAATTATTCAATAGCAGGTCCAGAGGAAATTGAATTCGATTCCAAAAATCAGTCTTGGGAGAATAATGAGTAATTAGTTCAGTTTCGGATAAGGTGTCAGTTGCATTTAATAATTCGATTATATTTTTGAAGACTAATTTATGGTGATCAGAAGGATACAAATATGCAATTGGATCGATTATTTCCGTGGTTGGTTCTGTGATGGAAATATTTTCAGTATTATTACTAGATCTTCTATGTGGAAGATTCCCGTTTATTTTTGCTAAAATCTCTTCAGGCGAAGTCAAAAATTGATTGGATGTCCGAAGACATTTTTGAAGGTAAACCCGATTGTTATTTGAAATTGACATAAATTAGAACCCCCATTATTTTTAATAACTTTAGCTTACCATTTAGCCCTGCCATAATATGACATGCTGAATTGTTAAACTAAAACGATAGTAAGCAAATATATTTTTTGGTTTTAAAATAATTAATCCTGAGGGGGAAGTACACAGATGTCTAAAGAAGAGAAGAAATTTGTTGATAAAGAAGAAACTGAAAGAAAAATTAAAAGTCGTGAACGGATTGTAGAAATCATTTTTAGAATGTTGAGTGGTGAGAAAATCAAAGAGAACGAGGCGGCCAATTATTATGAAATTGGTCCCAAAGCAATAAACAATGATTTTAAATTTATTCGGGAAAAGTTGGAATTCTTTACACCTGATTATGAATTGAGTAGTGGACCTTATCACACGATTACTAATAAGGGACAGATTGGTTTAACTGAAGCCGTGGCTATTTTGAAAATTTTGATTGGTAGCCTTGCTTTCAGTAAGGCTGAAATAATTCTGCTTAAGGATAAATTTTTGGAAGTGATTCCCACAGCCGAAAAAAAGACTTTAAATACCATGACCGCAACAACGCTACAAGATTATCAATCAAGAATCACAGAACCAATTATGGATAAATTTAAAATTATTTTGGACTGTATCATCAATAAAAAAGCAATTATTTTTAAATACAACAGTAGTGTTGATACAACTGATCACACTAAAGAAAGAACCGCTGTACCAATTACCATATATTTCTCTAATCAACATTTTTATGTTTTATTGTATTTGAAGGAAAAGGATACTACATCAGTTTATCGTTTGGACAGATTTCAGGATATTAATCCCACAGGTCATGCGGTCAATATTCCTTATGCTAACCGTCCCAACGAGGGTAAAATGATCAACGAAACGTTCCTGTTGAATGGTGGCAATTATATCCATTACAAATTCCGTTACAAGGCTAGTCAACATGTGACTTTAGACAATGTACCTAATTCCCATATTTCAAAAGATGATGATCCTGAGCAACCGAATATCACGACAGTTGAAGGTGATCTTTATTCACAAGGGGCCTTATTGTGGGTAATGAGTCAGGGTACTCAAGTTGAAGTTTTGGAGCCAGAATCATTGATCAAAGCAGTCAAAGAACGCCTTAAAGATACTTTGAAAATATATGATAAGTAGTAAAAAAATAAGTTAACCGACAAAATTGATTTGTTGGTTAACTTATTTTGATTGATTAAATCTTTTTCTTTAAATTATATTGAACAATACCAGTGTCTGTATTTCTAACATCTGATTTTTCATCTTTAGCAAAGTAAACTGCAAAGCTCTTATTATCGGAAACATCTTGTGCAACAACAAGGGATGATTCGTAGGGATCTTTAGCTTTGTAAATTTGTGCTCCACGGACAGCCTCGCCATAGTCTTTTGAGTTGGCAATTGCATCGCCGGGATTAAAAAATACCATTTCGTCCATAAGTAACACATCCTTTCTATTTACTGTCTATTATACAATTATGCCGCCCGATAGCGGTAAGAATATCCTATTTATCTTATTTGGATAAAGATAGTATCTCAGCTATACTATGACGTATGGAGGATTAATATGACTAACGTTGAGGATTATATTAAACAGAATGTTTTCGGCAAGCCACAATTAAAGCCTGACGAAAAGAATAAATTTCTTGGTAACTTTGCGGAACGGGTGGCAATTGCCTTAACCGTTGCCCAGCTCAAGAATGACGACAATACCCAGACGGTTGAAAGCGTTATGAAAAAGTATCCAGAGTATCATCTTTATCTAAATGGAAAAATAGATTCATATATACTGGATAATTACCTCCGTTTGAGTGTAAAATTAAAGTATAAGTTTACAATAGTTTCACAATCGGGTATGCGTAACCGAGACCGTGCATTGACTGAAAATGATATGGGATTAGTTATCGCTAACGAGGGTAAACCTGTTGATAGACCAGTGCTTATATAATTTTTGGAGGACAAATATGTCTAATAATACATTAGATAAAATTGCTTTACTTTCTTTAAATGGTAACAAACCATTAGCTAAGAGAATTTCTGACTATATGGGTATCCCAGTGTTGGATGCTTCCGTATCACACTTTAGTGATGGCGAAATCAACATTCAAATTAATGAAAGTATTCGTGGAAAAGACATTTACATTATTCATTCAGTTTCTGATCCTGTTAATGATAACTTCATGGAATTGATGATTGCTGTTGATGCTTTAAGACGTGCTAGTGCAGCTACAATTACTTGTGTGCTACCATACTTTGCTTATACTCGTTCAGATAGAAAATCTCGTTCAAGAGAACCTATCTCAGCTAAGTTGTTTGCTAACATGTTGGAAATGGGTCAAGTCGACCGTGTGATCGCACTTGATATGCATGCTGACCAAATTCAAGGATTCTTTGATATCCCTGTTGATCACTTACGTGCAATGCCTATTTTCGCTAGTTACTTCCAAAAGAAGATCAAGAACCCAGACGATTTTGTCTTTGTAGCTCCTGATCACAACTCAACTAAGCGTGCTCGTTCATTAGCTGAAGTCTTTGGATCACAAATTGCCATCGTTGATCAAAGATCTACTGAGATGGACGATGTAACTCCTGAGATCATTGGTGATGTTAATGGTAAACAATGTGTTATCGTTGATGATTTGATCGATACAGGTACAAGAATGGTCAATAGTGCTAATGCCGTTAAAGCTGCTGGTGCTAAAACTGTTTCTGCCGCTGCCACACATCCAATCTTCTCAAAAGATGCTGCTAAGAGATTGGAAGATTCAATTTTGATGGATGTTTTAGTTTCAGATTCAATTGTCATTCCTGATGATTGCCAATTTGATAAATTGAAGATCCTATCTGTAACTGAATTAGTTGGCGATGCTATTCGTATGACAGAATCAAATGAATCAATCGATTCATTGTTTAGCGTTCGTGATAGCTATACAGAAATTAAATAATGATAAAAAATAAAAGAAGTCTTATCCGGTTGAGGATGAGGCTTCTTTTTTTATGCGATAGAACTATTGATAACAAATTCATTTTTATTCTTGAAGTGTGGGAGAATCTTGTTTTTCAATTCTTCGTTTTCAAAAATAATTTCGTCATAATTAGTTTTTTTGATGTAGATTGCAACACGACGGGTGAAGTAATTAAATTTCAAAATATCGCGTTTTTTAGATTTCTTGATAAATTTCTTAATAAAAGAATTTAATAGTGCATCATTAAATTTAACATAACCTGGGATCTGAATTGCTTTGGTATTAGCGGTATACCAAATTTTTTGGTTACCGGGAGTTAGAATAATTTCATTATTATTAATATAGGGAATCTTGTTGATATTGAGGGCTACAGCAATAATTTTCTTAGACATTTTTATAAGACTCCTTTCATATGGCTTCACTTAAATTTTATCATGAAATTAATTATATTTATGAAAATTGCTTGAATATTTTATGAAAAAATCAAAGAAAAAGGCATAAGAATAGGATTTTGTCTAAAATAGACGATTTGGCAATCAATTATTTGTCTACATATTCCAAAATATCACCCGGTTGGCATGCTAATACTTGGCAAATCTTCTCTAGGGTTGAAAAACGAATGGCTTTGGCTTTACCAGTTTTGAGAATCGAAATATTAGCTTGTGTGATACCAACTTTTTCTGCTAATTCAGTAACCGTCATTTTTCTTTGAACTAGTAAGAGATCTAAATTTATTTTTATCATCGTCACACCTAAATTGTTAAATCATTTTCTTTTTTAAATTGAATCGCATTACCTAAGATTTTTTCCATGACCGAAATAAAAGCGGCAATTGCTAACGGTACGAAAATGAATGCTAAAGCAATTAACATAACACCAGGGGAATCACTGTGATCGGCTGAATAATAGATGAAAGGTAAGATTCCTAGTAGAACAATGAATAGTAGGATGAATAAATAATGAACCATTTTAACAAAATGTAGGGAAATATCACTAAAGAAGTCATGTTTATCCATTAAATGGAAGATACGATAAAAATAGTAACTAATGGTTAAAATGACTAAACAGGCTAGATATAGCGAAATACTAGTAGAGATTTGAAGTGAGAAAATTGAATGTTCGTGATACGACGAGATTAGGCCAACGGTTAACATGAAGCCAAATAATAGAATGAAGCAATCAATCAAACCAGTAACGATTTTTAAAAGGGTCGTTTTTATTTGCATAATGTAGAACTCCTATCTTTTATTAATTGTATTTTACTGCATGCTATATCGATAAACAATATATTTATATCGAATATTAATATAAAAGCTAAAATTATTATCTTAAAGTTATTTTTGTATAAAAATAGCATGATTTGTCAATTAATGAGGTGAAAAGGCAGTAATATATGTAATTGAAAGCGGTTACTAGATAACTAATATTTGGAGGATAACAATTTGAAATTTGAGCAAATAAATATAAATCATATGAATAATCCAATTGGTTTTAAAATGGATGATTTGTTCATAGATTGTGAGATCAGTGGAGACAGTTATCCTACTGACTTAAAGAAAAAATTAACGATTACTGATGACAGTCAAATGGTGTTTTCTACTGATTGGGAAGTGGCTAATGATTTAACTTTTAAACCTATTTTTAAACTCCAAAATAGAACTCGTTATAATGTCAAAATAGAATTAAAAACAAACGATAAGATATTTTCCAAAACAGCTTTTTTTGAAACTGGATTAATGAATGGTTTCAAAGCTAGTGCTTGGATCGGTAGCGATGAT
The DNA here is from genome assembly GCF_001438805.1 of Companilactobacillus kimchiensis. GTDB lineage: Bacteria > Bacillota > Bacilli > Lactobacillales > Lactobacillaceae > Companilactobacillus > Companilactobacillus kimchiensis. The sequence continues at coordinate 12,737 of NZ_JQCF01000038.1, forward strand.
GCCAGCATTCATGGTCTGGATCTGATCAAAGAAATTAATATTCCGCAAGGAATCAAAAATGGTCGTTTATATATTAGTGGTTTGGGTTTATATGAGGCTTATATCGATGATGTAAAAATCGGTAACGAGTATTTAGCACCTGGTTTTACTAATTATAATTACTACACGCAAATTGCGACACACGATGTTACTAAGTTACTTCAAACAGCAGGAACACATACAATTAGAATTTCATTAGGTGATGGCTGGTATCGTGGCAAGTTAGGTATTAAGGAGCATGGTGGAAAAGCTGATCAATATGGCAATGCATTAATGGCCATTGCGGAATTAAACTATGTTAACAATTCAGGAGTTGAAGAGAGAATCAGTACGGATACTTCTTGGCAAGGTTTTACTTCACAAATAAATCATTCAGGAATTTATTACGGAGAAGATTTGGATGAGTTAAGCCAAAGTTCAGCAATAACAATTAAACAATTTGCACAACCAACCAAACATTTGATTGATCGATTAAGCTTACCGATTAAAGAACATGAAACATTTCCAGTCGTTAAAAAAATTGTAACTCCCAGCAACAGCATCGTTTTAGATTTTGGACAAAATATGGCGGGGTGGGTTACTTTTGAAAATCATTTGCCTAAAGGTACCAAAGTTGCTTTAGAGTATGGTGAGCTTATTCAAAATGGCGAGTTATATCGTGGTAATCTTCGCTCAGCTAGAGCCACTTTTAGTTATGTCAGTGATGGTAAAGTACATACAATACGACCACATTTTACTTACTTTGGTTTTAGATATGTTCGTTTAGTCGGATTTCCTAATGATATTGATATTAAGGATTTTCAAGCTAGAGCCTTGTACTCAGATATGTCTGAAATAGGTAAGATTACGACTGATAATGAAGCAATCAATAAATTATTTAACAATATCCTTTGGGGTCAAAAGAGTAATTTTATGGATATTCCAACCGACTGTCCGCAACGAGATGAACGTCTAGGATGGACTGGTGATGCCGCTATTTTTTCGAAGACAGCCAGTTATAACATGGATACTTATCAGTTTAATAAGAAATATGCCTATGACGTTGCAGTTGAACAAAGTATTAATAATGGAAAAGTTCCATTGTACGTGCCAGCAGTTGATGGTGACGATGGTGGTAAAGCCGTTTGGAGCGATGTTGCAACGATTATTCCTTGGGTTACTTATTCCAGAACTGGTGATGAAGCAATTTTACGTCAAAACTTTGGCGCTATGATGTCATGGGTCGATTGGGTCCATGATTATGCTAAGAAGACGAGAAATGAATTTTTATGGCTTGAGGCAGATCAACTTGGTGATTGGTTGGCGCTTGATACAGAAGATATTATGCATTTGAAGGGTAAGACACCAGACGATTTGATTGCCAGTGCATATTATTACTTGTCAGCCAAACTGGTTTCTAAAACAGCTAAAGTATTACACGCTAATCGTGAACATGATTACTATCAATTGTTAGCCGATAAAATCAAAGAATCATTTGTGGCAGAATTTTTCACGGCTAGTGGTCGTTTGATTACTGATACGCAAACAGCCTTGTCACTTTGCTTGAATCTGGGGTTATATCCAGTATCTGGTCGACAAGTTTTGACTGATAAATTAGTTGAGAGAATTGAAAAAGATAAGAATCATTTAACTACTGGTTTTGTGGGAACATCGGAATTGTTGCCAGCCTTATCGAATAATAATCAGAATGAACTCGCTACCCAAATTCTATTGAATAATGATTATCCAAGTTGGCTTTATCAAGTAAAACATGGTGCAACAACTATTTGGGAACGTTGGGATTCAATCAAACCAGATGGCAATATTAATGACAATGGTATGAATTCCCTCAATCATTATTCAACTGGTGCCGTCATGGCCTGGGCTTATGAGTACCTGGTTGGGATTAAACAGGATAAGGGCTTAAAGATTCAACCGCAGATAACTCCCAAATTTAGATCAGTTGAAGGACATACTAAGTTGACCACGGGAATTGTGAAAGTGGCTTGGGAGATTGTTAATAAAGTTGGCACTAAAGTCAATTTAACAATTGATATTCCTTATCACAATGATGCCGAAGTCATTTTACCTTATGCGGACCAATGGTCTGCCAATGGAGAAAAACATCATAACGGCGATACATTAGAAGCTGGTCATTATGAAATAACTTATCAACCAACAAGTGCTTTGATCGATAAATTTGATATCCATACACCTTTGGCAAACTTCTATCAGGATAACGAAATTAGTCAAAAATTGGCTAAATTGATACCATTCTGGGATTTTCTGAATCTTCCTGGTAACATGGATCATTTCAAAGATTATTCAATTTTACAACTTAGTCGTGAAATGAAGGGTATTGGTTTTACACCCTTGAATCAAGAGCAGATTGAACAGATTAATTTAACTTTTACAAACTATAAAAAAGAACAACTTAAAAAGGAGCAAGAATCATGAGAAAAATAATGACCCAATTTGCCATTTTAATATTGTCAGTTTTCACCGTTAGTGCAGGGGCAACTGCAGCGACATTACCATTAATGATGCAAAGCTTTCCTAATATTAGTCCTACGACGATTGAACTATTAATGACAATTCCTTCATTAGGAATTATCATCTTTACACCAATCAGTAATATTGTGGCTGATTATATCAGTGTTAAGAGGACCATTCTATTAGGATTATTATTGATTTTTATCGGTGGAGTGATTCCTGCTTTGACTATGAATTTTCCATTAATCTTTGGCTCAAGAATTATTTTAGGTTTAGGAACTGGATTATTGATGTCATTTTCACAGTCACTTATTATTCAAATGTACCAAGGTTCAACCCAACAAAAAATGTTAGGTTTGGCTAGTGTTTTTCAAGGTTTAGGGATGTTTATCATGACTTATGCTGCCGGAGTTCTTCTAAATGGCGGTTGGCAAATGTCATATTGGGTCTATCTAATCGTCGTTCCAATTATTCTCTTAGTAGGTATTTATGTTCCTAAGACTGCAGGTAAAGTGGAAAGTGATTCTCAAAATGAGCCAGCTAGCAGTAAAAAGGTTGACGGTAAGATTTGGATGTTAGCTGGTGTTGCGTTTGTATTTAATGCAACTTTTGCCTTTATTTCAATCAAATTTGCCATGTTAGTCGTATCACGTAATTACGGAACAGCAGCTGATGCCAGTACCTTATTAGGTTTAATGGCCTTCGCTATGGCTGCGGGTGGTTTCATCTTTATGTTTGTTCAAAAGCATTGGTTTAAATTTACTACTGCAATTGGTTTAGGCTTTGCAACAGTTGCCTTCCTACTATTAACCATCTCACATTCATTGTTCTTAAGTGCTATTGGGGTTATTTTGGTCGGAATTTCAGTATCAATTTTCATGGCTTCAATGATTGCCAATATCAATAGAATGACCTCTGCCAAACAAGTTGCCTTTTCAACTTCCGTTGTAATGACCTGTGCCAATGTAGGAACATTATTATCACCATATTTTGCTAAATTTATCTCAAGTATTTTCCATAACAACGAAGCTGGTTTTACTTTTGAAGCTGGATTAGTAGTCTTCGCAGTTCTCTTAGTCATTGCGACAATCGCTGGGGTTAATTACAAGAAGCTAGAAAATAATCAAACTGAAGAAGTATCAGATCAGATGAAAGCTCAAAATTAGAAGGTAAAAATTATGTTAAGTGATGCAGCAAAACAAGCAATTGAAATTGCTAAAACCATTAAAGCCCAACAAGGCGATGATTTAAAACCAGAACAAGTAAAATTTTTACGAGCTGATGCTGATAAAAATACTTCAGTACCAATTCCCGATAATATGAAACTTGAAACATTTCAAGGTAAGGTCAGTGGCGAACTTTATCAATTAAATAACAGTGTCAAAGATACCGCCTTGTTATTTATCCATGGTGGCGCCTATATGACCGGCAGTGCGAAATCTAGAAGAAACCTCTGTTTTGAGTTATTAAATCGTTTAAATTGTGATGGTTTCTCAGTAGATTATCGTCAATGGCCAGAAGCCAAACATCCAGCCGGACAAAATGATGTTGTAGCTGCTTATGAATTTTTAAAGAGCCGTTATCAAAAAGTAATCGTTTTTGGAGAATCAGCCGGAGCAACTTTAGCTTTAACATTAACTTTACAATTGAAAGCGGAAGGAAAAGAGTTACCTGAACGAATCGTCGTCTTTTCCCCGGTCATCACACAAATAAATATTATGACTTCGGAATTCTTGAATCAGGAACGTGATCCAATGCTGCTAGGTGCAGGTGCACCAGTGCCATACTTTGATGATCCTTATTCAACTGATCCGTTAATTTCACCGATCAATGGTGACTTTACGGGATTCCCACCATTAATGATCAATTGTGGTAGTGAAGAAGTTAAATATGATGATTCCAAAGTTTTGAATTATCTCTGTCAAAAAGCCAATGTCGATGTTACTTGGGATGTCTGGCAAGACTTATTCCATGTCTTTGTACTCTTCGATATGCCAGAAACAACTCAAGCTTTGAATAAAATAGCCGAGTTTTTGAAGAAATAGGTGCCAATTAATTAAACTCTTACTTAAGCTAGGCTAAGGAGTAAGTTAATAGAGTTGTTGTTAACCTGCCACTCTCCACAAGGAAGAAAAAATAGCTGGAACATAGCCGGCACAACTTTAAGCCTCTTGTTCCAAGAGTCTTAAAGCTTGGCCTTTGACTAAACTGGCCAAGCCCGCCAGCTAAGTCAAATTTGGCTATTGAGCTATTTTTCTTCCTTGCTCCGAGTTAATCTTTTATTTTCAATATTGAATATTTATAAATTTAAGGAAACTAGACTGA
>NZ_JQCF01000039.1 GCF_001438805.1 Companilactobacillus kimchiensis
CAAGAAACTGTTTTGTCACAGCCTCTTTTTTATTAATATTTTGTGATATATAGATAAAACTCTTTTGTCGTCAAATTGATATTATAATTAATTCCCTTGGAAGTAATCTGACTCATTGAGGTCTTGGTAGAATTTTTCCCAGCATTTTTAGTTTGCTTTGAAAAATCTTTCAAAACCTGTTTACCATCTGCTCCCAATAGCTTGGAAGTAATCATTAAATCAGTCGCAAAGTTCTTTTGACCAGTCTTTGATTTCAGATCTTTATAAGAAAACTTTGTCGCAATACCCATTAGCTGGTTATTTTGAACATTATAATACCATTTTGTCCCATCGTTCTTCTTATGAGTAAACACCCCATCTTTGGAAATCAACTGTAATTGATCCGTGGGTTGTCCTAATGACAATAACGTGTAGTTATACGTCTGAGCAAAAGTCAGGTAATCTTGTAATGCCTGGGCTTTCTTCACCTTTACTAACTTAGTCTCAGTCTTTTGACCATTAACAGCTTTGATCCTAACATTCTGATCAGTTGTTGCCACTGGAACTGAGATATTAAAATGTCCTTCGTCCATAACTACTTTTTTAGTTTGGCCATTAACCGTATAGGTTAATTTTTGATAATTTGCAGCCTTACCTTGAACTACAGCAACTAAACCATCAGCCTGATACACCTTTTTGGTAGTTGACAGACTCATCTTTGAACATCCTGTTAGTAATAAAAAGAATACTGGGATAACCATCAATAACATGTATTTTAGTTTCTTCATAGTCGTTTCCCCATCTATTTAAAATATTAAAAAAAAGCCAAGAATAAACTTGACTTTCTCATTAAGCTTCTTTGCTATCGTCGATAACTTTTTCACCCTTGTACATACCTGATGGTGATACGTGGTGACTTAAACGATATTCACCAGTAGCAACGTCGAATTGCATGTTTGGTGTAGCTAATTTAATATGTGCGCGTCTTTGACGCTTTCTTTGTTTTGATGTTTTTCTCTTTGGAACTGCCATATTTAAAAACTCCTTTATTTATATTAACTTAATCAAATCTAACGTTTAATATAATACTATCATAAAAACATTAGAGCAAGCAAATTTACTATTTTGTTTGTTTTTTTACATTATTTTCTTTTAATGCGTCCGCAATTTGATTATCATTGGAAACTTTTACATTGGAAATCTGCTTCTTGGCATGACGATTTAAATCGCCTTTATCCTTTTTTCCAGTGTTTGCTAAAAGCATCGTAATGATTGCCCCTAACAATAATGTCACAATAATCAAAATAATCAATGGTAACTTAACTCGCGTAAAGCCAAAACTAACCGTAACAGGATTAACATTCAAAACCGCAAAGATCACTACGATCAATGCAATAATCAATCCAATAACAAATCGTGATTGTTTACCATTCATATGAATTCCCCCTATTTACGATTGCCCAAAGTTGAAGCAAAGTAATCCCCAAGACTTGGAGCCATTTTATAAAGTACCGCTGCCAATTCCATATAACGTGGGCGGTTGATCTCACGTTTATTTTTATTAAACGTGTTAACAATTTCCCAAGCCAACTTATCAGGATCAAGGACAAAATGTTTTACTGAATCAAGGTAACTGCCATCATGATCGGCAACATCAAAGAAATTGGTGTTTACAGGTCCTGGATTAACAGTCGTTACGTAGACACCCAAAGTCTTCAATTCGAGCCTGAGACCGTCTGAAAATGCGATTACAGCTGCTTTAGATGCTGCATAGGCCGCAGATTTTGGTGTCGTGATCTTTCCAGCCATAGAACCAACATTAAAGATGTGTCCCCGACCATTATCAATCATGTTAGCTGCAACTAGACGCGTCATCAACATTAGACCCAAAACATTCACTCGGAACATCTTTTCGATCTTATCAAAATCAGTATCTAAAAAGTTTGAAAAATCTCCAAAACCAGCAGCATTGACTAATACGTCAATATCATCGTTGATCTCATGGGCTTTTTCAACTCCAGCGACAATTTGTTCCGGATCACTCATATCAATAATCAAGTATTCATGACGAGCATTCTCAGCTCCAACACGAATACATTCATTTTTAACTTGGATTAATTTCTCCTCATTACGAGCGACCAAAATCAAATTGGCTCCACATTTAGCTGCATTAATAGCAACATCTTTACCAATTCCAGAAGATGCACCTGTAACGATAACTGTTTGATTCAATAAATTAGCCATTATTCATCCTCTTCTCTAATTAAAAGGTACCTCGTACAAATCAAAATCGCTGGCAACCTTGGTATTTTTAAATATCTTTTGAGCTTCCTTTTGTAAGATGAAAGCACTCTTACCAGTATATCTAGCTGAGATATGTGTCAAAATCAAACCCTTGGCATGACTTTTTTTAGCTACTTCAGCAGCCTGTGTGGCAGTTGAATGATAATAATTGTAAGCTAATTTTTTTTCATCATTTGAAAAGGTTGATTCATGAACGATTACGTCAGCATCTTGAGCTAACTTATCAATTTCTGGAGTATAGCGAGTATCAGAAATAACCGTTACGACCTTGCTTGGCTTGTCAGGTCCAATGAAGTCCTTGCCATCCAAAACAGTTCCATCGTCTAAAGTTACAGTCTTACCAGCCTTCAATTGACCAAAGACCGGTCCATTAGGAATTCTATACTCTTTCAACTTATCAACTAAAAGCTCACCTGTTCGTGGTTTTTCAGTAACTCGATAGCCAAAACAAGTAATCCGATGCTTCAATTTACCAGCCACAACACTAAAAGTCTTGTCGTTGAAAATTTCTCCACCATTCTTTAATTCAATATATTTGATTTGATAACCTAATTTACCACCAGTAACCTTCAATGAAGTTTCAACATACTCTTTGATTCCAACTGGTCCATAAAGTTCCAGTGGGGTATTCCCCCCCTGATTGGCCCGACTAGATAATAACCCTGGAAGTCCAAAAATATGATCCCCATGCAAATGGGAAATAAAGATTTTAGTAATCTTTCTCGGTTTAATTGCGGTTCTCAAAATTTGATGCTGTGTAGCCTCACCAACGTCAAAAAGCCATACTTCATTTCGTTCATCCAACATTTTTAATGCTGTACTCGAAACGTTACGACCCTTTGATGGAACTCCGGCACCAGTTCCTAAAAATTCTAATTCCATAAAAAAGTCCTATTCTATTTTTTGTCTAATGATTTCAAAATTTCTTTTGCGACAAATGAAGTATAGTACATTGATCCATCTGGATTTGGATGTACATCGTCATCATAGAACCAATCTTGATGTCCTTGTGAATAATGATTCCAATCAATGACCGTTAGGTTCTTATACTTCTTTGTTGCTTGAGACAAGACCCCATTAACAGTCTTTTCCCAAGGTCTAGTTGGTACATGAACGTTGATCCAATAAACATGACGTTTAGGTCCAACCAATTTCATAATTTGATTAACTTGATCCATATTGATCGGTCCATTTGTTCCTAAACCAATCATTACATTTGGAGCTAAAACGCCCTGACTCTTGTATTGTTGCAAAATATCAAGACTGGCATCTAACTGACGACTAACAGCTGCATCAACGATAACCTTTTTATCATCAAATAACTTCAAGAAATTATCAGAACCATCGGCCATAACTGAATCACCAACCGCTGTCAAAGGAACATCCTTTAATCTTTGCAGGTCAATCTGTGACAAACCATATTTCTCAAATTCTGTGTTGACTGGATGTGACTTTGCAGCCTTCTTATATCTAGTATAATCGGCAGATGACATTTTCCCAGTAACATTCTTTTGTTGTTTCGACTTCTTTAAGTTATCAATTGCTTGCTGTTTCTTAGCCTTGTTAGCTTTTTCGTTTTTAGTGATTTTGGTAGCTAATTGACTGTGATTAACATTGGGTTTAGGTGCACCCACTGCTTTCACCACACTATAACAGCCTGTAATACTGATTAAAGCAATTACCAAGGCTATAATTCGTTGCATACTTGAAGAAACGCGGAAGAAGTTTTTCACATCACTCCATTTAGCGTGTGCTAATGGTTGTTCTACAAATCTGAATGAAAATTCAGTTATCAGTACGATCAAGAGCACTTCGATCACCGGATAAAGAATTGGATGATCAGCAACATTTTTAAATCTTGATTCAAAGAAAATCATTACTGGAAATTGGTATAAATAAAGTCCATAACTTCTTGTTCCAATGTAATGGAACACTCGATTGGACAAAATACCATTCCAGAATGAATCTGGATGCGCTACTACAGCAATAAAAACACATGTTGTAACGGAGAAAATGAACATTCCCCCACGATACAAGAAAGGATCAGAGTCCTTAATCGTAAAGATCATCAATAACATCAAACCAAACGACAATAAACCAACTAAATTAAGTTTCAGCTTATCATTTCCTTTTAGTCCACTCTTCAATTTTTCGGCGGGCCAAACTAAAGCTAATCCACAACCCAAAAGGATCGAGAATAATCTAGTATCAGTACCATAATAAATTCTACTTGGATCAACACCTGGTTTGAACAAAATTGCCATCCAAATGGCTGAAGCAATCGAAACAATCATGGAGAAACCAAAGATTCGACTCTTCTTAACATTATATTTGCTAAACAAAATTAGCAAAATTGGCCAAATAATATAGAATTGACCTTCAATTGATAAGGTCCATAAATGAGTAAATGGTGATTCATTATTAGCAAATCTTTCAAAATATGATTGACCATTAAATATTTGCCACCAATTATAAACATTTAAGACGTTCGTCACGAAAATTTGATCTAAATGATAAAGCAACCCCTTTAAAAACATGACAATATAAGCACTGGAAGCCAGTAATACGAACAGCATTCCAGGATATAGTCTCTTGATTCTTTTTACATAAAAATTACTTAACGAGAATGAACCGCCATAATCAACAGTATTAAAAAAATGATCTGTGATTAAGTAACCTGATATTAGGAAAAAAATCGGTACTCCCAAATATCCGCCGGAAAAAACATTAGGATTTAAGTGGTACATGATAACACCTATAACCCCTAAAGTACGTAGTCCATCAAATCCAGTAATAAATCTTCTTTTCGGTGATTTATTCATTATCCTTACATGCCCCTAAATAAATTCAAAAGTGAAATCGAGAATTGTAACTGAGTCACCAGATTCAGCTCCAGCCTCGATCAATGCATCTTCAATACCCATAGATTTCAATTGTCTAGCAAAACGCATGATTCCATCTTGATGATCTAAATTAGTTCTTTGAAGAAGCAATTCAACCTTAGCACCCTTAACAATAAAGCTATGCTCATATTCAGGATCTTTTTCAATCGTGAATGCTTTAGCGTTTGGTTCGTAGTTGTATTCCTTTGTTTCTTCAGTTTGAACATCAAAGTGAATTGGCTCAGCCTTAGACAATACTTCACTGGTATGATTCATTAAAGCCTCAACACCAGTGTGTCGAATACTTGAAATTGGGAAAATATCAGCATCAGCTGGTAACTTTTCTTTAAATTCTGCCATACGTTCTTCAGAACCTTCAATATCCAACTTAGTTGGTACGATGATTTCAGGACGTTGTAAAACATTTGCATCATAATTGCCCAATTCTTTACGAATAGCTAGGTAATCTTCATATGGGTCTCTTCCGTTGTTAGGATCCATATCAACTAAATGCAATAACACACGTGTACGTTCCACATGACGTAAGAATTGAATACCCAATCCAACACCATTAGAAGCACCTTCGATCAAACCAGGTAAATCGGCAATAACAAAGTCCAGACCATTTTCTAGTTTAACCATTCCTAAGTTAGGTGACAAAGTTGTAAAGTGATATGCCGCAATCTTAGGTTTAGCTGAAGTAGCAACTGACAATAGAGTTGACTTCCCAACAGATGGGAAACCAACCAAACCAACATCAGCAATTAACTTCAATTCAAGCTTGATGTGCTTTTCAATAGCAGGTTCACCATTTTCGGCTACTTCAGGAGCCTGATTCTTGGAATTGGCAAAGTGAATGTTACCACGGCCACCATTTCCACCTTTGGCTACTACTAGTTCTTGGTTATTATCAACCAAGTCTCCAATCAAGCGACCGCTATCTTCATCATATACCGATGTTCCGGTTGGAACTTTGATATAAATCGGATCAGCTTTGTGACCGTACATACCCTTGATTTGACCATTTTGACCAGGTTCAGCCTTGAAAATTCTCTTGTATCTAAAGTCCATTAAAGTATTCATACCTTCATTAGCCTTTAAGATGATGTCGCCTCCGCGACCACCATCACCGCCGGAAGGTCCTCCAAGTGGAGTATATTTCTCGTGACGGAACGCTACTGCGCCGTCGCCACCCTTTCCGGATCTTACGGTGATTTTAACGTTATCTACGAACATTAAAATCCCCCTTTCTAAACTATAATTATCATTTCTAAATTTTAGCACAAAAACAGACTTCATAATACTTTGAACTAACATTGATTGTCCAGTATTTTATTAAAAGTAAATTATTTTTTGAATGTTTTTGAAAGATTTTGAGTTTTTATGATTGATTTTGAATGATTATGGATGTATTATATCTCTTGTGAGGTGATGTAAGTGCTTACCGAAGAAAGACAACAAATTATTTTAGAACAATTAAAAATACACAATATTGTCAAACTCCATGATTTAATTCCATTAACTGGTGCTTCCGAATCTACCTTGCGCCGTGATTTACAAGATTTAGAAAATTGTCATAAATTATTAAGAATCCACGGTGGTGCCCAAAACGTAATTTCTTTACATGAAGAACCAGCCCTTTCACAAAAGGCAGCTGTTCATATCAATGATAAGAAAATGATCGGTCAGAAGGCAGCTGGTCTGGTTCGAAATCATGAGGTAATTTTTTTAGACTCTGGAACGACCATTCAATTCATGATTCCTTACTTAATAGAACATACAGATTTGCTGGTTATTACTAATAGTGTCGATAACGCTTCAATGTTGGCCGATTACAACGTAAATACTTTTCTTCCCGGTGGGAAACTAAAGTCGTCTACGAAGGCTTTGGTCGGTGCCAATATTATTCAAACCTTGGAAAACTATCATTTTGATCGAGCTTTTCTAGGTACTAATGGTTTTTCAGTTGAGGCTGGTTATACAACACCTGATCCCGAAGAAGCAGCTGTTAAGACTTTGGCTATTGCGCAATCAAATCAAGCCTATGTGCTTTCTGATAGTTCGAAATTTTCACAAGTGAGTTTTAGTCGCTTCGCAACTCTAGAAGAAGTTCCATTAATAACAAGTAGATTATCAGAGAAAGAAACAAATCTCTTAAGTAAATATACAAAGATAACGGAGGCAATTTAATTGATTTATACAATTACAGTCAATCCTTCAATTGATTATGTTTTGCAATTGAAAAATTTAAATACTGGCGAAGTTAACCGCACCGCTAAAGATGTCAAACTTCCTGGTGGTAAAGGAATCAATGTTTCAAGAATTTTAAAAGAATTAGAAGTTGATTCCACTGCCTTAGGTTTTGTGGGTGGTGCCACAGGTTCAATGTTTGAAGCACTCCTTTCACAACATGATCTCAAAACTGCTTTTACTAAAGTAGCTGAAGATACTCGAATCAATGTTAAGATCAATGCCACTGAACAAAATAAGGAAACTGAAATCAATGGTGCTGGTCCTAACATTACAGATACTGAACGACAAAGTTTCATGGATAATCTTAATGGCATCGGTGCTGGTGATATTGTCATCATGGCCGGAAGCCTTTGCAAAAATCTAGACTCAAAATTTTATTTAGATATTGCTGAAACAATTCAAAAACAAGGTGCCGATTTCGTAATTGATACAACTGGTCAAGCTTTACTGGATACTTTGCCATTGCATCCACTAGTTGTTAAACCTAATCATCATGAATTAGCTGATTTATTCAACGTTACTTTTAAAAACGAACAAGAAATTATTACTTACGCTCGTAAATTATTGGACCAAGGTGCTAAGCACGTTCTGGTTTCAATGGCTGGTGACGGTGCCCTGCTTGTTACCAAAGATAAAGCTTATAAAGCTAACGCTCCAAAGGGCACTGTCGTTAATTCCGTTGGTGCTGGAGATTCAATGATTGCTGGCTTTGCTGGTACTTTCATGGAAACAAAAGATCCAATTGAAAGTTTCCATATGGGTGCCGCCTGTGGTTCAGCAACCGCATTTAGCCAAGATATTGCTATTAAAGAAAAAATCGACAAAGTTTATCAAGATATATCTATTACAGAACTTTAATTGAGGGGGAACTTTTCAATGGACTTGAAACAACTACTATTAAAAGATGCCATGATCATGGACTTGAAAGCCACTACTAAAGAGGATGCCATTGAGGAAATGGTTAACAAGTACTATGACGTTGGTGTCATTGACGACAAGAAATTATACAAAGCTGACATTTTAAAACGTGAAGCTCAAACAAGTACTGGTATCGGTGAAGGAATTGCCATGCCACATGCTCGTGACAAAGCCGTTAAACGTGCTACGGTACTTTTTGCTAAAAGTGCTAAAGGAATCGATTATCAATCACTCGACGGTCAACCAGCCTTCTTATTCTTCATGATTGCTGCACCTGATGGGGCTGATAATCTTCACTTACAAGCTTTAGCTGCTTTATCATCATTATTAATTAATCCTGAACTTGTTAAGAACTTAAAGGCTGCTACAACAACTGATGAAGTTCAACAATTATTCGACAAGGCTATGGCTGAAAAAGAAGCCAAAGACAAAGCTGACGAAGCTAAACAAAAAGCTCAAGAAGAAGCTGCTGCTAATGCCGCTCCTGATTCTGCCAAGAAGCCTTATGTTGTTGCTGTTACTGCTTGTCCTACTGGTATCGCCCACACCTACATGGCTGAAGCTGCTCTAAAAGAACAAGCCGAAAAAATGGGTATCGACATCAAAGTTGAAACTAACGGTTCTGAAGGTGTCAAACATAAGTTGACTGCCAGTGAAATCAGTCGTGCTGATGGTGTTATCATCGCCGCTGATAAAAAAGTTGATATGCCACGTTTTGATGGCAAACATTTAGTTAACCGTCCCGTTAGTGATGGTATTAACAAAGCTGAAGAATTGATCAACTTAGCTGCTGAACAAAAGGCTCCAGTCTTCCACGCTGAAGGTGGTGCTGTTGCTGAAGACGATGATGAAGGTGAATCAAAATCACTTTGGTCAAAAATTTATGCTGATTTAATGAATGGTATCTCTAACATGCTTCCATTCGTTGTTGGTGGTGGTATCTTAATGGCTATTTCCTTCTTGTTGGAAAACTCTGTTGGTGCTCATTCACAATGGTTCCTTTTCTTCAACAACGTTGGTAATTATGCTTTTAGTTTCTTGATCCCCGTTTTAGCTGCTTATATCGCTGTTTCAATTGGTGATCGTCCAGCCTTACTACCTGGTTTCGTTGGTGGTTATATGGCTTCTCAAGCAACTGCTTCATTCGTTTCATCTAAGAGTCCGGCTGGATTTATCGGTGGTCTTCTAGCTGGTTTCATTGCTGGGTGGGTAATTGTCTTCTTAAAGAAGTGGCTCAAGAACCTACCACAATCTCTAGCTGGTCTTAAAACCATTTTGATCTACCCTGTCCTTGGTTTACTTTTGACCGGTGCTATTATGTACTTCGCCGTTGATCCAATCTTCGCCGTTGTTAACCACGCTATCACAAGCTTCCTAGAATCAATGGGAACTGGTAATGCTGTTATCTTAGGTACTTTGCTTGGTGGTATGATGTCAATCGATATGGGTGGTCCTTTCAACAAAGCTGCTTATACCTTCGCCATTGGTACCTTTACTGCAACTCACGATGGTGCTTTGATGGCCGCCGTTATGGTTGGTGGTATGATTCCTCCTCTAGCAATTGCGATTGCAACTACTTTCTGGAAGAACAAGTTTACTGAACAAGAAAGACAAGCTGGTCTTTCAAACTATATTCTAGGTCTATCATTCATTACTGAAGGTGCAATTCCATTTGCCGCTGGAGATCCATTACACGTTATTGTCTCAAGTGTTATCGGTTCAGCTATCGGTGGTGGTTTAACACAATTCTGGGGCGTTAATGTTCCTGCTCCTCACGGTGGTATCTTCGTTACACCACTTGCTAATAAACCATTGCTATACCTTCTAGCTGTTGTCATTGGTGCCGTAATTTCCGGTGTCATCTATGGTGTTTGGAAACCTGCAAAAAAAGTTACTAAATAATATAAACAAATCAAAAAGGTCTATCCAATGAAAAATTTGGATAGACCTTTTTTAATTTTGTTAAATCAATGGTGATTTAACTGTGACAAACTTAGCAAAACGATTTTTCCAAATACTAGCATGATGAGCTTTAATTTGACTAGCAGTCAAGGACATACTATCCATGGTTGAAACCCCGTCTAGCAATAAATCAATCTTAAATCCCAAATGGAAAGCTACCCTAATTGTAGTATCAACACAGAATTCCACTTGTGCTCCACATATTTCAATACTTTTTAAGTCATTCATTTTCAAATATGACTCTAACCCCGTTTGATAAAATGAATCAGGTTTTATTTTATTAAAATAAGTATCCGTACCTTTTGAATGTATTTCATCAAAGATTTTCCAATTGTCGCTTGAAACTTCCATATCGGGTTCAGTATGTTGAATAAAAACAATTGGTCGATTCAAATGTCTATATTGATCAATCCTACTATTAATTGTCGCTATCGTCTTTTCGCGTTGATCCAAATCACTCAGTGCTTTTTGCATATCAATTACGATCAATACTTGTGCCATTGTCAAAACCCCCTTCGTCATTCCCCAAAACATATTTTTTATTATATCATTTTAGTTTTTTACAAATATTGCTTTTAACATTTTAAGCCCTTCGAGAATAGCATTTTATAAAACCATTTTTGAGCAATCATTGTTTGTTAATATATCATGATATTCTTTGTTGAAATCACAATTTTCCTTGCTATACTGAAAGCACTTACAAGTTAAACCGACTTGAAGATTCCCTACCACACAAGGAGTTTATTATGAAAAAAAAGGCTATTCTACTATCAACGATTATCCTCGGAGGCTTCAGTGCTCCAATCATTCAAACTACCACCGCTGATGCTGACCAGATTAAAACCCAGGTCATTCAAAAAGAATCCAAAGCAACTACTTCAAAAAATGATTCTAATCAAATTCCACGTCCTAAGAAAATTTCTCTCAATGAAACTGTCGCGTTAAATGACTTAGATACTCAAACTAGTATTGCCATTCCCTCGTCAACTAAAGACCAAAAACATCCCTTAGATGATATCTATCTCAACCTAACCACTACAGAGTTGACCGAATTAAAGAACAATCAAACAGTTTCCATTAAATTAAACAATTTGAAAACTAAATCTAACTGGGGTGGAAATTTACTCTACGCTCCAGTAAATTCAAACTTTGAATTAAAATATGACAACGCTAAACATATCTTAACCTCAGCCCAAACGACGATTCTTTTTCACTTGATTGATGGAGATTCTTTAGTCCATTATGTTTATAAGGATACTGACAAAGAACATTACAAATACAATCACGAAGGTGTTTATGAGAATAGTTCAGATATACCAAGTGAGTTCACAATTGACACCTTACGTGAACTAAGCCATCGCATGAACGAAGAACTAGAACCAGTTGGCTACTTCGATGCTGTTGATATTAACTTTGATACCTTGCCTGATGTCGAACCAGATTATGGTAATGAACCTGACTTTAAGGAAGAAAAAATCGACGCCAAATTTGATCCCGATGCCATTGGTAAAGATAACGCCGAATACACAGTCTATTTAGAAAAAGCTAAACCATACAACATCAACTTAGACATTTATTTGGATGGTAAAATTTTTAAGTCTAAAAAATTATCTGCCGAAATCAACAGTTTCCTTGATAAACAAGTTGAACCCGAGTTACCAGACCCAGAAAAAACAACTTTAGATCTTAATAAAACCGCTGCCCACCTCTCTTTTGACTACTTCCCGCAATTTGGAACATCAACTTCCGATGGTAAATTATTCCATAAACGAATTTTTAGTAATTACGACCACACCAATGATTTTTGGAAAAAAACTTTAGTCTTTGGTATCCAAGATACTGACGAACCCGAAGGTGACATGGTTCCGAGTGATCACGCTGGTGCAAATTTATTAATGGAACTACATTACACTTCTAAAGATTCCCCAGCACAAGTTACCGCTGATGTGGAAATCACTTCAAACATCGGTCCTCAAATAGTCACTGATGTTACTGGTAAAAAAGGTGAAACGATTACCGTTGACGTTCCCCAAGTTAAGGGTTACAAGTCAGACAAAAAGACTGTCAAAGCTCACGTAAACGCTAATGGCACAATTACAACTACTGAAAAAGTTGAATACACCAAAATCAATGAAGATGACAACGACGAGAATGATGAGAATAGCAATAATAATGAAGATACAAACAACAACAATGATAATGATGGTTCTGGCAGTATTAAGCCACCAGTAATTACTCCCATCCCTCAACCTGAAAAATTCAATGGCTTTTTAGGAACTATGAAAAAAAATGTGAAACTTTATTCCTTAAATAATGGCAAATTTGTAGAAGACAAGGCTAGACAATTATCAGCCCATTCTGATTGGCGTTTTGATCAAACCATTAAAATCGATGGCAATCGCTATTATCGTGTCTCAACTAATGAATGGGTCAAAGCAAATGACATTTACCGTTATGAAGTTGAACATGGTATCGTAGAAACCAAAGATACTCCCATTACCACATTAGTTAATTCTGATACTAGCCGCATCACCGATCGTGGCTTAGCTGCTAAAACCGGTTGGAAATATGATCGAATTGCTTATCTAGGTACTAGTGAAGAAAAACATTATCGAGTTTCTACTAGAGAATTTGTTCATACTCAAGATGTTGATCGTAAATAAAAAATAAGTCGCAAAAAAGACGTAAATTCACAAAAGTGAGTTTACGTCTTTTTTATTAAAATTTAAGCTTGGTGATTCTTTACTAAATATTCATTGGCCCACTTGAGATACTTAGCATCTTCAGCAGCATCTTGTGATGTTAAAATCTTAGGACCATCAGCTGTAATAGCCAAAGTATGTTCATATTGAGCAGACCATGAACCATCAGCACTGGCATAATAGATCCAATCATCTTTAGGATCTTTTAGTGACCGGTCAACAATTTCCCAAGTACCTTCGTTGATCATTGGTTCAATCGTAATTGTCATACCATTCTTTAAACGCAACCCTTTACCAGGTTCACCGTAATGCAAAACATCTGGTTCTTCATGCATAGTTGGTTGAATCCCATGTCCACAAAGATCACGGACGTCACCATAACCATGTTCATCTTCTGTGTAATGCTGGATTGCATAACCAATATCACCGAGACGTTTACCTTCAACACTTTGAGCAATACCCAAATAAAGTGATTTCTTCGTAACTTCCATCAAATCAGAAGTTTCTTGACTAACTGAACCAACGGCATAACTCCAACATGAGTCACTTTCATACCCTTTATAGTTAACAGTCATATCAACTTTGACAATGTCACCTTCTTCAAGGATCAAATCCTTACGAGGTGTACCATGAGCAACTTCATCATTAACATCGACACAAGTAGCATATTTGTAACCTTCAAAACCCTTCTCTGATGGAGTAGCACCGTGACTAACAATATAGTCATTAGCAAATTCCTCGATTGAATAAGCTGAGATTCCCGGCTTGATCATGTCGCGTAGACCCAAATGAACTCCGGCTAAAATTTTACCAGATTCACGCATTCCTTCGATCTCTCGTTCTGATTTTAATGTAATCATACAATATCCCCCAATTTTTAACCTTTGTGATACTTCTTATGAAAATCTGTGCTTGCTAACGTAATTTTAATAGTCTGTGCCGTTGTTTTGGGAATTCCTAATTCAGTCAATTGATCAACGCTTGCTTCCTTCATCTTCTTGACTGAACCAAATTTCTTCAATAATTTGGTCCTAGTTTTCGGACCAACACCCTGAATATTATCCAGTTGTGACGATAAGGCCGTTTTACTTCTCGTTTTACGTTGGAAGGTAATCGCAAATCGATGCACCTCATCCTGAACTCGTTGTAAGAGATAAAAGCCTTGGCTCTTACGATCCAGTGGGACTTCCACTCCATCCTCACCTGTGATCAAGTGTGAAGTATTATGATGATTATCCTTAACCATCCCCGCGACAGGAATATCAATTCCTAATTCATTAACTAAAACGTCCATAACAGCACGTAATTCAATGATACCACCATCCATCAAGATTAAATCCGGCAAAGGATCATTTTCTTTTAGTAGACGTGAATAACGACGATAAACCACCTCTCGTGTATTGGCAGCTTCATCAGCCCCAGATTGATGTTCAACTTCGCCTTTGATCTTGTACTTTCGATAGCCACTCTTTTCTGGACGACCATCTTGGAACCTGACCATCGCCGATACTGGATTAGTTCCTTGAATATGAGAATGATCAAACGATTCAATAACATGGCCATAAGGTAAATCTAGAGCCTCAAAGATTTGCTTTTGTGCTCCATAGGTCTGACGATTATCCAATTCCATTAATCTAAACTTCTCTTGTAAGACCAATTTAGAATTATCTGCCGCCATATCCATTAGGTCCTTTTTTTGACCACGCTGTGGAGTTCTAAAAGGTATATCCAAAACCTGTGACAAGGTTTTCTTATCTAAGTTATCTGGCACTAGGATCTCTTTAGGTAAAACTTGATTCCGACGATTATAAAATTGCAAAATAAACGTTGATAACTCTTCTTCAGGTGAATTAATGCAAGCAAATACTTTTTTCTCACGTTTCATTAACCGCGCCTGACGAATGAAGAAGATTTGAATTGAAATCCAACCCTTTTCAACATAATAATTAAAAATATCCCGTGGGGTACTATCATTAGAGATAATCTTTTGCTTCTCAACTGTCGTTTCAATGTATTTAATTTGATCACGTAATTCAGCTGCTCGTTCAAATTCCATTTTATCGGCTGACTTAGTCATTCGAGTTCGTAGCTGACCCTTGACTTCACCGACATTACCGCCTAAGAACTTTTTGATTTTTTCAATTTGTTGGTCATACTTTTCTTCCGGAACGGTTTGAAAACATGCGCCTAAACATTGACCCATATGATAATACAAACAAGGGCGTCCCAAATGGCCTTGACATCTGCGTAAAGGATAAACTTTTTGAAGGAAATTAAGAGTATTTTGGGCAGCATAAACGTTCGGATAGGGTCCAAAATAATAGGCCCCATCCTTTTTGATCAAACCAGTGATTTCCATTTTAGGATCACGTTCATTGGTTATCTTGATATATGGATAACCTGTGCCACGTTTTAATTTAATATTGTAATATGGTTGATGCTTTTGAATCAATGTAATTTCTAGTAGGAATGCTTCCTTATCATTTGAAGTAATGATAGTTTCGAAATCACGAATCTCTGATACCAAACGTTCAGTCTTACCTTCATGTGAACTCTTGAAGTAAGATCTTACGCGGTTACGCAAATTTTTAGCCTTACCAACATAGATTATCTTGGAATTGATATCTTTCATCAGATAACATCCTGGACGTGCTGGTAACAAGCTTAATTTATGTTCAAGATATTCAGTTGCCAATAAATACCCCTCCCTTTTTAATTTGAATTGTTTAAAAATAAGTAATATAGAAAGTCCCCAAATAACCCTAGTCGTTTTTAATCACAAATATTAAAAATAAAAAAGTATTTTTTTAATGGACAGTGAAATTATTATCTTAACTTAATTTAAAAAACTTTTGATTTGAACTTATTTAATCTTAATTTAATCTGTCTAATTGTCAAATTATGTGCCAATTAAACCAGTCTAAATTTCTTGACACCGTTACCAATCAGCACAATAATAATTTTGTAAAATCGATTTAGGAGGAATTATTATGAGTAAAAAGTATATTGCAGATATTGTACCAATAAATGACGAATTCATTGGTACTAAGGCTCATGGACAGGCTGAATTTATTGAAGATGGTAATAATTTACATATCAAAATCGAAATGTTTGATACTCCGGCCAATACTCAACACTGGGAACATTTTCATGGTTTCCCCGATGGTAAAGATGCTCAAATCGCTACTATGGTCCAAGACATTAATCACGATGGATTAGTTGATCTACCAGAGACCGAAGCAGTTTCTGGTACAACTATGGTTCCATTTGACAATGCTCCTCACGAAATGAATATTCCTAATGATAATTATCCTGTTTCTGACGCTCAAGGTCACTTTGCCTATGAAATTGATGTACCTTTAGATGAGCTACAAAAGAAGTTTAAATCCGTCTTTGGTACTGACGACTTGGAATTAGACAAACGTATCATCTACGTTCACGGGGTTTCTCAAGACCTCAAGTTACCCGATACTGTCGCCGGTGTTGTTGGTAGTTATGACGCACATGTTACATTACCAATTGCGACTGGAAAAATTAAGGTCGCTGATTAAAACCAATCTGATTTTTAGTTAAAAGATCGTACTTTAATTTATGGTCCCGACGTGATTAAGGTGATCATTATATCCTTATATTTTTTCTGTAAATAACTTCAAAAATACTGAGCAATTAATTGTTATTTTCATTTGTGGGACTTATAATGTATTTACAAGTAAAAGAAAATTGAAAGGGGCTGATACCGATGGGCTTAACAGTGAAACGCGAAAGTAACTTTGGCAGTTTGTTTGATAAATTTGCCTCTCTTCCCGATGATGTAAAAGAAAACGAAAAACGCGTAGATTCTGCAGATAAAAAATCTGCTCAAGATAAAAAGAATCTTAAAGATAAGAAGTAATTCTCTTGTTTTGTTATCACTTCTCATAAAGTGAATGCCATTTATTTTACTATTTCTTTAATAACGACCCTTTTGATGTAAAAAAGGAAGAGGCTGTGACAAAACAGTTTCTTGAGCT
>NZ_JQCF01000004.1 GCF_001438805.1 Companilactobacillus kimchiensis
ATTTTAGAGACTTATGTCACAGCCTCTTTTTTATTCAAACTTTTTATTATCATTTAGGTGCTCAGTGCCTAATTCATCATATCTTAAATCAATTAGTTCTTGATACATAAGATATTCAAAGTAAGCGTCAGTCACATCATTAAATAACGCCATAGTTTTCCCCTTATTTATATTTTGGTCTGGATAAAATCTGCTGAAATAACTGGTCGATTAATATCCCGTCCCTTTTCATTAACATAACTATCCATTGTTAATACGCGTCCATAAAATTTAACGGGATCCTCTTCCTGAAGATTAATCTCCCCACGTGCAAAATCGGCAACGTTATATTTCAGCTTTATAGTTCTAGATTCGTCATTTCCATCTAGTGCTACTAATAAGTATTTATGTTCCATATCTAAATTTTTGATATGACCGGTTTGATAAATTTTTGTACCGTAATACAAACTAGTATTCGAATACAAATTATCGAACGAGACATATGCGTATTTTTTGCGTTCACTTTTGAATTCTTCAACCGTCTTTTGTTTGGATCTGTTAGCCAAATCAATTTTGGTTTCTTGAATACTTCCGACAATCCTGTTATTTGATGACAGTAAATAAATCGTTAACAAACCAAGTGTGCACAATAGCGCCATAAAGAGTCTGGTCGGTAAATTTCTTATCATTTAATTCCCCCAATAATCCAAAGATAACAAAGGTCTAGACAAATTACAATTGATTTAAACCACTTAAATATTTAAATATAATTGTATAAATTCGCCAATAAAAAATACTCCTAAACATAAATTTAGGAATATTTTTTTAGACATTTATTGTTTCTACTTTAATAATATTATCATTCATAGACAAGCCCTCAACAATATCGACATAGTCCAAACTTTTACCAAAATCTATCGAATAAACATTGGTATAAACTTTTTCATTATCTCGTTTGATCACACTAAATCTGACCCCTTCAACAGTGATGTCATTCTTCTGAAAATAATCATCAATGAACTGCTTTGTATCAATCTTATGCAGATATTCAATTTTTAACTTCCGTACTGGACTGATACGAATAATCTTCTTTAAAAAACCTAACACCGCGTAAACTACTAAAAAACCTGCGACAGCAATAATGTAATCACCCATCCCTACAGCTAAGCCCAAACAGGCAACGACCCAGAGACTAGCAGCAGTAGTTAAACCACGAATTGAATGATGTTCTACAATGATTGTTCCGGCACCAAGGAAACCAATTCCACTTACAACTTGAGCAATCAAACGAGCATCATCAGCTCGAACGACTCCTTTTAATTGCGGATATTGTCTAGCTAACTCTAGCGCATTAAATCCAATATTTTGTTGAATCATTGCGATGATACAGGCACCCAGACAAACCAAAATATTGGTTCTCATCCCTGCTGGTCGATGTTTATGAGCCCGATCGATCCCTATCACTCCGGCAAAAAGAACCGATAACAATAATCGTCCTACAACTGTAAGAATACTTAATTGACTCAAAAAACGATCCCTCCAATGTACCCCATTAATTAATATTTCAAGTATAGCATCTACAATATTATCGCTTTAATCAATACACACGAAAAAAGCGTTCATGTAAAAGTTTATTTAAAAAGTTTAACAATTGCAAATTTATTTTTGGTCTGCCGTAAGGATTGGACAAAACTAGGTCGTAATAGAAGTCGTGCTACACTAGCTAAATATGGAATATATTGATAATTTTTATCTGTTTCCGGAACCAAAAATGAGATCACTATATCAACTGATTCACTCTTGGACCACTTGATTGATCGCTGTAGTTTGACAACTAGCATGGTTAATTTAGTAATTGATTCAACTTGAACATGTGGTAGCGCAATTCCAGAACCAAGGTCCGTTGGGCAATTTTTTTCACGTACTAAATATTTCCCATAAATTTCTTCAGTATTTACTGTCGTATTCGAATTACTAACCAAATTGGCTAAATATTTCAGTAATTCATTTTTAGAGGCAGCCTTTACGTCCAAAACAATATCTTTTGGATCCAATACCTTCGAGAAATCACTGATTTTAAAGACTCGTGATTGCTGATTAGGATCGTTACTGTCATTTGTCACCCTACTCGTCGATGAATCGATCGGTCCATTAAAAAAATTTCGTACCTTATGCCAAAAAGATACCTTGGAATCAGTCATTTTGTTATCTCCTATCAAATCATTCACCTATATTATAGAATAACTATTTTGAACTTTAAAATTACAATATAAAAATAAAATAACACCAATTCAAAATATGAATTAGTGTTATTTTATTCTACTCTTAAAAAACTACGAATTTATGCTTGAAATAACCGAAGAATCTCATCCTTTGTTTTAGCTTTTCTTAATGAATCAACGAATTCACTATGCATCAATAACTTAGAGGTACTTGAAAGATATTCCAAATGATCATTACCTTTATCTTCATCTGGTATCAAAAATGAAATAATTATGTCAACTGGCTGATTATCAAAGGTTTTCCACTTGATTGGTTGAGCTAATTTAACAATTAACATCGCTGATCCCTTGATAGTTTTATCCTGTGCATGTGGAATTGCTATCCCTTTTTCCATACCAGTTGAACTCTCAGCTTCACGAGCTAAATATTTTTCGTAAACTGATTTTGAATCAGTTGCGTAACCTAATTTTTTAGAAAAGTCTGCTAAATATTGTAACAATTCATCTCGTGAATTAGCTTCTACATCTAATTCAATATTATCCTTATTTAAAATTTTTCCTAAATCATTATTATCGTGGGTATCTTTTTTTGAATCATCCTCACTATTGGAGATTGTATCAACTGTCACGTTACCTGCTGTGGTTGTCATAACAACAGTATCATGTTTACTTTGACGACCAGCAATAATTGACAATAAAAATCCTGAAACAAGCGCACCAATTACAATCCATAAAACCCATAAGAATGGTTTATTTACTAATGGTAAAACGATAAATCCACCATGTGGTGCTGGAACAGAGATTCTAGTGACATATGATAAAATCGCTGCAATTGACGAACCAATCATGAAGGTAGGGATATTTAACAATGGGTTCTTAGCTGCAAAAGGTATTGCTCCCTCAGTGATATGAGTGGAACCCAATAGAAAATTAACATAACCTGCACTACGTTCTTTTGCTGTATAAGCTTTTTTATTGAATAAAACAGCAAAACCAGTTGCCAATGGTGGAGCGATACAAGCTGCTGAAACTCCAGCCATAAAGAAGTAATTTCCTTGAGCCAATAGAGCAGTTCCGGTCAAATAAGCAGCTTTATTGATAGGGCCACCCATATCAGAAGCACACATAATCCCGACGATTAAGCCTAACAAAATAGGACTAGTGTTTTCCATACTTTTCAAAAATGACATCATCCCTTGATTAAGATCCTTCATGGGAACAGACATATACCACATAATACTCCCAGAGATCAGAACACCCAAAACCGGGAAAATAAAAATGGATTTTAAACCATCTAAAGATTTTGGCAACTTTTTGAATAATTTCGCTAATAAAACGGCAATATAACCAGCCAAGAAACCACCAACAATACCGCCTAAAAATCCAGTTCCATTAGTATAGGCTATCATTCCGGTCACAAAACCAATTACTAATCCGGTTCTTTTGCCAATCGCCTCAGCAATATAAGCACACAGGACAGGAACCATCAAATTCATGGCAAACCCACCAATAGTATTTAATAAGGCTGCTAAAGCATTATACTCTGCACTTTTCGGATCAGCTGAATTAATCCCCCAAAAGAAAGAAACGGCCGTAAGCACACCACCAGCAACCACTAGAGGCAACATGTGGGAAACACCATTCATCAAATAAACATACATTTTGTGCCAGAAGGATCCTGTTAGCTCAGCTTCTTCAGTACTACTAGCATTGGTACTCCCCGAACTGTGATAAACGGGAACATTTTTATCATTCAAAATCTTCTCGATCAATTCATCTGGTTCTTTCATACCCTTTGTAACCGAAACATTGATCATTCTTTTACCATCAAATCTATCAATATTAACATCTTTATCAGCCGCAATAATAACTCCGTCGGCTTGGGCAATTTCATCTTTGGTAAATGCGTGTTCAACTCCAGATTGTCC
The DNA here is from genome assembly GCF_001438805.1 of Companilactobacillus kimchiensis. Classification (GTDB taxonomy): domain Bacteria; phylum Bacillota; class Bacilli; order Lactobacillales; family Lactobacillaceae; genus Companilactobacillus; species Companilactobacillus kimchiensis. The sequence goes on from NZ_JQCF01000004.1 coordinate 4,130, forward strand.
ATGTGTCTCAACTTTAATAGAAACTCCTCGCTTTTTAGCAGCTTCTTCCAAAGCCTCTTGAGCCATATAGGTATGGGCAATTCCTGTTGGACAACCAGTTGCGGCGATAACTCTATATTTAGCCATGTCTTATCCCTCCAATTGTTCAATTTTGATTTGTTTCATTAATTCCTTAACATCTTCAAAATTAGTTAATCCAGATCGTGCAGCAGTCGAACTAGCGGCTGCTAAACTTCGTCTTAGGTTATCAGCCAAAGACATATCTTGTTCCATTCCCGCGATAAAGGTCCCCAACATGGTATCGCCTGAACAAGCAGTATTAACAACTTTTATTTTGGGAGCATTTCCAAAGAGGACTTCTCTATCATTTACGAACAATGCTCCTTTACTGCCCAATGATAAGAGAATATTTTGAGCACCTTTTTTAACTAATTCTTTAGCATCCTTAACTAAAACATCCAGTTCGTCAGTTTTAGCCCGATCAAACCAAGATAATAATTCTTCGTCATTTGGTTTCAATAAAAACGGATGATAAGCCATGGTATCAACAACTTCGGGATAACTGGTATCAATTATCAAATCAAATTGCTGTTTTTCAGCCAGCTTGGCGATCTCTACGATGATCTTTGGTTCGATTCCTTGAGAAAGACTACCTGAAACAATCAATTTATCATTTATACCAAGTTGCTTGATTTTCCCTAAAAACTCTTCAACTTTCTCAGATGTTACCTTAGGGCCATTATTAACTTCCTTAAATTCAGTATTGACATCTACTACCCGTGTAAAAACATTTATCCGCGAAATTCCATCAATATGAGTAAAATCAGTATTAATTCCTTTTTTACACAATGACTCTTCAATAAAATCACTCGTAAAACCACCACCCACGCCTAGAGCAGTATTATTAATACCCAATTGTTTCAAAATAAATGAAACATTCACACCTTTTCCATTAGGTTGAATATCATAACTATTTGTACGATTAACTATTTCCGGTTTTAAATGTTCAGTTTCAATGAATAAATCTATTGCCGGGTTTAAAGTACAGGTATAAATCATTGGATTAACCCCTTTTCGATTTCTTAAATACATCATACATTGTGGTATCATGTAAATGTTTTCATAATCAGAGATTATTGTAACTATCTTGAAAAAAACTTTACAATTTAGGATGATTTAATGACAAATAAACTCAGCTCCTCCGAAAAATTTCTTTGGGATTACATTCAAACCAATTTAACCGATATTCCTGAACTATCAATTATCAAATTAAGCGATGATGCCAAGGTATCGACTGCTACCATTGTCCGTACTATGAAAAAAATGGGCTATTCCGGCTACACAGACTTCCGACAACAATTAACAGCCAATACCAAAAATAATTTCAAATATAAGAATCTAGAAAAAGTCGATCATGATATTAAACAGGCTATCTTTAAAAATAAATATGAAGTTGATAATACTTTAAGATCATTAAATGTTGGTTCTATTGAAGATGCAATTCAAAAAATCAAGGAATCATCTGACATTTATATTTTTGCTCGCGGTTTTTCTGAATTTATCGCCAGTGAAATGTTAGTCAAACTGCAACTATTAGGTAAAAACTGTATCATGAGTTCTGATCCTAATATCATCGTCACCATGAGCAAGCGGATCAAGCGTGAGGACCTAGTCATCCTTATCACTTTGAATGGTGAAACTTCCGAACTGGTTGAAGGTGCCAAGAACGCTTATCAAAATGGTGTTAGTACCTTAACAATTACTACCAATGAGGAAAGCTCCATCTCTAAGTATTCCGATATGACTCTCTTGGGATTCAAATCCCAAACATCCTATTTTCCCGATTATGAAGTCCGTTCACGTTTACCTCTCCAAGTAATCAGTCGCATTCTTTTAGATTCATATGTTATCCGAACTCAAAGAACCAAATAAAAAAGGTTTCAATTAATCTAGTTGAAAAACTAAATTGATTGAAACCTTTTTATTCTAATTTTTTTAACCACGCTGGTAATACTAACATCAACTGTTGATAAGTTCGATCAAATTTGTGATCGTACCACGGATCCTGTATTTCTGAATCCTTATCTAAACTTTCAAATGCTAAATGGATCTTCGATTGGTCCTTAATTGGAGCCAATTGTTTTAGATCTATAATATTTTGCTTATCCATCCCGATAACTAAATCGGCATTTTTGAAGTCACTTGTTGTAATTTGTTTAGCTCGATGCTCAATGACCGGTACCTTATGACGTTTTAATTCCTCAATTGCTCCCGAATGTGGAGTGTTACCAATCTCGTAAGTTGAAGTAGCTCGCGATTCAACTTTCAGTGCATCCGACAAACCTTGCTGACTAATTAATTCATCCATGATCATTTCTGCCATTGGTGAGCGACAAATATTTCCTAAACAAACAAAAATGATTTTTTTCATTTTAAAGCAAACCCAACCTTCTTTTAACATCCTCCAGTTGTGCTTCTAAAACAGGGTCTTTTCGACTAAGAACATCCAAAGCACTAGCTTGTGTAGGTGCCTCCTGTTTAGTTTCTTGAGGTTTTTCAGTTATTTTAGCACTCTTATTATACTTTCTAACCCAAGCGGCCACTTGTTGATATGAAATTTCATATTTTTTACCAGTAGCTTTGTAATCATTATCATGTTCAATAGCATATTGTGCGATTTCTTTTTGTTGCTTTTCGTTGTAATTCATACTAAAAACTCCTAAATGGCTTATTGTTGAAAATTATACCATAGAAAATAGTCCTATTATTGCTGTAACACAGTTTTAACTATTCAATATTAAAAAAATTGCACAAAAAAAATGGCAGCTCAGGGAGGAACCACCATTAAATCGACAATAGTTTTACAACCATTATTATCATGAAATTATCAAGAAAGGGGACCCATAGGATTGACTTCCCCTTCAATTACTAATTTTATCACAATCACTTTTAAAATCAGCCTTTTCGATAAAGACGACATATTTTTATAATATTTTGAAGAAAAAGAAAGAAAGCCGGTTAAAACGGCTTTCCCAACATAAAATGGATTTATTTAAACATGTTCTATCCCACAAAATATCATCCATTCTATTTCTAAAAAGTGACAATAATGTAATAAAAGCACAATTAGGATTAATATATTGATGAGATATAATTTCCTAATATCATATTGCATTGGTCATCACATTGTCGACATATAGATTACTTCAAAAAGCTATCTATAAATTAATTCACCAATACCAATTGGTAAATATATTGTAACGTTAATGGACTATACCTGTATACCGCGAATTGTTTATATTTAATATCTAAATACTTTTGAAAACATCAATCAATTCATTGATTCGTTGATCGCCTATCATGCTATGACGGTAGATAAATAGTATATAAAACGAGGGAAGTTGTATCCCATCGAGCTTAATTTCTTTGATTCCAGAAACACCTTCAATCGCTGTTTCAGTAACAAAGCTGATACCTTTATCAGCTTGAACCAAGCTCAACATCAAATTATAATCTGCCGTTTGAAATGTCGTATCAGGCGACACGTTATATCTTTCCTTGACTCTTTGTAAAGCTAACTTATGAACTGAGCCTTCATCTAAAGAAATGAAATCTTCATCAAATAATTGTTCAATTGTTTTCAAGTTTGACGTATCCCGCTTTTCTGAGGCGATAAACTTAAATTGATGCTTCTTAATTATTTGATAGTCTAAATGATTTTCCTGCGGCAGAACAGTTGTTCCTAACAGCGACATATCTAATTTACCATTTTTAAGTTTTGATAATAATTCTCTAGAGCCATCCGCTACCGGTTCGATGGAATTCAATAGTCCCGTTCGTTTCAGTTTATCAAAAACTTTGGGAATTAAATAATTTGTTATGATTGGAGGCCATCCCATTACGATCTTATCCCGTTTAATCCGCCGCATATCTTCCTCAATTAAATCATTTTCAAGAAGTATCCTATTTATATGGAGCATCATTTGTTGTCCTGCGGGAGTCAATGACAGTGAATTGGCAAAACTCTTCCGTTCAATCAAAGTTATATCAAAGTTCTCTTCTAGTCGCTTTAGTGAATATGTAATCGTTGGTTGACTAACTTTAAAAAAATTAGCAGTTTCTGAAAAATTTTTTAATTCAGCTAGTTTTTTAAAATATTGGTAATCTTTTAAATTCATTTCTTCACCTATAAATTTTATTTATTAATGTTAACATATTTGACTATATTTTTTATTATGGTTTATGATACATTTCGAAAGTTTCGTAACACATCATAATTTAAAAAAGTATGCCGATATTATATTTTCTAAAATTCATTATTTGTAATTTTTATTTATAAATAACGAAATGAACAAACACACTTTTTATTATAATCTGGTTACGGTTAAAAAATTAATTAGGAGGAATTATATTTTATGAAATATACTGGTTTAGATTTATTAAATAATCACTTCTTAAATAAGGGTACTGCTTTTACTAAGGAAGAAAGAAAAGCAAATAACATTGAGGGTCTCTTGCCACCATTCGTCCAAACATTGGATCAACAAGTAGAACAAGCTTACGAAAACTACTCAAGCAAACCAACACCACTTGCTAAGAGAATGTACTTGATGGATTTGTTCAACGAAAACGTTACTTTATTCTACAAGTTATTCAGTGAACATGTTAACGAATTCATGCCTGTTGTTTATGACCCAACTATTGCGGATACAATTGAAAACTACAGTCACTTATTCTTAGATCCACAAAATGCTGCTTACCTATCAATCGACGATGAAGATGATATCGAAGCTACATTAAAGAATGCTTCAGCCGGTCGCGACATCAAGTTGATCGTTGTTACTGACGGTGAGGGAATTCTTGGTATCGGTGATTGGGGTGTTCAAGGTGTTGACATCTCAGTTGGTAAATTAATGGTTTATACAGCTGCTGCTGGTCTTGATCCTAAATCAGTTCTACCTGTAGTTCTTGATGTTGGTACAAACAGAAAAGAATTACTTGCTGATGATCTTTACATGGGTAACCATCACGAACGTGTTACTGGTGACAAGTACTACAACTTTGTTGACAAATTTGTTGAAACTGCTGAAAACTTATTCCCTAACATGTATCTTCACTTTGAAGACTTTGGCCGTAGCAATGCTGCCAATATCTTAAACAAGTACAAAGATAACATCTTAACATTTAACGATGATATCCAAGGTACAGGTATTATTACACTTGCTGGTATCCTTGGTTCACTTAACATTTCTAAAGAAAAATTAACTGATCAAGTTTACTTATCATTTGGTGCTGGTACTGCTGGTGCTGGTATCACCAAGAGAATCTTTGACGCTATGGTTGAAGAAGGTCTTTCTGAAGATGAAGCTAGAAAACACTTCTACTTAGTTGATAAACAAGGTCTATTGTTCGACGACACAGAAGATCTTACACCAGAACAAAAGCTCTTCACTAGACAACGTAGTGAATTTAGTAACGCTGATGAACTAACAAACTTAGAAGCTGTTGTTAAAGCAGTTCACCCTACTATTCTTGTTGGTACTTCAACACAACCTGGTACTTTCACAGAACCTATCATCAAAGAAATGGCCGCTCACACTGAACGTCCAATTATCTTCCCACTATCAAATCCTACAAAATTAGCTGAAGCTAAGGCTGAAGATCTTTTGAAATGGACTGATGGTAAAGCTCTTATCGCTACTGGTATTCCTGTTGAACCAGTTGAATACAATGGTATTACATATCACATTGGCCAAGCAAACAACGCTTTAGTTTACCCTGGTCTTGGTCTTGGTTCAGTTGCTGTTGATGCTAAGTTACTTTCAGATGGTATGATCAACAAGGCTGCTCACTCATTGGGTGGTATCGTTGACCCTACACAACCAGGTGCTGCTGTTCTTCCTCCAGTTTCAAAACTAGATGAATTCAGTATGACTGTTGCCGTTGGTGTTGCTCAACAAGCCATCGACGAAAAATTATCTACTGCAACTGATGCTAAAAAGGCCGTTGCTGACCTTAAATGGGAACCTAAATATTAATTAACATATTTGTCAAATAAAGGGGAATTTATTCATGGAAGCATTTATCACTTCACTACAAAGTGTTGCTGAAATTGTTCTTGTTATTGCTTTGGGGTTCTGGTTAAGAAATTCCGGAAAATTGGGTGACGAGTTCAAAGGTAACATTTCATTCATCATTATGAAAATTGCTTTACCTGCATCAATCTTCGTTTCAGTTCTTAAATATCTAAACCGTGATAAACTAGCTAGTTTATCTGGTGGTTTGATCTTTACCTTTGCCAGTTTTACCATTGGCTACATCGTAGCATGGTTACTAACAAAGGTCTTCAAGATTAGAAAAGGTCGTCGTGGTACTTTCATTAACATGTTCGTTAATGCTAATACAATCTTCATCGGTTTACCTTTAAACATGGCTTTGTTTGGAACTAAGAGTTTACCTTACTTCCTTATCTACTATGTTATGAACACAATTTCTACTTGGGCCGTTGGTATCTTCTTCATCTCAAACGATGATCCAACTGTTCAAAAAGGTGACAAGAAAGAGAAATTCAACTGGAAGAAATTACTTCCTGCTCCACTTGTTGGTTTCTTAGTATCACTTGTCTTCTTACTATTAGCCATTCCTGTTCCAGGTTGGATCGATAAGACCTTGGACATGGTCGGTGGTATCGTTACACCTATGTCTTTGATCTACATTGGTATTATTCTAGCTGATGCTGGTTTGAAATCAATCAGATTTGATCGTGATACAATTTTAGCTTTAATTGGTCGATTCGTAGTAGCACCTGCTATTATGATCAGTATCATCTTGCTCGGTGGCAGAATGATGGGAACATCACTTCCTACTATCGAAGCAAACTCATTCATCATTCAATCAGCTGCTCCAGGACTTGCAGTTTTACCTATCCTAGTTGATTCAGCTCATGGTGATGTCGATTACGCTACCAACTTAGTTACAACTTCAACCGTTCTTTTCGTTATCGTTGTGCCTATCTTGATGCAAATCGCTAACTTAATCTAATTCGTTTGAACATTTGAATCACCATTCAAATTCAAATTAGATCCTCCTCAAATAGTTTTAAATTCAATTCAAACAAAAAGAGTTACCAACGTCTGCGGCTGGTAACTCTTTTTTTGTATTGTAAATTTTTATGATAACAAACCGATCAAACGATTGACCAATTCAGTTACACGTTCAGCATCATCATCTAGGTCTACACTCTTTCGATTATTTACCATCGTGTGACTGAGTTGTAATAGACTAACTGAAGCTGTTGTATCGTTAAAATCTGCAATTGGTAAAGTTACCATATGATCGTAGATCGACACTTGGCCAGGTTCAACATTTACGATTTTGGACCCCTCTGGCATACTTAAAATATAAGCTTTAACTCTCTTCAAACTAAATTTATCTTGATAAAAATCATAGATAACTTCAAGTTCACGGATAATATATTTAATTTCATTATTCAAATTCAATCACCTCAGTAATAAAAACATTCATATATTAAGTATCACGCAAAGTCCAGTTAATTGACAAGGTAAATCCCCTCACTTTGAAATCTTTTTCAAAAATGGAAAACTTCCTCATTAATATTCACAAAAAATTATTTAATACTAGTAATTAATCGAGCAATATTCTCTGAGACCTGTTGTAAATTTTTATCAGTATCTTGAATAGCTTTTGACAATTCTTCCACTCCTGGAACACAAGTAAAAATTGCATCGATTCCTAATGGGTAAAGCTCTGAAATTTTATCACCAACTGATCCAGCAATCGCAATTACAGTTGCATTAGGATTAACTGCTTTGGTAGCTTTAGCAACCCCAATTGGCGTCTTACCAAATTTAGTCTGAAAATCGATCTGTCCTTCGCCAGTTACGACGATATCAGCATCTTTAACCTTTTCCTTCAAATCAGTATAGTCGACTACGATATCGACTCCAGAACGCATTTCTGAATTAGTGAAGGCCAATAGCCCTGCACCTAAACCACCAGCGGCACCTGCACCCGGAGTTTCTTCAATATCAACCTTCAAATCACGTTTAATAATTCTGGCATAATGGGCTAACGCAGAATCCAAAAATTCCACCATTTCTTCGTTAGCACCTTTTTGTGGTCCAAAGACATGGCTCGCACCATTTTGACCAGTTAAAGGATTAGTAACGTCTGAAGCAATAATAATCTTTACATCATTTAGTTCTGGTAGCATTTTGGAAATATCAATCTTATCCAGTTTATTAAGCATTGCCCCACCATATTGAAGTTCAACGCCTTTATCATCTAACAATTGGGCACCCAGAGCTTGAGCCATTCCAGCGCCACCATCATTAGTCGCCGAACCACCAATACCAATAATAATCGTTTTGGCACCCTTCTTCATGGCCGACTTAATCAATTGCCCTATCCCAAAAGTCGTGGCAATATAAGGGTTCTGGGTATATTGATTAATAAATTGGATTCCACTGGCCTGAGCCATTTCAATCACTGCCACTTGACCAGAATCAATCAGACCATATTGTGCTTTGGTTGAATATCCTAAAGGATTAATTACTTCTTCAGTGATCATTTGACCGTTTTTAGCATCGATCAATGATTGCACTGTCCCCTCGCCACCATCAGCCATTGGTACATTAACATATTCTGCATCTGGATAAACTTTTTCAAAACCTTTACGCATCGAGTCGGCAACTTCTTTGGCCGTTAATGAATTTTTATATGAATCTGGTGCCAATACAATTTTCATCATGCTTCCACCTTTAGAACAAATTTCCGTACATTAATGTAGCAACTATCGTCATGGAAAGTCCAACTAACATTTCCCAGAAAACTACCGTCATACGTTCCTTAAAATGCATATCGACTGCCTTAGCTGTAACATGGAAATAATTACCATGTGGCAATTGATCAATTACCGTTGCACCAGTATGAACCATCGCTGCTGCACCAGTACCTGAGATACCAAAGGACATGATTGACTTGCTGAACGAATTAGATGCTAAGATAACTCCCGTTGAGGTTGAAGCTGTAGCTGCAGCCATCAAAATACCGGCAATTGGTGCTAAGAAGGTACCTGAGATACCTGAAGTTTGCACAATTTGAACTACCTTTTGTGGTAGGTTCGATGTTGAAACCAACCCAGCAATCGCTCCAGCACCAATCAGAATCATAACCACATCCGTCATACGTGCTAAACCTTTTTGCATATACTGTAAAAACTGCTTGCGCTGTCCCATTGCCAAAGTTCCAATCAAACCAGCGATTGGCAAGATATACATAGCATCCAAATTAAATGTTGCTAGAGCTTTTACTCCTAAAATATCACCGATAGGAGTAATTAATAATAAAACAACGGCCACTAATGGAGTTACAACTGCCGTACGCAAACTTGGTAGATTCTTTTCCGACTTTGATTCAACCTTCTCAGTTGCTGGGACGGATTCACCTTTATTTTTTAACATTGTCGCTAAGATAACTGTTACGAAAAGGCCCACAATTGCCGGAATAAAATCAGCAATCATCACTTGCGATAAATTAACATTAAACCCCTTGGCAGCAGCAATCGTATTAGGATTAGGTGAGATAATATTCCCCGCCTTACCACCACCTGATAAAGCTACTAATAACGATAATTTACTATAATGCATTTTTTGACCGACTTCCAAAGCTATCGGTGCCACAATCAAGACAGCCACAGGAATAAAAATTCCTACGCCAGTCAAAACCATAGTTGATAAAGCTAATGCCAAAATAGCCAACCGATCACTAAAACGACTAACAATATTTGACGCAATTACGTTAGCAGCCCCAGACTCCATCATCACGCCCGCTAAAACCCCGGCTGCAATCACTCGAATAATCGTTCCCATAACTCCAGAACTGCCCTTAACAATCGTATCAGTCGTTTGTGACAAGGACATTCCTCCCACTAAACAACCAATAATGGCTCCAAAAATCAAAGCATAGACTGGATTTACTCGAAATAAGATCAATCCAATTGCTAATAACAACCCTAAAAGAGCCGCCCACCAAGCTATAATCATCTTTTAAAAACACCTTTCCTTAACACTTTTCTTATCATTGTTAAAAATTTAACAATTGATTAACGAATGTATGATACCTTGTCAACTTAGCCAAATCAATGTACAAATGCACAAAATTTGTTGTAAGAACATTCAATAAATATTATAATTCATTGATAAATCAAGGTTTTACAAACGAAAATCAGCATAAAATATTTATATGCACAAATAATCATCATCTTATGTAGCTTGAATAATTTTTAACAAGGAAGGTAACTATGAAATTAGATCCGCATTTGGCACAAGTCATTGTTGATAAAATGATGATCAGTATTCCTTATAACATCAATATGATGAATGAAAAGGGTTATATCATTGCTAGTGGTGATAAAAAACGTATTAATACCCTACATATCGGCGCTATTGACACTATTAAAAGCGGTAAGACCAAGCCAATGATTGAATCATTTGGTGAGTACGGTCAGCCTGGTGTTAACATTCCCGTTGAATTTCTCGGAAAAACAATTGGTGTCATCGGTATTACTGGCGACCCCGAGAAAGTAACCCCTCTAGCAGCACTCTTGAAAATCTCTACTGAATTATTAATTTCTCAGATCAACCATAATAAAATTGAGAATCAGCAAAAAGAAACTCTTAATCACTTCCTATATCAATGGACGAGTCTTGATGATGCTTGGGAAAATGAAGAGTTAAAATTACGAGCACAGTCCCTGAGTATCGACTTGTCCTTAAAACGTTACGCAATTATTATTGAATCTAGTGAACCCACTAAATTGCCCTTAAATCAGCATGATTTTTCTTTCAGCAGAACTTCCGAACAACAACTGATTATTACTAAAAGCGAAATCAATTTGAACAATTATTTACATTTTTGTCAAAATAACAATTTAACTATTGGCATCAGTAATAAAACCAACAATTTAAAACTCGCCGTCCAACAGGCTCAAGAAACAATCAATGTCAGTCAAGAATTACAAATGGATCAGGCTTATTATTACTACCAGGTCAGTTTCTTAGATCATCTTTTAAAAAGTGATTTATACTCAACCAAAATTCTGAATATCTTCAAAAGTTTTCTTAAAACTAATTCTGGTTTGGAATTAATAGAAACTTTGGATTGTTACTTTAAACACAATGGCAATATTACTGATACTTCCAATGCCCTAAAAGTTCATCGTAATACGACCAATTATCGACTAAATAATATCTCGGAATATTTTAATTTAAATCTACATAATTTAACGGATTTATTGCAGTTATACACCAATTATTTATACTTCAAAAAATATCAATATGAACATCATTAATGCCATTTTGATGGACTTTTAATTTTATTATGCCTATCATTTAGTTGAATAATAACGATGTTAAGAGGTTTATAGTATGACATTAATGAATTTAAGTTACCGTACGAATTATTTACATACTTATTTCAAAACTACAGTTGTTTTACCAGATACTAACCGCGCTGCTTACCCTGTTATTTGGCTCTTACATGGATACACGGGTGATGATTCAACTTGGATCAGACATGTTAACATCGAACAACTCGCACGTGATCACGAAGTAACTATCATTATGCCCGAGGGACGAAATTCATTCTATTCAGATTCTGCTTTCATTCCTTATTACTCATATTTTGTTGATGAATTCATGCCTAAAATGCAAAGTTTGTTACCTATTTCAATTAATCGTGAAGAAAATTTCATTGCCGGATCAAGCATGGGCGGCTACGGTGCTTTAAAAATCGTCTTTCGCAACAATGATAAATTTAGCAAAGTGGCTGCTCTTTCACCTATCACCGATATTGAACATTTCCGTGATAATCCTAAGAGCCCTATGGCTAAAGAAACTTTTGACAGTATTTTTGATAGTCCCGAAAAGATTGCTCAAAATCAATTGATCAACATTTACAACAATCGTCAACCTAAACAGGAAATTTTAACGCTCTGTGGTGACAATGATTTTATGCATGAAGATAATATCATGTTCAAAAATTTCTTATCGATTCATGCTAAGGGTCGTTACACTTGGATGCCAGTTGAAGGAGATCATTCCTGGAAAACTTGGGGTAATAATATCAAAGAAGTCTTTGATTGGCTGGTCTAGCTCATTTTAGTTGAGCTTTTTTTATTTCATTAATGCTATGATTGATTTAACAAATAAAATTATAAAAAGGATACTAACCTTATGACTGAAAAATATTTAACTTTTGACTGTTATGGAACACTCTTAAATGAAGAACCAACCTATGCGGCAATTGAAACTATTGCCAAAAAAATTGGTGTTGATCCTAAGTTAGCCCGTCAGCGTTTTATTTCTTACCAAGATAGTCGCGATAACATGCATCCCTATTTAGATTATGCGATTTTGACTCGGAACAATTTAATCCACTTAGATTTTCAATTTGGGTTAACTCATCAATTTGAAAAATATTATGTTGATGTTTTAATTGCTCATCGCAGTTTAAAACCATTCCCTGAAGTCATTCCCACTTTAAAAAAGTTTATCGAACACGGTTATAAACTGATCATGATGTCAAATTCATCTTGGGATATCATTGATGCTAACGTTAAAGCTTTAGAAGTCCCCTTTGACGTCTGGACTGCTGAAGATGTCCATGCCTATAAACCAGATTTACATTTCTTTAACACCGTTGGCGAACATTATGGCTTTACACCTGAGAACCATTGGCACATTGCCGAAGGTTACTCCAGTGACATTCTTGCCACAGATCAAATAAATTGGCCTTCAATTTGGGTCAACCGACCTAATGAAACTCCTAGCACCGACGTACGACCAACACAGATGGTTGCTACCTTGGATCAAGCTTTACAATTTTTAGATTAATAACGATATCATTGTTAACCAAAGTTAATCCGTTACTTATTAATATTTTGAAAGCGAGGAATCACTTTGAAATCTATTACATTTAATCATCAAAATACTTCAGCAATTGGCATTGGAACCTGGCACATTGGTGAAGGAAATAGTGACAAAACTGAAGCTGAAATGGCAGCTATTAAATACGGTTTAGATCATGGAATCAACGTCATCGATACCGCCGAGATGTATGGTGAAGGGTTATCAGAAAAACTAGTTGGCAATGTCATCAAAGATTACCATCGCGATGATTTGCAACTGATTTCAAAATTTTACCCCTATCATGCCACACCTAAGTTAATTGAAGAAAGTCTCAAAGCCAGTCTAAAACGTTTGCAAACAGATTATTTGGATCTTTACCTCTTACATTGGCGTGGGGATATACCTTTGGAAGAAACTGTCTTGGGATTAGAAAAAATGGTTCAAGCAGGTCTAATTAAGAATTGGGGTGTCTCCAATTTTGACTTAAATGATTTGCAGGAGCTTACCAGTATCCCTGATGGTAAAAACTGTCGGATCAACGAGGATCTTTATAATATCGGTAGTCGTGGTATTGAATATTCAATTTTACCTTGGCAAAAGAAAAACCATATGTCATTTATTGGCTATTCACCATTTGGATCAGATGGTAGTGAATATTTAAAAATCGAGCCAATTTTAACAGCTATGGCTAATCAAAAACATGTTTCGGTTCATCAACTTCTTCTTGCTTGGGTACTTCGTAACCACGATCTGCTCAGCATTCCTAAAACAGGTTCAGTGGAACACATGCAAAGTAACCTAGCTGCAATCGATATAAAATTCACTGCAGACGAATTAGAATTACTAGATTTATCTTACCCAGAACCAAAACATAATGGTGATTTAGATACTATCTAAAATTTATTATTTAATTTCAAAAGGTCCTATCAATCAGAAACGATTGATAGGACCTTTTACATTAATTATAACAATTATTTAACTTCCGTTAATTCCAAAATATATTTATTAATGGCAGCTGCCACACCACTGTGATTATTGTCGAGTGTTTCAACTCTGCTAATCTCCTTGACTTCATCAGTAGCATTCCCCATGGCAACACTCAATCCGACTCGTTTTAGCATTGGAAGATCATTATCCATATCACCAATTGCCATAACTTGCTTAATGTCAATCTTCAAATGTTTGACCAAGTATTCTAAGGCAATACCCTTGTTGACATCTTTAGGAAACATTTCAATTTCCTGATCACTTGTTTGAACGACAAAGTAATTACCATCGTAAGTTGTATGAATCAAGTCAGCCATCTTTGTTAAATCGTGTTTATGAGTTCTCAAAAGAAATTTAACGATACCTAGATTAGTATCCAACATATGTTTCTCAATCCAATCTTGATAACTATCATAATGGGTTCCCTTATTATCAATCAGATCGAAGTGAATCTTGTGATCCATGAGAAAATTAGCAATTTCTTCACAATCTTCATTATGAAGTGCCTTTTGGTAAATTATTTGATCATCATAGTTCTGAATAATATTTCCACCGAAATAAATCATATATTGATCTGGTCCATTTAAACCTATTTCTTGAGCATTACCAATCACTCCATCATAAGCTCTCCCTGAGCACAACACTACTTTAATACCCTTATTCAAGGCTTGTCTAATTGCCTGAATATTCTCTTTGGTAATCTTTTGTTTATCATTTAATAAAGTTCCATCTATGTCAATTGCTATTAGTTTATAATCCATAATATTCTCCTTAGATTATTCATTTTCAATGACATTGTAACCTATTTCATAATTATATTAATAGCAAAGCTAACTATAATTTAGCAATATAGACACTACGTATATTTTTAGTAAAATCAATTACTAATTAGGCTCTTCCCTATTTTTTCATTTAATACGCTCAATAAAATCTCTAAAAATGGCCAATTGTCGAGAATCATCTTGCCACATATTTTCTGGATGCCATTGTACTGCCTGGACACTTGCATCAGCATTTTCGATTCCTTCAATAACACCATCAGAGGCCTTGGCAACGACTTTTAACCCTTCTCGTACATTGCGAATTGCCTGATGATGTCGGGAATTAACAAAAATGTTATCACCAATCGTCTTGAATAGCTTTGAATCACGATTAACTGAAATAAAATGGGTCGGCTGCTCTCCCGGTGAGGATTGATGATGTTTCAACACTTTGCCCGGATATTGACTAGCCAGATCCTGATAGATCGAACCTCCCAAAGCCACATTGATAATTTGAGCGCCCCGGCAAATTCCTAAGATAGGAACATGTTTAGCTACTGCGGTTCTAATCAAAGCTATTTCAAATATATCTCGGTTTCGATTAGTAACTCCCAATTCCGGGATTGGCTCTTCTCCCATAAAAGTCGGATCAATATCTGGTCCACCCGGGAAAATCACGCCGTCTAATTTTTCTAAAAGGCTGTTGATATCTTCCTTAGGAATGTAAGGCAAACTAACTGGAATTCCACCAGCAGCCAAAACAGCATCAACTGCAGGTCGTGGTACAAAGTCCATTAATTTTTGATTAATAATCGGGGTAGTTCCCAAATAGACATCCGCTGAAATCCCAATCAATTTACTCATAAATTATTATCTCCTTTTCGAGATTTAACTGTTAAATTAGCTTTTCAATTCGTTCGTTAAATATTTTATTAATATTATTAAACATTTACTAATAAAAGTCCATTGTTATAACGTTATAAATTATATGAATCGCATTTTATAAGCTTTTTATTTCACATTTTTCTAATAAATTTTTAATTTTTAAACAAAAAGCCATCTTTTCTAATAAACAAAGCTTTATCCTTTTTGATTCAAACCATCTTCTTGGGTGATTCTTTGTATATGAATAATAAAATATAGCATCTCTTGACTATTTAATTCAATTCCCATTAACTGTTTGATTTCTCTAAATATTTGTCTAGCTATGTCAGTTGATCCCGGATAATTTTGTTCCATTTCTAACTCAATTTTACGATCAAAGCTGGTATCATCGGACATATTATTTAGACGTTCCGTCAAATATTGCAAATGAATCATAAATCGATCGTAATAATTGCTATTACCGCGACTACGAAAAATATTGTTTCGAACTAAAACAGTTTGAATAAGCTTATTAAAATCAACTGTTCGCTTTACCTTAGAACGTTGTACCGTCCCGTCATTTTTGGCATTAATAAAATGTAAAGCTAAATTCTTAATTTCTGAATCTGGTAAGTCGATATTTAAATTATGATTAATAATATTTAAACCTTTACTGGCAATCAAATACTCATCAATATATGCATCACTCATATCGGGTATTTGACTAGCTTGATATTGATTGGATTGATATCGCTGATATACTCCATAAATATGATCACTCAGCGTTATGTACACATAATCCATAACAGGATAATTAAATTTTTTTTTAGCATAATCCACAATTTCATATGTAGTAGTAACAACATCAATCGGTATATCCTTCAATAAAAAATATAGATTTTTCTGAGAGTCAACTGTATCCAAATAGAAGATTTTTTCAATCTTTTGACTGTCCAAAAAATTACCCTTGGATTTATTAAAGGCAATCCCTTTTCCCTTAACGATTGCCTGTTGATCATCATTCAAATTGACGATAACCGTATTATTATTAAAAATCTGTTTTATTGTTAATTGCATGATTCCCTCCCCTACAATCAATTATAAAGTAGTTACTATTCTTTGACCTTGAATCCTAAAAAGAACGGGATCTGACAGGTTCAGCTTTCAATCATTAGAATAAACAGGCTGTAGTAATCTGAAGAAACGATTACTACAGCCTGTTTTAAGTTCTATGCTACATAGTCCCAGCTTTAACCTTCTTATAGTGCAAATTTTTCAATAGCCAATCCCACTCCACTATGATTATTGTCACTAGTTACAAAATCACTGGCGGCCTTAACATCGGGTAAAGCATTGCCCATAGCAACTCCTTTACCAACTAATTTCAACATAGGAATATCATTGTCACGATCTCCCATCGCTATAACGCTGTCTAAATCAATGTTTAATTTACTAGTCAAGGCCTTAATAGCTTGGCCTTTATTAACGTCTTTAGGGAAAATCTCTAAGAATCCAAGCCCGGTTCTAACCACAAAATAATCCTTGTCGAATTTTTCATGAACCATCTCACTGATATCATCAAGTTTATTTCCATTACCGTTGATAATTGCTTTAACAATTTCAAAATCATCAGGCAACTGGTCTGGTTCCTTTAGATATAAACCGTTATCATTTTCATAGGCTTGCATGATTGTATATTTATCTAGCAAACCTTGTCCACTGGTATAAGTGTTTCCTTGATTGTCGACAACATTGTAATCCAGTTCATTCTCTTTAACGAATTTAACAAATTTGCGATAGAATTGGTTACTCATCGTTCTTTGAAAGACGATTTCACCAATCATATTTTCAATAATAGCTCCACCATTGGTGATCATATATTGATCAGGTCCGTTGATTCCCAGATTCTTGGCATAATTAACTACTGCATTGTGGGTTCTACCCGAGCAAAGAACTATTTTGATACCTTTTTTCAGAGCCTTCTCAATAGCTTCTTTATTATGTGTCGAGACCACCTTTTCACTGGTTAAAAGCGTGTCATCCATATCTAATGCGATCAACTTATAATCCATAACTAATCTCCTTTATTGTCTTATCTCTATTGTAATATTTTTTCAAAAAAAGAGCTTTGAGATTATTGAATTATCTCAAAGCTCTTTGATTTAATTTTGATCAGTCAGGAATCTCATGTGTTTCACTAAGCTTTTTAAACCAGAAGGCACTCTTTTTAACATAACGTTTTTGCGTAGGAAAATCGACGAAGAACAAACCATAACGTTTACTATATCCGTTTGTCCATGAGAATTGATCCTGAAGTGACCACATAAAGTATCCTTTGACATTTGCACCATCATTGATAGCTTCAGCAATCGCTTTAAAATACTTTTTCAAATAATCGATTCGCTTCGGATCATCAATAATTGTCTTTGAATTAGCATTCTCAGGTAAGCTTTCTTTTAATCCAATACCGTTCTCAGTAATATAGATTGCTGGTACTAAAGGATATTCATCGTGAATTCGCATTAAAATATCATGCATCCCTTTAGGATAAATGGACCAATCCCAATCAGTTGTTTCAATCCCATCAGGACGTTTTTCTTCTCCAATTCCATGTAATCTAGAAACTGAGCTACCTTTGGCTCCTGTACCATTATGAATTGTCTCAGATGCACCATCGTAAGCTCGTAGCCATTTACTAAAGTAATTATTCACTCCAACAAAATCTAACTGATGAGCTGCCTGACTAAGCTCAGTCATTTCTTCAGGCGTTGATTTAAACATTGGTTGATTATTAGCTATTAAAATTTCTTTAACTAAATCTAAAGTTTCTGGACGATATTCACCAGCTAAAGTTCCATCTAGATAAAGACGATTTTCAAAAGCATCTTGTAAATCAGCAGCGTGTTTATCAGCTGGACTATCGCTATAGGGATAAACGGTTTGCAAAGCATGAACAATCCCAATCTCTCCACCTAAATTCATTTTTTTATAGGCATTGACGATTCTAGCGTGTGCAACCATTTGATTATGTTCTGCTTGAAAAGCATTATCAAAACGTCCCTTTTCACCGGGTGGGAAGGTTCCACTGACGTGTTGTTGGATTGCCATTGATGTGGGTTCATTGATGGTGATCCAATATTTTATTTCTGGAAATTCTTTAAAACAATATTCTGAATATTTAACAAAAGCATCTAACATGATTGGACTTAGCCAATCACCAATCTCATGCATTTTTAATGGTGTATCAAAATGATGTAATGTTACAAAAGGAACAATATGGTGTTTGGCACAGGCAGCAAATAATTTATGATAGTAAGCCACTCCTCTGGGTTCAACTGCACCTGTTCCTTCAGGAAAAATTCTTGACCAGGCGATGGAAACTCTAATAGCTTGAACTCCATATTTTTCTGACAATGCTAAATCTTCATCATAACGGTGATAAAAATCGGCGGCAGGATCAGGACTAAAACGTCCCTGTTTTTCCAGATAATCATCCCATAGAACTTTTCCTTTGCCGTCTTCCTTAGTAGCACCTTCAACTTGATAAGCAGCGCTGGCGCCACCCATTAGAAAATCTTTTGGTAATTTAAGCATTAATAAAACCTCCTAAATATGAGCTTTAACAAATTGCAATGATTTCTCTGGATTTCTGGTCAATTCAATATATTCCCTACCAGATGTAGTAGCTAATTTAACACCATACTTATCGGTAATTTTTTGAACATTACCTTTCATACTTTCCATTTGTGGAGCCAGGATAACAAGATCCATATCTTGAATCATATTCATATCTTGACCATAAGCACGAGCCGCCGCTGATAGTGGTAAATTACGTTCTTTAGCTGTCTTGTTCAATGCATTGGCGAGAATACCACTAGTCCCACCACCGGCACAAATGACCATAACAGCGGTTTCTTTATCAAATCCCGTACTACTTGAGTCTTTTGTATCTGTAACAGTAGTCTCTGGTTCTTCAGTAGCTGTAGCTACAACTGCATCATCAGTTACGTCAACTTCTCCGACTGCTTCAGTTGCTAAACCTTCTGTGGCAGCTCTTTTATTTTCTTCATCAAGAAGTTGTGAGTCATAGACCCTCATGAATGGGAGCCAGATAAAGACATCTAATAACAAACTCAAAGCCACAAAGACAAAGGCCAATGGAGCAAAACCAGTACTTACTAAAATACCAATTGGAGCTGGTATTACCCATGGCATGGTATACATCATACCGTTCATACCTAAAACTGAAATGAAGAATTTGAATAGGCAGATATTAACCATTGGTGTTATAACGAATGGAATAAAGAAGATTGGATTCATAATAATCGGAGCACCAAACAAAATTGGTTCATTAACTGAGAAACTTACAGGGATAAATGAAGCCTTCCCCAAAGCCTTTAATTGCTTCGATCTAGCTAAAAACAGGAATAAGAATACTAAAACGAAGGTTGAACCAGTACCACCCATGTTCATAACATAATCTTGAGCATTTTGAGCCAAAACATGTGTAGCTTGTTGACCACCTTGAATCAATTTCAAGTTAGCTGTTGTATTGGTAACCTCAATAGCAGCTACGGCTGGTGCAACAATTGAGGGACCTTGGACACCGACGAACCAGAAGAATCCCATGGCTCCAGCAATAATGGCTAATCCCAGATAAGAATCACTGGCAGAAAAAATTGGTGCTAATAATGCAATGATTAATTGAGCAAGATTTTTACCAGTAAAAGTAGCCAATAATAATGAAAATGCCCAGAAAACAGTTACTGATAAGAACATTGGAATAACATCTTTAAAAGTCTGTGAAATATTCTGTGGTACTTGTGGGGGCATTTTGATTGTGACGTTGTTCTTAATACATACATAATAAATATTGGGAACAATCAAACCAACAATGTATGAAGCAACCAATCCTTGAGTACCTAGGTATGTTAGATCAGCACCACCCTTGTTTTGAACAATTGCACTAATGATAAAAGCAATTTCAGCTGCTAAAATTACAGAAACAGCATTCATTTGATTCGTTTTTGGTAAATCTAAATTTTTAGTATCAGTCAAGTTTTTGGCCGTGGTTGCTGTAACAAACAATGCTAAAAGACCCATTGAGTAGTTATAAGCAATCATAATATTATTTTCAATATTCGTAGGCCAATGATATCCCCATGCATTTGGAACATAAGCAACTAGGATGAATAATGATGAAAATAGAATGATTGGCATTGCGGCAATGAATCCATCACGAATGGCAGAAACATAAGCATTGGAGGCAATCTTTTCAAATCCTGGTTTCATTTTTTCGATTTTACTAGTAACAACATCCATCTCTAAAACCCCCTTCTATAACTTAATTGTTCATATCTAATTTGGCTTCGATCTTGTTGATTCGATCATATTCATCAATAAAGAACTTGCATTGATCCATTAACATCATGGTTGTCATCAATGTATCCTGACCATGAACCATGATAAAGGTAACGTCCATATCCATTCCACCAGCTTCATTCGCTAACAACTTAGTTTGTTCGTTGTGGGCATCAACGATTGATTGATTAGCCTCTTCAACTAATTTTTTTGCCTCGTCAATTTTTCCTTCACGAGCATTCTCTAATGCCTTCATCAGAGCTGATCTGGCATCCCCTGAATAAGCAACAATTGCAAAACCTGTCATTGAAATATCTTCTTTAGTAACTGCCATAATTATTTACCTCTTATTTGTAATTTTTTCTTTTGTTAAACGTTGAATATGAATTATGAAATATAAAAGTTCATTACTATTAAGTTTAGTATCAAATCTCATTTGAAGTTTTTCATAAATTTCTCGAGCGATACTCGATGATTGTGGATATTCCACTTTCATTTCTGATTCCAACCTATTACTGAAATCCTTTTCGTTATCATCGTCATTATCTAAACGACCGGCTAAATACTGCAAGTGAATCATGAATCTGTCAAAATAATTACCATTGCTTTCAATTCGGTAGATCTGATTTTTATTTAGAATTGAAGTTACAATATCATTGACTTCTTTAGTCATATCCTTTTTCAAATCACTAGTCTTTGACTCTTCACCTTTAGCATTGATGAAATGTAGAGCAATACTTTTAATTTCCGACTCCGGAAAATCAACCCGTAGATTCTGATTGATAACATTCAAGGCATGTCTGGCAATTAAATATTCCGTAGGATATTGATCATGCATATCGGGGACTAAACTTGCCTGATAAGTATGTGCTAACACCCTTTTGTAGGCTCCAAATATATGATCACTTAACGTAATATAGACATAATCCAAAATACTGTAATTAAATTCTTTTTTAGCGTAATCAATAATTTCATAAGTAGTTGTCACTACATCAATTGGAATATCCTTGATCAAAAAATATAAATTTTCTCTTGAAGATTTTGTATTTAAATAAAATATATTTTCAATCTTCCCACTGTCAATCTGTGCACCCTTCGTCTTTTTAAAAGTGATTCCTTTGCCCTTCACAATTGCTTGACGTTTATCTCCTAGGTCGACTAACGCACTGTTATTGTTAAAGACTTGGGCTATCTCTACCATTTCATTACCCCCTTTCTGGCAACAAAAAAGAGACCACTAACGTTTTTCCAATAGTAGTCTTTGAGGACTATTATTGAAGAAATACGTTAAGTGATCTCGCCTAATTTAATAGTAACAATTCACTGAAATATATTTATCTTTCAACACGGATCAGTATAAAACACATATCAGTATTTGTAAACGTTTTCATTGAATTATTTTTTGAATTCCATATTTTTCAATCAAAAATTTTTTATAAATCCCGTTTCGATAGGACTTTAAGTGTTATTTTAGTCACATAAGCTTTTCGAAAAAATAGGCCTAGATAATCAAATATTTGATTATCTAGGCCTATTTTAAAAATTACTCAGTAATATTTTTATCTAATTCATCTTTTAAAAATTGTCGATCTAATATTTTGGCAAAGGGATAATAAATAAAAATTCCCAAAACAATCTCAACCAGCTGTAAGGCCGATCCCCGCCAACTTCCCGTTGTTAACCAACCGGAGATTAATGGTGGTGTAGTCCAAGGTAATGTCACGCCGTTAGTATATGGCACCAAATGGGTCGTAAAAGCCATCCCTGAAATCAAAACATTAACTACTGGTGTGATCACAAACGGAATCGCAATAATTGGATTCAGAACTACCGGCAAGCCATATATCAATGGTTCCCCAATTCCAAAGATACTGGGAATGATCGTAATTTTACCAAGTTCTTTGATTCGACGCGATTTACAAACAAATAACATGACTATTAACAGTGACAAAATACTACCACCGCCACCATAAGTCGAAAAGTCCTCAATAAATTGTTCTGTATATATATGTGGCAACACCTGACCATTTTGAAATGCTTTTAGATTATCCTGTGTTAAGACAAATAATATTGGCGACCAGACACTATTGACAACCGCTGGACCATTGATTCCAAAACACCATAGGATCGAAGCAAGAAAAATATATAACAACACCGATCCTAGAGAATTCCCAACATTTTTCAATGGTGTCTGTAACATTGTATAAATAAAATTATAAGCGGTCCCTACACTAGTCAAACTAAAAATCACTCTAATTAAAAAGAAAATCAGAATCACAAAACCACTTGGTAATAAAACATCAAATGATTCGCTGACCATTTCCGGAACACCCTTAGGCATCTTAATGGTCCAATTCTGTTTCGTAGCAAAGTGAAATAATTCCACACTGATCAAAGCAGTAAACAATCCTAAAAATATCCCGTTTGGTCCCAGATAAATCGTTCTAACAGCACCAATCGTCTCATGACCGACATTCATAGTCGTTGGCGTTAAAATTAAAAAGGCCACTATGGCTACTGCAGTAGCATGTATCGCTACCAATCCTCGATTTTTTCCATAGGCATAAGAAATACCGAAACATGATAATAAACCCATGAAACTAAAAACTGAACTAGAAACTGCACTGAACCATTCAATCCACTTATGTCCAAAAACACTGATCCAAAAGTTCGTCCAACCGGGAATTGGAAAATTACCAATTAATAAAAAAATAGAAATAATAATAATCAATGGTGTAATAATTAAAAAACCATCACGTAACGATCGTAAAACGACATTATTCGCCAATCGATCCGCAATGGGAGTTAAAACTTCTTCAATTTTTTTTTGCACAAAAATACGCTCCCCTAATAAAACTACTCACTGTAAAATCCCCATAAAAAGAGTATAAGCAAGGATTTACCAACACTCAAGCAATATTTTTATAAGTGAATATTTACGGAACTTCTTGTATACATAAAATCTGTTTTTAAACCATTAAAAATCCCAAAAATATTTTACGGATTTTATTAATCATTTTATTTAAAAGTCGATTTTACCAAATGTTTTTACATCAACTAATGATATCGGATACAGAAATATATTTATGTTAAATAAATAATAAAGTAGCATCTTTTTTGACCTAATTATTATTAGTTACAGCAAAATACGAACTATTTACTATTTATTTACATAATTATTCATGTTACTCTGTAAATAATCAAATTTAAGGAAGTGTTAGATTATCACCTATCAAATCGTTTTTGAGGGAGCAATTATTTCTTCAGCAACGTTTGACAAGGCGGATTTCACACCAGAAGTTCTTACATGTGTAGACCAGTCAGGTACAATTGACCGCGTTATATCCGCTACTGATAATGATTATCAGTCAGTCAAACAAGCTGCAATAGATAGCAATATTCTTCGTAAGATTCCCAAGGATTGTTATCTATTACCAGGATTCACTGATTTACATATTCACGCACCGCAATGGCCACAGGCAGGGTTAGCTTTGGATAAACCCTTGAATGAATGGCTCAATACCTATACTTTCCCACTAGAATCTAAATTTAAAAATTTGGAATTTGCTGAAAAAGTATATCAAAACTTAGTAGCCGAACTATTAGCTAACGGAACAACGACTGGACTTTATTTTGGTTCAATCCATACTGATGCTAATCTAATTTTAGCTAAAATCTGCGGCTACCTAGGTCAACGTGCTTTCATAGGTAAAGTTGTCATGGATAATCCGGAACAAACCCCAGATTATTATCGTGATGCTTCGTCTGAAGTTGCTTTGAGTGAAACTGAAGTATTCATTCAACAGATGTTGGACTTACATCAGCAGACTGGAGCGGATATTACACCAGTCATTACTCCACGCTTTGTCCCCAGTTGTACTGAGGAAACTCTACGCGGATTAGGTCAATTAGCTCAGCAATATGATTTGCCGATTCAATCACACTGCAGTGAGAGCCTTTGGGAAGATCAGTATGCTATTGACCATTTCAAATTACGTGACGCACAGGTTCTTGATAAGTATGGACTATTAACTGACAAAGCGGTTATGGCTCACGGTACACAGTTAAGTGATACTGATTTAACTCTTTTTGAACAAAGACAAACTTCTTTGGCACATTGTCCCATTTCTAACGCTTATTTTGGAAATTCGGTTATGCGTGTCAATGAAGTCATTACTAAGAATATCAACGTCGGGCTTGGTACCGACATCTCCGGAGGATTTTCTCTTAGTATTTATCGAAATATGCAACAAGCTATCATGTCATCCCAAATGTTACAGGATTCTGGACAAAAACAGGCTCGTCTATCGGCGGCAAATGCTTTTTATCTAGCAACAATTGGTGGCGCTGATGCACTTCATATTAACTCAGGACAAATCAAAGTGGGTTTTAAAGCCGATTTGCAAATTGTTCAAGATCAATACTTCGCTGTCTCTTCAAATGAACCACAAGAAATATTTGAAAGACTTGTTTATCACACAAACAAAGAAAATATCAAGCAAGTTTATGTATCAGGAAAATTAGTACATAACAACTTAGGAGAAAATAATGGAAAATAAGAATAAGAGTAGTTTATTAGTTGGTCCTGACGATAAAATCGGCATGGGTGAAGCCGGATTTTTAGGCTTACAACATGTCTTAGCAATGGATATCTATGTTCCACCGATCATCTTAGCAAGTATGATGGCAATGGATTTAGGCGATCAAATGGGGTTATTACAATCAACCTTCTTGGCCGCAGGTATCGGTACGATCCTTCAAACCTTTGTTTTTATGAAGATGCCCGTTTCTCAAGGTCCTTCCTTTGTTCCACTTGGTGCTGCTGCTGGGGTTGTTCTAGCCTCAGGTGGTATTAAGGGCAGTGGTATGGGAACCTTAATTGGCGCTTTATTGATTGGTTCTATTATTCTAATTATTCTTGGTGCGACCGGTATTTTCCAAAAGATCATCAACCGCTTAGTACCTGCTCTCGTCGGTGGGACGATTATTACTTGCGTTGGCTTGTCACTGATTCCGACCGCCTTAAATAGTAATATTTTCAATGCTCCTGGTAAAATTGACAACAATATTATTTTAGCCTCAATTACCGCTTTAACCCTGTTAGTTTCCGTCGGGATCAGTTTAAAATTTCCTTCTGTTCGCAGATTTTTCAGAACTAGTTCAATTATTTTAGCTTTAGGTGTTGGAACCATTGTTTCAACCATGATGGGGCTCTTCAATTGGAAAGAAGTTGCAGATGCTGCCTGGTTTGGTTTCCCACAACGAACTATTTTACACTGGGGTATCAATTTCAGCCCTTCAGCAATTATTACCTTTATTATCATCTACGCGGTTATAACTACAGAAACCACTGGTACTTGGTTCGCTATGGGTGCCGTTACTAACCATGAAATCACAGCTAAACAATGGAATCGCGGTATTATCGGTGAAGGTTTGAGTTGTATGGTCGCTGCCTTACTTGGAACAACACCAGTAACTGGTTATTCAACTAATGCCGGAGTTATTTCCATCACTGGAGTGGCTAGTAAACGGGTCTTCTTATTTGCCGGAATTTGGTTCTCAGTTCTAGGATTTTTCAGTAAATTATCTGCTTTCTTGGCTGCTATTCCTGCACCTGTTATCGGTGGAGTCTTTGCTATTATTACTGTTACAATCATGCTCAACGGTTTAAATGTTATCCGTGGTCTTGAGACAACTGATCGTGACCTGTATATTATTGGTATTCCTATCGTCCTAACCCTAGCCTTGGTTCTCTTACCTGCTAGTGTTACTAAAGATGCTCCACAAATTCTTCAATACTTACTTGGTTCTCCAATTGCAGTTGCTGCCATCGCCGCGATTATTCTGAATCTAGTAATGCCAAAAAGTAAACCAGAAGTTAGAAAAATAAAAGCTGCTTAATAATAAATACCCTACAATTCGAAATGCGAATGTGGGGTATTTTATTTAGATGTAATTTGCATTCGACCATTTTTCTTGGAACTATATAGATTGTCGTCCACACGACCATAAAAATCGTTAGGTTCATTATCCTGTTCCGATATAACTGACACTCCCACTGAAATTGAAATGATTATCTTTTTATCACCAATATCCATTTTGGAATGATTAACAGCCATAAATATCTCTTGAGCAATTCTTTCAGTGGCCTCCAAATCATAACCTGGGAATAGAATATTAAATTCCTCTCCTCCGGTACGATAAAATTTAATTTTGGGATTGTTGGCATCAATCACTGTCTGAACAATATCTGCCACCTGTTGCAAAATCTTATCACCAGCTAAATGACCATATGTATCATTTATTTCTTTAAAATGATCGATATCAAACATCATCATCGACAACAATAATTTATTTTTTTGGCTCTCATCAAACATATATTTAATTTCTGAAACATAGGCCGCATAGTTTTCCGTTTTAGTCAGGGCATCATGATTGGCAAATTCTAACAAACGTAGTTTCAATTCACTATCCCGCAGAATCATTGTGACATAACTATATAATAATATTTGAAAAATAATCAGATAAGACCATTCTTCTAAATAAGTCGACATCGCAAAATTAAACTTAATTTTCATAAATAACCACAATACCGATCCAAAAACAATGCCAGTTAAAATATAATAAACAAAAGGATGACTCTTTTGATGTCGACGCAAGTAATTCAATGAGATATAGAACAACATCAAAACAGCCCCATGTGCCCATGACTCCCAGTAACCCAGCGAACTGTCAAAAATCATGTATAAAATTAAAACTGGGATGAAATAATAATATGGCACTCTTATATTCAAAAAATAAGCACAAAATATTACAGCCATTAATTGAAAGTTCATAAATTGCCAAGAAATTGAAGTCCCGGCAACCGTCGATTGCATGCCGAAAACAAAAATAAGCATATAAATGACACCGAACCAAGAATTAACTAAATCAACGTCAACATTAATATTTTTTGCCTGTAAGATAGTTTTTAAAGCGTCATACAAAACCTCATACAACGTAAAGATACCTAAGATAAAAAAGATACTAGTAATAAACGGCGATAATTGCCAAACATTCCATGTCAATTAAATATTGTGCCTCCATAAATATATTTATTTAAAACAATCGCCTATAAGGATACTATAATATTCAATCATTATCAGCTGAATTCAAAGAAATTCCCATTATTCCTACTATTTGAGGAATAATGGGAATTTTTAATTTACTGTAATTTGCATCCGACCGTTTTCCTTCGAATGATACAAATTATTATCTACTCGCTTATAAAGATCATTGGGAACTTCATCTTTTTTCGAAATCTGAGATACACCCATTGAAATGGAAATTTTAATATGTTTATCTCCAATAACTATATCCAAGTGATTTATTGCCGAGAATATTTCATTGACAATCAATTCAGTCGACTTCAAGTCATAGCCGGGAAACAAGACATTAAACTCTTCTCCTCCAGTACGATAAAATTTCACTTTTGGATCATTTGCCGCAATAATAGTCTGAACTACTTCGGCCACTTGTTGCAAAACTTTATCTCCTGCCAGATGTCCATAAGTATCATTCACCTGTTTAAAATGATCGATATCAAACATCATCATCGACATATTTAAGCGGTTATGAGTACTAGCTGAAAACAAATATTTCATTTCTGAGGTATAAGCCGCATAATTTTCAATTTTGGTCAAAGCATCATGATTGGCAAAATCCAACAAATGTAGCTTTATTTCACTATCACGTAAAATCATTGTGACATAACTGTAGAGTAAAATTTCGAAAATAATTAAATAAAACCATTCCTGAAAAAAGGTACTCCAAGTTAGGGAAAACTTGAGTTTTACAAAAAACCACATTAAAGATCCAAAAAAGGTTCCAGCCAAAATATAGTTGATAAACGGATGATTATTCGTTTCATGTCGACGAAGATAGTTCATCGTCCAATAAGCTGACATCAAACTAAAAGCATGACACCACGATTGCCAATAACCGATCGAATCATTAAATACCATATAAACCAAAACAATTGGCACAAAGAAATAATACGGTAAACGTATATTTAAAAAGTAAGCACAGAAAACTAAAGCAATGATTTGAAAGTTCATAAACTCCCAGGATATCGACCTACCTACCAATGATGCCTGCATACTAAAGATAAAGACCAACATATAAAGAACGCCAAACCAGGAATTAAAAACATTATCACTCAAATTGATCTTTTTAATATGTAAGAGCGACTTGATCCAATCATATAAAACTTGATATAGGGTAAAGACACCTAAAATAAAAAAGATACTAGTAATAAATGGTGACACGTGCCAAACATACCATGTCAAAAGGTATTGGCCTCCTTAGTTAAATTGATTTTTATAAAAGCATATGTTTATCCTACAATAAAAAATGACATATTTCATCAATATTAATTAATTTATTTAATCTTTTTATATACCATTTTATATAAAAAAGACATTCAGCATATTACTGAATGTCTTCGACAAGATATTAGAAGTAATCAATTAATTGTGGTTTCTCGTGGACAAAAACTTCATCTAAAGCTTTTATCTTGCCTAAATCACCTTGAATAAATCCATATTTAGCCAATGAATTTAAACTACGATAACCAAACATTGCTTTGGTTAGGGATTGGATGCTTACTTCAAAATCATCTTTTTTGTCATCAGCAATCTTCAAATCAACAATTCCATCATTAATTGAGAGTTCCCAAGTATGATTATTCCATTCCAAGGTATCATCTACTTTGAAATAAATTTTAGCTAAATTCATCTTCTTAATTGGATAACGTTTGAGGAAATCTTCTAAGTTAACGATTCGAGCCATCATATAAGGTGTAACCTCTAATTTTGCTGAATAAGGATCAATTAGCAGGTCCGCCTTAAAGTCTGGATCTGGTGATTCATAACTAAAGCGTTGAAAGATCGATTGATGCTTAGTTACAAATTTTAATAATAACTTCCTACTCAAAGGATTCAGATTGAACCATTCATGAATATTAAAAGTTTCATTTTCATCATAATAAATCAAATAACCAATCAATACATCGTTATCATCATAAGCTAAGGCTATTTGGTAATCCTGGTGTTTGTCTAACATATGATCCCACCACCAAGTAGCGCGGACCACCCCGCCACGATGATTGTTTTCAAAATACATCGTCTTAACAGCTTCCGGAAGATCTTTTATAGCAAAACGTTCAACATGTCCTTGATCACTATTCTTTACACGTGGCAATTGGGTATTTTCCATCGTGATCTTTGTATGATCAAATACTTGTTCATAACCAAATTGACGGTAATATCCAAATGAGAACGGTGCTAAGTATGACAAAGTAACGTTGTTTTGATACATATCAGTCAAGGCAGCCTTCATTAGAGAGCTGGCTCCGCCACGACCGCCAAATTCTGGGGCACTCATAACATCCCCAATTCCGTTCATCTTAAATCCAACACCATGAAAATTAATATCAAACGGAATACTGAACAAACCGCTACCTAATTTTTGACCATTCATAATTCCATAGACTAATGAATGATCAAAACGTTCTTTAAAAACATCTTTTCGATGTTGGGAATCATCACGATTAAATGAATATAAATAAAGATCATAAAATTCATTAAACTTATCTTTGCTGATTAAATATTTATTCATATTTTCCTCCCTATAAAAAAATACTATTCAATTGAGAATAGTATTTCTTTTATTATTCAGTTAATTTAAAACTACTCCAAGGTTTGATGTAACTTAACAAGAAAGCCTCATTAGAATTCAAGTGTCCCACAACATTACGACGACCATCATTCTTAATATCACGGAGTGCAATTTGAGTTTCACCTTTGTATTGACCATAGGTCTCATTGACAATGATGATATCACCACGTTTGATGTCCACCGTGTCATGTGCTGGGAAGTTTCCATCCTTGTAATCAACACGTGTCATCGTACTACGTAGCAAGTAATCAGATGCATCACCACGATAGATATGAGTGGATTTTAAAATAACTTCTTTTTCAAGGTCAGTAATGTTCGAAGAGAAATCAACCTTCAAGGCTGGATATGAAGCATAGAATGCTTCAGCGGCTTCTTGCAACTCTTCATCAGATGCGAAGGCATTACCAATAATTACATCATCGATCACACCACTTAATAGTAAATGCTTCACTTGTGTAGCGATTGGTAGATCACGATCATCCTCTAGAGTTGGTAGACCATCTTGAACAGGCCAAGGACCAAATGTTGCATTGTGTGAGCTGACAAAGGCAGCTGAATGAATATTACGATTCCTGAAGAAAGTCGACCATTTAATGAAGAAGTCCTCACCTAATCCAGTATATCTTTGAGGATAAAAGTTATGACAACCAAGTAGATTGTTCGTATCAGGATGATAAGAAATAATATTGTCTAAGTAGTGTGTACCTGAGCTCATATTGATCTCAATCTTTAATCCATAAGGATTACGAGTCATCTTAGCTTCTTCCATCCCAGAGAAACCTTCATCAAGTCTGACTCCAGCGGCTCCAAGATCATGGAAGAATGATAAATCATCATAACTAATATCAAGAGCAGCGAACAAACTAGGATTCATATCAACAATCGTAACAAAACCAAGCTTATTTCCATAGGCAATCGTTTCTTTAAAACGATTAATGGTTTTATCCTTATCATCACCCAACTCAAGTAGGGATGCAAAGATCCGTGAATAACCCAATTTACTGGCAGTATCAAGATACTTTTTATCTTCATCCAAAGTTGAATGCTCTGGATATAGTGATAGTCCAAGTCTTCTCAAAACATGACCTCCGAAAAATTATTAATTTTTATTTAGCAGTTTTTGTAGTATTCAATTCAAGTTCTTCAGCTAACTTCTCTTTATCCATTGACTTGAAGAAGTAGAAGTACATCAAAGTATCAAGTACGATATTGATAATTTGTAGTACAGAACCTGAGATATGACCAGTAGCGATAAATCCTGATAGGATTGGTGGAGTTGTCCAAGGGATGTAAACACCCATTGGTCTAGCAACCCAGCCAAGGGCCATTGATGTATATGTAGTTGTTACGTTAATAAGAGGTGTCAAGATAAATGGAATGGCCATCTTATAGTTCATAACAATAGGTAGACCGAAGACGATAGGTTCGTTGATGTTAAATAGTGCAGGTCCAGCAACAAGTTTACCTAATGTCTTTAATTCCTTACTCTTAGCGGCAAAGGCTAACAACATAGCCAAACCGATTGTGGCACCAGATCCACCCATGTGGACGAAGTTATCAAAGAATGATGTTGTAACGATGTTTGGTAGAGCCTTACCAGCGGCAAAAGCTGCGTGGTTTTGGTTCAAGGCTGTTAACCAGATAGGCATCATAACACCAGAAACGACGTTAGCACCGTGAATACCGAATAACCATAGGAATGAAACAAGGAATTCAGCAACTAGAGCACCAGGCAATGTGTTACTCAAGTGACCAAGTGGTGTTGCCAAGAAGAATGAAATGATATTTGGAATACTTTGCATAGGTGTTGCTTCAACACCGATACGAATTACCCAAACAAGAGCTAAAACAATGAAACCTGGGAACAAAGCAGCAAATGAGTTACTTACTGCAGGTGGTACTGTATCAGGCATTTTGATTGTCCAGTTCTTGTGAACCATCCAGACATAAAAGTCAGTAATGAATAAACCAACAATAATAGCTGTAAATAAACCAGCTGAATCAAGTTGTGTCAATGGTAGCCACAAAGCGCCAGCTTTATCTGTCTTCAATGGAATAGTAAGGATAAAAGCACCTAATGAAACAATTGAAGCAGAAATTGGATCAACCTTATAACTCTTAGCCAAGTTATAAGAAATACCGATAACAGCAATCAATCCCATGATGTGGAATGATGCGTTAGTTGGATATTGTAAAACAGTTGCCCAGTTCTTACCAAAGATACTAGCCATAAAGTCTAGATAAGCTTGAATAGGAAATTGTGCGATAATCATGAACAATGAACCAATGATGATCATTGGAACAGCTAATGTCATACCATCACGCAATGCAATCAAATGACGAGAAGAAGCAAGTTTACCAGCAAGAGGAATAATCTTATCTTGGATAAAACCGCTAGAATTCTTTTCAGCCATATGCGAAACCCCCTCAAATATAATTTGTTACTCAGCAGAAACACTGTTATCCGCTTACAAGAACTATTGTAACCCTTTTCATTAGGATATGTGTACTTTTATAAGCAAAATAATAAGTTATTATCTAAAAAACATGTTACTAATCTGTAACATGTTCCGTAAAACGATTATCAATTTGGTCTACCATCTTATGATAAGCACAATTCGAAATCTGTTCTAAGGTATACACGATCGGCACTTGGGTCGTAACATTGATATGGCCCTTACGGTTTTGCGGCGTATCATAAGAAATCGAGAAATCTGTTACCTGATTTAAAACAGAATATGAATTAGCCGTCAAAGCAATCGTCTCGGCCCCATTCTTCTTATAATAACGAGCTTGTTCCAACACCTGATCAGTTTCACCTGAGATTGAGACCAGAATCAATAAGGTCTTTGAGAAATCACGGTCTGAAAATGGTTCTGGTTGAAAGGGATCAATAATTGGTAGTGAATAGATACCATAGCTAGACAACATACTAGCCCCATATTGAGCGATTCTACCGCTGTTACCCACTCCAAAGAACAATACTAGATCGGCAGCATTGATCATATCGGCAGCCTGATTGATCTTATTGTCAAACGGTTCCTCGTCGGCTACCAATTGAAAGAAGTTCTTGATTGGTTCCATACTAGGATCTTGTTGGGCCTTTACTGGCTGTTTTAAGCTCTGTTTTAAGGCAAATTTAAATTCCGAAAAACCACTGTAATCCATTTTCTTTAAGAATCTCAAGATAGTCGTTGTCGAGACATGAGCAGCGTCAGCCATTTCACGAATAGTCATATTTTGAACTTCTTTAGTGTGACCGATGATGTATTTATAAACAATCAGCTCCAAACGATTGAGTTCATGTACCTTTTGATATGGAAACATATTTTTACCTCCCCTATAATTGGTCTATATCATTTTTAGCGAATATAATTTTATCATATATGTAACAAATTACATAATCTATAAAACAAATAGGCTCAGACAAAAAATCAACTTTTGTCCCAGCCTATTTTTAATTGATTCAGTCTAATTGTGATCCGTTTGAGCGGATTACTTTTTGATACCAGTAGAATGAATCCTTCTTTGAACGTTTAAGTGTTCCGTTACCTTCATCGTCTTTATCAACATAGATAAAGCCATAACGTTTGGACATTTGTCCCGTTCCAGCAGAAACTAAATCGATACAGCCCCAAGGTGTATAACCTAAAAGATCTACACCATCTTCATTAACTGCCGTAATCATTTGTTGAACATGAGCACGGAGATAATCAACACGATAATCATCATGGACACTGCCATCTGTTTCAACCTTGTCATAGGCACCGAAACCATTTTCAACGATCATAACTGGCTTGTGATAATGTTCTGTCAACCAGTTCATTGAATAACGTAAGCCAATAGGATCAACGGGCCAGCCCCAATCATTATATTTAAGATTAGGATTCTTAACTGTTTCACGATCACCAACAAATTTGAATTCAGGATTATCATCACTGTATTTAACAGTCATAGAGTTATAGTAACTGAATCCTACATAATCAACAGTTCCCTCGCGTAAAACAACCCGATCCTCTTCAGTAATATCTGGTCTAAAATCATGATTCTTAAAGTATGCTTCCATACCAACTGGATATTCACCAAGAGCTTGCACATCAGCCCACCAGTAACGTCTTTGCATAGCCTTTTCGGCTAACAAAATATCACGAGGATCTGATGAAGCTGGATATACAGGTGTGAAGTTGACCATATTACCAATTTCAAAGTCAGGATTGATCTTGTGACCAATCTTAACTGCTAAAGCACTAGCAACAACTTCATAGTGTGAAGCCTGATACATCAAAGCTTCACGTTCTGTTTCTGATTCGTTATCTCTAAAAATCAAGCCAGAATCAGTTGAGATTGAAAAGTCATTCGTAAAGGTTACTTGATTGTTGATCTCGTTGAAAGTCATCCAATACTTAACTTTGTTTTCGTAACGTTTGAAACAAACAGTTGCAAATTTAACAAAGAAGTCAATGACCTTACGATTGCGCCAGCCACCGTATTCTTCAATTAAATGATATGGCATTTCAAAATGTGACAACGTAATTACAGGTTCGATACCATATTTCAAACATTCGTCAAACATATCATCATAAAATTTCAAACCAGCTTCGTTAGGTTCTTCTTCATCACCATTAGGAAAAATTCTTGTCCAGGCAATAGAAGTTCTAAAACACTTGAAGCCCATTTCAGCAAATAATTTAATATCACCTTTATATTGGTGATAAAAATCAATTGCTTCATGATTAGGATAATTTTTACCGGCAACAATACCGTCAGTAATTTCACGATTCTTTTGATAAGCACCAGCAGTCATAATATCTGATACACTGACACCCTTGCCGTCTACATTCCAAGCACCCTCAAGTTGGTTGGCCGCAACAGCGCCTCCCCATAGGAAGTCTTTTCTTAAACCACTTTTTGTTGTTTCAGTCATATAAAAATCTCTCTTCCACTTATATATGTCTTATTGTTCTAAGTCTTTACCATTTGAGGCAATAACTTTTTTATACCAATTAAATGAATCCTTCTTGGAACGTTTTAATGTTCCATTGCCTTCGTCATCTTGGTCAACATAAATCATACCGTAACGTTTCTTCATTTCACCGGTACTTGCTGAGATCAAATCAATATGACCCCAAGGTGTGTAACCGATCAATTGAACTCCGTCTTCTTTAACAGCCTTTTCCATTTCCAAAATATGATCATGGAAATATGAAATACGGTATGGATCATGGATACTACCATCAGCTTCAACCTTATCGTAAGCGCCAAAACCATTTTCAACGATGAATAGTGGTTTGTGCCAGCGAGTTGTCATCCAGTTCATTGAATAGCGAAGTCCAACTGGGTCAATTTGCCAACCCCAGTCTGATTTCTCAACGTAAGGATTAGAAACAAGATCTTCATGTTCATCATAGTCAAAATGAGTTTCCCCATCATGGGCCTTAGTTGTAAATGACATATAGTAACTGAAACCAACATAATCAACTGTTCCAGCTTTCAAAGTAGCTAAATCAGCAGCAGTAATATCAAGGTTATAACCCTTACGGTCGAAATACTTTTCGATCCATTCAGGATAGAAGCCAAGTGCTTGTACGTCACCAAAGTAGTAACGATATTGCATGGCACGTTCAGCCTTCATGATATCAGCGGGTTTAGAAGTTAATGGGTAAATAGGGCACATAGCGATCATTGAACCGACCTGCATTTCAGGGTCAATCTTGTGGGCCATTTGAACTGCCCGTGCACTGGCAACAAATTCATAATGTGCAGCTTGGAACATTTCTTTTTCCCAGTTATCATCTTTGCCTAATTGCAAACCTGAATTTTGTAACAACGGATGTGGATCACGCCAATCAGCTTGGTTATTGATTTCATTGAAGGTCATCCAATACTTAACTTTACCCTTATAACGTTTGAAACAAACCTCAGCAAAATGATCGAAAAATTCAATCATCTTACGATTGCTCCAACCACCATATTCCTTAACTAAGTGATATGGCATTTCGAAATGTGACAACGTAATTACTGGTTCAATTCCATATTTGAGACATTCATCAAACATATCATCATAGAATTTCAAACCAGCTTCGTTAGGTTCAGTCTCATCGCCATTAGGAAAAATTCTTGTCCAGGCAATTGAGGTTCTGAAACATTTCAAGCCTAATTCAGCAAACAATTTAATATCTTCAGGATATTTGTGATAGAAGTCATTACCCCAATGATTAGGATAAATTTCTCCATCCTTGACACCATCTGTAACTTTACGCGCAACGCCCTTAGCACCGGCAGTCATGACATCAGCAATACTTACACCTTTGCCGTCTTCATTCCAGCCACCCTCTAATTGATGAGCTGCGACAGCGCCACCCCAAAGGAAACCTTTGGGCATTTGAATTCCTTCACTCATTGAGATTTATTCTCCTTCTTTATCAAGTCTCTTATATAGATCAACAATTTCACCAGCAAGATCTCTGAATGTAATAGCATTCATGATGTGATCTTGTGAGTGGACCATTAGCAATGTAACTTTAGCATGATCACCGTTTGCTTCTTTAGTTAACATACCTGTTTGTGAGTTATGAGCATCAACTAAAAATTTGTCGGCTTCCTTTAATTTTTGATCAGCAACTGTAAAGTGACCTTTTTTAGCAGCAGCGATAGCTTCAAAAGCTGAACTCTTAGCGTTACCCCCGTTAATGATCAATCCCATAATTGTTTCTAATTGTACGTCGTGTTCTTCTTCAGCCATCTTAATTTCTCCTCAATTTTAAAGCGCTTACTTGCTTTTTAAATAACGAAAGGGGTGCTAATTTGCGCCCCTTTTGTTAGTTTTTTATTAAATAATAATGATTAACCGATTAATTTAATGGCTTCTTGTAGAACCTTTTCACCATTCATCATACCGTAATCTTGCATGTTGATTACTTCAACAGGAATACTCAACTTGCCTTTGAATTGACCCTCAAGATATCTAACTTGAGGTCCAAGCATTAATACATCAGGATGTTTTTCTTCTAGTTTTGCATCTGCATCTGCAGCAGCAGTAGCAAAGATTTCTGCGTCAATGCCATCACTTTCAGCAGCCTTTTGCATTTTTGATACTAGTAAACTTGTTGACATACCTGCAGCACAACATAACATAATTGTCTTTTCAGCCATAATCGAATACCCCTCTTGATTTAAAATTATTTATTTGTTTTTTGTTTAAAACGTTTACTAAAAACGCTTTCATAGAACAATTAGATTGTATAACGACTTCCAAATTTTATCAAGATGTTTTTAACAAAAAACAAATATTAATAACATTTTCCCTCATAATTTCTAATTTTTAGTTATTTGTTACTAATATCAAAAAAAGTCAAAAAAAAGAAGCCTGCAAATAATTTGCACCTTCTAATCTAAATCTTTGTCCAAAACCTGCTGAATCATCTTAGCTACACCATCTTTATTATTAGTGGTGGTAACTCTCCAGGCGACATCCTTAACACTATCAATAGCATTTTCCATGGCCACACCGTAACCAACCTCTTTGATCATGTCAAGGTCATTACCATAATCACCAAAACACATAAAATTAGTCATTGGAATTTTTTCATAAGCTGAAATTTTTTGCAAAGCCGACAGCTTAGTAACATCCTGCCCATTGATTTCAAAATAATAACTACCAGAACGACTGATAGTCACCGGTAATGCCGTTAATGACTCCAAACGTTTTTGTAATTCTTGCAATTTATCTGGTGAACAACTGAAACAAACCTTATAAACATCAAAACTATCCTTATTATTCAGTTTGACCAAATCACTAATCGATTGAGCCTTAATATGATGTCGACTCATACCTTCAAAATAAGTTGTCCAACTATGATTGGGATCAAATATATGTACATCGTTTAATCCATCTAAAACCACTTTAAATTTGTCGAATTCTGTTCGTTTCAAGATTTCCTCGACAATTTTATGATCAAGTGGCCGATCGATGATTCGTTTCCCCTGAGGATCAACCACTACAGCACCATTCAAAACTACACGATATCCTGGTATTTTTAAATCATTTTCAAAAAATTTATTAACTGAATGTAACGTTCTCCCCGAACAGATTGCAAAAGTCATTCCGGAATTGACTGCATTGCGAATCGCTTGGGTGTTTTTTGAAGATATTTTGCTGTAACTATTCAACAACGTTCCGTCTAAGTCAGTTCCTATAAACTCAATCATTAATAAAGTAACCCCTTACATGAATCCGATTTACATTTATCATACGACACTGTTCTAAAAAAAAGAAGTCCCTTTCGCAATTAGTCAGCGACAAGGACTTTATTTAAGTCAGCAATAAATCCTGGATACGATGTATCAATAGCTTCAATATTCTTAATTTTAAAGGGTTGATCCGTCAAAATGGATGCAATACAAAGCATCATCGCAATCCGATGATCATTATGACTATCAACTGTATCTTTGACCGTAATTTTTTGATCACCATCAATTACAATCGAATCATCATTGACCTGCATCACAATCCCTAACTTAGCCAACTCGACACGCATATTTCGAATGCGATCACTTAATTGTAGATGAACATCATGAACACCCTCAATTATAGTCTGACCACTAGCCTGAGATGCCATAAGGGCAATCAAAGGTATTTCGTCAATAATAAATTGAACCTGCTTAGAAGTGATCTTAGTTCCATGTAACTGCTGGGATTTGATGATCAAGTCACCAAATGGTTCAACACTTTTAACGGAACGATTATCAACGTAAATATTAGCTCCCATTTGCTTGGCCACATTTAATAGACCGATCCGGGTTGAATTCAAGCCTACTTTTGGTAAGACCAATTTACTACCCTTAGTTAACAAAGCACCCGCAATGTAAAAGGCTGCCGACGAAAAATCACCTGGAATAGTTAAATTTTGTCCAGTTAATTTACTGTGTCCAGGATGGACTACAATAAGATCCGGTTTGATTGTCACATCTGCGCCAAAATAATTTGCCAAAACTTCGGTATGATTTCTTGTTGGTAATTTGCGAATAATTGTTGTGTCAGTTTTAGCATAAATCCCCGCCAAAACTAAGCTACTCTTGATCTGGGCACTTGATATATCTTGGTGATAGACGATTCCCTGTAAATCACTACTACCAGTAACTTTCATTGGCAAGAATTGTTCTGTCAATGATTGATAATTAGCTCCCATACCACTTAAGAGCTTTACTAATCGATCACTCGGACGTTTACTCAAATAATTTCCACCAATAACTTCATATTGATTGGTACTACTTGCCAAAACACCCAACAATAAGCTCTCTAATGTCCCAACATTAGCAACATCGAGTGGATGATCTAATTCTTGTAATTGATGATCGACACCTTTGATAATCATATCTTTATTACTAATCTCAGTATGAATTTTTGCGCCTAATTCTTTAAAGACCTTAGCAGTAACTGCTAGATCATCAGCGTAAGTGAAATTACTGATCTGTGTGACTCCATCAGCCAAAGCACCCAATGCTATAGCCCGATGAGCAATACTTTTATCCCCGGGAACATTGATCTCACCCTGAAATTTAAATTTATGTGGTTGCGTATTATAATCAAACATTGTTATTACACCTCAAATATATTAATAAACTGTTCATTTATAATTTTATAAATATGTTCTAATTGTCTTCTTACTGCTACGCTACCGAATTTCTAAATATAAAACAAATTTTTAGTCTTGAGAATAAAAAAAATAGAGCTTTCGCCCTACTTTTATCAATTATTGGAATTTTTAAACGCATAGTCGATAAATTGCTTCAGCAAAAATTTCCATAGCTTTCAACATATCAGCCTTGCTCCAATTTTCATTAGCTTGATGCATGAAGTCTGGAGTTGTTGGTAACATCCCACCAAAAGCTACACAGTTATGCATAGTTCTAGCAAAAGTTGCGCCACCAGAAATAGCTGGTTTAGACTCTGTATCACCAGTTAGATCTTGATATGTCTGCATCAAGGTCTTAACTAATTCACTGTCAGTTGGAACATACAATGGGGCTACATAGTCAAAGTTCTCATACTTCATACCATATTTTCCAACGGCGTCTGAAACTTGCTTAATCAATTGATCATGATCGATTTTAACAGGAATACGCATATCAATTTGCATTCTTGATTCTTCTGGAGTGATCTTCAAACTAGAAATATTGAAAGTTAATTTACCGGAAACTTCATCAGAAACATCACCTAAAAGATTAGTAGCATTAGCATCCTCACCAAATGCCCTCAAAAATTGTAGAACCTTGATATCAGGGAAAACATCAGCTAAAGCCATTGCTAATCTAACCACAGCATTAGTTCCTTCAGGAGCATTCATAGCATGAACTGATTTTCCGTGAACTTCGATTTCACCATCTTTTTGATCAGCAGCAAAATCATATTTTTTCAATGCAGCTAGAACTTCGGCTTGTTTAGGACCATTGTAAACTGCCTTGCCAGGTACCGCGTTAAAAGCATTTTCTAAATCCAGATTCAATTCAGTTGAACCAGGACCAGTTAAATATGATTGTTGTAATCCTTTTTCAGCATAGATCAATGGAAATTCAGCATCAGGAGCAATCCCCAAGTCAATTGGGTCTTCCTTCTTGTTATATTCAGCCAAACATCTCCACAAGATTTCTTCATCGGTTCCAAAGATCACACGAATCTTCTTATTGAATTTGTAACCTTTGTCTAGAATAGCTTTGATGGCATAGATAGCGGCAATTGTAGGTCCCTTATCATCTTGGGTTCCACGACCAAATAATTTATCATCCTTGATAGTCAATTTATATGGATCAACGGTCCAGTCATCGATGTTACCTGCTGGAACTTCATCCAAATGACCAACGATACCGAAGGTTTCTTTGCCTTCACCAATATCAGCATAACCATAATA
Source organism: Companilactobacillus kimchiensis (assembly GCF_001438805.1). Classification (GTDB taxonomy): domain Bacteria; phylum Bacillota; class Bacilli; order Lactobacillales; family Lactobacillaceae; genus Companilactobacillus; species Companilactobacillus kimchiensis. The sequence goes on from NZ_JQCF01000004.1 coordinate 45,656, forward strand.
ACCGTCTGGATCCTCATGAGTTTTGAAACCCAAGTTAGTTGCTAATTCCATTGCCTTATCAAGAGCAGCTTTAGGACCCTTACCAAATGGTGCCTTAGGTTCTGCTGGTCCGTTATAAGAAGCAATCCCTACTAATTCACCTAAATCCTTAATAGCCTCGTCTTGAATCTTGTCAGTAATAAACTTTTCCATTGTAAAATCCCTCCAGAAATATTTAAAAACTATTTAAACATTGAACAGATAACTAAGAATACTGCAATGACCACGAACAATATCGCGACCAGTTTCCACATGTACTTCCACCATTTAACAATATCAACGTGTCCAATTGCTAAGGCACCCATAACGATACCGGAAGTTGGTGTGACCAAGTTAACTAAACCAGAAGCTGATTGATAGGCCGTAATAACCAGTGAACCATCAACACCAGAAAACTTACCGAGTGGTCCCATGATTCCCATCGTAGCAGCAGCTAAGCCAGAAGTTGATGGAATCAAGAATGACATTGGAATATAGAAGATATAAGTCAAAACAATGAAGACGCCCGCTGAAAGATTTTGAAGTCCATTTTCACCAGCGTGGAGAACTGTTGCTGTGATGTAACCATTGTTCATGATAACTTGAATACCACGAGCAACTGCAACGATAATAGCAACACTCAAGAACTCAGTCATACCACCTAAAAAGGCATCAATATATTCTGATTCTTTCATACCAAAGACAAACATAATAACTACTGACATCATAAAGAACAAAGTTGTGATTTCAGTAAAGTACCATGTACCAAGTGGTGCAATATCCTTACCAATCAAGGCACCTAAGAATGGCACATGAGTTAGCCACTTAGTAAAACCGTCAAAGAAAGTCCAGTTAGGATTCAAACTTGACCAAGGAATCAAACTAGTGATCATAACTACGAAAGTTAAACCAAAAAGCCAAAGTACACTCTTTTGTTTCTTAGTTAATTTTTCACCGATAGTTCTTTCGGCCATTGAAAATTCTTTTAGATCTTTTTGACGACGTTCAAAGACATATGATTGTGATGGATCTTTTTTAACTTTATCAGCATAGTGCATTACATAAGCAATACTGATGCCAGTTACAATAATCAACAAAATAAATCTTGGAATCAAACCATCACCAGGCGAAATATTGATTGTCTGTGAAGCAACACCTGTTGCAAAGGGGTTAACTGTTGAAGCTAAACACCCTACTTGTGAACCAATCAAAGCTAAAGAAATCGCCGTGATCGAGTCATAACCAACACTGATCATAACGGGAATCAAAATTGGGTAAAAGGCAATTGTTTCTTCACCCATTCCGTAAGTAGATCCACCGATAGCAAATAATATCATTAAAATTGGAATAAGGGCTTTTTCCTTACCCTTATACTTTTGAACTGTAGAACTAATTCCGTCATCTAAAGCCTTAGTTTTATTGACAACTCCTAAGAACCCACCGATAACTAAAATGAATAATGAAACTGAAATAGAACCTTCAGTTACATCAGTACCAACCATCCCGTTGATTGGTGCCATGAAAACATCCCAAATACCCTGAGGACTGCTTGTTCGGGCTTTGTATGTACCTGCTATAATATTTCCCGCCTTAGTGGTAGCATACTGACCTGCGGGTATAATCCAAGTTAAAATTGCAACTAGAATTATGAGGAAAAACAAAATTGTATAAGCTGATGGCATTTGCCATTTTTTTGCCTTTTTTCCCATGAATCAACCCTCCTATATTTATAATATAGTTTCAGGATATACGATAAAATAAACTATTACAATGGTTTCCAAAGAAATATTTTTAAATAAATTTCCTTACAACAGCGGTTGTGTAAACGTTTACAGAATATTACAATATTATTAGATTTAAAAAGGAGACATTAGAATGACTGATACAATTGAGTTCGGAAAAAGGATCAATCATCGTCCAATAACCATCAGTTTGATTTTGAGTTTTATCGCTGGTGCATTAGGGTTCATCACCAACATCAAAATTTCGATATTATCATTTTTAAGTGTTTTATTTTTATTACTTTGCGTTTATTTTCCTATCAATTTACGAACACTTTTTGGACATTGGCAATTAGAAAACCATGGAATTTCGTATTATAAAATGAACTCCTATCGGGATAAGTTAAAATTAATTTTGTTTCCTAATAGTGTGGACTTCCAATTTATCAGCTTTTCACAAATTAAAAGCTTTCAGGTTATCGAACGTGAAACTACCTATTCACTGTCCGATATCTTAACTATTAAACCCGCTAAACAGTCATATTTTCCTTGGGCTAGAAAACCATTTCTGCTAAAACTCGAATTAAACAAAAGTGACATTTATTTGGACCTGTCATTTGATCAGCTGCATGATTCAAAAAACACCCTGTACCGTTTAAGTAACGTCTTAAAAGTTTTAGACCAAAAAATCAATTAAAAAAGCTAAGATGAAATTTTAATTTTCATCTTAGCTTTTTTAATTGACTTTAATTGTTCCTGACTTAGCATGAACTGTCAGATTATATTGAGGGTCATTACCAACTGTACCTTCTTTCAAACCCTGAACATCATGCTTAAAGGTTGCCACATTACTAATTTTGACTGTTCCACTTCTTGCCTCTAGGTCAAAATCATACGAATCACTAGTTGGCATCGACAACTTAACAGTTCCACTATTATTTTCAACCGAAATATCACCAATTATTTTAGCAAAATCAATTTTAATAATACCCGATTTTGCCCAAACCTTTCCAGCACCACCCAGATCAATTCCCTTAATGGTTCCGCTTCTAGCTGAAATATTGTAATTGGAACTGAAAACATTATCCAATCTGACAACACCGCTTCTAGACTCTAAAGTTAATTCATCTTTGGCATTCACATCTTCCAACGTTACTTTACCGGAATTAGCATTGATCAATAAATGATCCAATTCAATATTGTGAGTATAAATCAACCCACTGCGAACATTGATCAAAACATCTTTCAAATTTTTTAGATCCATCATCTGTAAATTACCACTACGATTATTGATCCTAATATTCCCAGCAAAATCATTTGGTATCATGATTTGTACTTTTACTCTTAGTGGTAAAAAGTGTGGTATCCGTCCCTGAATAATTGTTAAAGTTCCATTAATTAACTCAGTTTTAACTTGGTAATCAGGATTGGAACGAGACATAAACTCACGAATAATAATTTTATCACCCGCTGTTGGTAAAATTTTGACCGTTGCGTCTTGATAAGCAATATCGATTTTATTAACTTCATCAGTCTTGAATTCATTAACATCAGTCATTGGTAATGATTCAACGTGAACTTCAGTTTCATAATTGTCATCATCAAAGTTGGCATTAAAATGATCAAAGGAACTTTTTTTAGGACCATTAAAATTAATTCCATCTTCATTAATGACCATATTGCCTAATTTAACCCCATTCTCATCGATCCGCATCGTCTTACCATTATTGACAGTAATACCACTATCGTTAATATCCAAAACCTTGCCATTATCGATTCGAATGCTATCTTGGTCAATATCAATATTATGTTCGTGAATTGTCTTATGATATTGGTTCTCTGAATCAGTTTTAGTTTCATTTAGAACTTGATTGATAACCTCATCAATATCACCAAATTCTTTGAAAGCTTGTGTTACTGCCTCAGACTCTGTAACTTCTTCAGTCAATTTATCCTCGGCCGAAGCAACCAAATCGGATGATAATTCTTCTTTTAATTCTTGTAAATCTTTGGTATCCGGATAATCAGCGAATATTTTAGTTAATTTTTCATCAATTAATTTATTTAACAACTCATTCATGATTCTCGATCCTTCCTAAAATCAAATTGTCGATCACACCTTTAGCAAAATCCCAGGCTTTAATATTCTCAGCCAAGGTTGTTTTTCCTTGAGTGGTTATTTGATAATACTTGCGGCGGCCACCTTGGCTTTCATCACCCCAATAACTGGAAATATCACCATTCTTTTCTAATCGTCTGAAAACTGTATAAAGTGTAGCTTCATTCAGTTCATAAGCCTCATGGCTTAATTCCTTAACCATCTTGGCAATCTCATAACCATAACTATCGCCTTGATTCAGAATATTTAATACGATGGTTGTGGTATGGCCTCGAATAATATCCTTCGAAATTAATGGTTTCATTGTTCTTACCTACCTTCATTTCTATAATGATAATTTATCACCAATTACTGTGTGTGTCAAAGTAATTGTTTCAAGTAAGTATTTTATTGTAAGAAACAAAAAAATACAGTAATCTAAAAAACGATCACTGCAGCTTGTTTACCATAACGCCAGAAGGCTTGTTCTATTCTTTAGTCCATGGTCAAATGACTCATAAATTCATCTTTTTGTAAGTAATCCTGTTGCCGTTGTCTCAGACGTTCATCAAAACCTGCACAAAGATACTTTTCTTCATCTGTTTCAGGAAAAATTTTAGGCAATTCAATCTGGCCAGCTGAACGCAAAGTCATCAACGTACAAAAACTAGTAAAAGCAATTTCCGTCACGTCTGTTTTTAAATCGTGACTGATGATCTTAGTAAAGACCTCAATTTGGCGGTCGCTAACACCTGTCACAAACGATTCCATCTTAATATACTTATCCGTCGTAATGGGACGCCAGAAATTAATATGATCATATCCAACTGTTGCAATTTTGGCATGGACTAATTTAAAACTGGCTAATCCAGCATTTTCATCCAGTAAACTGAGTGTTTTACCACCAAAAAGAGTTTGTTTATCATTTAAATCACCATCAAAAATAATTCTTTCACTGACAGTTCGTGTTTGTTGACATGTTTTTTGTCCCATAATTTACCTCTCAAGTAATTGTAACTTTTTGAAATATTATTTAGCAATTATTTTTTAATCAAATATAACTACTAAATCAATTAAAATTGTTAAAACTATATTATTATAGAAGTAATACATCTCTGGAGGAATAATATGGCTTTTCTACTTTGGTACACAAATTATTTTATCGATATAACTTCAAAAAATCTTGTCGATCCTAAAACCATCAAAACTATTGCTGAACTAGGTGACGTTACTGCTAACGGTGACTTTTCAGCTTGGCACGTCAAATCACAATTGGCTGAAGATGATTTCAAAAGACACTTAGATAAAATCCTAATCGATAACACTGAGATCGACCCTATCGATGTCACTGTAACTAAAGGGATTGATGGTGGTCCTTTAAAGATGCTCTAAGCGAAATTGATATTTATCAGTTTCGTTTTTTATTGCTTCTAGATAGGCTGTCATTAGCAACCGCTTGCGAAACATTATATAATGAATGAAATTACTTTAAAAAGGAAGTTATTCTATGATTATAATTGCACTTTCCGCTGTTATTTTACCCTTGATTTTACTAGGCATTCTCAATATGCCGGCAACCAAAGGGATGTCGATCAGTGCATTAATTGTTTTATTAGAGGGATTTTTCATTTGGAAAATGCCCTTTAAGGTCCTCTTAGCTTCAATTTTTCAATCAATTCATAAATCATTACCAATCCTATGGATTCTATTTGGAGCTCTAATGATGCTCAACATGTTACAACATACCAGGGCAATTGATCGTATCAATTCTGGCTTTCATTCACTATCGGCAGATATGCGTTTACAGGTCATCTTAGTGGCTTTCCTTTTTGGCGGTTTAATTGAAGGTGTTTCTGGATTCGGAACGCCTGCTATGGTTACTGCCCCTTTAATGATTGCTTTAGGATTTTCACCAATGGCCGCTGTTACCTTAGCACTGGTAGCCGATTCAACGCCTGCTTCCTTTGGTGCCGTTGGAACCCCTTTGACCGTTGGATTAAGTAACGTCAGTGAAAAAGCCGATTTTCTCAATGCCATCGGTCGTCAAATCACCCAGCTCGATCTTTTCTCAGGTGTTTTTATGCCGCTGATCCTAATCTTCATGCTGACTTTTCTCTTTGGTAAAAAAGATGGTCATAATCTAAAGGACTGGCTTGTTTTAGTACCCTGGACACTTTTCATTGGAATTGTTTATAGTCTGTCAGCTTTATTGATATCCTTCACTATCAGTTATGAATTTGTTTCGATTCTAGCACCATTTATCACTATAATTATTGCTATTATAACTATTAAATTAAAATTTCTTCTACCAAAAACTGTTTTTGAACATCCCTGGACTACTTCCACCAAAGAAATTAAAACTACGACTAATTCAATGTCTTTGTTAACAGCCTGGGCACCTTATATCTTTGTTATCTTATTACTGCTGGCGACTCGTACAATCATGCCATTAAAGAATTTTTTAGTTAATAATATTAATCTGTCTTGGAAAAACATTTTAGGTTTCGCTCAAATTAATTCGGATTGGGAATTTCTCTACTCACCGGGAACATTGTTAACCATCGCCGTCCTCTTTGGATTATTGATTCAAGCCAAGACTTTGAAGAGTTTTCTTCCAACTGCTAAAAAAGTTGTCTTTTCAATGAAATCAACTGCTTTAGCTTTAATTGTTACATTGATCATGGTCCAAATCTTTACCAATTCAGAATTAAATCTAGCAAAATTACCTAGTATGCCCGTCTATATTGCTCAAATCATTTCCAAATATTTATCATCAATCTGGATCATCATTGCTCCTTTCTTGGGTCAATTAGGTTCATTTGTTACTGGAAGTACCACCGTTTCCACTTTGACCTTTGGTCAGATTCAAGCAGATATTGCGACTAATGCTCAGGTCAACAAAGAACTTGTTCTAGCTGCACAATTGATTGGTGCTGCCGCTGGTAATATGATTTGTGTTCATAACATTGTTTCTGTTAGTTCTGTAGTTGGACTCTCTGGTCAAGAGGGAAATATTCTTAGAAAAACAGTCCTACCAGCACTGTTATATGGGTTATTAGTTGGTATCGTTGGATTCATCTTTACTTTATTCATGTAACCAAAAAATGAATCCTCTGGTCATTGATGCCATCCCTAGTTTTCACAGTTGTATCTAATGGTTGATAAGGGTGATTTTTTTACTTGAACCCAAGTCCCATTATTAAATTCTCTAATGCATATTAGGATAGCTTGATAAAAATAAATGTTATTATTCATGCATATACTAATGCTTCAGGGAGGTAATCTCATGGAAATCGGTTCACTTGCTGAATGGGTTGAAGGTTGCGGTGAATTACTAGCTGTTTCCGTTGCTCTTTTCTTACCTTATTACCAACAAAGAAAGGCCAATAGGGAAAAAAATCAACGTGCTAAACAAGTTATCATTGGTACTGCTAGTGCACTTTTAAATCAAGGAAAGATTCAAAATTCAATCAATTATAAAGAATTACAACAATTTATTTCCATTTACTCAGTTCTAGCTACTAATAGCAAAATTATTACGATTATTGAATTGGGTGATGATATTTTGGATACTATTGGTGACAACAATGAACTAAACGATGATCAAAAAAAACAAATTCAGAGCAGTATTGATCAATTAAAAACTGTTAAATCATAAAAAAGTAAAAGGATCACTCGGTAGACTGGAGTGATCCTTTTTACTTTTTATGACTCAGTGTTGACTGATAACACCGCTATAATACTACAACCCAATATTAGTAAACTTGAAATATCAAGCTATGAAAGGCAACGCTTTCTAAAAAAGGACAAAAAAATAAGCCATCAAACTTCACAATGGCTTAGCTGGCAGCCTATTCAGCATGAAATGAGGCGCCTGAATTGGCATCTAATTCAATTTTTTTTGTTTCATCAATATCGGTGATTTTAATATTAGTCTTATCCCTTACTGGAGCGTCCGCAATTGCAGCCGAATAGCTTAAATTAACTTGTTCGGCAGATAAATATTGATTGATTTTTTCCAAAAACATTGGTCCATTATAGATAAAACCTGTATAAACTTGGATTAGATTGGCGCCAGCAACTAAAGCCGCCTTGGCATCTTCTGGAGTAAAAACCCCACCTGAAAACATAATTGGCAAATCAGGAAAATTTTCTCGAATACTCTTAGTTAAACTCAATGACTTCTTGAAGATTGGCTTACCGCTGAGACCACCACCTTCAATTCGATGTTCTGATTTTAAGTTATCGTGTACAGAACTTGGATTTGAGGCAGTATTAGTTAAAATAACCCCATCCATTAAACCAGCAGTTTCCTTCAATAATTCAATCAATTGTTCAGGTGTGATGTCATTCCCAAATTTGCAAAAAACTGGTTCCTTAATATGTAAGTTATGAATTTTTTCTAATAAACGTTTTGCAACTGGAGCCTCTTGTAAAGTGGTAACGCCCTTTTGATTGGGGCAGCTTTGGTTCAAGGCAATATAATCGCCAAATGAATGAATTTCTTTAATATCAGCCACCATTTCATCAATCATTTCTTCACTATTCAAACCATGTCCAGGGGCGACACTGATACCAATTTTGACATGCTTAGGAGTATTAGCCAGATGTTTTCTGGTTGTTTCAACACCCAAATTATTCAAACCCATACGATTGATAATGGCCTTATCTTCAGGCAAACGAAAAATCCGTTTTTTTTCATTTCCAGGTTGTTCATTCTTAGTAATGCTACCAATTTCAACGAAACCAGCTCCTAAAGCACCTAAGCTATTGTAAAATTCAGCTTTTTTATCAAATCCAGCCGCAATCCCAATAGGTGAATCAAAGGTTACCCCTTTAACAGTTACTTTGAGATCAGCTCTTTTTTTAGTTAAAAACATTGTCCTTAAAACTTGTGGTGTTTTATTAAACATTTTTAAACCAGCTGCCACTAAATGATGATCGACTTCAGGATCAATTTTAAAGATAGCCGGACGAACAATTTTATATAAGTCCATTATTTACCCCAACTTTCTGGCGCTTGATACCATTGTTGCAACAATTCCATGTCACTTTCTTCAACATAAGATTCTTGTTGAGCAACTTTGATCATAGTTGGATAGTCAGTCAAAGTAAATAATTGAGTCTTCGCATCGGCAAAGTTCTTCGTACTTTCTGGGAGGTCATAGGAGAAAATGGCAACCGTTCCGATAACTTCTCCACCCTCTTCTCGAATCGCTTTGACAGCCTTTAAAATACTGCCACCAGTTGAAATTAAGTCATCAATCAAAACAACTTTGTCACCCTTTTGACAGCGACCTTCAATTTGGCTTTTCTTACCATGATCCTTTTTTTGAGGGCGTACATAATTCAGTGGTAAATTCAAAATATTAGAAACCCCAGTAGCGTGAGGAATTCCAGCCGTAGCCACTCCTCCGATTACTTCAACCTCAGGATATTTTTCCATAATTAAATCAGCCAAATCATGGGCAATTGTTTGGCGAAAATCTGGATAAGCAATCGTTAAACGATTATCGGTATAAATCGGTGACTTAATACCACTGGCCCAAGTAAAAGGCTCTTTGGGACTGAGTGTGACCGCCTTAATTTTTAATAATTGACCTGCTATATTATCGGCAACTGCTTTTTTATCCATTATTTATTCCACTCCTCGCAAATATTCATGTACGCTTGATAACCATTTGAAGCTTGAGTTATTGGACGACCAACAACGATACCATCACTGCCTAAACTTCTTGCCTGAGCTGGTGTAGCAACACGTTTTTGATCACCAACTTGAGCTGACTTGGGTCTAATACCTGGGGTTACACAGAGAAAATCAGAACTAGTAACTTCTTTGATCATTGGAACTTCCAGAGCTGATGAAATTACTCCGTCGGCGCCATTATCATAGGCTAATTTTGCTAGATGTGTCACATAATCTTGTGACTTTAAAGGAACTTGCAATTCATGGGCTAATTCAGTTTGTCCTAAGGATGTCAGTTGCGTCACAGCCAATAATTTAGTAACTGATCCATCTAATCCAGCCTTGGCAGCCGCAATCATCTCAGCACCACCACTAGCATGGACTGTTAACATTTGAACATCCCATTTAGCAATCATTTCACAGGTTCTTTTAACCGTATTGGGAATATCGTGTAGTTTCAAATCCAAGAAAAAATTATAACCACGATCTCTGAGACTTTTAACAAATGGATATCCAAATTGACAGAACATTTCCAAGCCAATCTTCAAAAACAATTTCTCATCTTTCGGAAACTGATTCAAAAAATTGATACATTCAAAGTCATCTGCAAAATCTAGCGCTACTATTACTGGTTTGTTCATCTTTACCCCTACCCTTTATTTTGAATAAACACATTCTCCGTTAACATATGTCTGTACAGTTTCTCCAAATACTTTGTCACCAATAAATGGACTGTTGGTACCTTTAGAAATAAAATCGGTTTGTTTGATCTCGTATTCATCATCTAGATTTATAATCGTAAAATCAGCTGGTTGACCTAGTTTAATTACACCAGCTTGTTTTAAATCGAAAATTTTAGCCGGATTTTCAGTCATTAAAGCTAAGAGTTCTTCTAAACTAATGATGCCAGTCTTAACTAATTTCGTATACATCAGTGGAAATGATGTTTCAATTCCAGTAATTCCAAAAGCACTTTTAGCAAAGCCTTGATTCTTTTCTGATTCGGCATGTGGCGCATGATCTGTGGCAATCATATCAATCGTGCCATCTTGCAAACCAGCTATCAAAGCTCGTCTATCTGTTTCTGATCTTAATGGTGGATTCATTTTGAAATTCGCATCATCAGTTAAAATATCTTGGTCACTCAACAATAAATGGTGTGGTGAAGCTTCACAAGTAACGTTAATTCCTGCATCCTTAGCCATTCTAACCAGTTCTACGCCATCCTTAGTTGAGATATGGCAGACGTGATAATGAACGCCAGTTTCTTTTGCTAATACTAAATCTCTAGCTAATTGTGAAGTTTCGGCAACTTGTTGAATCCCTGGTAATCCTAGTCGTTGTGAGGCAGAACCAAAGTTGATTACCCCTTTATTAAAGAGATTCTTATCTTCAACATGAGCCGCTAAATGACTACCAATAGCCGCAATTCTTGCCATCGCCATAAACATCGATTGGGCATTCATAATCCCATGTCCATCGTTTGAAAAGGCAAAGGCTCCTAGTTTGGCTAGTTTTTCGATATCTACTAATTGATCACTAGTTTCGTCTAATGTAACTGGCGCATATTGTAAAGTATTGATCACTGAATTAGCTTGATTCAACTTAATTTGTTGCAAAAATTTTTCAGCATTATCTGGTACTGGAGTCACATTAGGCATGGCACCAACCGTGGTGAATCCTCCATGCGCAGAGGCCTCAGTCCCTGTTTTGATAGTTTCTTTATGAACTTGTCCTGGTTCTCTGAAATGAACATGGACGTCTACTAATCCTGGCGTAACCAAATTGAATTTGGCGTCAACCACCTGGGCATCTGAAACTAAGATATGTTCGGCAATTTTAGTAAATTTACCATCTTCAATTAAAACATCACAATTAATTAATTTATTAGCGTAAAATAGCTTGGCGTTTTTTATCAGTAATTTCATTGCCAGAGTTATCTCCTTCCAAAACAGCTTCGATCATTGCCATTCTCATGTAAACTCCATTTGACATTTGAGGGAAAATATATGATTTACAACATTCAACCACATCATCACCAATTTCAGCTCCACGATTGACTGGTGCCGGGTGCATGATCATAGCATCATCTTTCATCAAATTAACTCGATCCATATTTAAACCATATTTAGCAAAATAATCATCTTTCGAGAAGTTTTTGTTTTCTTCAGCTGATAAACGCTCGTGTTGAACTCTTAATAACATAACTACGTCCATCTCTTTACAAAGATCATCAACGTTCATATGTGGTCCCATTTGAGCAAATTCAGGTGTATACCATGCATCCAGACCACCGAAGTACATTTGAGCACCTAATCGAGTCAAAATTTCCGCATTTGAATGGGCCACTCGAGAATGACTAAGATCACCGATAATTCCTATTTTTAAACCTTCAAAGCTACCGAAGTGTTCATAAATCGTCATCAAGTCTAAAAGTGATTGGGAAGGATGTTGACCAGTTCCATCGCCACCGTTGATGATATGGATTTTTAAATCATGATTGTTAACTAAATCTTCATAATATTTATCTTGGCTATGGCGAATGACAGCTACTGAAGCGCCAATACTTTCTTCAGTTTTGACCGTGTCATATAAACTTTCACCTTTAGTAGTTGATGATGTTGCAGCTTCAAATTCAATTTCGTTCATCCCTAATTTCATTTCAGCGACTTGGAAGCTTGATTTAGTTCTTGTACTATTCTCAAAAAAAAGATTGATGGCAAATTTATTTTGACCGATCACCGATTTTTTGCCAGCCTTAAACTCCAGAGCTGAGTCTATTAAGTCATAGACCTCTTGGTTTGATAGTTGTGACATAGAAAGTATGTTTTTCATTGTTTTCCTCCAAATTAAAAGGGATAGCCCTTATCCGGCTACCCCTAAAAGTTTGGTATTATCCCAATCAACCTTTTAGACCTCGCCGGATCTATTTAAAAGTTCCCTGATTTTTTCTTAAGTAAACAAAAAACTTCCTACCCACAAGGAGAGGAAGTTTACACTTTGGTTGTTAAATGTGTAAGTAACCTTCCAAGCCTCACAGGACTTGTTTAAAAGTTTTCGTTGCAAATAATATATCCGATTTAACGTTTTCAGTCAATAGTTTTATTTAATTATAGCCAAGAAATACTTCTTTTTACCACGACGAATAACAATATATTTACCGTCAAATGAATCTTTTGGAGCAATCTCAATGGTTGTATCAGTTAATTTTTCACCGTTGATTCTGATGGCTCCATTTTGAATATCTTCACGAGCTTGACGTTTCGACTTGTCAACATTTGTCGCAATCAAAAGATCAACTAAATTGATTGAATCAGCTGTGATTTCTGCACTAGGAACACCATGGAAGGCTTCAGCAACTTCAGCAGTTGTCAATTCTTGAATTTCACCTGAGAATAGTACGTCAGTGATCTTTTCAGCTGTTTGTAAAGCTTCTTTACCATGGACAAAGGTTGTAACTTCTTGTGCCAAAGTTTTTTGTGCTAGACGTTTTTCAGGAGCTGTCTTAACTGAGTCTTCTAACTTGTCGATTTCTTCTTTAGAAAGGAACGTGAATTTCTTCAACAAGTTAACGACATCTTTGTCATCTTGGTTAAACCAGAATTGGTAAAATTCATATGGTGAAGTCTTTTTAGGATCAAGCCAAACAGCACCACCAGCTGTTTTACCAAACTTAGTACCATCAGATTTTAATAATAAAGGAATTGTTAATGCATAAACTTTAGCATCTGACCCTTCAGCCTTGTGGATCAAATCAAGACCGGCAGTTAAGTTACCCCATTGATCACCACCACCAACTTGTAATTGCACGTTGTGTTCGCGGTAAAGAGTTAGGAAATCTAATGATTGTAAAATTTGGTAAGTAAATTCAGTGAAGGAAATACCAGCTTCTAGACGACTAGAAATAATTTCCTTGTTAAGCATGGTATTAACATTGAATAATTTACCGTAATCACGAAGAAAGTCTAGGATACCAATTGGTTCTGTCCAGTCATAGTTGTTGACCATTGTGAAACCGGTAAAGACTTTGTTAGCTTGATCACTCAAAGCTTTTACATTGTGATTAACTTGGTCCATTGTTTGCATAGGACGTTCAGCCTTTTTACCACTGGGATCACCAATTGAACCAGTCGCTCCACCAATAACAATGTATGGATGGTGACCAAACTTACCAAATCTTTCCAAAGTCATAAAAGGCAACAAGTGTCCGATATGCATTGAATCTCCAGTTGGATCCATTCCGCAATATAGGGAAATATCCTTTGAATCAACTAAATCACGTAAACCTTCTTCGTCTGATTGTTGATTGATCAAACCACGCCATGCTAGTTCGTCGATAATATTCATAAATTTTCCTCCTAATGGTTATCCTTAGTCATGGGAATAAAAAAAGCGCCCCTGCAGTTATGCAGGGACGCTATTTGCGCGGTACCACCCAAATTCAAGTCAATTGACTTGCTCTTTACTCCTAATAACGTAGGACACGAATTTCAGTCTAGTATTTGATAATTTACCCTGCTTGACTCCCACCAACCGTCAATTCTCTGAACACTGAAGTAAATTACTACTTAAATTAAAACTAAAATCTATTTATAGGTATGATGATACACAGAGCTTGATTATTTATCAAGGATTTTTTTGAAAAGACATTGATTATTGTATAATGTAATTGCTTTCTTTTGAGGGGGAAACTATGAAAAAAACACTTTATTTAATGCGTCACGGTCAAACGTTATTTAATGTTCAACACAAAATTCAAGGCTGGTGTGATTCACCATTGACTGAAACTGGTATCAAACAAGCTCAAGCCGCCAAAAAATATTTTAACGACAATGAGATTGATTTTGATGCTGCCTATTGTTCAACAGCAGAACGTTCTAGCGATACGTTGGAACTTGTCACTAATCTGCCATATACACGTTTAAAAGGGCTCAGAGAGCTTTCCTTTGGCGCTTTTGAAGGCGAACAGGAATATTTACATCCCAAGGATGATCCTAAAAAACATTTTGGTGATTATTATGTCCAATTTGGTGGCGAAGATAACCTGGCTGCACAACAACGTGTCAATAAAACCCTGTTAGAAATCATGAATCAGGACAATAGTACCGTTTTAGCAGTTAGCCATGCTGGTGCTTGCATGATGTTCTCTGATCTTTGGACTGATATGCAAAAATTACGAGACGGCGGTTTTACCAATTGCAGTATTTTAAAGTTTAGTTTTGAGAATAATAAATTTATTTTCGAAAAATTAATTAACGTATAAAAAGAAAAGTCGATAATAATATTTAATATTGTTATCGATTTTTTCTTTTATCTCAATGGATTAAGCTACTTTATAAGTTAAATCACTTTCTTTAACCCATTCATTTGTAGAAACACGGTACATTTTAACTCCATTAATTAGGGCCATTTTGTCAGTATACCAAGGTGTATTAGGAGCTAAAGCTCGATCATAAACCTGTTTACCGTCTAGATTAGTTAAAAATGCAATATGATTTTTAGTCGTTATAATACTTCGGTCAGACTTCCGCATTGAATTATCCGCAGTAATTGGTGTAGTTGAAATCAGAGTCATATCTTTGGCACTGATCCAATCGGTATTATCTACTCGATAATAATAATCATTATCGTCTACAACCGAAATTTCAAAAACTTTCCATTCAGTTCCATTTGGCAATCCATAGTTTGTTGGAGCAAACTCAAGGTTATCAACACCCGCAAAGGGATAAAATGGAGCTCCAAAACTGTGTTCAGTTTTATCATTGATTCTGACAACACCATAAAAGTGATTCATTCCTTCTGGATAGTCAGTGACACTTTGACTACTGCCATCGGCCTTAAAAAAAAGTGGTGTTTCTAGATAAACATAAGAATCTTTTGGTTTAATCGAGTCAAGCATCTTTAAATCAATTGCGTCTCCAACAGCGTTACCCATTACCTTCCCAGATCCAACTGTTTTACCGTATAAGTCTTTAAAAACTACCGTATTGGTAACCTGATCAGCCTGGTCTGTAGTCGTTGAAGTATCAGCAGCCATAATATTCGTAGCGGTTGTTGTCATTCCACCGCTAAATACCATTCCTGAAATAAATAAACCACTTAATAAAATCGATGTAAGTTTTTTCAAATAAATCTCCCCCTAAAACATTTTTGTTACTTCTACCATAACAAAGAAAAATCGAAAAAAACAAAAAATACAGTGAAAGATGTCTTTATCCCACACTGTATTTTTTTATTTCATATGATCTTCGATCCAAGTCCAAACTTCTTCTTTACCATATTTAGTTTCAGCACTAAATAATTGTAAATCGTCAGTCTGATTAATACCCATGGATTTCTTAACTGCATTTACTGTTTTATTCCATTGATTGCCTTTGATTTTATCCATTTTAGTAGGAACAATCAAAGTTGGAATATGATAATAACTAACAAATTGATACATCGAAATATCATCTTCACTAGGTGTATGACGACCATCAACTAAAATAACTACTCCACGCAATGGTTGACGCGTTGTTAGATATTCTTCGATCATGACTCCAAATTCTTCACGTTGTTTCTTAGAAACCTTGGCAAAGCCATAACCAGGAACATCAACTAGATATAATAGGTCTTCAATATTATAAAAGTTAAGAGTTTGGGTTTTACCGGGCGTACTTGACGTTCTAGCAAAACTTTTACGATTTATAAGTGTATTAATCAAAGATGATTTACCGACGTTAGAACGGCCTAAAAGAGCAATCTCAGGGTATCCTTCGCCTGGATACTGTTTTGAACTAACAGCACTTAAATTCATTGATACATTATTTACTTGCATAATTCACCTCAATGAAATAATTTTACCATAGAAAAATAAAAAAAGTTGCCTACTAGGCAACCTCTCCATTTTTAAGAATCAATTCAGGTTCTTTAACTTTTCTAACAGCATCTTTAGTAACTTTAACACTCTCGACATCATCGCGACCAGGAATATCAAACATTGTATTCAACATAGTTTCCTCAACGATTGATCTCAAACCACGGGCACCAGTATCACGTTCAATCGATAATCTGGCAATTTCTTTAAGTGCACCATCGGTAAAGAGTAAGTTAACACCATCAAGCTCTAATAATTCCTTATATTGCTTGATCAAGGCATTTTTAGGCTTAGTAAGGATATTAACCAAGTCATCTTCAGTTAGCTTCTCAAGGGCTGTTACGATTGGAATACGACCGATAAATTCTGGAATAATACCAAACTTCATCAAATCTTCAGGAATGATTTGTTGCATCAAACTCTTTTCTTCCGCAATCGTTACTTTTTGTTCGGCACCAAAACCAATTGTCTTATCGCCTAAACGATTTTTAACAATTTGTTCGATACCATCAAAAGCACCACCGACAATAAATAAGATATTAGTTGTATCGATTTGAATAAGCTCTTGCTGAGGATGTTTTCTCCCACCCTGTGGTGGCACGCTGGCAATGGTACCTTCAAGAATCTTCAAAAGTGCTTGTTGGACACCTTCACCAGAAACATCACGTGTGATTGAAACATTTTCACTCTTTTTAGCAATCTTATCAATTTCATCGATATAAACAATTCCATGTTCGGCTTTATCAACATCAAAATCAGCGTTTTGCAAAAGCTTCAATAAGATGTTCTCAACATCTTCCCCAACATAACCAGCTTCTGTAAGTGTTGTGGCATCAGCAATCGCAAATGGAACTTTTAGAATACGAGCTAACGTTTGAGCTAAGAAAGTCTTACCTGAACCAGTAGGTCCAATTAAGGCAATATTACTCTTTTGCAATTCAGTCTCGCCATCTTTAAGATGTTCCATTTTATTAATTCTCTTATAGTGATTATAAACAGCCACTGACAAAGCTCGTTTAGCATCAGTTTGACCGATTACATAATCATCAAGAATTTTCTTGATATCAATAGGTGTAGGAATATTATCTAAATCTAATGGTGTAGCTTCATTTAGTTCTTCGTCTATTATTTCTTTGCATAAATCTATACATTCATTACAAATATAGACACCGGGTCCGGCAACTATCTTTTTAACTTGATCTTGTGTCTTACCACAAAATGAACAGCTAATTGTGCCAGTATTTTCTGTACTATCAAACATATGCAATTTCTCCTTCAATAGTTCCAATACTTTGAAAGTCTAGCATTGTAATAATTAAGAGTAAAGTAATTAGTTTTATACCCTCTTTTATAAAAAAAGGAAGCCTCGCGGCTTCCTGATTTTTATTAAAAAGTATTGATTACTTTTCTTCGGCTGAGTCAACAATCATTTCGATTGCCTTCTTAGCAGCGATATCATGAGCCAACATTTCGTCAGAAAGTGCATTTCTAACAGCTGATTCTTCCATCTTATATTCAGTAGATAATGATTTGATTTCGTTCTTGATTTCGTCTTCTGAAGGTTTGATTCCTTCTTTAGCAACGATTGCTTCGATAACAAGATCAGTCTTAACACGTTCTTGAGCATCTTTAGCAAATTGTTGTTTCAAGCTATCTTCAGTTGTACCAGTCATTTGGTAGTACAATTTAGGATCGATACCTTGACGACGAAGGTTAGCCAAGTATTGGTTCAATTGGTTTTCAACTTCTGTATCAATCATTGATTGAGGAATTGAGTCGATTTTAGCATTCTTAACTGCAGCAGCAATTGCTTCTTCTTGAATGTTTTCTTCAGCAGCATCCTTCTTTGAATCTTTGATTTCATCGTGAAGTTTTGTTCTTAGTTCTTCAAGTGTGTCAACATCTTCGTCAACATCCTTAGCAAAGTCATCATCTAACTTAGGTAATTCCTTTGTTTTAACTTCATGAAGTTTTGTAGCAAAGACAGCTTTTTTACCAGCTAAATCTTTTGCTTGGTAATCTTCTGGGAATGTAACGTTAACGTTAATGTCTTCACCAGCAGCGTGACCAATCAATTCGTCTTCGAATCCAGGAATGAATGTACCTGAACCAAGTTCTAGTGAGTAGTTTTGAGCGCTACCACCATCGAATTCTTTACCATCAACTGTACCAACATAGTCAATAATAACTGTGTCGCCTTTTTCAGCTTTACCGTCTTTAAGAACAAGTTCAGCTTGTTGTTTTTGTAATTCAGCCAAACGGTCTTCAACGTCAGCCTTCATAACATTACGTTTTTGCTTCTTAACTTCAAGACCCTTGTAGTTACCAAGTTCAACATCAGGTTTAACAGTAATAGTAGCTGTAATTTCCCAAGGTTGGTCTTTTTCCATTGAGTCAACACTAATTTGTGGTTGGTCAACAGGTTCTACTTTTACTTCACCAACAGCTTTTTCGTAAGCAACTGGTAGAACAGCATTTAGAGCATCTTCGTACAATGCTTCTTCACCGTACATACGGTTGAAGATTTGGCGAGGTACTCTACCTTTTCTGAAACCAGGAACGTTTAAGTTCTTCTTTACACGATCAAAAGCAGTGTTTAAACCGTTCTTGATAGTTTCTTGGTCAATTTCAAATTTTAATTCACCAGTATTGTTTTCTTTTTTTGTATATTTAGCCTTAGCAGACATTTATATTATCCCTCCGGTATTTCAACGATCTCATACTTTGTAATATTACCTTAAAAAGATAATATTGTAAACATTTGACGTGATTTCTAGATTTTTTTAAGACATCATTTTTCTATTATATGATACTTTGACTCATTTTTGAACATTTAAGCATAAAAAAAAGAGCTGGATTAACCAACTCTTTTTTAATTATCATCACTAATTTAAAAATTAGTCTAAGATTTCTGTAACAACTCCGGCACCAACAGTACGGCCACCTTCACGAACAGTAAATCTTGTTCCATTTTCAATAGCAACTGGAGCAATCAAGTCAACTTCAAAAGTAACTTGATCACCAGGCATAACCATTTCTACACCTTCTGGCAATTCAATAACACCAGTAACATCAGTTGTATGGAAGTAGAATTGAGGACGATAGTTTGAGAAGAATGGAGTATGACGTCCACCTTCTTCTTTACTCATGATATAAACTTCACCCTTGAACTTGTTGTGAGTCTTGATTGAACCTGGTTTAGCAAGAACTTGTCCACGTTCAACTTGATCACGGTTAATACCACGTAGTAGTACACCGACGTTATCTCCGGCTTCACCTAAGTCAAGTGTCTTACGGAACATTTCAAGACCAGTAACAGTTGATTTTGTAACTTCTGGCTTCAAACCAACAATTTCAACTTCATCACCGACTTTAACTTGTCCACGATCGATACGTCCTGAAGCAACAGTACCACGACCAGTGATTGTGAAGACATCTTCAACAGGCATCATAAATGGCTTAGTGTTATCACGTTCTGGAGTTGGGATATATTCATCAACAACATCAAGAAGTTCTTCAACGTGTTTAACTTCTTCAGGGTCTCCTTGAAGAGCCTTCAAAGCTGAACCACGGATAACAGGAATGTCATCCCCTGGGAAATCGTATTCTGATAATAATTCACGAACTTCCATCTCAACAAGGTCAGTAAGTTCTGGATCATCAACAAGATCAGTCTTGTTCAAGAATACAACAATGTAACCAACACCAACTTGTCTAGCAAGCAAGATATGTTCACGTGTTTGTGGCATAGGACCATCAGTTGCAGCAACAACAAGGATGGCACCATCCATTTGTGCAGCACCAGTGATCATATTCTTAACGTAATCAGCATGTCCTGGAGCATCGATATGGGCATAGTGACGCTTTTCAGTTTCGTATTCAACATGGGCTGTGTTGATAGTAATCCCACGTTCTTTTTCTTCTGGGGCTTTATCAATATCAGCGTAATCTTCAGCCTTAGCTAAACCTTTGTCAGCCAATACCTTAGTGATTGCTGCTGTTAAAGTAGTCTTACCGTGGTCAACGTGACCAATTGTCCCAATATTTACATGGGGCTTTGTTCTCTCATAATGTTCTTTTTCTGCCATTACAAAGAATCCTCCTAAAATTTCATTTCATAAGATTGATCCAAAGAAAATGCTCTTTAGACGACTCTTTACTGAAAAATTATACTACTTTCAGAGGTGAAAGCAAAGTAATTCAACGCAAATCACCGACCAAAAATATACTCTTTGGATTATACGGGGAGTAAACGGAATTGTAAATACTCAAAGTGAAAAAAGTTTAATTTTTTTACTCCTGGAAGGTATTAATCAGTTCATCGAACCTTTTCAACCAAGTATTTACTCCATCTAGCCCCTGATTATCACGCATCTGTGATTCATCTACTAAACCATACCTTAAAAGCATTGCTTTTGTCCAGAGGGCAGGGTCTTTTATTATTTCTTTTCCAAATGGGTATACAAAAGCGGCGTACAGCGATAACTCACCTTTGAAGTTCTCTGCTTGTGATTCGTTCTCATCAGTTAATAATTTTTCTAATTCGTCACACATTTTCAAATAGACATCAGTTGACATGATAGGCATTAGCTTGCTTGGAATGCAAGTCTTATTTTTACCATAGAATGAAATATCAACCGTTTCATCGACTCCCAGCTTCAATAAATTCTCCAGTGCTTCACTCTTTAAAAGCGGATGTAGCAAGGGATTCTCCAATAATACTTTTGCACTATTGATGTAATCATCTTTGTTAAATTCCCTTAACTTTCTGAGTAACTGAATTTGTTCAGCTGTGGGTTCTGTAACGATCGACAACAACCGACTCGTTATTTTTTCTTTTTCTGGTTTAAATGATCTTTCATGTCTATCTTCTGCCACTTTAATTCGACGGATAAAATCATCAATTACATCATTTTTGATGTTTGGTTGTTGATTATTGTCATAGAAACTTAACATTTGATTAGCTAATAAAAAGTCATTATTCTCTAAAATAATATCTAATGCCAATTCCGCCGTGTCCGGTTCACTGAGGTAATAATTAAAATAATCTAAAATCACAGCTTCAGCATCACCTGGACGTTTTTGATTCAATAAAGATGCAGCAAGCCCTTTATTTATTGAAAAAGTTTGCTGCATCGCATATGCCTGTGTATATAAATCAGCCGATTCGTCCCAATTTCCTTGTTCAAAAGCTTCGTCGGCCTGATCGATAATTTTTTTCAGATTATCTGAGTCTCCGTCCATAAAGTACCTCAACAATATTTGAACAAATTAAATCATTCTATTTTTTTGCTTTTCTGTGTCTATTTTGATTAACTTCCATGATTACTGGCAAAATAACTGGGTGTCGATTAGTTTGTTCATACAAGAAGTGATTCAACTTGTCACGAACACCTTGTTTTAAGTCTGACCAATCAAAATCTTTACTATCTTGCATATAATCTACGATTGTATTGACAATGATATCTGAGCTTTCACTAAGCAAATCACGACTAGCGCGCATATAAACAAAGCCACGTGCAGTTATTTTAGGCTTAGCAACGACTTTTTTCTTCTTACGGTCAATTGTAGCCACTGCGATAAAGACACCGTCTTCGGCCAATAATTCACGATCACGAAGCACAATACTACCAATATCACCAACGCCAATACCATCGATCATAGTATCTCCAGCATCGACACCTTTTCCAAGATAGAATTGATCATTTTCATAATTCAAAACATCACCCTTCTTAGTTAGGAAAATATTTTGATATGGAATACCGGTTTCATGTGCAATTCTAGCGTGAGAATCGAGTAAACGATATTCACCTTGAATAGGAATAACGTTTTCTGGGTTCAATAAATTGATCATTAATTGTAGGTCAGATTTGTTTGCATGACCTGATGAATGCTTATCATCACCCAATGCTTTAACTTCTGCACCTGTACGATAAATGGCATCACGTGCCTTAGCAACTGTTGTATCCATAGCATGTGAAGGTGTTGTAGCAATAAAGACTAGGTCTCCTTCTACTACTTGGAATTTTGTTTTGGCAGCTGGATTAGCCATCTTTTGAAGCAATTTAACTGGTTCACCCATTTTACCAGTTTCAATAATAACTAATTTATTGTTATCAATATCATCTAGTTCTTTAGGTTGAACAATCAAGTTCTTATCAGAAAGTGTTAAATAGCCTAATTTTAAGGCTGTTTTCAAAATCTTCTCGGCATCAGTACCAGAAAGAAAGACTCTTCTCCCTGTCTTAGCAGCTGCATCAATTACTTGTTGCATTCTTTGAATATTAGAAGCTACCTGAGCCACAATAATTCGACCATTGTGATAATTAAAGGTATCAAGGATATATTCATAAATATCTTTTTCACTAGAGTTTTCATATGGTGATTCAGCATTAGCCGAGTCACTTAATAAAGCTAAAACACGTTCACTACCAATTTTAGCAATACGACCATAATCAGTTTTATATATTGGTGTAGCAGCTTGATCAAATTTAAAGTCACCAGTATAAACAATTTGACCCTCACTAGTTTTGATAACTGTTCCTAAAGAACCAGGAATTGAGTGAGTCGTCTTGAAGAATGAAACTGATGCCTCTTCAAAATCAATCGCTGTATTTTCATCAATAACATGGAAATTAGCAAATTTTTTACTACGTGGATCATTTGAACAAACGATCTTTGCTAGTTCAATGGTCATCTCTGAACCAAAGACTGGAATATCAAATTCACTGATTAAATAAGGTAAAGCTCCAATAGCATCAGCATGTCCATGTGATAGGAATACTCCCACCACTTTATCAATATTCTGTTTGATATAAGTCATATCAGGTACGACTACATCAATACCATAAAGGTCATTATCAGGATACTGTAAACCAATATCCAAAATATAAATCTCATCATTTACTTCTACTGCGTACATATTCTTGCCAGTTTCACGTACGCCACTTAACAAAATTATCTTAATTTTTTTGCTCATATTCATCTCTCATTTCATTAAAATAGCATAGATCATAATATTCTATTGTGATTCTTAAGTCTTTTAAGACTATTTAAGCTATACCTGATTGCTATTTTACCATATTCACGACTATTTAGAAAAAATATGCAAAAAAAATAGGAGTTCCATCGCTGGAAACTCCTAAAATCATTATTAACGACGTAGACCTAATGATTGGATCAAGTCACGGTAACGTTGAATATCCTTGCCACGTAGGTAACCTAATAGATTACGACGGTGACCAATTTTCTTAAGTAGACCAACATATGAATGGTGATCTTTCTTGTTAACTTTCAAGTGATCGTTCAATGCGTTAATATCGTAAGTTAGAACAGCAACTTGTACTTCTGGAGAACCAGTGTCTCCATCTTTACGTGCATATTGTTTAATGATTTCGTTTTTCTTTTGTTTTGAAATAGCCATTTCATTCACCTTTTCCTTATATATTTAGCCAGACTATGTTTGCGTTGGTGATTCGTCAAACAGAGCATGGTTAACACAACTAACTAATTTACTACATAATGGTTAATTTTGCAATACTGAAAAAAAATCGACATTTTATTGCATTGGCAATAGGAATTATGTATAATTCTATGTATTGAGTTTTAAGCTTACTAGGTAATCGGAGGTGAAATTAATGCCACAAATTAAATCAGCAATGAAACGTGTCAAGACTGCAGAAGGTGCAAATCTTCGTAACAACGCACAAAGAAGTTCAATGCGTTCAGCAATCAAGAGTTTCGAAACTTCAGCTGCTAACAACGCTGACAACAAAGAAGATTTATTCAAGACAGCTGTCCGCGCCATTGATATGGCTAAGTCTAAAGGCCTAATCAAGGCTAACAAGGCTGCTCGCGACAAGTCACGACTTTCAAAATTGAATTAATGATAAGCAGCCGTTAGGTTGCTTTTTTATTTTATCAAAAACTAAAAGAGACTCAGAATAAATTCTGAGTCTCTTTTTTTAGGCAAATTTAGCAATAAACAGGTCAAACAGCAATTCTTTGTCACCCTGTCCAGATTTAATTTGATAATCTAGATTAACAATATCGCCATACATGAGCTGCAACTGTCTCATCTGCAAAGCCCTTATCTGACGATGAGCTAATTTAACTCGATATGGATGTAATTTTAGGTTTTTAGAAATTGTAGCTTCTGACAAACCCTTCTCAGATAATATTTTGACCTGAATTAATAGGCGCAATTGCGAAGTTATAATGGCCACCAATAAAATTGGATCGATTTTTTGTAATAAAAATTGATGATATAGTTCCTCTGCTTGATAAATATTTTTGTTTAAAATCTCATTCATCAAATCAAATACATTATCTTCCAGTGATTGTGGAACTAATTCCGTAATAGCATTCCGATCAATTTGTTTGGTTTTTAAGGAATACATCTTTAATTTATCTAATTGATTGATAATCAGCGAATAATTTCCCTTGGTTTTATTGATCAATAAATCTAGAGCATCTGGATCAATTTGATAACCAGCATTATTTAGATCATTTTTTACGGTCCTAGTTAACGCTGGACCTTCCATTTGACCCGCATCAACAACTGCTGCCAATTTTTTAAGTTGTTTAACAATTTTTTTACGTGCGTCTAATTTATCGTATGAAGCAAATATAACCAAAATTGTCGATGGTGTTGGATTTTGAATATATCTCAACAATAAATCAGCATCTTGTTCAATTGCGTTTTTCGTTCTTTCAGCAGTTAAAAAATAGGGGTTTTCAGCAAAAACTAATCTTCTTTCCCCAAAAAAAGGTGCCGAAATGGCCTCATTAATCACATCACTCAAAGAAACTTCTTCTAAGTCAAAGTTAGAGAAATTCATCTCCTGTTCTTCAGGGGACATAATTTCTTTAAATGATTTCTGAATATCCTTAATAAAAACCCGTTCTTTACCAGTAATTAAATAAACATTGTTCAAATTACCTTGTTTTAAATTATTTTTTAGTTCTATTATTTTCAATCAAGTCACCCTTTAAAAAAGTCGTTATCTTTTCCTCATCATTAAAGAAATAATAATACCAAGATATCATACCATATTCAGCCGTATTTAAATATTTGACCTGATGATTATCAAGCCGCTCTAAGGTTTCTTTGTTTGGGTGACCATAGCGATTATCAATTCCTGCAGAAATAAAACCCCATTTTGGTTGGATGGCATCCAATAATTGATTACTCGTGGCTGTTTTCGAACCATGATGACCAACTTTTAAATAATCGACTTGAAAATTATGATCAAAAAGAATCTTCTTTTCACTCTCACTATCTAAATCACCCGTAAACAACCATTTTTTATGTTTAATTTGGGCTAATAATGTCAAAGAATCACCATTCTCCCCAACACTACTGACTTTAGGCCACAATACTTGCCACTTAATAAATCCAGTATCTACAATATCTCCTTGTCGCAAATTTTTAAATTTAATCGTCGGGTGAGCTTTAATTGCCGCTTTAATTCGTGGATTATTCTCTAAACCGACACCAAAATTAACCTCATTAACCCGAAACGTGCTTAACAGCCTCTCCAAATTACCTACGTGATCGACATCCTTGTGCGTTAAAAATAATTTATCAATGTGAGTAATTCCCCGATATTTTAAGAACGGAATGGTACTGTTAGTAACTTGATCACTATTGACTCGTTTTGCCCACCCTGGTACAGGAAAACTTAATTTACCTGCGGTGTCGATCAAAAAAGTTTTCCGATTCAACGGGGTCGTAATCATGATACTGTCTCCCTGACCAACATCAACTAGATTCACCGATCCAAATACTGGGAATTTGTTGATGAGAATACAAATGCTCAAAACAATTAAATATTGTAACAAATATTTATTAAAAAAATTACGGCTTTCTACATAAAATAAAACTATTATCACTAAAATAACCACTAATCCCTCTGAAAAGTGACCTGTGATAAAAATAAAATTAGGATCATTAGCAATAATATCTAAGTGCCTGTATAGTTCATCAAAAACATAATTGATTGTTTTCCAATAGGACCACTTCACGGTTAGTGCCGAAATAATTGTAATGGGTAAAATAAAATACGTGAAAATTGGTACGAAAAAAAAGTTTATCAGTAAACTCAACCAATTGAATTGATATGTATAAAAACAAATTATTGGCAAGCTGACTAAATTCATTTTAAAAATCGTCAGTAAAAAACTCGCTTGGCGGTATAAATAAAGTATGGCAAACGAAAGCAAAAAACTTAACTGTCCTCCCATCTCAACAATTGCAAATGGATAAATCCATAGACAAATTATTAAAGTTACACTAAAAATATCCAAACGACTAACTGATATTTTTAATTTTTGAAAGATAATTCCTACCATCACTAATACAATCGCTCGCCAGATTCCACTTTTGGACCCCACCAATAACCCATAACAAGGTAATACTGCAAGCATACTCGTATTGACCCACTCTACTGGCATCTTAATGGCAGAGGTAAGTTTTAGAATCAGTGTCAATAATATTAAAACATGTAACCCTGACAGACTAAATAAATGGATTATTCCCAAAACACTCAGGATCTTCAGAAAATCTTTATCCGTGTAACCAGTATAACCAACTAATAGACTTTGACTATGAACCCTTAACCAATGGGGCAAAGCAGCCAAATAGTTAATTATATGTATTCGTAAAACATTTATTTTATCACTAATAGTTTTTGGTTTAAAAACTTGTGGTTGCTCGATTGTAACCACTTGTAGTGAATAATGAATGTCTTTATTATTTTGATATTTTTTAAAATTAAATTCCCCAATATTTCTCGGTCCAGAAATATCAGTTATCTTTTTTACAATCACATGTGCCTGAACAATCTCTCGCAAATTGCGCCAATATTTTTGTTCCGCTTGGCTTTTTAATTGATAAATAAAACGAACAGACTCAGTTTCACCTTTTAATTCACCACTTAAACTATTTCCATTAACCGTTAATTTATCTGGAGAAAATAAACCCACTCGAACTTGTGGTTCATGGATCTGTTGTTGTTTGATCAATTGACATCTAACTAAAAACATTCCAGCCACTATAACTATCAATAAATTCAGTTTTAAATCTTTGAGAATTAAAATCCTTAGCCCTAACAAAATTAACAATATCAGAAAAAATTTAGTTTCAAAATAACTAAAAATAATCAATATCACTATTAAGCCTAAAAATATCCAGCGTCCTTTCATTGATCAAACGGTCAATTGATCTTTTAAAGTATCTAAACTTTTCTCACCAATACCTGAAACTTTGGTTAAGTCATGTAATTCTTTGAAATTACCATTTTTCTCACGAAAAGCAATAATCTTCTCAGCCTTTTTAGGACCAATTCCTGTAACATCCTTAAAGTCATCAACTGTGGCCGAATTAATATTAACTAATTTACTTTCTTTATTACCGGTTTTATTAGACGTTGAAGCAACTTTTTCTCCTTGATAAGGTACATAAACTTGCATCTGATCAGTCACCCGTTGCGCCTGATTTATTTGTTTGGTATCAGCGTTACTATTTAATCCTCCCGCCATTTGTAAAACTTCTTGAACTATCGCACCATTTTTAACTCGATAAACGCCGGATTTTTTAACGGCTCCTTGGATATCAACTACCAAGACATTTGCTTTAGCTGGTTTTTCCTTTGTCGCTACCTTCTTAGCTGGTTTAATCTCAGTTCTCAATTCATTTTTAACTGGCTGTGTAGATGCCGTCTTATGCATTAAAAAATAACCTGATGTTGCCACTACCACAATCAATATAACCAACGAACTTAGAATATTTTTCTTTAAATAGTTCAAAATAGTTTCCATTTTTATCACCTCGTATAAAAACTACGCAAAAAAAACAGCCCTTATTTGGACTGTTTAGTTTTTTCAAGGTAATTAATTGCATCGTTTAAGTTCTTCACCGGTACAATTTTCATTTTAGTATGAATTTTTTTGGCGGCGCGCAATGCCAAATGATAATTATTCACATAACCGGGTTCATACTTTTTAATTTCTTTAGTTACCGGATCATCTGGTGCAAAGAAGACAGTAGCACCTTCTTCGGAAGCAGCATAAATTTTCTTTTCGATTCCACCAATTGGTCCAACCGTCCCATCAGGAGCAATTGTTCCAGTACCTGCAATCGTTCGTCCAGCTTTGAGGTCTTTATTGGCCACCTGGGAATAAACCTGTAATGTAAACATCAATCCCGCTGATGGGCCTCCAATATCTCCTGCATTGATCTTTGTTGATGGATTCCCCTTAGCTTCAGTGTTATCAGTCAAGGTAATTCCCAAACCGAATCGTTTCGTATCAGCTAGTTTAACTAAACCACCAGAAGTTGTCTTAGCCTTACCATCACGTAAAAAATCAATTTTAACGTTTGAATGTTTATTTTGCTTTTTTACATATTTGATAAACTGATCAGCATTATTAAAATGATATCCATTGATCGATGTGATCGTATCACCAATTTGTAATTTCTTCTTAAAGTCAGAATTATCCATTACATCCATTACATAGACACCCAGATATTTCTTAGTAAAAGGTTTATCAGCCTTAGTATAGGCAGCCTGAATAGCATTATTAGTAGCTGATTTCATATAATATTGTTGCACACGGAAATATTCTTGACTATTTTCATCACCCATAAGATCTTGCTGTGAATAAATAGTTTCAAAACTATTCCCCATGGACTTTAACATAGTAAAAGCTGTTCCGGGAACGATTCCTACCGTTGTTAACAGTAAATTCCCCTTCTTTTTATCATGTTTTCCATCAACCTTAACAAATTGTGAGGTATCTTCAGCCGTTCCGGGAACTTCCAAATAATAACCCGTTGGAACCATGAAGAAAGCTACAACTACAATAAAGATAAATAGTGCTCCAAAAATTTTATTTCTAGTTTTATTAAATTTCAAGGTTACTTATTCCCTTCTCAGCTTCTTTACCAATGCTTGTGCAACTGTTTGAGGTACAAATTCAGAAATATCTCCCCCAAATTTGGCAACCTCTTTCATCATTGATGAAGATATCGTAGCATATTTATTACTAGCAAGTAGGAATACTGTTTCAATCTCATCGTCCAAAACCTTATTGATCGAAGCCACACCTGACTCATATCCAAAATCATCAGAATTACGCATTGAACGAATCATAAATTGGGCTCCAACTTGTTTGGCTAAGGTAGTTGATAACTCATCTTTACCATCAATAACCGCCACATTATTTAAATCAGGAATTTCATCTTCAATAAATTTTTTCTTCTCTTCATAAGTAAACAAATAATTTTTTGAGGTATTAGTCATAGGAACAACATATAACTTATCAAATAATCTTGAGGCCCGACGAATGATATCTAAATGACCATTCGTAATGGGATCAAAACTTCCCGCATAAAGTCCTACTTTCTGTGCCATATTAGCCTCCAAATTGATACAAAGCAACTTTTGTATCTTTATAATTCTTTTCTTTAAGTAAATTGATTCGATCAAAGTCACTTAAATCAATATCATAGTCGGTTTCATCTACAATCACAGCCCCATCATTCAACAGATCCTGCTCGACCATATCTTTAATAATTTGTTCAGTGATTTTCATTCGATAAGGTGGATCTAGAAAGACTAAATCGAATTTTACGCCATCAGTTTTAAACTTTTGCAATGCATCCGTTGCTGAAGATTTCATCACGACAAAACTTGTTTCTTCATGTGTCTTCTCGATATTCTCTTTGATCGTGTTAATGGCCTTATAAGCCTTATCAACCAAATAAGCTTTCTCATAACCTCTTGAGACTGCTTCAATCCCCAAACTTCCAGTACCTGCAAAAAGATCCAAAGCATTCCCATCCACCATGTATGGCGACAACATGCTAAAAACTGCTTCCTTGACCTTGGAGGACGTTGGACGCGTATTATCAGTCGGTACTGCTTTTAAATTTAAACCACGAAATTTTCCTGAAACAACTTTCATTAAGCTTCCTCTTCGCCATCTTTATTTTTCAATATATAATGTTCATCCAATTCTTTACGATGCGCAAATGACACTCTTTTAACAAAGTTTTTGGAAATCAATTCCTTTTTAACTTCAGGAGCCTTATTAGCATTAACGTACAACATAACATATTTCATTTTGGGAGATGTGTAATAAATCGTACCGTATCGTTGTAATTTTTTTCTCCACTTTAACGAGTAGACCCAGACATACAAGGCCTGACGTTCCACTTTTTTATACATAAACTCACCCTTTTTTTATTTCTTCAAATTTAGCAGTCGCTTCCAAGTTCAAAACAATTCCCAAAGCAACTGATAAGACTAGCATACTAGAACCACCATAACTGATAAATGGCAAAGTAACACCTGTCAGCGGAATTAATCCTAAAAGTCCTCCAACATTTAAGATGATCTGTGCCAAGATCATTGTGGCTACACCATAATAGACCAGAGAATTATAGGTTTTCTTAGAACGAAATCCCAATGAGATCATTCTCAAGATTAATATCATTAGTAAACTAAGTACGATGAAGACACCTACAAAACCTAATTCTTCACTAATGATCGACATAATAAAATCAGTATGCGGCTCCGGCAGATAACCACGTTTTTGGATACTATTTCCCAATCCATCTCCAAAAACACCACCATTACTGATTGCATAAAATGAATTGACCAACTGTGCTCCAGCTTTTTGTTCCAATTGAAACGGATGTTGCATTGCTAGAAAACGCTGATAAGCATAATTATGCTTTACAAAAGCTGGTGGGAATTTAGTGATGATCACAATCATGGCAATAAAAACTGTCAACAAAACTCCACTAAGTTCGGCAATTAGTTTACCAGGAATCGTTGATGAGGAGATCAATACCAACGTGATTAAAGATAATATCAGCGCTCCACCAATATCTGGTTGAAAAAAAACCATGATAATGATTGATCCAACAATTAACAATGGCTGAGACACTTCTCGCACGACTTCTTTCCAGCCTTGCTTATTGAGCAAACGATTCTGCTTATTAGTCAGCATTAATGCTAAAAACATTATTAAAAATAATTTAGCTAATTCTAGTGGTTGAAAATTGATCAAACCTAAATTGATCCAAGCTGATGCCCCATTAACACGGCTACTTGGTACCAGATAAGCCCGGCCCAACAAATAAAACAATGAACCACAAGTTACGATCATAACAAAACTCAGAATGCGCTGACTCTTAAGAATCTTCTCTTTAAGCATAAAAGCTACATAACAAAGAAAGAGTCCTAAAACCGCATAGGAGGCTTGTTTGATCAAATACTGATCAGTCTTACCACCAACTATTAGGGCGTTGTAAAAACTGGCAGAATACACCATAACAACTCCAATTCCCAATAGTAAAATATATGGAATGACTATCCATAAGTCTATTTTCCTTAATTTTTTCACATTTGAACTCCTAAAATCTGATAATAAGATTATACCACCAAACAAATGGAGAAAAAAACCACACTTGGCATACCAATTTGTCAAAACAAAAAGAGCTAAGGACAAATGTCCCTAACCCCTCTTTTAAGTTTTAAATTACTTTTGGTTTTTCTTTGATTTATCAAACTTCTTACGATCATTTGTACTCAAGATCTTCTTACGTAATCTAACACTCTTAGGTGTTACTTCACAAAGTTCGTCTTCGTTTAGGAATTCGATAGATTGTTCTAGTGACATAGCTCTAGGTGTCTTGATAGCAGCAGCATGATCTTTACCAGATGCACGAGTATTTGTAAGGTTCTTACCCTTAGTAACAGTAACGGCGATATCTTGATCACGACTACTTTCACCAACAATCATACCCTCATATACGTCAATACCGGCACCAATGAATAACTTACCACGATCTTCAACAGATTGTAGTGAGTAAGTAGTTGATGGACCTTGGTTAATTGAAACCAAAGCACCAGTTCTTCTACCAGGGTTCCAGTTCTTAACAACTGGTTTGTATTCTGAGAATGTGTGGTTCAAGATTCCGTAACCACCAGTCATTGAAAGGAATTCTGTTGAATAACCAATCAAACCACGTGATGGTGCACTGAAGATCAAACGAGTTTGACCATTTCCAGTACTTTCCATGTTTTGCATATCACCTTTACGTTGTGACATTGAATCAATAACTGATCCAACATATTCGTCAGGTGTATCGATAGTTACCTCTTCAAAAGGTTCACATTTCTTGTTATCAACCATCTTGTAGATAACTTCTGGACGTGATAGTTGTAATTCGAAACCTTCACGACGCATTTCTTCAACAAGAATTGACAAGTGAAGTTCACCACGACCTGAAACTAACCATGAACCGGCTTGGTCTGTGTTCTCAACTTTAAGAGAAACATCAGTATGTAGTTGTCTTCTTAAACGATCTTCGATCTTTCTAGCAGTAACTTCTGTACCTTCACGACCAGCGAAAGGTGAGTTGTTTTGTAAGAAAGTCATTTGAAGTGTTGGTTCATCAATACGTAGCAATGGAAGTGCTTCTTCATGGTCAACTGGTGTAACAGTTTCACCAACGTAGATATCTTCCATACCAGAAACGGCAATAAGATCTCCGGCTTTAGCACTTTGAATTTCAACACGGTTTAGACCCATGAAACCAAACAATTTAGTAACACGGAAATTCTTTGTAGAACCATCAAGCTTCATAACCGTAACAGAATCACCAACGGCAATCTTTCCACGGAAAATACGTCCAATACCAATACGTCCAACATAATCGTTGTAATCTAGTAAGGCAACTTGGAATTGTAAAGGTTCGTCTGAGTTGTCAATTGGAGCTGGAATTGTCTTCAAAATTGTATCAAAGACAGGGTTCATTGTGTGTTCTTGTTTAGCAGGATCTGCATCATAACTTGAAGTACCGTTGATAGCTGAAGCATAAACAACAGGGAAATCAAGTTGTGAATCGTCAGCACCTAATTCGATGAATAATTCAAGAACTTCATCAACAACTTCTGCAGGACGAGCACCTGGTCTATCAATTTTGTTAATAACAACGATTGGTGTTAGATGTTGTTCCAAAGCCTTTTTCAAAACAAAACGTGTTTGTGGCATTGTTCCTTCATAAGCATCAACAACAAGTAATACACCATCAACCATTTTCATGATACGTTCAACTTCACCACCGAAATCGGCGTGTCCTGGAGTATCCAAAATGTTAATTTTCTTGCCATCATAATCAACAGCTGTATTTTTTGAAAGGATTGTGATACCACGTTCTCTTTCAATAGCGTTTGAATCAAGGGCACGATCTTGAATCTCTGAATGTGAATCCAATGTGTCTGATTGTTTAAGCATTTCGTTAACTAATGTAGTTTTACCGTGGTCAACGTGGGCGATGATCGCAATGTTTCTAATATCTTCTCTTATCTTAGTCAAGTTAGTTCTTCCTTCCATAAATACAATGTTTATAATGTTTTGCAATAAAAAAACTGTGAATGACTGTCACAGTTCACTAACGCGTTTTTAGTGTCTCAAGCGCTTCAGAAACAACTTTCTGAGTACCAACTATTACGACTTGTGATTTTAACATATTTAATGGGGCATCGTCAATACCTACGACACTCATCCCTACTGCCTCACACATAACGCGTCCAGCGGCTAAATCCCAAGGAGCTAAGTATGACATATACATGACTTCTTTTCCAGTCAGAAGGTGACCAAAAATTATTCCGGCACTTCCGTACACTCGAAAGCCACTGCTCTTTTTAATAACGTCTTGAACAGAAAATCTGTTTGACAACGCCATTGGAGCAGATACATCAACAAGCCCTTCTACCAAAGGTAGATTCTTTGGATCATCGATCTTCTTATCGTTGACAAATAATCCAATTTCCTTACCACCATGATAAATTTCATTATCCATAACATCTATAATAGCACCAATTAGTGGTTCACCGTCGATGTAAACGCCAATCATTGATGCAAAATTATCTCCACGCTTCACAAAATTCATGGTTCCATCAATAGGATCGACAAAAAATACTAGTCCTGACATATCCTTAACTAGATCGCCATAACCCTCTTCACTAACAATTGTAGCCTCTGGATATGCTTGTTTAATTTCGCCATTAATAAACTTTTCAGTTTTTTTATCAAAGTTTGTCACTAAATCATTGCGATTTTTTTTAGTAGCAACTGACATTTTTTGAATAGAATCACTTCGTAAATTTTCTCCAACTCGAGTCAAAAGTTTAACTAAAAAACCATCGATTTTTTTACTATCTACTTTCATTTTGAATCCTGACTTTCTCGCTATTTTTAGCTTGTTGACAACGTTTAAAAACTTGATAGATCGAATAACCTGATTCTAATTCAAATTCTTTATCTAATCTCTTTTGTTCCATTTTCATGGGAACTACTTGCTGAAATGAGCGATATTTTTGCAAAAATTCATCTCTTTTTACGCCCGATTCGTATGCTTTCTCAACTGCATTGTACAAATCAATGACGGTCACCATTTCACTTTGTGTCCAAGTTTCATCAAGAGGATAACTGTAATTATCTTGCATAGAATAACTCCCTTCACGTTTACTCTACTATACAAAAAAAGCGATACAAATGCATCGCTTTTTTAGTAAATCAATTATTTAGTATACGAAACAAACTATTTCGGTTTCTAAATATAATCTAATTTTAAATATGAGTTGGGTAGCCAATCAAAATATCGGCTGCTTCCTGAATAGGTTCACCTAGTGTTGGATGTGGATGAACAGTTAAAGCAATATCCTCAGCATTCAATTGACAGTTTACAGCAACACTTAATTCAGAAATCAAATCACTAGCACCAGGGCCGACAATTTGACCACCTAAGAGTGTGCCACTATCCTTTTCAGCAATCAATTTGACAAATCCTTCAGCTGCATCCAAAGAGACAGCACGGGCATTACCGGCAAATGGGAATTTTGCAACTTTGACATCGATACCTTTGTCTTTAGCATCTTTTTCAGTTAGCCCCACTGTAGCTAGCTCAGGATCGGTAAAACAAACAGCAGGAACGCTGATATAGTCATTTGCAGTATGTTTACCAGAAATTGCTCCAGCAACGGTCTTAGCCTCAAAGAAGGCCTTGTGAGCCAATGCTGGTCCAGGTGTGATATCACCAATAGCATAAATATGATCAACTGATGTCTTTCCTTGTTCATCAACTTCAACAAGTCCACGGTCAGTTAACTTAACATTTGTCATTTCAAGTCCAAAATTATCTGTATTTGGACGACGGCCAACAGTTACCATACAGTAATCAGCAGTGATTGTTGTAGGTTGACCATCAACTTCATAAGTGACATCAACACTGTCACCTTTGTTCTCGCTCTTTTTAGCCATTGCGTTAGTAATGATTGTAACGCCTTTTTTCTCAAGGTTCTTTTTAACAATTGAAACCATATCTTTTTCAAAATTAGGGATAATACTTGGAGATCCCTCAAGGATCGTTACATGAGAACCAAGGTCAGCATAAGCACCAGCTAATTCTGTTCCGACATAACCGCCACCGATGATGACAAATTCCTTTGGAACAGCTTTTAAGTTCAAACCACCAGTTGAATCGATCACCCGATCAGCAAACTTGAAACCTCTAATTTCAATAGGACGTGAACCAGTTGCCAAAATCAAATTCTTGAACTTGATAGTTTGACCACCACCATTGTCCATGAATTGTCTAGGACCACTTGGCATGATACGTAGTTGTGTATCGCTGTCCAAATAAGCCTCACCGTTGATAAGTTCAACATGGTGTTTCTTCAATAACATTTGAACTCCGTTGGTCATTCTAGCCACTACTTTTTCATCTTTCCAAGCTTGAGTCTTCGTAAAATCGATTGTGGCATCACTTGTTGTAATTCCATAAGTTGAAGAATCCTTAGCTTGTTGAAGTCTATGACCGGCAGTGATCAAAGCTTTAGATGGCACACAGCCAATATTCAAACAGACTCCACCAACTGTATCTGATTTTTCAATTACAGTTACATCTTGTCCTAATTCTGAAGCTCTGATTGCTGCAACGTAACCACCAGGGCCTGAACCAATAATAACGGTATCTTTTTCTATTACGTTTTCTGCCATTTTAAATTAGCCCTCCATTAATAACATATCTGGATCGTGCAACAATTTCTTCAAGAGGTTCAAAGCATTTTGTGCCAAGGCACCATCGATCAATCTGTGATCATAGCTTAATGATAACTTCAACATATTACCTACTTGAATATTGCCGTCTTCATCAACATATGGTTCTTTGGCAATCTTACCAACTCCTAGAATAGCAACTTCTGGGTAATTAATAACTGGAGTAAACCAGCCACCACCGATTGAACCAACGTTACTGATTGTAATTGAACCACCGGACATCTTATCCATACTCAACTTATTATCATAAGCGGCTTGGGAATTTTCAGTGATTTCCTTAGCAATTTCAAACATCCCTTTGGAATCAACATTCTTAACATTCGGAACATAAAGTCCATGTTCAGTATTTGTAGCAATTCCAACATTGTAATAATGTTTGTAAACAATTTCTTCAGTTGAATCATCAATTGAAGCATTCAATTCAGGATAAGCCTTCATAACAGCAACTAGTGCTTTAACAATGTATGGCAAGAATGTTAAATGAATACCCTTGTCAGTGGCAATAGCCTTATATTTCTTACGGTTAGCCATCAAAGCAGATACTTCAACGTCATCAAAACTAGTTACATGTGGAGCTGTATGCTTACTTGTCAACATTGCCTTAGCAATTGCTTTTCTAGTAAGTGACATCTTTTCACGAGTTTCAAGTTCTGGGGTAGCTGACTTATATGGTGTGATTGGCTGTGCAGGTGCAGCGGGAGCCGATGTTGTAGCTGAAGCTGTAGAACTTGGAGCAACAGCAGCTGGATTGCCACTCTTGTAGGAATCAATATCGGTCTTAGTGATCTGTCCATGCTTACCACTAGGTGTAACTTGTGCAAGGTCAACGCCTTGGTCACGAGCATATTGACGAACTGATGGCATTGCTAAGTAGTGTGTGTCAGCGGAACCAGTAGCAGGTGCGGCGGCTTTTGATGCAGTAGTTGCTGCTGGTGCTGATTTTTCATCAGACTTTGGTGCAGGTGCTGCATCATCGCCGGTATCAGCAGAACCATCATCGATCACGATCAATGTATCACCGATCTCAACGGTATCTCCTTCTTTAGCAACGATTTGCTTGATTGTTCCGGCAACTGGAGAAGGTAGTTCTTCAACTGATTTATCATTTTGAATTTCTACCAGGGAATCATCTTCTTTAACGGTGTCCCCTTCTTTTACTAGCCAGCTAGCAATTTCACCTTCGGCCATACCTTCGCCTAGCTCTGGTAATTTAAATTTGTATGCCATAGTTTTTTCCCTTCCTTCGATTAATTAGTAGTTGAGAATTTCATTTACTTTTTCTTCAATTTCTTTAGCACGTGGAATCCAAATATCCTCACCAAGTGCAAATGGATAAACACTATTTGGGGCGGCAACTCTACCAATTGGTGCATCGAGAGAAAGAATAGCATCTTCGGCAATAGCTGAAGCAACTTGAGCGCCAACTCCAGCCATCTTTTGAGCTTCTTGAACGATTACAACTTTGTGAGTCTTTTCGATTGATTTAAAAATCGTATCAGTATCAATTGGTGAAACTGTTCTAAGATCGATCACTTCAGCCGAAACGTTCTTTTCTGCTAAAGTATCAGCTACCTTAAGTGCTTCATTAACTTCTGCACCATAAGCGACGATAGTAACATCGTTTCCTTCACGAACAACATTTGCTTTATCCAAAGGAACGGTATATTTACCATCAGGAATATCGTCTTTCATTGAACGATATAATTTTAGATTTTCCATAAATAATACTGGATCATTATTTTCAATTGATGAAATCAATAATCCTTTAGCATCATATGGATTACTTGGCATTACTACCCGCAATCCGGGAATTCCAGTAAAGAAGTTTTCCAAGTTATCGGCGTGCATTTCAGCAGTATGAGTACCACCACCGTAAGGTGTCCGGATCGTAACAGGAGCATTCTTAGTTCCATCGAAACGGAAACGCATTCTAGCTAATTGACCAGCAATTTGATCAACCGCTTCAAATGAAAAGCCCATAAATTGAATTTCAGGGATTGGACGCCAGCCCGTTAAACCTAAACCGGTTGCTAATCCTAAAATACCTGATTCTGCTAATGGAGTATCGAAGACACGGTCTTCACCATATTTTTCTTGAAGACCTTGAGTAGTTCTGAAAACACCACCATTTTTACCAACATCTTCACCGAAAATCAATGTCTTGGGATCGTCTTCCAGAGCAATGTCTAAGGCATCTGTAATTGCTTGAATGTAAGTTTTCTTAGCCATTTTTACTTCGACTCCTTTGCTTCAAATTTATCGATTTCTTTTCTCATTTCTGGAGTTGGAATTTCGAAAGTACGTTTCAACATATCGGAAACTGTATCAGCGGGAACAGCGTCTGCTTCCTTGATTGATTCCTTAAATGAGGCTTTATATTCATCAGTTAATTTATCTTCTTGTTCTTCTGACCATAATCCCTTGTCAGTCAAAACTTTTCTTAAACGAATCAACGGATCCTTTTCAAACCAAGGTTGTTCTTGTTCCTTAGTTCTGTAACGTTTAGGATCATCACCAGCACTTGAATGAGCACCGAAACGATATGTCAAAGTTTCAATCAAGACTGGACCATTACCAGCTACCATATAATCACGAGCAGCTTTAGCAACGGCATAACAAGCTAAGATATCCATACCATCAACTTGGACACTAGGGATACCAGCAGCAACAGCTTTTTGAGCTAATGTTGGTGCAGCAGTTTGTTTAACACGAGGTGTTGAAATGGCAAAGCCATTATTTTGAACAATGAAGAGTACTGGTGCTTGATAAGCTCCAGCAAAGTTCATCCCTTCATAACTATCACCTTGAGAAGTACCACCATCACCTGTATAGGTAAAGGCAATTGTATCTTCTTCTTTGTTCTTCTTGATTCCCAAACCAACACCGGCGGCTTCAACGTAAGCGGCCCCAATGATAATTTGTGGCATCATTGAACGTGCCTTAAATTTATTTCCGATCACATGACCTCTTGACCAAAGATATGCTTCAGTCACAGTAGCACCATGTTGGATCAATTGTGGAACATCACGATAAGCAGGCAATAAATAATCCTGTTTCTTCATTGCTAGAACAGTTCCCATCTCTGAAGCTTCCTCACCTTCAGTAGGTGCATAGAAGCCCATGCGTCCTTGACGTGAGAAGTTCATAGTCTGTTCGTGTAATGCACGCTCCCAAACCATCTTTTTCATAAATTCTACAAGATCATCATCTGAAAAAGTATCAAAGATCTCTTGATCTGTTATTTCTGCGTTTTCATTCAATACTTGAATGGGTTTTGAAACATTTGATAAGTTATTTTTAATTGCTTCAAAATCAACAATTGGTTTATTTGCCATTCTCCACAGTCCTTTCATAAAAAAACTCATCCCTTGTGAATATTGTAAGGGCTTTCATATAATTTTAGTCTAACATTGATCTGTCAAAAAACAAGTAGTTTAGGCATTCATCGCTTTAAAAAAATTTGTTTAATGATTGTGAAAAAAGTAACTATTTATCTAAATCAATTTCATTTTCAGACTTACCCGTCTTTAATTCGTCGACCATTGAATTTAAAGAAATGGTTGCCATATTCTTAACCGCTTTAGTCGTATAGAAAGCGATGTGTGGCGTTAGGATGAATCTTGGACTCTTGATTACTTTATCCAATAATTGATCAGAAAATTCCTGATTGCTCAGATCAGTATTAAAAATACCTACTTCATTTTCATAAACATCCATCACCGCACCATAGAGCTTGCCATTGGCTACGGCGTCATAGAGATCTTTGGTATTGATGAGATCACCACGGGCTGTATTAACCACGATTGCATCATCCTTCATTTCTGAAATAGTTTCAGCATTAATAACCGAATGACCTTTACCTAAGCTTGGAATATGTAGAGTTACTACATCAGACTGCTTGAGCAAAATATCCAAACTGTCTACATATAGCCCCTCTTTTTCAATCTCAGGATTGTGAAATTTGTCGAATGCAATAACTTTTGCACCAAATCCTTGATAAATTTTAATTGCTGCGCGACCAATTCTTCCAGTCCCAGCAACCCCAACTGTTAATTCATTTAATTCGCGACCAATATCAGGAGCCCAGTTAAAGTCATGTTTATCAACTTTTCTGATCATATGTTTGAGATTTCGCAAAAGTGCCATTAGACCAGCCACTGAATACTCTGCGATTGCTTCAGGTGAATAACTGGGAACATTCGTTAAACGAATATCATTTTTCTTCAATGCCTCAATAGGAACATTATCAACTCCGACATTTCTCAATGAAATGACATGAATTCCAAGTTCATTCATTGTGTCAAAAATTTTTTCATCATATGGTAATTGTTGATAGGCAACAATGCCATCATAGCCTTTTGCCCACTGAACTGTTTCCGGTGTTAACAATTCCGAAACGATTTTTACTTCAATCTTATTGTCTTGGGACCATTCTTGAATATATTTCTTCTCATCTTCCCTGACACCAAAATCAATTAATTTCATTTGTAAAACCTCCAACGGTACCTATTTTATGTTTCCAACATGAAATCGGTAACATATACAATTAATATTTTATCATCTTGCCGGTGAATACCACAAAGATATACCCTTGTGAGTCATATCAAAAGTATGTCAGCGTTTACTTTGAAATGATGAAAAAATATTTTTTCAAATGTTTCTATTTTTTTAGAAAAATAATCTATAATAGATATACTAAGGTAATTTTGTACAATTAAACATTTGGAGGAAACTATGTATTTTATGAAAGATATCGTCCGTGATGGCGATCCCGTTTTAAGAGAAGTTGGCGCAAAAGTTCAATTTCCACTAAGTGATAAAGATAAGGCTTTGGCTGCAAACATGATGGAATATCTTGTTAAGAGTCAAGACCAAGATTATGCTGAAAAACATCAATTAAGAGCTGGTGTTGGTTTGGCCGCACCTCAAGTCGGTGTTTCCGAAATGATGGCCGCAGTTCTCGTTCCTGACGATGATGAAGATGAGGAAAAACCACTTCTAAAAATCACCTTGATCAATCCTGTTATCATTAGAAACTCGGTCCAACGTGCCGCTCTATCCGAAGGTGAAGGTTGTCTCTCCGTTGATAAAGATGTTCCTGGATTCGTCCCTAGAGCTGATCGTATTACTATTAAATATGATGATTTTGAAGGTAACTCACAAACCTTGCGTGTTAAGGGTTACCCTGCTATTGTTTGTCAACACGAAATCGACCATTTAAATGGTCATTTATACTATGA
Source organism: Companilactobacillus kimchiensis (assembly GCF_001438805.1). Classification (GTDB taxonomy): domain Bacteria; phylum Bacillota; class Bacilli; order Lactobacillales; family Lactobacillaceae; genus Companilactobacillus; species Companilactobacillus kimchiensis. Next base: position 87,411 of record NZ_JQCF01000004.1, read on the forward strand.
CAAGATCGACAAAAAGGAACCATTTGAAATCGATCCAAGTACTGTTGTGATTTCTTAATTCAAAATTCCATAAGTATACTTACCATAGTAGATATGGTAGAATTGTGCTATCTATTGAATACTGCACAAATGGACTGGAAAAAACGTCAAATGAAACTGACTTGTTTCATTTAATTCGATTAAAGGAGAAAACTATATTGATTTATAAAGTTTTATATCAAACAAGTGAACTAGATAACCCCCGTCGTGAATTTACACATTCACTATACATGGACGCTGCTTCAAGTATTGAGGTACGTCAAGCAGTTGAACAAAAAACCAACTACGAAATTGAATTTATTCAGGAACTCGATGAAAAGCATTTAGAATACGAGAAGAAAAACCCTGAATTCAAATTAACGGAGCTTTAATTAATGGCCTTTAAAGTTAAAAATAATGAAGTTGCTGTTTTTGCCATCGGGGGCCTTGGCGAAATCGGTAAAAATATGTACGGAGTTCAATATCAAGACGAATTGATCGTTATTGATGCCGGAATCAAGTTTCCAGAAGATGAACTCTTAGGAATTGACTATGTCATTTCCGATTACAGTTACTTAGTAGAAAACAAAGATAAGATCAAGGGATTATTTATTACCCACGGTCACGAAGATCATATTGGTGGTATTCCATATCTTCTTCAACAACTTCCCAATATACCAGTTTATGCCGGTCCATTAGCTTGTGCATTGATTAAGGGTAAATTGGAAGAACACGATTTACTAAGAACTACCGAAATGCATGTTCTTAGTGAAGACGATGTCATCAAATTCCCCAAGATGAGTGTCTCATTCTTTAGAACAACTCACTCAATTCCTGATACTCTTGGTGTTGCTGTTCATACACCACAAGGAATTATCGTTGAAACTGGAGATTTCAAATTTGATCTAACTCCAGTTGCTGGATTACCAGCACCTAACTTACAAAAAATGGCTGCACTTGGTGCTAAGGGTGTTTTATGTTTACTATCAGATAGTACTAACGCTGAAATACCTACCTTCTCTAAGTCAGAACGTTCTGTTGGTTTAACAATTCATCAAATATTTGAAACTATTCAAGGTCGGATTATTTTCGCTACCTTCGCCTCAAATATTTATCGTATCTCTCAAGCGGTTGATGCGGCTATTCAACAAGGTCGTAAGATTGCGGTCTTTGGACGAAGCATGGAACAAGCAATTGAAAATGGTCGTGAATTGGGTTACCTCAATATCACTGATGATATGTTGATTGATCCTCATGCTTTGAACAAGACACCTGCAAGCGAAACCTTGATTTTATGTACTGGATCACAAGGTGAACCATTAGCTGCTTTGAGTCGTATCGCTAACGGTACCCACAGACAGATCACAATTCAACCTGGTGATACAGTTATCTTCTCAAGTAATCCTATTCCTGGTAACACTATCAGTGTTAACCACTTGATCAACCAACTTTCTGAAGCTGGTGCGGAAGTTATTCATGGTAAAGTTAATAATATCCATGCTTCTGGTCATGGTGGCCAAGAGGAACAAGAATTAATGCTTCGCTTGATGAAACCTAAATTCTTTATGCCAATTCATGGTGAATACCGGATGTTAAAGATTCATACTGAGTTAGCCGAGCTTTGTGATGTTCCTCAAGATCACTCCTTCCTTTTGGAAAACGGTGATGTTTTGGCACTTACTAAAGACACTGCTCATGTTGTTGGTCACTTCCCTGCTGGAGATGTTTACGTTGATGGTAAGGGTGTTGGTGATATCGGTAACGTTGTGATCCATGATCGTCGTGTTCTTTCAGAAGAAGGAATGGTCGTAGTAGTTGCAACTATTGATTATCAAAAACATATTGTCCTAGCTGGACCAGATATTCTTTCCCGTGGTTTTGTTTATATGCGTGAATCTGGTGAATTGATCAACCAAGCACAAAAACGTGTTTTCCACTTAATTAAGAATGCTTTCGATGATGAAGAAAATCCTGTTACTGAAGCAATTCTCAAACGTCTTATTATTGAAGGATTACAAGAATTCTTGTACAAACGTACTGAAAGAAATCCTGTGATCTTACCAATGTTAATCGGAACTTCAATCTAACTAAAAAGTAGATCATTTGATCTACTTTTTTTATTTAAAGGAATTAAGATGACAGATAAAATTGAAATTATTCTCAATCAACATGCCGGCAATGGTCGTTCTAAAAACGCTTGTCGGACAATTACTGAGTTTTTAGACAAAATTTCTTTGGAATACGAGGTTCATTTAACCAAAAAAGATGGTGATGCCATAAGAATTGCTCGACAATTAGCCGATCTTAAACTATTAACTTCAAAGATTGTCGTCATTGGTGGCGATGGAACTCTCAATCAGGCTGTTAATGGTATAAAAAGTTCTCATTTCCCTGATACTGCCCTAGGTTATATTCCAGGTGGCTCTGGCAATGATTTTTGCCGTGGTATTAAATTAAAAATTAAAGACCCCGTTATTTTAATGCAAGCCATCCTCTCAATGGAACAGCCCCGAAAAATTGATGTCGGTTATGCAACTGGCGAAAATTTTTCACATTACTTTATCAATAATATCGGCATCGGTTTTGACGCCAATACAGTTTATTACACCAATCATTCAAAGCGAAAAGAATTTCTTAATCAGATGCATCTGGGAACTTTATCATATTTTACTAATTTGTTAAAAGTCATCAAACGTCAACCAGCCTTCGGTTTAAAGGTTACCTTTAAGGAACACAAGAAATACTTCGATTCAGCATATATTGTTGTTGCCACCAACCACCCTTATTTTGGTGGGGGATTTGCGATTGACCCAACCGCTGATCCTTTCAACCATCATTTAAATCTAGTTGTAGTCAATAAAATCACTGGTTTAACTTTTGTTAAACTCTTTGGCCGCCTCTTATTCAATGGTTCACATCTTCAGGATAAAAATGTCTGGCATATTGAAACTAAAAAGTTCACTCTGATGAATCAAACCAAGCAACAAGGACAAATGGATGGTGAAGAATTGAATCAACACAAATTTGCTTTAACCTTTCACATCAGCCAACAATTATTTTGGTTACCCATCAAAAAAGAAGCTTAGAAAATAAAATTTCTAGGCTTCTTTTTTTTCGATAAAATCACTAGGAATGACATTTTCCATTCCAATCATAGGATTAATCGCATTATTCATTACCATATCCATAGTCAATACATAATCTTTCGGTTCTGTGGTTTCCGAAATGGTTTCCGTATCCTCTTTGGCGACTAATTTAACTTTAAAGGTTGTAAAAATTCGCTCCTTTAAGGTTGTTTGACGTTCACTCGATTGATCTCTAATTGAACGTTCAAACGCTGACCTGTCACCCACCATGATCAAGAGTCTTTTGGCTCTTGTTACAGCTGTATATAAGAGGTTTCGACGCAACATGCGCGATTCTTCATTGACCAATGGTAGAATCACCATTTCAAATTCTGAACCCTGTGACTTATGAATTGACGTACAGTAAGCTAAAGTAATATTTAACCAATCTTTTCGGTCCAAAGTAACTTCATTACCATCAAAATCAATGATCAGCTTATCAACATGATCAGTATTCTCTTTAGCTAAAATAATTCCAATAATTTTACCAATCTCACCATTAAAGACATTGTCTTCAGGCGTGTTGACCAAATAAACAACTTTATCTTTGATCCGATACTTGATATTACCCATGGAAACTTCTTTTCTCTTGAGTGTCATTGGATTGACTACATTTTGGATCACAAAATTTAAATTATCGATTCCAGCCTGACCACGATACATCGGTGCTAAAACCTGTACATCAGAAATATCAAAACCACGCTCACTTGATTTACTGATAATTTGTGACAGAACTTCTGGAACATTACGACTGTTGCTATTAATAAAGCTGCGATCAGCCCGATTTTGAAAGATACCATCAACAATTATTCCCTCGTTAATATCATGTGCTAGTTGAATAATGGTAGAATCCTCATCTTGACGATGAATATTCTTCAAAATAGTTGTTGGAAAAACCTGACTATTGATCAAGTCCGAGAATATCTGCCCCGGCCCAACAGATGGCAATTGATCTTTATCTCCAACTAAAACAACTTGCGTTCCCGGTTGAACCGCTTTAATCAAAGTTTTAAATAACTTCGTATCAACCATCGACATCTCATCAATGATCAACAACTTACAATCTAAACTTGGTTCCGCAAAATCATCATCTTCAGTTCCAGTCAAACCTAATAAACGATGAATCGTCATAGCTGGTAAACCAGTTGATTCACCCATATGTTTTGCCGCACGTCCAGTCGGTGCCGCTAAAGAAATCGCATAATCATCTGAAGCTGGATCCAGTGTCATATCATTTAGTTTTCCATAAGCCGCAACTATCGCGTTAATGATTGTTGTTTTACCAGTACCGGGACCCCCAGTTAAAAGAAAAACTGGATGAGTCAACGATTGCTCAATAGCTTTTTCTTGAGACTCATCATACTTAACCTTGAAATTGGTTTCAACATGTTTTAATTCCCTTTTAAAGGCGTGCTTTGTCCAAGCAACCCCCTTGAAAGTATCCGTGATCATTTTCAAAGATTGAGCAATCGACCACTCACTGTCAGACAAACCTTTTTCATAAACATTGCCATCTTCAACTAATAAAACACCATCTTTGACTAAATTCCTCAATCCTTCAACCAGCTTATCAGACAGATCATCAGTTGAATTAGAATTTAGAACTCCACTGACACGTCGGATCAATTCTTGTCCAGGAACATAAGTATCACCAGTTTCATTGACCATCGACGTAACCATTTGAATTAAAGCACCCTTGATTCTTCGCGGATCGTCACCAGTAATTCCCAGCCTTTTAGCTAATTCATCAGCTCGCTTGAATCCAACACCTTTGACGTCCAAAACCAATTGATAAGGGTCATCAGTAATTTTCTCTAATGTTTGAACTCCATATTTTTGATAGATCCGGGCACTTAACGTGGCTCCAAAACCATAATTATTTAGTTGATACAGTGCTTGTTCAGTTTGATGATTATTTGAGATCTGATCAATAATATTTTTAGTCTTCTCTTCACCCAATTTCAAAAAATCTAACGCATGTGGGTCCTGAAGAATTTTATCAATTGCATCATTACCTAATTCATCAACAATCTTTTCAGCTTTTTTCTTACCGATACCAGGAAATTCATCACTAGAGAAAAAATTGATCAATTCTTTACGACCATTGGGACGGCTTCGTTTGTAGGTTGTTGCCTGGAATTGTTTGCCATATTTAGGATGATCAATAATCTGACCTTCAAAACGGTATTCTTCTTCTTCAGATATCTCGCCAAAACTACCAGTTACGACAATATCGCCTGCATCCCAATCGGTATTGGTCTTTTTAACTTTAATTGTAAATATCTTGTACAAGTTCTCAGGGTTCTCAAAAAAGATGGCTTTAACGGTCCCGACAAAATAGGGTTTTTCATTCTCCGCCATTGCTATCTCCTTGCTTAATATATTCTTGTAAATCTGACAACTTTTTTTCGTTCTTTAAATAATACTTTTCATCAAGCTTCTTAGATTCATTTAAGTACTCTTGATAATCTTGTTTCAAGTTCATCGCACACAAGGCCATATTAAAGTAATATTTCGCCTGTGGCTTGGTTTTGTTGACATTCTTGTAAAACCCTAGGGCCTCACTAAAATTACCGTTAGCAAGCAATAAATCGGCTAACAACTCATTAGCTTGTAAATCATCGGGAGCTTTTTCGACTGCAGTTAAGGCATACATGACTGCTAATTGACGTTCTCCTTGTTGATTAAGTGTTTTAGCCATCATGAAATAAGCTTCAAAAGCATAATTATCATCAACTAACTTTTGAAAAATACCATTGGCTTTGTCAAATTCATCTGCTAAATAATAAACGTTTCCCAAATTATAAAGTAAATCTTGATTGTCCTTAAATAACTCCAATGAACGTGCCAATAATTCCTCAGCTTGTTCCAAATCACCAGCTTGAACCAAATAAGTCGACAGTTGCAATATTTCTGGTAATTGTTTTGGATCCTGATTCAAATCAGCCACAACCAACTTAATTGCTGCAGTTTTATCACCCTTGTTAAATAATTGTTCTGCTCTCTTGTTCATCTAATACCTCAAATCGTATCTGAACTCTCAAGTTGCTTGTTCAGATAACCTGTTTCATTCCATTTAATTAATTTATATTTACCATCGTTATATTGTAAATGAGTCAAACTAGTATTTGAGAGCCCTCCATTTTTTCTAATATCAGCCACACTGGTACCCAACAACGATTGGATCATTGTTACCAAAGCTGCTCCGTGACTAACAATTACAATATTAGCTTGAGCTTTATTTTCAGCTACAATTTTTTCAACTGCAGCTGTTGTTCGTTTGGCTACTTGTTCAAATGATTCCCCACGGATCAAAGAATAATCATAATCTTTAGGTTGATGTCTGAAAGCATAAATTACTTCAGGCATTTCATTTTCTAATTCCGAAAACTTTCGACCTTCCATAATTCCTAAATCAAATTCACGTAAACCGTCAACAATTGAAAAAGGAACCTGACGATTTAAATCTTTGATCAAAGTTTCAGCCGTAGTTTTAGCACGTGGCAATGGACTAGAGTACATATGATCGATTACTATATCCTGCATCCTTTTCGCTAACAGTGTAATATCATGCAAACTTTCTTCCAAAAGTGGTGAATCTCCATGCCCACCTTGATATTTTCCTTCTAAATTCCATTCGGTCTTTCCATGTCTGACAAAGTACAATTCCATTTTTTCTCACCTACAAAGTTAATTAAGTATAATTATGGATTTTTTAAGAACTTTTTTCAAGTTCGACCGGATTTTTACAGAAAATATTCGTAATTAGTTACAAAAAGAGCTAACCCGATATTCGAGTTAGCTCCATTTGGTTGTTTTGTTGAAATTTAGTTTGTATTTGTTGCATTAGAGCAAAAAGTTATTCTTAACTTATCCGCTCAACTATCTATCTTAGATGTATTGCAACTTCTTCTCTGCCATGTAAGCAGCATCGATAGTAGCTCCACCTAAGCACTCCTCACCATCATAGAAGACAACTTCTTGTCCTGGTGTAATAGCGCGTACGGGGTTATCAAACACAACGTTGACCTTGCCATCACCTAATACGTTGACAGTAACTCCAACATCTTGTTGACGATATCTGAACTTGGCTGTGGCATGGAAGCTCTCACCATAATCAAGACCAGTGATAAATGATAGATCAGATGCATCCAAATGGTCTGCATATAGTGCAGGATTGTCATATCCTTGATCGACATAAAGAATGTTCTTTGACATATCCTTACCAACTACGAACCAAGGCTCGTTTGACTTACCATCGCCACCGATTCCAAGACCTTGTCTCTGACCGATCGTGTAGTACATCAAACCAGAATGTTGACCTTTAACAACGCCATCAGGTGTCATCATTTGTCCACTTTGGGCAGGCAAGAACTCTGTCAAAAACTTACGGAAATCTCTCTCACCGATAAAACATACACCCATTGAGTCCTTCTTCTTAGCAGTAGCAAGTCCAGCTTCCTCAGCAATACGACGAACCTCTGACTTTTGCATCCCACCGATTGGGAACAATGCCTTTTGTAATTGATCTTGTTGTACGGTACTCAAGAAATATGTTTGATCCTTGTTAGCATCGCCACCACGAAGCAAGTGAACTACACCGTTGTCATCGCGGAATGATTGGGCATAGTGACCCATAGCAATATAATCTGCATTTAATTTGTTAGCATAATCAAGGAAAGCCTTGAACTTAACCTCTTTGTTACACATAACATCAGGGTTTGGAGTTCTACCCTTACGATATTCTGCCAAGAAATATTCAAAGACACGATCCCAATATTCCTTTTCAAAGTTAACTGAATAGTAAGGAATACCAATCTTATTAGCAACCTTTGCTACATCCTCGTAATCTTCTGTGGCAGTACATACACCGGCGTCATCAGAATCATCCCAATTCTTCATGAATACACCGATAACCTCATAGCCTTGTTGTTTCAAAAGAAGTGCACTAACTGACGAATCAACGCCACCACTCATACCTACTACAACACGCTTCTTCTTATTATCCATTTTAAAAACCTCATTTATTTGACTAAAACATTTTTTTCTTTCAAAAAGTTCATTAAGTATCGGTAGTCACTGATTTCATTTTCAGTGTCCTTGACCTTAAACATATTGATATTGTGCATACCGCTCTTATCGGTAATAGCTAACTTTAAACTATCCAAATCTTTACTAACAGTAGCACGTAAATAATATCTAGCAGCATATGGAGAAGATCCATTGATTGGATGCTCCAAACGAAAACTGCCTTTATTAGTTTCCATGAAACCTGCATCTAAAAGTGAATATTTCTTTACTTCAGGGCTAAGTTGATAAACTTCTTCGTCCCCTTGAACTTGAGCTTGTGTTTTATCCATTTTAATCATCCCTTATAAAAAATTTTCTATTAATTATAAGTTTGAATAAAATCCACTAATTAGTCAAGTCTTCTACAATTTCAATTAACTTATTAGTAAATTTAACAACTTCTGCTTCCGTATTATCTTTACCAAAACTAATTCTAACTGAATCATCAATTTTTTGACTGTCTTCACCAAACATTGCGATTAAAACATGTGATGGTTCCAAGCTACCTGCAGTACAGGCGGAACCACCAGAAATGGCAAAACCTTCAAGATCAAGACGAGTTAACAAAACGCCCCGATTAATTCCTGGTAAATACAAATTCATAACATGATTTAAAGCATGTTCATCAGTTGGTCCATTAATTTCAAAATTAATTTTATTTTCTTTAAGAATTGCTTGAATTTTTTGTTTAAAACCGAAATAACGACTTTGACGTTCTCGTTTAACTTCCGGTGTAATTAATTCAACGGCTTTGGCAAAACCAGCAATTCCAGGAACATTTTCTGTTCCGGCACGACGTTTGGTTTCTTGATCGCCACCTTTAATAAATGATGGAATATGAATCTTATCATTTATATAAAGAAAACCGATAAATTTAGGCCCATTAATTTTATGAGCTGATGTTGATAACATATCAATATGTTCAGCTTTAACATCAATATCTTCCATGCCAAAAGCTTGAACAGCATCTGTATGGAAAAAAGCTTGATGATCTTTAACAACTTCACCAATTTCTTTAATTGGATTCATTGAACCAACTTCGTTATTACCGTACATGATCGATACTAAAATCGTATCATCTCTTAAGGCATCTTTAACTTGTTGGGCAGAAACCTCACCACGAACATTGGGTTTCAAATAAGTTATTTCAAAACCTAATGATTCAAGATATGCCATTGGTTTAATGATTGCTTCATGTTCAATAGCAGTTGTTATGATATGTTTACCTAGTTTTTGTCTAGATAATGCCGTTTCGATTACGGCCGTATTGTCACTCTCGGTACCACCACTTGTGAACACAATTTCTGAATCCTTCGCGTTGATACTCTGGGCGATCGTATGACGACTTTCATCTAATACTTTACGAGCCTGACGTCCAAAATAATTGGTAGCAGATGCGTTACCAAAATTATGAGCCATCTGATCGTGCATCACATCGACTACAGGCGTAGCCATTGGTGTGGTGGCAGCATTATCCAAATAAATAAATGCCACAATAAATCCCCTCTATTCTTGGTCTAAAAAGTTCAATAACATTGTTACTGACTTGCGTCCAGCTTGTAAAACAAATTCGTCAAAGTTTACGCTAGCACTTTCGTCCCCCACATCACTCATTGAACGAATTACGACAAATGGTGTTTGGAATTGAGTACAGACTTGAGCCACAGCTGCACCCTCCATTTCAGCTGCTAAAGCATCTGGGAACGACTTTTTAATTGTAGCAATTTTTTCTTTTGCGTCAACAAATTGGTCTCCGGTGACGATCAAACCAACTCGAGAAGTCAAGCCAGTTCTTTTAGCAGCGGCAGCAATTGAATCAACGTAATCAGGGTCAGCATTGAAGTATAGTTCTTGCTGTGGAAGTTGACCTACTTCGTAACCAAAACCGGTTGCATCAACATCGTGATAAGCCATCTTATTAGAAATAACAACGTCCCCAATATGAAGACCTTCGCCAATCCCACCAGCTGAACCAGTATTAACGACTAAATCAGGTTGATAATGATCATTGATAATTGTGGCTGTCATACCAGCTTGAACTTTACCAATACCACTTTGGGCCAAATAAACTTCATGATTTTTATAGTTACCAACAGTAATACCGACTCCTGCAACTGAATCATTTGTGATATCAGTGAGTGATTCTTTCATTAATTTAATTTCTTCTTCCATAGGAACAATTACGCCAATTTTCATACTTTAACCCCTTATATATAAAATAATATTAAAAACACGAGAATAATTAAGCCGAATATTGTAATAATCGCAATATTTAACTTTTTTTTCAATTTATTTGTCTTATTCTCAAAAGACTGTAAATTTTTTTCAATAATTTGTTCTGGATGCTGCTGTTGATAATCTGCCTCGGAACGTTGTTGCGCCTGTTCTCGAATGCGCTGTTGCTGTGCTTCCACTTGATCAGCTCGAACAACAGTCTGTGGTTGATCATCTTTTTTGATTTTGGAATCAAAAAAATCTTTTATTTTCGAAAACATTTATTTTTCCTTTGCCTGAAGTAATTCCCAATAAGTAATGGCATAAATTGTCTTCGAATCACAGATCACACCAGCTTCAATTTGAGTTTTAGCTTCAGCCAAGGTCAAAGTCTCAACATTTAGAAATTCATCAGGATCAAGTGGACGTTTAAATTCAACCTGTTTTAAATTAGTTGCTTTGAACATAGTCAATTTTTCGTTTGAATAACCGGGACTAGCAAAAAAGGCGGTAATTTTTTCTAGACTATCGGTTGTTAAACCAAGTTCTTCATCCATTTCTCGTAAGGCAACTTCTTTTAAGTCATCGCCTTCATCCGGATCAATTTTTCCGGCAGGAATTTCTAAGGTTTCTTGATCTAATGGTGTTCGCCATTGTCTGACAAAAACCATTTTTCCATCATCAGTAAAGGGTACAATTGCCACAGCACCATGGTGTTCGACCACTTCACGAATATCAGGGATTCCATTAGGTAATACAACTTGTTCAACATCAACATTAAAAATTTTACCGCCAAACATTCTTTTCTTAGCGATTACTGCTTCATAATATCTTGAATCTTCTTTATCCATTGTTTGACCTTCTTGATTTTCTTGTGCTTACAGTCGACTAGCGACGATTAAACAAATAATAACTGCAAATGTCATTGTACCATGAAACGCCCGGATTGACATTGGCAGTTATTTTATCAGAAATTGAGCTTTCATGCAAAAAGAAAAAGAAAGCACTAAAATGTGCTTTCTTCGTCTTGATCATCTGGTTCTTCTGGTTCTTCTGGTTCATCAATAATAGTTAAGTTGACAGCTTGTGGTCCCTTATAACCGGGAGCAATTTCATAGCTGACGTACAATCCATCCTTGATGAAATAATCATCACGGTTAAGAACTGAATCAGCAAAGAAGAAGATATCAGATCCTTCATTTTTGATAAAACCAAAACCACGGTTTTTATTAAATCTTACAATTTTTCCTGTGAACATTATTCACCAATCCTATTCATCAAAGCCATCAGTTGCAGTTTCTGGATATTCCGCTGCTACAATCTTAGCACATCTAGCACAGAATGTTGGATAATGTGTGTCACTTCCGACGTCAGTTTTCACCATACGACATCTTTGACAAACTTCCCCTTCAGCCTTTTCTACTAGCACACTAGCAAGTTCATACTTGTCAGCTGTTTCTGGAGCGGGTTGATCTGAAAGTTCAAATTGAGAAACAATCAGCAATTGACCAAAGTTACTATCGATCTTAGCAAGCACCGTCTTTAGTTCTGCACCTGGATAAACGGTAACTTTAGCTTCAAGTGATTTACCGATCATCTTATCTGTACGAGCGACTTCAAGAGACTTCAAGACATTATCTCTAAAGTTCATGAAAGTTGCCCAATCAGCTTCGATTTCAGCCTCATCAGCGATCTCTTCAACCTTAGGCATTTCTGCTAATTGAACGAAATCTTCTGGTTCATTCAAGTAATCCCAAACCTGTTCCATTGTATGTGGCAAGATTGGTGTCAACAATTTAGCTAGCTTAACAACTACGTTGTAGATAACAGTTTGCATTGAACGACGGGCATGTGAATCTTCAGCATCGATGTAAACAACATCTTTGGCAAAGTCTAAGTAGAAAGTTGACATTTCATTAACAATGAAACTAACAACTGATTTAGCTACATCAGCAAAGTCATACTTGTCATAATCAGCCAAAACATCTTTAACCAAATCATTCAACTTAACAGTTACATACTTGTCTTCTGGACGAAGGTCATCGTAAGAAACAGCATTGGTCTTAGGATCGTAGTCAGTTGTATTAGCTAACATAAATCTGATCGTATTACGGATCTTACGATATGTTTCTGATACTTGTTTGAATGAGTCAACTGAAACGGCTACATCAGAACTTGAATCAACTGAAGCAACCCATAAACGAATAATTTCAGCACCAAATTGACGTTCAATATCGGCTGGGGCAATAACATTACCCAATGACTTACTCATCTTGACACCCTTCTTATCAAGTGTGAAACCTTGTGAAAGGATAGCCTTATATGGAGCAACACCGTATGCAGCAACTGAAGTTACTAACATTGAGTTGAACCAACCACGATATTGATCAGAACCTTCTAGAATTAAATCTGCAGGGAAACTTAATTCTGGACGGGCCTTAGCAACACCTGAGTGAGCTGTTCCGGAGTCAAACCAAACATCAAGAATATCAGTTTCCTTAGTGAACTTACCGTTAGGACTACCTGGATTAGTATAGCCATCTGGGAGAAGATCTTTAGCATCACGTTCAGCCCAAACATTTGAACCGTACTTGCCGAACAATTCAGCTACGTGATCGATAACTTCCTTAGTCATGATTGGATCACCATTTTCAGCGTAGAAAATTGGTAGTGGAACACCCCAAGCACGTTGTCTTGAGATTACCCAGTCACCACGGTCACGAATCATATTGTAAAGACGAGTTTTACCCCAATCAGGCATAAAGTCGATCTTTTCAATTTCATCAAGAATTTGTTGTCTGAACTTGTCGATTGAAGCAAACCATTGTGGTGTAGCACGGAAAATAACTGGTTTCTTAGTACGCCAATCATGTGGATAACTGTGAGTGAAGAAACTTAGTTTAAGTAATGATCCATTTTCCTTCATACGGTCAGCAATCAACTTGTTAGCATCATCGTAGAAAACACCCTCATATTCAGGTACTTCATCTGTAAAGCGACCTTGAGCGTCGATTGGTGAGAAAACAGGCAACTTGTATTTCATACCAACAACAAAATCATCAGCACCAAATCCAGGAGCTGTATGTACTAAACCAGTACCATCATCAAGTGTAACGTGGTTACCAAGAATTAATGGTGACTTACGATCATAGAATGGATGAGTTGCTTCAACGCCTTCAAGTTCTTTACCCTTGAAAGTCTTTAGGATCTCAACATTTTCCCATCCTAATTGTTCTTGAACATACTGAAGTCTTTCTTGAGCAACAACATATTTCTTACCATCAGCATTTACTTCAGCGTAGATAAATTTAGGATTAACACAGATAGCCATATTTGAAGGCATTGTCCATGGTGTTGTTGTCCAAATAATGAATCTGGCATCATCATCAACTAAACCTTTGCCATCACGAACCTTGAAAGCAACAAAGATCGATGGTGATTTAACATCTTTATATTCAACCTCAGCCTCAGCTAAAGTTGATTCTGAAGATGGTGACCAATAAACTGGTTTTTTACCACGATAGATATAGCCCTTGTCGACCATTTCACCGAAAACTTTAACTTCAGCTTCTTCAAATTCTGGTTGATAAGTAATATATGGGTGATCCCAGTCAGCGGAAATACCGAGACGTTTGAAACCTGCCATTTGTTTCTTAACTTCACCTTGAGCAAAGTCAAAACATAATTTACGGTAGTCTGAAAGACTCATTTCCTTACGTTTGATACCTTGCTTAGCTAATTGTTGTTCGATTGGAAGACCATGAGTATCCCATCCTGGTACGTATGGTGCACGGTAACCATCCATTGACTTGTAACGAACAATAATATCCTTTGAAATCTTGTTTAGTGCGTGTCCCATATGGATATCACCATTAGCAAATGGAGGTCCATCCAGTAAATTAAAAGTTGGTTTGCCCTCATTTAATTTTTGACGTTGTTCATAAAGTTTGTTTTCTTCCCAATCTTTTTGCCATTCAGCTTCCTTGGTTGGTAAGCTGCCGCGCATTGGGAATTTAGTTTTACCTAAATTTAAAGTATCTTTTACTCGCATTCTTGCACCCCTTCTGAAATTAAAAAGAACTCATCCAATTCTAGGACGAGTTCTTCGTTATACCACCTATTGGTAATTCAAATAAAATGTTTAAAAGTTGATATACCATAGATAATTTTTACTAGTCTCACACCATTCACTAGCTCGCTGAAAAAATATCTCCAAAGCACTTGTTCTTTTAATTATTTTTAGGATTTCCCTTAGACTGATCATCTTTAAAATTAAACGTTGGCTCATTTTGTTGATGATTAATCGTGTACGATTCGTCTGGTTGGTCATCCTGAATATTGTTATTATAGTTCATTTGATCCGAATTGAAAACTGAATCTTGCGAGTTTTCATAATCCTGTGAATTATTTTGATAATTATTCGTCGAATTAGCATCCGGTTGAGTCCCAACTTCTTGTTTCAATTTGTCAGTAGACGTACTGTCATTAAGCTTGGACCACTCGGGGTTATCAACCATTTCCATTTGTTGCTGCAACATTCCTTGCAATCCCTTACGGAAAGAATTAACACTTCGCTTCAGATTATCAGTTTCAATCGTCACTTGTCTGGCCCGATCAGATGCATCTTGAAGAATTTGATTAGATTTCTCAGTTGATTGATTGAGTAAATCACGAGCTTTTTTCTGTGATTCTTCAACAATTATTTGAGCCTCTTGTTCAGATTCAGTCTTAACCTTTTCGGCTGCTTCTTGAGCCACCAAAATAGATTGATTCAAAGCATCCTTCATATCAGTAAAATATTTCAGTTGTTCTGAAGTATCCTTTAATTCTTTTTCTAACTGAGCACTCTTTTGAAGTGCTAAATTATAATCCTGGGCTGCTTGTTTCAAAAAGCTGTCAACTTGGTCGCGGTCATAGCCTCGAAATTTGTTATCAAATTCTTTATCCTGTATTTCTACTGGTGACAATACCATAACTTCACGCCCCTATTATTTCTTAATGATATTCACGAAAAGAATATACTTTTCATTCTTCGTTCGTCCCATAATATCATTAATTCTTATTCGGCCAAAGCCTCTGACACTTAGTGTATCAGTAATTGTAATAAATGAACTAGCATTTTTGTTCACAACCCAATTGATTTGAACTTTCCCATGATCAACTAGTGCTTTAGCATTCTGCCGCGACAAATTATAGACGGTCGCAATAATCGAATCCAATCGCAATGATTGAACATTGATCGTATCGTCAGTTGATTCATCTCTTGGTAAAAGTAATTCATTCAAGTTTTTTTCAATCAAATGAACCTTATAAGGCCCAATTTTTTTAACTTGATCTTCAATATATGACCCCATTGATTTAAATACAAAAAATTGCCAATTCTCGCCATCGGTAATAATATCCCCAAAACGATCACGCTCGACGCCTGATCCGGTTAAGGAACCTAATATTTGACCGTGATGCAAATTAGCAAATTTTTCAGGATACCGAATCTCATACATTGTGAGTTCATAATCCGCTTCCACAGGCACAAAATAGTCAGGAGCAATTATTCCCCTGACTCTTTCTGCATTGTGATAACCACCAAAATAGTGCACATAAAGGTCACTATACTTGTTGATCAGATTATTCAAAATTGTTTGTTCACGCAGATTTAAGAAATCGGTAAGTTGTGGAGTATACATTGTTTGAGCTTTTAATAAAATACCACTCATTTTATCAATGAAAGGCTTCTCTTCCGGACGGAAATAGCCTCCACCAATGATTGTTTTTTTATCATCCATAGTTAGATCATCATAAATATCACTTTCTGCAATAATTGAATTAGGATCAACGCAACTATTGGAGAAAAATCAAGAATACCTGTCGATACAATCGGCAGAACTCTTCTAATTAAATTTAAGAATGGATCTACCACTGAAGCTACTAGCCTTCCGAAGACTGAATTATTTAATGATGGTATGAATGATAACAAACAATACACAAAAATTATAAATTCATATAATTCAAAAGCGCCACCGATAATCTGTGGTAATCCACTTAAAATTCGATCCATATCTTTCCTCGACTTTATTCGTTTATATCTGGTATGCTTCCATCGATTTCAAACTTTGGTGGTGTGCAAAGAAAGATTTTTTCTCCAACACGTTTAATTTCGCCATTCAAGGCGAAGATAGTACCAGTTAAAAAGTCTACGATTCTCTTTGATTGCTCATCATTGACATTATTAAAATTAACAATTACAGCTTTATTATTCAAAAGTTGTTTGGCAATAACTTTTGCATCTGAGTAAACTCTTGGTTGATAGATTGCAATTTTACTATTAGCTTTAGTTCTTGCCTCACTAGCTGTACTCATTGATACGACCTTTTCATTGTTTGAATAATCTGATTTAGGTTGTTCAGTATTAGTCATGACTTTCTTTTCATTGGGTTCATCATCATCGTTAATACCAAAGAAACTGCCTAATTTTTCAAATGCCATAGGAAAATCTCCTTTTATTTATTGTTACGACGCTTGAAGATTGGAGGAGTTGAATCGTCATCATCATCACTCAAATCAATTGTTTCAGGCTTTTGGAAAATTTCGAAATCTCCCTTTTCACCAGAAGCATTCTTTTGTTTAGATGCATCACGATTAATATCCCAATCTGCCAAAGGGTCACTAGAAGATGGTGCTTGTGTCTTTGGTTGAGTGGCATTTGTGCCATTGTCAGCCTTATTACTGCTATTGTCTAGTGTAGCTCTTGGATTGTTCAAGGCTGGACGTCTAATTGGTTCTCTCTTTTTATTCTCTTCAGTTTCGACACCAGTAGCAATTACGGTAACTTTAACTTGATCACCAAGTGTGTCATCGATTGAAGTACCAAAGATTATATTAACATCAGATGTAGCTTGTTCGGAAACAATTTGCGCTGCATCTTGTGCTTCAAATAATGATAAATCTGGTCCACCAGTAATATTAAGTAATACTTGTTTAGCACCATCAATTGAAACTTCAAGTAATGGTGAAGAAATAGCTTTCTTAGTGGCTTCAGTAATTCTGTTATCACCGTTAGCTTGACCAATACCCATCAGAGCTGAACCTTGGTCTGACATAACTGTCTTAACGTCAGCAAAATCCAAATTAACGAAACCAGGAGATGTAATAAGATCAGAAATACTTTGAACACCTTGACGTAAAACATCATCAGCGATACTGAATGCTTCGCCCATTGGTGTCTTCTTATCAACGATTTCCAATAATTTACTATTAGAAATGATAACTAGCGTATCAACATCCTTTTTAAGTTCCGTGATACCGTCTGCAGCAAAACGTGAACGTTTAGCACCTTCAAAGGCGAAAGGACGTGTAACAACTCCAACGGTTAAAGCACCACTTTCTTTAGCAATATTAGCTACGATAGGAGCAGCACCAGTTCCGGTACCACCACCCATTCCGGCAGTTACAAAAATCATATCAGCGCCTTCAAGGGCTTCTTTAATGGCTTCTTCACTTTCTTGAGCAGCTTTTTGTCCAACTTCAGGGTTTGAACCAGCACCTAATCCACGTGTTAATTTAGGTCCCAATTGAATTTTAGTTTCAGCATTTGAGCTTTCCAAAGCTTGAACATCAGTATTAGCAGTAATGAACTGAACACCTTTGATTCCTGCTTCTACCATGCGATTGACAGCATTGCCACCGGCACCACCGACACCGATAACCTTGATTACCGCTCCCTTGTTTTGGGTTGAGTCTAAAGTATATTCCATTAAGGAGTTCCTCCTATTAAATCTAATTTATTTATTTTTTAATCAAAAAATCTGCTCCAAAAGTCCTTGAATTTCGACGTCTTCTTACCTTTTTCAGGTGTAGTTGTCTCTTGTTCTGTTGGCTGATCTTCATGAGTTTGTCTAATTGGTTCAGGTCGCTCCATTGTTTGTTCAGGAGCTACTTGAGGTTGTGGTCTATTACTATTACGATCAATTGTTGCACCATTGACAACATTGTCAGCGATAACTCCAATATCATTCAGTCTAGAAGCATACGTGACTAGACCAAGGCCCAGTGAATACGAAGGATAGCGCATACCCATTTGTGTAGGTACATAACTTCTAACTTTGACATCAAATATTTTCTTTGCTAAATCTTCAATATTTGGTGTAGCAGCGACTCCACCAGTTAAAACAATTCCTCCTGGTAGAGATAACGCACCGGCATCTTCAAGTGGTGCTTGTAGTCTGGTAAAGACTTGGTTAAGTCTGGCCTCAATAATCTCAGAAAGATACTCTTCTGAAATCATCGTAGGTTCATTTTTACCAACTACTTCAACACTGATGTTTTCATCAGTTGCTGACTTGTCTGCCGAAGCATTACCATAATAGAGCTTTAATTGATTGGCATTTTCAACGGTCGTATTTAAAACCACTGAAATATCGTGTGTAACATAATCTCCACCTTCAAAATCAACTGTAGATAACTTCAAATTATGATCGTGCACAACAGAGGCAGTCGTTTGACCGGCTCCCATGTCAATAATTACAGCTCCAAAGTCACTCTCACCATCATTTAAAACGACTTGGCTCAATGCCATTGGAGAAATAACCTTATGAATAATATTTAGGCCTGCTTTTTGAATGGCCTTTTTTGTATTGTGTACGATTGTTTTTGGCGCAGTATAAATGATACCAGTCATTTCCAAACGAACGCCTATCATCCCTCGGGGATCACGGATGTTATTAAACCCATCAACAGAAAACTGTTTAGGTATCAGAGAGACAACCTCTCTCTCACTAGGTAAGTTTTGAACCATGGCGGCCAACATCACCTGTCGGACATCATTTTCAGCGATTTCTTTCGATTGTGATCCAACCGCTATCATACCCTGACATTTTTCTATTTGTAACATGTTCGCCGATATGCCGACTACAACGTCACGTATTGAAATATTTGCTTGTGTTTCAGCCTTTTTGACCGCTTTCTTAATAGCGCCTGCAGCTTTGTCTATATCGACTATAACGCCACGGCTGACCCCTTCGGATCTCTCACTTCCAACGCCTACGATACTTAATCTATCGTCGGACGATTCAGCAACGACTACTTTTATCGAATTTGTGCCAATATCAAGACCTACAAAAAATTCAGAATTGTCCATTAATCGTGGCAGCCTCCCTTACCTAGAAAAATCTATTCACTAAAAAATTTTAACACAAAAATGATTATATTAAACCTATTTCTTGTCTTTAAAAGGATAAGAGTAGGCACCGATCTCTAAATCTATAACGCCCTTTTTTTTCATTTGAGCAGCCATACCTGGATAATATTTTAATTTTGATTTAACACTTCTCATGTCGGCAATAACCTTATTGCCATCATTCATATCAATTTTGATTCGATATGGATTCAATTTGGTCGGAGAATTGTAAATCTGAGACACGTTTGTCTTCACATTACTAGGTAACTCTGCATAAATGTTAGACATCTGTTTTAATCTACTATCACTAAAGTTACTATAAATTGGATAATTTCCAATCGGTGAACTCATCTTTTGATTTATCACTTGACCATCGTTGATGATCCGATAATAACCACTATCTTTATAAATATAACCCAACGTTGGATGTTCTTTAACGCTGATCGTTAAGTCTCGTAAATTGTGTGTTCGGAATGATAACGATTGGATAGATGGTAATTTCTTTTCAGTTTTTTTTGCAATCGAACCATGGTGTAACAAAACATTAAATAAAGTTGAATTGTCATCGATCTTGGTAGCATCGATCACTTGCTGTGCACCTAAGTCATTGACACCTTTGACGTTGATATTTCTCACTTTACTTAAAGATGAGCCAAAATAAGCGATTAATATTATGACAAAAACTATGATAAAAATCAGACTATTTCTACTTATCCTAACTCTTCTTTTTTTCAACACCATTAATCCTCATACATTACTTATTTACTAAATCAGTCAAAACTTTTATCAAACGATCAGCAGCATCAGGTACGCCAATTTCTTTGGACTTAACTGACATTGTCTGCTGAACGGTCGTATCACTCATAATGTCATTAATCTCTTTGAATAATGACTCAGAAGTAAGTTCCTTTTCAGGAATCAGTTTAGCTGCCCCAACCTTTGAGACGGACATAGCATTTTTAGTTTGATGATCATGCGTTACGTAAGGACTAGGAATAAAAATAGCAGGAATTCCTAAAGCAGTTATTTCAGCAATGCTGGTTGCACCGCTACGTCCTACGATCAGCTTAATGTCAGGTAAAATCTCCGGCATGTTATCAATATATGGCAATACCGAAATATTTGCACTATTTAAATACTTAGAATCAATTAATTTAATCACATTGTCATAATGTACTCGTCCTGTAACAAACAAGACTTGATAATCTGCCTCTATAAACTTATCCATTGTTTCAATAGTTGCCTGGTTGATTGGCTTTGCACCACGAGAACCACCAAATATCATTACTGTATCCTTATTGGCATCTAAATTAAATTCTTTCAACCGATCATTTTTTTGAATATTAACGACTTCTTGTGCTCGAGGATTACCGGTGAATACAATTTTTTTCTTTTCACTGAATTGGTCAACGGCTTCAGTAAAAGCAATTGCAATCTTATCAACAAAATGAGCCAAGAATTTATTGGTTACACCAGCGATTGTGTTCTGTTCATGAATAACTGTTGGAATATGTAATTGATGAGCTGCATATACTACCGCACTACAGACATAACCACCCGTTCCAATTACAATATCTGGTTTAAATTCCTTAATGATCTTTTTCGATTTACCAATACTTGAAAGAAAAAGTTCTACTGTTTTTAGGTTGTCCAAGGTAAGTTTTCGTTTAAAACCACGAATTTCAATGGTCTTAAAGTCTATCCCGGCATTCTTGACAATTTTACTCTCTAAGCCCTTTTCAGTTCCAACGTATAAAACGTCATCAATCAAGTCACGTTCCTTGAGACGCTTAATCAAGGCCATTGCAGGATAAATGTGTCCACCTGTTCCACCGCCGGAAACAATTATGCGCATTTTTTTCATTTATTCGACTTCTCCCTTTAAAGTTTCAACCTCTTTAATAAATTGGTCACCACGTTCTTCAAAGGTATGGAATTGATCCCAACTAGCAGCTGCTGGTGAAAGTAAAATAACATCACCTTCATCACTAGCTTTATAAGCTTCCGGAACAGCTTCAGTCAAATTGTTTACTTTGATGATATTACCAACGTCAGCTTTTTCAGCTGATTCAATAACTTTGTCAGCTGTCTCTCCATAAACAACTAAGTTCTTAACTTTACCCTTAAGTACCGGGATCAACTCATCAAAGCCATTACCACGATCAAGTCCCCCAGCAATTAAAGTAATTGGGTTTTTAAATGCGCTCAAGGCCACAATAGTTGCTTCTATGTTGGTTGCCTTAGAATCATTATAAAATTTATGACTCCCAAAAGTATCGACATATTGTATTCTGTGCTTGACACCTCTAAAAGATGATAATACTTCAATGATATCCTCGTTACTTACATCATATAACTTCGCAACACTGATTGCTGCTAAAGCGTTTTGAACATTATGTTCACCAGGAATTTGAATATCACTAATAGCCATGATACGTTCGCCATTACAATAAATACTCTCATCCTTGATCCAGGCACCATGAACTAATTCTTGATTATCAGAGAAAGGTAAAATCTGAGCATTTGATTGTTGGGCTAAATTTTGCCATTCTTTTGTATTCCAGTTAACAACAAAGTAATCATTCTTTGTTTGATTCTTAGTAATATGCATTTTAGCTTTAATGTAATTTTCACGAGTCTTGTGAAAATCAATGTGGGTTGAATAAATATTATTCAGCACAGCAACATGTGGATGCAAATCAATTGTGCCTTGAAGTTGGAAACTTGATAACTCTGTAACCACAACATCATTTTTAGTTGCCTTTTGAATAACATCTGAAATGGGAATACCAATATTTCCCGCATAATATGAATTTTTAAACTCTGGTGAATGTTTCAACATCAATTGAATCAAAGTCGTTACAGTTGTTTTACCGTTGGTACCAGTAACAGCAATCATCGTTGCATCAGAATAACTATAGGCTATTTCTGGTTCTGTAATGACTGGAATATTCAATTTCTCTGCTTGTTGAACCAAATCATTTTCATAAACGATTCCAGGATTCTTAACCAAGTAATCAAACGAGTCGTCGATCAAATTAGCATCGTTACTCCCCGTGATCACTTTGAATCCTGCATCAATCAACGCATGCGCTTCAGCATTATTTTCTAACGGATTAGAGTCAACCACAGTGACATCTGAACCCATCTGCTTCAACAGCTTAGCAACTGCAAAACCACTTTTAGCTAAACCTAAAACTAAGATCTTCTTGTTTGAATAATTACTCTCTGTTTTCATTGCTATTATTTACTTCCTATACGAATAAAATTAGATAAATTGCGGAACAGATTGCACCGACGATCCAAAACACAATATCGATCTTCCATTCAGTCCAACCCAACATTTCAAAATGATGATGAATTGGTGTCATCTTAAAAATACGACGATGGAAAACTTTGAACGAGAAGACTTGTAACATAACGCTCATTGTTTCAACTACATAGACGAAACCAATCAACAAGAGTGACCAGTAACGACCTAATAGAATGGAAATAGCTGCCAATCCGGCACCAAGTGCTAATGAACCAACGTCACCCATAAAAATCTTAGCTGGTTTGTGATTAAAGACTAAGAAAGCCAACAAAGCTCCCACTACTGAGAAACAAACGATAGCTAAATCAAAACGGTTTTGATTAAGAGCAATCAATCCATAAGTGGCATACGAAATTGTTCCTAAACCACCTAATAAACCATCCAAACCATCAGTTAAATTAGTTGCATTAGAAAATCCTACCAACCAAAAGATAGTAAATATTACAAAAATTGCAACTGAATTGATTGAAAATAAACCAGGTACCGTAAAGTTCATTGGCAATTGATCACCACTGTAAACATATAAGAATATGATTCCGACTAAAACCTGCAAAAGTGCCTTTTGATAGGCACGTAGACCTAAATTACGTTTTTTGAATACTTTGATAAAATCATCAATAAAACCAATACAACCATACAAAACAATTACAAAAGTTGTAATCAATAATGAATGAGTCAATTGACCTTGCCAAAGGCCGACCCAAATATTGGTGATCAAGGCGGCAATGATAATTAACAAACCACCCATTGTAGGTGTTCCAGATTTCTTTTCGTGCCATTTAGGACCTTCTTCTCTAATCGATTGTCCTTCTTTGTGTGCAACTAAGTATCCTATCAAAAATGGCATGAAGATAGCTACGATTGCAAACGAACTAATTATAGTGAAAATAATATGACTTAATTCCATGAAAATCCCCTTAATTATTTATTTTTCAATGTAACTATAATTTTACCACTCCCGTTTATCACATGACCAGACTTGACCGATTGTTTCACAACATATCCATCACCCTTAGTAGTGATCTGTTTACCGGTTATTTCGGCAAACTTCAAAACATCATTCTTAGACCAACCAGATAAATTAGGCATTGTCATCGCCCCATTAGTCAAAAGAACAATTCTTTGGCCAGGCATAACCTTCTCACCACTTCCAGGTAGTTGTTGAACTACTTTGTCACCAGTTCCAATAACACCTGATTGCAGTTTGAGATTTTTAATTTCATTGAGTGAATCATTAGTTGATTTATCCAACAAACTAGGAATGCTGACATATTGACTACCCGCTTCAGCAGTTTTAGCCGGTGATTTACCCTGATTGACTAATCTTTTAACTAACGGATTAAATATTTCTGACAAAATCTTTTCAGGAGCCTCCGTCATTTTCTGTGGTTGCTTCATTGTTACATAAACAATGTAATTAGGATCATCATATGGAACCATCCCTGCAACTGAGAAAATATAGTTATTCGAGCCTGTCAAATAACCTCCCTCAGGAGAAGCAATCTGAGCTGTACCAGTTTTAACACCAACTTTAACACCGGGAACGTTATAAGCCATACCAGTACCGTAACTCTTAGTAACAACCTGACGCATCGCTTTTTGAACTTGCTTGGCTGTACTTGCTTTGATTGGTTGACTGACAACCTTTCGTTTAAAACTTTGAGTCGTTTTACCAGTATTCGGATCAACTACCCTCTGAACGATTTGTGGTTTGATCATCTTACCGCCGTTAGCAATTGCGGAAAATGCTTGTAGCATTTGCATTGTATTGACGTTGACACTTTGGCCAAATGAAGTCATTGCTTGATCACTTGTATGCTCATAAGAAATACCACCGGCAACTTCACCAGGTAGTTCGATCCCAGTTTTTTTACCAATATTAAATTTCTGCATGTATTCCATCCAAGTTTTAGAGCCCATTTCTTCTTCCAACTTGACCATTCCGACGTTGGATGATCTAGTGAATGCCTCTGACAGAGGAATATATCCCCAACCGGCAGTATTCCAATCACCGATTGTTCTACCACCAACTTCAACTGTCCCTGATTTGTAAAGTTGATTAGGCTCATAGTTTCCTGAATCAATTGACGCCGATAAAGTTAATATTTTCATAACAGAACCGGGTTCAAATTGATCTTCTACTAAGGTATCTCGCCAACTGTTGCTTAAACCTTTTCCAGTTGTGGGATTAAAGGTTGGTCTTTGCGTAGCAGCCTCAATTGCACCTGTTTTAGCATTCATAACCAATATTTGTAGATCTTTAGGTGCATATTTTTCGTCAACAGTTTGCGCCAAAATTTCAGTATACTGCTGAATTTTACTATTTAACGTTAGATAAATATTTGAACCATCAGCTGAACTCTTTTCGACCAACTGTGAATTTGGTAATTCATTACCACTGTTATCAACTTTAGTAGTCTGTTTACCATTACGACCAGACAGAAGCTTATTGAAGTATTTTTCAACTCCCATGACACCACTGATGTTACTGTTCTGATCATTCGCGTTATCAGCCTTTGTAAAACCAACTAAATTGGTTGCAAAAACACCGTTGGGATACGATCTAGATGGGAGTTCAACAAAATGGATTCCCGGCAATTTTTGCGCAGCAATCTTACGTTTGATTTCAATTGAAAGACTACGACCAGCCGGTCCAAATTCAACCTGATACTGATCTTTTGTTTTTGGAGTCAGATACTTACGTAATTGCTTTTGTGATAATGGTAAATATTTACTTAATATTCGGGCTGTTTTTTCTTTATCCGTTATATAGTCAGGCTTACCATCAGTAGTTTTCGACTTATGTGAAACGACCGCATAAATATTATAGATTGTTGAATCTCCAGCAATCATATCACCATCGACATCTAGAATCTCACCACGTTTAGCATTTAATTTAGTTACATGTTCATACTTTTGTTTGGTCCGTTGTACCAAATTAACACCATCATATTGCTTACTCATCGCAATATATGCAAATCTTTGGATAAAAAGGATAAAAGAAAAGGCAGTCGCAATCAATATGACCATACCAACAATATAATGATTGCGTCTTGCCTTATTTTTAAATAATTTTTTAAACTTACTCATTTCGAAATGTTCCTTACATTGTTGTCACTCATTTTCAAATTATGCTTTTTCGCAAAAGAAGAAAAACGATCAAAACTGGTTAACCCCGAAATCTCTTGTCTTAAATTAACATTACTTGTATTAGTCTTTGTTATTTGGGTTGTTAAACTATCTAATTTATTTTGAGAAGAAGTCATCGATACTTTAATACTCACTAAAGTAACCATAAGTGCCAACATCAAAAGACCAAGACCAACTATAGAAAGGGTCTCAAATTTTGACAAGGCAACACTGCCTGTTTTTGGAGCTGCTTGAAGTTCTGGTTGTGGTTCAACAGCTTCTTGATATTCTTGTAAATTTCTTGCAGTACTTTCTTCTCTCATATTAATAATTCTCCATTATATCTTTTCAACGACACGTAGTTTTGCACTATGTGCTCGATTATTTTCAGATAACTCCTCAGTATTAGGTAGGATAGGTTTCCTAGTAATCTGTTTTAAAATGGGTTTTATATCATCTGGAATAACAGGTAATCCTCTTGGTAAATCAACATATGAATTGTTTTTAAAAATGTGTTTTACAATTCGGTCTTCTTTGGATTGAAAAGTTATAACGCTTATGCGACCTTTAGGGGCCAGCAAATCAATTGCCTGTTCAAGGGATCTTTCAAGTGAACCCAATTCATCGTTTACAGCAATTCTAATTGCTTGGAAGACACGTTTAGCTGGATGCCCACCAGTTCTTCTAGCTGGAGCTGGAATAGCATTTTTAATGATATCCGCTAACTCTAAGGTAGAAGTGATCCGATGTTCAGCTCTGATACGTTCAATTGATCGAGCAATTTGTTTAGCAAATTTTTCATCACTATACTTATAAAAAATACTTACCAAATCATTATATGACCAATCATTAACGATTTTTTCAGCATCAAGATCTTGTCGCTGATCCATTCGCATATCTAAACGTGCTTCTTTTTTATAACTAAAGCCTCTGACGGCGTCATCAAATTGAGGAGAAGAAACCCCTAGATCATATACGACACCGTCAACCTTTTCGATACCAAGTTCATTCAAACGAGCCTGCATATTTTCAAAATTATCACGAATTAAAGTTAATGAGTTATCACCAATTATTGAAGAATCATTTTGAATACTTTCACCGACCTCAATTGCGGCCTCATCTCTATCAAAAACATAAAGATGGCTATTGTGAACTCGACTCAACAATTCTTTGGTGTGTCCACCACGACCAAAAGTAGCATCTACATAGATGCCATTATCATGTGGGTTAATTTCATCAATAGTCTCTTTTAATAATACTGTTTTATGTTTATATACATTAGAAGTCAAAGTCTGTCATTTTCTCCGATATTTCTTCAAAATTATCTTCAGCCTCTTGGCTAAATTTATTCCAACGTTCCTCATCCCAAATTTCAATTCGGTCAGAAACGCCAACGATTACACAGTTCTTATTCAATTTGGCAAATTCAATTAGTGATGTCGAAAGATTAATCCGACCTTGCTTATCAAATTCTGCCTCTGCAGCAGCAGAGTAAAAGAATCGAGTAAATGCTCTCGCATCCTTTTTGGTTAGAGGTAGTTTATCCAACTGATCCTCTAGTTTTCCCCATTGTTCCAATGGATAACCAAAAAGGCAACCATCCATGCCCCGAGTGACTATAAAGCTTTCACCAAGCAGCTTTCTAAACTTAGCAGGAACAATAATCCTGCCTTTAGTATCAAGTGTGTGATGAAATTCACCCATGAACATGGACAGTTCACCTCAATTCTTTAACACTTCCTAATTTACCACAATTCCCCACTTTTAACCACACGATATTCGACAATCCGTCAATAAATGTGAAAGCATTTACTAATTATACAGTTCAAGCGGTGGGGGGATTTTTCAATATAGGAAATGTCTGCTTACAAATATTGCATAAATTGTTATTCTGAAGTACCATTTCAATATATAATATTAATTTGGTGGTGGAAGTTTTGGATGATAAGAAACCTAAAAGCACTTTAACAAAAATTACACAAGTTGTTGTTTGGTTAATGATTTTAGTTACCATTGGTGGTGTAGTTTTAGGAGCATTTATGAGTTTTGTTTAACAAAAAATAGGCTAGCCAATCATTTCTGATTGGTTAGCCTATTTTTATTTAATTTTTCACAATAATTAATTGCTTAAAGACTCGATTCAAAACAACTGCCAAAACCACCAGCATAATCATGTTGGCAATAAAACTACCACCATTAATAACCAGTGAATAGATCCAAGGATTCATCCCTTTAGGAGCGTATGTTCCCCAATAGATACCTCCAGCAATAAAATGGAAAAAATATTTTGCAAAAAAACCGACGGCCGAATAAAAAATAATCAATCCCAAAACATTTTTACCACGTTCAATTGCCTGCTTAACTTGTGTACTACCTAAACCAATCAAACCAACAACACCGAAAGCTAATGGATATTCAACAAATCCTTGTAACGGATTTAAAAAGCCACCATTACTAAAACCTCGTAATACCAGATCCAAAATGCCCCAGACTAATCCCGCCATCAAACCGGCCTTCAACCCACGACGTAAGGCAAAAATCGCCATCGGTATCAAGCCATACATAAACTCAATAGATGACACCCCCGTAGAATGTGGAACAAATGATAGCACTAGTGCCAAAGCGGTTATCAAAGCCCCTTCTGTCAAAATAATTAAGTCGTTACCTTTACTAATATTGGTCATACAAAAAAACTCCCTTCTGATTTTGTCATCACAAGAGAGTTCGAGCGTTTGCTTGAACAACACTATCCCTACGCATGTATTAACATAACAGGTTTAAAGGGTCTGAACTTAGTAGTTCACTCTCAGCCGAATGGCTCCCCCTGTGTTGACTTATTCAATTTACAAAAAGATTATATCACAATGACTATTTTCTTCCAAACACTCTGCCCCAAAAACCAATCTTCTTTGTTTGATCTGACAAATCCAAGGGTATGTTTTCACCCAACATCCGCCGAGCAATATGCTGATAACTGCGACCAGCATCACTTTCATTATCAAAAGCAACTGTGCAACCAGCGTTAGATGCCGAAATGACTTTATCTTCATCAATTACGATCCCCAACAAAGGGATTCCTAAATGATTAACAATATCATCAATTCTCATAGAAGTTCCGTTATTGATCATATTCTTACGAATCCGGTTAATAATCAAATGTGGTGTGATCGGCATATTCATATTCTCAAGAATACCAACAACTCGATCGGCATCACTAACAGAAGCAACCTCTGGATTAGTTACCACTAAGGCACCATCAGCAATTGAAACGGCATTTTGAAAACCATATTCAATTCCGGCTGGACAATCAATCATTACAAAATCAAAACGTTGTTTTAATTCGTTAACAATACTTCCCACCGAAGCCTTATCCAAAACATACTTATCAGCAAACTGTGAAGCTGCCAATAAATACAAATTGTCTTCAAAACGTGGGTCCCTAACTAAAGCTTGTGATACTACTACTCGATGTTGTGCAACATCAACAATATCATAAACAATTCGGTTAGTTAGTCCCATAACAGCATCAAGGTTTCTTAGACCGATATCTAAATCAACCATACAAACCTTTTTACCAAGACTGGCCAAAACAGTACTGACATTTGCGGTAGTAGTTGTTTTCCCAACTCCACCCTTTCCAGAAGTTACAACTATTGATATCCCCATAGTTAACCGGTCCTTTTCTTTAGATCATTCAATCTATTTTTATAATTTTTTAAATTATCTACACTAATTGAATGTAAGTCATCGATAAAAGCAAAACTACCATTCTTAAAATCATCCCGATTATCATCTGTCACAATTTCAATCACATCAGCAATCCTAATTTGATCGACATCTTTTAAATTTCCAAAAATCGTCGCACCAGTATTATTAGGATAGCCAGCTTGCACAATCCCATTGACTTCACCCAGAATATAAACTGACCCGGTGGTACAGATCTGGGCATCACGATGTAACGTTCCCAAAAATATTAAATCACCTTCGTAATCTAATTTCTGACCGCTACGAACGATTCCTGATTCAATATTAGTTTTAGTTTTATTAAACATTTTTTCAACTGCAATCTTACTCTCGACATCAGATTCAATATCTTTCAAATACAGTTGTGGATATTTACTAAAAAGTTCCTTAATGGCAGCTTTTTGATCCGTATTTAATAAACGATTTCCCGTCTTAACAGTAAAATTAATAACATCATCATCTTCATTAGTTGACTTGACGTTTTGTTGCATGATCATTTCTTTTAATTCTTTAAACGCATCAACATAATTGGCGTTAACGTCAATAATGACGGAAAAACCATTTTTATCACCTTTTAAAATGATGTCACTCATTTACTATCCCTCCGATATTTCACCAACCATTCAGACAAGTTTGCCAAAGGAATGTAGAGGATAAAGAATACCACGACATTCCACAATAATGTTGGCCCTAATGTATATGTGATGAAATCAAACACACTCGTATTAGTTTGCTGTAATAATCTCTCTAACAAATAAATACCTGATTGTAGAAAAGTTAATGACAGAAAGTAGATCGACAATTCATAGCCCATATTATTTTTCACTAATAAGAACTTAAAATGATCAATCCCTACCATAATTAATGGCAACAAAATAGTATATAGTCCGACAATTCCATAGTAGTAAGAATCATAGATCAATCCAAAGACTATGCCATACGTCATCAATTGTCGCCTGTTATCGATACGCATCGTCAACATAACAATTGCCATCAACATTATTTGTGGCAAAATAACAATCACGCCACGATTCATATTATTCAAAAAGGCCCATTTCATTAAACCATCAAGGTAAAATGCTAACAAAATGAATAATACTTGACCGATTGTTTTTCGTACTTTAATATCCATTATTTTTCACCACTAACCGATGACTTAATAACCGTTACAACCGTAAAGTTACGAAGTTCAGCTGCTGGCGTGATATAAACAGAATTTGTCATACCATAGTTGTCCTTCTTGATTCCATAAACTTTACCGATATATAACCCTCGAGGTGTTAAACCACCTAAACCGGATGTGATAACACTTTGGCCTTTTTTAATATCTTTAGTTGAATTAACGTTCTCCATCACTAGATCACCTGAAGCACTATCATAGCGACTAACCACTCCGGTAATACTTTTATTATTACTACCAATGATTTCTGAAGCAAATTTATCGTTCAATTCATTATCGGTCGAAATAAGTTCAACTTTAGAACTAATTTTATCAACCTCAACGATTCTACCGATCAAACCTTTACCAGACATAACTGGCATATTTTTCTTAATCCCACTTGTCTGACCACGATTAATAGTCAAATAACTTTGCCAGCTACTTGGTGACCGAGATAAAACTGACGCATTGACTGTTGAATAATCCGTCAAAGTACCATTTAATTTTAATTCTTGTTTTAATTTCTGATTTTCATCTTGAACTACTTCTAATTTAGCTTGGTTTTGTGCCAATTCACCAATTCTTGCCTTAAGCCGCTTGTTCTCGGAATAGGTGCTGTACAAATCAGAAAATTCTGAGGTAGCATTTTTAACTGCATTCGTTGGATAGGCAAATACTCCTCCAACTACGCTGACGACATCATTACCAACCTGTTGGATCACTGGTGGTGTACTTTTTTTATCACGGATGTTAACCGTAACCGCCAATAAACCAAAAGTAACAATAATAAGTACCATCAAAATGATTAATTTTTTATTTGAAAAAAATTTTTGCATTGCTTCCTCCTAGTAGATCAAATAAAAAAAAGCGGGATTAACCCGCTTATTTTTGGCGACGCATTACATCGATATTTTTGAGTGATTCTCCAGTACCGATAGCCACACAATCTAGTGGGTCTTGAGCAATGAACACGGGAACTCCAGTTGCTTCTGATATTACTTCTGGTAAGTGATGTAATAATGCACCACCACCAGTAAGAACGATACCATGATCGATTACATCGGCAGCAATTTCAGGAGATGTTTCCTCAAGAGTTTCTTTAATTGTTTCAATAATTTCTTCAACGTTTTCGTGAATAGCTGTTGCAATATCTTCACCAGTTAATTGAACAGTCTTAGGTAGACCAGTCACTAGATCACGACCACGAATTTGCATTGAGTCAATTTCTTTTGATTTTTCAATAGATGCAGAACCAATTTGGATCTTAACGTCTTCAGCAGTTCTTTCACCAATTTGAAGGTTGTAGTTTGACTTAATATATGCAGAAATAGATTCGTCAAACTTATCACCAGCAACACGGATTGAACGCGATGAAACGATACCACCCAATGAAATAGTAGCAACATCAGTTGTACCACCACCAATATCAACAACCATGTTACCGGTTGGATCCATAACAGGAAGACCGGCACCAATAGCTGCAGCAAATGGTTCTTCAATTACATAAGCTTCACGAGCACCCGCATGTTGAGTTGCTTCAATAACAGCTCTTTTTTCAACTTCAGTAACACCACTAGGAACACAAACCATTACTGATGGTTTAGAGTTATTAGCTGTTTTTTCGATAAAATACTTCATCATTGCAGCAGTTGTATCGTAATCGGCAATAACACCGTCACGCATTGGACGAATTGCAGAAATACTTCCTGGTGTACGACCAATCATTTCACGTGCATCTGAACCGACTGCAACAATTTCTCCAGTGTTGTTATTTTTTGCAACAACTGAAGGTTCATTTAAAACTATACCTTTGCCTTCAGCATAAACTAGAGTGTTTGCAGTTCCCAAGTCTATACCAAGCTTCTTTGATCCAATACCAAACAATTTATTTTCTCTCCTTTAAAGTACACACCACATTTTACGCTAACCAAAATTATATCATAGAAACTGTCGATTTAAAGTACGACGAAATCATATCCTAAATTAAATTTAAAGACTTTAAACTAGAAAATGTTTTTTTGGTAATAATTAAGTGATCTATTAAATTTATTCCTATTAAATGGCAACACTTTTTTAACCTCAGACTAAACTCCTGATCATTCCTTGAAAACATCAGTGAACCATTTGGATGATTATGTGCAATCACAATTTGTGTTGCCGACATCCTAATAGCCTCACGTAAGATATCTCGTGGATGAACTGTTGCCTGATCAACCGTGCCAATAAAAATAATCTTCTCATCAATTATATGATAGCTGTTATTCAAATAAACAGCGACCAGTTTTTCCTGTGGGGCACCACCAATTTTATTTATTAAATGTCGACCTACATCATCTACAGAAACAACTGTTTCGGATAAGGTGTCAGACTGAACTTTGCGCGTACCTAATTCAATTGCGGCCAAAACCTTACAAGCTTGAGCCACTCCTATACCATTAAACGCCATTAATTGCTCTAAACTCAAATTTAAACCATTAGAATTGCAAATGATTTTTTGAGCCAGATCAGAGACACGATTTTTTCTCGTGCCATTCCCAATGATTACGGCCAATAATTCTTCATTTTTTAGTGTACTAACACCATATGCTAAAATCTTTTCTCTTAAATTTATCATCATATCTCAAACTACGAGAAATAATGTTCCAAATCAGAAATCAGATAAAACGAACCAGTTATCAAAAGTATTTGTTTTCTATTCATCTTACTAATAATTTTCTGTAACTCATCATGATAATTTTCAACAAAGGAAACATTGTCATAAACTGACAAATCATAATCTTCAGCTTTAGCAGAACGTGCCATATCAAGCGTTGTGATATAAATATGTTCTGTTTTCGGAGCCAATTCTTCCAAAATCTCTTGTCGATCCTTATCTTTCATTCCAGCATACAAAACAATTATATCCTTATTTTCATAATTAATTGTTAAAGAATTAATTAAATTGTGAATTGCCGAAATATTATGAGCTCCATCCATCAAAATCATTGGTTTTTGTTGAACGATCTGAGCTCGTGCAGGCAAATGATTTCTATCTAGATTGTCCTTAATAGCAGTTGTTGAAACTCTCAAATCATGACCTTCTTGATAACAAATAAATGCACGAATGGCAATTGAAGCATTCATTGCCGTAGTTTTTTCAAAACCTTGGCAATCAATTCCCTCAATGTCTACTCTATCATCATAATATATAAACGATAGTCTAAAATTATTATTTTTATAATTTTTTATACCAAATTCACGGCCAAATTTAAAAATCGGACTATTTTTCTTCTCAGCCGTTTCTTCAATAATGTCCTGAACTGAATCCTGTAAAAGGCCAGTCACAATTGGCACATTAGATTTTATGATTCCTGATTTTTCCTTGGCAATATCCTGAATCGTAGGACCAATCAATTTTTCATGATCCAAATCGATTGAAGTAATGATTGAAAGTACCGGCGTAATGACATTAGTTTTATCATGCGCCGCTCCAATACCTGCTTCAATGACTGCCACATCTACACGACCACAGAAATAAAAATAACCCAAAATGGTAACAAATTCAAATTCAGCTAGAGGAATATCACCGATTTTATCCTTAATAAAATTAACTTCTTCCAATAAATCAGCATTAGAAATATATTGATGATTTATTTGAATTCGCTCATTAAACTCGTTGATAAATGGTGAAGTAAACATTCCCACTCGTTTACCGGTACCCTCTAATAAATTAGCTAAAAAGTTAGTTGTCGTTCCTTTACCGTTGGTACCAGTAATATGAATCGTTTCATAACTGTTCTGAGGATTACCTAAAACATTTAATGCCTCTTTAATATTATCTAAATTGTTAGTTCGATGAAATTTAGGTAATGAATGAATATAGTTAACTGCTGCTTGATAATTTTCTAACAATTTCCCCACTCCATTTTTTATTAAAGAAAAAGGGTTGGCCGAATGCCAACCCAATTCATTATATACTCAAATATTATTTGTTGTCTTTTAATTGTTGAATTCTTTGTTGTACCTTAGCTTGACGTGATTGATAATCAGCTAGTTTTTCTTTTTGCTCATTAACAACCTTTTCAGGTGCCTTAGCCACAAAGCCTTTATTTGATAATTTCTTATCAATTCGAGTGATTTCTTGATCTAGTTTAGCAATTTCTTCATTTTGACGAGCAATTTCATCATCAATGTTGATCAATTCAGCTAAAGGAACATACAATTCAGCATTAGTTGTGACAGCTGTCATAGCAAGTGCTGGAGCCACTAAATCAGTCGCAACTTGTAAGTCCTTAGGATGCATGAAACGATCAATATATTCCTCATTGTTCAAAATAATAGCTTTGATTTTATCATCTTGAGGTTTGATCATGATATCAACGGCACTAGACATTGGTGCACTAGCTTCCACACGAATCTTTCTTGATGACTTAATCAGATCGATCAAGACGTCCATTTGACTCATAGCTTCAGCATCATCAAGTTTTTCATGATATTCAGGATATTTAGCATTCATAATTGTCTTGCCATTATGAGGCATTGATAACCAGATCTTTTCAGTTACGAAAGGCATGATTGGGTGCATCAAACGAAGTGTTTGATCAAGCACATAAGTCAAAATCATCTTCTTTTGTTTCTTAGCAGCTTCATCGTCACCTGTAAGTGTTGCCTTACTCATTTCGATATACCAGTCACAAAGGTCATTCCAGATAAAGTTATACATGCTACGACCAACTTCACCAAAATCAAACGTTCCCATCAAACGGTTAACATCTTTCACAGTGTTGTTCAACTTAGCCAAAATCCACTTATCAGAAAGATCATAACTAGTTACAGCTGAAAGGTCATCCATTGCTGGTGTGTCGTCATCAAGATTCATGATCACATAACGTGAGGCATTCCAGATTTTATTGATAAAGTTCCAAGCTGAATCCATCTTGTCATAACTAAAACGAGTATCTTGACCAGGTGTTGAACCATTCATCAAGAACCAACGCAATGCATCAGCACCGTACTTCTCAATAACATCCATTGGGTCGATACCATTACCAAGTGACTTACTCATCTTACGACCTTGTTCATCACGGATCAAACCATGGATCACAACGTTATCAAATGGCTTCTTCTCAGTAAATTTCAAACTTTGGAAAATCATTCTTGAAACCCAGAAGAAGATAATGTCATAACCAGTAACTAAGGTATCAGTTGGGAAGTAACGTTTGTAATCGTCAGCATTCTCATCTGGCCAACCCATAGTTGAGAATGGCCATAAAGCACTTGAGAACCATGTGTCAAGCACGTCTGATTCTTGATCCCAGTTTTCTGGATCTTTAGGTGCTTCTTCACCAACGTAAGTTTCACCTGTCTTCTTGTTGTACCAAGCGGGAATTTGATGTCCCCACCATAGTTGACGTGAGATAACCCAATCATGAACATTATCCATCCATTGAGTGAAAGTATCTTCAAAACGGTCAGGTACAAAGTTAACTTTGTCATTACCTTGTTGATACTTCAATGCCATTTCAGCAAGTGGCTTCATCTTAACGAACCATTGGGTTGAAAGTCTTGGTTCAACTTGAACACCAGAGCGCTCTGAATGACCAACACTATGCATGTATGGTTCGATATTGATCATGTCACCATTATCCTGTAAATCTTTAACGATTGCTTTACGAGCTTCAAAACGATCCATACCGTTATACTTACCAGCATTTTCGTTCATCGTACCATCGGCGTTCATCGTGTTGATACGTTTGAGATCATGACGATTACCAACTAAGAAGTCATTAGGGTCATGAGCTGGAGTAATTTTAACCATACCAGTACCAAAAGCCTTATCAACATAGTGATCAGTAATGATTGGAATCTTACGATCAACTAATGGGACAATAACTTCTTTACCAACGATATCCTTGTAACGGTCATCATCAGGAGCGACGGCAACGGCAACATCACCGAACATTGTTTCAGGACGTGTTGTGGCGATTTCAATGAAGCCAGAACCATCAGCAAATGGATACTTAACATGGTAGAAAGCACCTTGGTCATCCTTGTGGATAACTTCAATATCTGACAAAGCAGTTTGTAATTGTGGATCCCAATTGATGATATATTCACCACGGTAGATTAAACCTTCGTTATATAACTTAACGAAAACCTTACGTACAGCCTTTGACAAGCCTTCATCCAAGGTAAATCTTTCACGTGAGTAATCAAGTGATAAACCTAATTTACCCCACTGTGATTTGATAATAGAAGCAAATTCATCCTTCCATTTCCAAACTTCTTCAACAAACTTCTCACGTCCAAGATCATAACGAGTAATCCCTTGTTCGCGTAATTTTGCTTCAACTTTGGCTTGAGTAGCGATACCGGCATGATCCATACCAGGAAGATACAATGTATCGTAACCTTGCATCCGTTTGTAACGAATCAAAGTATCTTGAATCGTTGTGTCCCAAGCATGACCCAAGTGCAATTTACCAGTAACATTTGGTGGTGGGATAACAATTGAATATGGTTTAGCTTTCTTGTCGCCAGAAGGTTTGAAGTCATCGTCATCTAACCAAGTTTGGTAACGACCAGCTTCGACTTCTTGTGGATTGTATTTCGTGTCCATGTCGATTTCTCTCATAGGTGTTCTCCTTAAAAATATTTAATATACGTTAGTTTGAAAAGATTCTTTCTTAGTGGGTTTAGTTGTATGATGCCGTCTTCCACAAACATTGAAATTTGGCTGGAACGATGCGGACACAACTTCAATTTTTGTTCCAGACTAATATATTTTTTTATTTCATTGCTGAAAAGAAATTACATCACAATTCACAACTAGACAATTAATAATCAATGAGAAAGAATCTCAAAATTAAATAATGGTACTAAAACTATCATGATATACGGACGTCTTTCGACGTCCCCATAATAGCTTCTAAGTGGCATAGCCACTTAAATCGGTATACGGACGTCTTTCGACGTCCCCATAATAGCTTCTAAGTGGCATAGCCACTAAGAAGCTATAAAAAAAAAGAGCCCTCATCCGAATAGGACGAAGACTCGCGGTACCACCTAAATTAAGAATCTCAAAGAGACTCTTCACTCAACAGTTAACGGTGGCCCGATCTTTTTCAAGATAGCTCGCAGGTAACAATCAATTAGCTTGATTTGGCAATTCTCAACAACATGCCTTCTCTGAAATCTGACTAATCAACCCTCCTGTTCAAAGCTGATATTTTGATAATAAATCATAATTTAAGAAACGTCAATTAATTTTATAGTAAACTACTGATATTTTCTTGATCACTTTCCATGAACTTGTCGCCATGTTCAACAGTTGTAATCTTGATTCCGTCCATTGAACGTTGTAACAATCCCTCGATATCAAGAGAACTCTCGTACTTACGAGTCTTCTCCATATTAGGACGGGTCTTTGGTGATGGTGGAGCAAAGACTGTACAACAGTCCTCAAATGGTTGGATAGATAAATTGAAGGTATCAATCTTCTCGGCTAATCTGATAATTTCAGTCTTATCCATCGTAGCAACGGGACGTAAAATTGGTGTAGTTGTAACATCATTGATAGCAGCCATACTTTCAAGTGTTTGTGAGGCCACTTGCCCCACGGCTTCACCATTAAAAATAGCAAGGCCATTTTCCTTTTCACGAATCATATCAGTCAATCTCAACATGAAACGACGTTGAACTGTCATCAAGTAACCTTCAGGGACTCCAGCTTTGATTGTTTCTTGAATTTCAGCAAAAGGAACTTCAATAAACTTGATATTGCCACCAAAGGCAGTCAATTTTGCAGTCAATTCCTTAGCTTTGTTCAAAGCTTGTTCTGAAGTATATGGAGGACTAAAGAAATGAACCATTTCAATATCAACACCACGTTTCATAGCTAAATATCCAGCAACTGGTGAATCAATCCCACCAGATAGCATCAACATAGCTTTACCAGCAGTACCAACAGGCAATCCGCCAGCACCTTTGACAGTTAAATATGATAGATAAATTCCATCTTGTCTAACTTCAACTGAGATTTTGATATCAGGCTTTTTCATCTCAACATCGATACCAGGAAAGGCATCACAGATCGCATCCCCTAGTTGAAGGTTAACTTGGTTAGTATCAAGTTCATAAGTATGATCTGAACGTTTAGTCCCTACTTTAAAGCTCATGCCTGGTTTGTAAGCTTCATGCATCATCTCGATAGCTTTTTGCTTAACATCTTCAAAATCACGTGACACTTTAACACTTAATGAGAAAGTTTGAATTCCAAAAACATTCTTTAACTTTTCCATAACTGGCTTAGCATCAACGCCATTTAGATTAATATGTAAACGATCACGATGTGGTTGCATTCTAAGATCTGGGTAATCTTTCAAAACTTTTGCAACATTACCATGCAAACGGTCGATGAAGCTCTTACGATTCTTACCCTTAGTTGATAGTTCGCCATAACGAACCATAATTTCAGTATATTCCATTTAAATCTCCTAATTCAAAATTTGGAAATGGTCGTGGACCTCATCCAAATTTTTGATAAATTCATTCATTTCTGCTTCAGTATTACTTTCATCAAGACTGACACGAACAGCACTTGTGGCCACTTTTTCTTGAATATTCATTGCTTTCAAAGTTCCAGATTCCAAGCCCTTCTTTGAAGAACAAGCACTAGTTGTTGAAATGTAGATATCACGGTCCTCAAAGGTATGAACCACGGTCTCTCCACGGACACCATCGATTGTAAAACAGATGATGTGCGGTGCAAAATCGTCGCCGATTTTAGAAAAGACATGGACGTTGTCAAGCGTTTCCAAATGATGAACCAACTCTTCTTTCAGTTGTTCCATCTTAGCTGCTTTACCAGCTTCGTTATCTTTTAACAATCGAATAGCTTTAGCCATTCCGGCAATTGCAGGTGTGTTTTCCGTTCCACTTCTAAGGCCAGATTCTTGACCACCACCAGCCATCAGTGGTTCAAGTTGCTTGCCTTCTTTCATATAAATGAAGCCAATCCCACGTGGTGCATGGAATTTATGACCTGAGAAGGTATAGAAGTCAACTCGTGGATCGATGAATTCAGATTGTAGATTCTTACCGATAGCTTGAACAGCATCAACATGATAACTGATACTTGGATAATCTTTCAAAACTTTTGCAATTTCATGAATTGGTTGAATAGCACCAATTTCATTATTAACTGCCATAGTTGAAACCAAGATAGTATCATCCCTGATGGCATTCTTCAAATCTTCAGCACTGATATGACCAGTTTTATCGACTGGCAAATAAGTTACCTCAAAACCCAACTCTTCCAATTGATGCATCGTATTCATAATTGAAGGATGCTCAATTGATGTTGTAATAATATGTTTCCCAAATTCACGCTTCTTAAAAGCTGTGCCCTTGATGATCCAGTTATTACCCTCAGTACCACCACTAGTAAAGACAACCTCATCACGTTTGAAGCCCATTAAACTAGCAATCTGTTTACGAGAAGTTTCCAATAGCTCGTAAGCTTTCAATCCTAACTTATGTAAACTGGAAGGATTACCGAAGTATTCCTGACTCGCAGCATTGTAAGTTTTTAGAACTGAATCATTAACCTTAGTTGTTGCACTATTATCAAAATATATCATTTTTGCCTCACCAAAATAAAAAGGCCTTAACGGCCTAAAATTTTATCTATTATAACTTAACACACTTTCAGTAAATCATGCATTGATTGTTTCTTTTATTCGATCAACTGATCCGGCTTCTACTGCTTCCAAAGCTTTGGAAATCATATCAACAGACTCATTATAATTGTAATCATCGTCAAATAATGAACGGGCATGATCCAATTGTTCTGTAAACTCAGGATTTTTATTCGCATAACGATTAGCATATTGAAGTAATTTTTCAGCTAATTCAACGTTATATTTCAACTTAGTTGTTTTTTCAACTAAATTATCCAAATCTTCTTGCGTAACAATAACCTGCTTACTGATATCCTCCATATTGATTTTCTCAGCAGCTAATTCATCATATAACTTGTTGATCTCGTCATATACCATATAAAAATAATCCAAATAATCATCAGGTAAACCATTTAGACGAAGTTGTTCCATGATCTTCTTCTGAATTTCCAGGTTCTTAGCATATTCTTCAACACTGTTACGGGCAATCTGTTCACTTGATAACATTTGATTCAAATCATCATTCATTGTCTTCTCATTAGTTTCGATTTCATCCAATTTTTTGACAATTTCTTTAAAATCAGCTTTAACTTGTGAGAAAATAACTTTCTTATCAGCTATTCGTTGTACGTCAGCATCATATTCACGACGAATATCATTTAATGTATCAAAATTGGTCTTGAAAGTATCCAATGTCTTATCCGTTAAAATATAAGTCTCTTGTAATTTTTGAATACGATTATCCAAACGATTATGTTGAAAGACAGCATGATTCAAATAATCCAGCACTGGTCTTTGATCCTTCAAGACATCCCGTTTACCATCTATTTCCAAGGTTAAAGTTTCATAAAGATCATCAATTCTTTGTTTGATATCTTCATTATTAGTATTGACTGCATCAAAGTTTAATTCGCCCAATTTTTGGTTAGACTCATCAACTTCTCGTTGAACATCATCTATCAGTTGCACAATATCATCAGTAAATTGGAAATGTTGCTTGTCTAATTTTTGATAAACAAACTTAATTTCATCGATCTGACCTGGGAAAACTTCATTAATATCGTGATACAAAGGTTCAATGATTTTAATTTGATCTATTATTAATCCCAGTTTTAGTTTGACATCATCTAAACATTGACTTGCTTCAATGTGGTCGCCCTTTGTCGTTAATTGTTTCTCCTTATCTAAAAGGTTAGCAATTTCCGTTAATTCATTCTCCAACTTATCTGTAGCTGGTCCATAGCTAAATGATTGGGTCAAAACTTGTTTGCGTAAAGTTTGATATTGTCGTTGTAACTCTTCACTATGAGTCGCATTCAATTCGTTACTGACCAATAGTTCTTCAAAACCTTGTGAAACTTCACCGATTTTTTTCTCAAAATCGTTCATTTCAGTATTTAACTTTTTAAGATCCTTAGAGGATCCAAATACCTTAAATTCAGTATTTTTATATTCTGCAGCTCTTATATGCGTCAAAATATCTGAAAAGATATCATCCGTCTGTTTATGATATTCCACTTTAAGTTGATTAAAACGGTCATCACTGGCACCAGATAAATTCATTTTTTCCAGTTTTTCGATTTTATCATCTAATTGAGCCTTTTTTAATTCGTCTGCTCGGTCTTTATAGCTATTAAGAGTTCCAGCATTTCGTTTCTGCAAAAACCACATGTACCATAAAGCGAACAGAATGATTACGATTATTCCAATAATAATTACAAACACATTTACACCCCTAGTGACGATTCAGTCTTATCATACAGAAATTATAACAAATATTAGTCCTATTATTATCGCTGTCTACTTTTCATAATAAAGTTTTAACTATTAGTTAACGAATTTTACTTTGACAATCACTACATA
This sequence comes from Companilactobacillus kimchiensis, assembly GCF_001438805.1. Taxonomy (GTDB): domain Bacteria; phylum Bacillota; class Bacilli; order Lactobacillales; family Lactobacillaceae; genus Companilactobacillus; species Companilactobacillus kimchiensis. The sequence continues at coordinate 129,877 of NZ_JQCF01000004.1, forward strand.
TCACGGTATACTAGCTTTCGTGTAAAATATGCAGCAAAGAGCGGCAAGAACGTCAACAGTTATCGACGATTTAGTTCAAATAAGTAACCTGTGGCTGCACATGGTGAAAATTGTAACGGTAACTGCACGAATGCTAAGCTCCAGTTAAATATTTTACTCCATACAAACATTTTGGAGGAATTATATATGTCAAGATATACAGGCCCACGTTGGAAGTTATCACGTCGTTTAGGTATTTCACTTTCAGGTACAGGTAAGGAAATTGCTCGTAGAAATTACGCCCCAGGACAACATGGTCCAAACGGTGGCCGTCGTAAGATTTCTGAATACGGTCAACAATTAACTGAAAAGCAAAAGTTACGTTTCATGTATGACGTTAACGAACGTCAATTCCGTAACTTATTCAACCGTGCCGGTAAGATGGATGGTCTTCACGGTATTAACTTGATGATCCTTCTTGAAACAAGATTGGATAACATGGTTTATCGTTTAGGTCTTGCAAGTTCACGTCCACAAGCTCGTCAACTTGTAAACCACGGTCACATCACTGTTGATGGCAAACGTGTTGATATCCCTTCATACGAAGTTAAAGTTGGTCAACAAATCAGCCTTCGTGAAAAGTCAAAGGACCTAGCTATTGTTAAGGCTAACCTTGAAAACGTTGTTGGTCGTCCTGGTTTCGTTACATACGACGAAAACACTATGACTGGCTCACTAGTACGTAACCCAGAACGTGACGAACTAGAACCAAATGTTGATGAATCATTGATTGTTGAATACTACAACCAAATTCTTTAATATTTGTCAAAAATACATTCACTCTTTGGTGGATGTATTTTTTTTATACGAAAAAAGCCACCTACTGGGCAGCTTCTTGGTTAAATAAAACTAGATATTTACTTAATTGCATAAACTTATCAGCTAACAGCTCATCGTAATCACCAGCTTTAACAATTGGATCTGTCACCGCTAATTCAAAACCAATCACTAAATCGCTTGATTTAACTTTTTCGTAGTGTTTGATCACAGCCGGTAATTCAATTGCCGGTTTTAAAAGACTGGCCGTGTGGTCATTCGAGACACCCCACCCATCTGCTATGATCTCAGCTTGATATTTTTTCAAAATCGGATAATAAGCTGTCCGGTTACGAATATCAGCTAAGAGGCTAAAGGTAATAAAATAACAATCGGGCCATAAGCCAAATTCTATATGAGGCGTCTTTTTATAACCCTTCTTATCTTGATTAATCGCTAACCATGTATCAGGTGGTGGATTCTTAGTCCGACGTTGATGTTTAGCAATTTTCATATAAAACTTTTCTTGATACTCTTCCTCAAGCTGTTTTTGTAAATCGGAACCTAAAACTTCGAATTTTGGGTCCAAATTTGTTTTAATTAAACTTAAACGTCCTGGCAAAGTAGTATCATTGAAAACTTCAAAATCTTTTTTATCAAACATGTCCTCAATCCTTTGTTGTAAAATATACATATCAATTATATAGGAGGAATTATGCAAAAACCATTAGCATATCGAATGCGGCCAACAAATATCGATGAAGTTGTTGGCCAGCAGCACTTAGTCGGTCCACATAAAATCATTCGTCGAATGGTCGAAGCTAAAATGTTATCGTCCATGATACTCTATGGTCCTCCTGGGATTGGTAAAACTAGTATTGCCAGTGCTATCGCCGGAAGTACCAAATACGCCTTTCGAATGTTGAATGCCGCCACCGACACCAAAAAGGATCTCCAAATTGTCGCTGAAGAAGCTAAAATGAGTGGTACAGTTGTCCTATTACTTGACGAAATTCATCGTTTAGATAAAACTAAACAAGATTTTTTATTACCTCTACTGGAAAGTGGTTCAATTATTTTAATCGGTGCCACTACTGAAAATCCTTATATCAATATAAGCCCTGCTATTCGCTCTAGAGTACAAATTTTTGAATTAAAGCCACTTGACAGTGATGATCTTAAAAAAGCTGTTAAACGTGCTTTAGACGACACTCAGAACGGTCTTGGTACCTATCATGTCAAACTGGATGAAAATGCCCTGAATTTGTTAGTTAGTTCAACCAATGGCGATCTGCGAAGTATTCTTAATGGTTTAGAGTTATCCGTCCTCTCGACTGACGCTAAAGATGATTCGGTCCATATTGATCTCAAATCAATTGAAGAATCAGTTCAAAGAAAGGCTATTTCATCTGACAAAAATGGCGACAGTCATTACGACGTCATGTCAGCTTTCCAAAAATCAATTCGGGGCAGCGATCCGAATGGAGCCTTACTCTACTTGGCCAGACTCCTTGAGGCTGGTGATCTGACTTCAGCTATCCGTCGCTTGATCGTCTGTGCGTACGAAGATGTTGGTTTAGCTAATCCTCAAGCCTGTGCCCGTGCTGTTCAAGCAGCCCAGGTAGCTCAAATGGTGGGTTTGCCTGAAGCTCGTATCCCTTTAGCTGATGCCGTGATCGATCTTTGTCTATGTCCCAAATCCAATTCAGGAGTGGTAGCAATCGATGCTGCTCTTGCGGATGTTCGTAGTGGTAAAGCTAATTCAATTCCTGACGACCTCAAAGACGCCCATTATTCCGGTGCTAAGAAATTAGGCCATGGAGTCGGTTATAAATATCCACATGATTATCAGCATGCTTGGGTCGATCAACAATATTTGCCTAATAATTTGGTTAATCAAAAATATTATCAACCAAATGATACCGGTAAATATGAACAAGCCTTAAGCCAACGTATAAAACAAATCCACGAATGGAAAATGAATTCAAAACGGAGTCCGAATAATTATGATAATTAAAGTTCTTATGATCTTCTTCATTGTATTTTTATTAGCTTTAGCTTATATCCTTTGGTCACACAGTAATGGTAAATTTCTAATTTATTCACCTGACGAAAACCTGACCTTAAAAAATGTAATGCGTTTCACAGCTGTCTTATTGATCCTTGTTTCGATCATGGGAATCGTTATCGCTTTCATTGGCAGTAGAGAAGCAAACTTCATTACTTTGCTACTTGGCAGTCTAATAGCAGCCAGTTTCTCAATTTATTTAGCAAATATCCGCTAAATATGCACTGATGACTGTATTTATTAGGCCAAATCAACTAAAATAAAGATATAAAAGTAATAATATTACATTAACGGGGTGATACTTATGTTACAACAATATAAAAACATTCTCGTACCAATTGATGGTTCATTTGAGGCAGAGTTAGCATTTAAGAAGGCTGTTGAAGTAGCCAAGAGAAACCAGGCTACAATTCATTTGGTTCACGTTATTGATACTAGGGCTTTCCAGAACGTTTCTAGCTTTGATTCAACAATGGTTGAGCAAATCACTGAAAAAGCTAAGGAAACAGTTAAGAGCTATGTTAAGACAGCTAAAGATGCTGGCTTACAAGAAATTGACTACAGTATTGAATATGGCGCTCCTAAAGCCATCATTGCTACTGACTTCCCTAAGAAGTTAGGTGTTGATCTTATCATGATCGGTGCCACTGGTTTGAACGCTATGGAAAGACTATTGATTGGATCAGTTACTGAATACGTTACTAGAACTGCTGCTTGTGATGTTCTAGTTGTTAGAACTGACTTAGATAACAAGACAATCAAGAAACAAAAGAAATAATTAATAAATGACATCAAAAAAGAGGATTGATTCTTTCGAATCGACCCTCTTTTTTTGCGGAATTTAATAAATTATTTTTAATTTAAAAGATATTTAAATGCATATCTTTCACTTTAGATTTTAATTTTTCAAACACTGGTTTATTCTCACTGATACTTGAAATTACATACGCCTTGATGTAGTCCTCATCGGTCTTTTGACCTTCACGAGTACCGGCGTCTGCTAAGTAACAGTACATCTCATCGAGTTTAAACAAAGTTTGTTCTTTTCTAGCAATGAAAATACCTTCATTCGCATATTCCATAGCCTTTTCGTTATCATCCAATTTCAATGATAGATCAGCCATATTTGCGTAAATCAAGATACTATCGTGATAATTTTCATCACCGATCTTATCAAGACTAGATTTAATCAAAGACTTCGCTTGATTGTAATAAACTCTAGCTTCGTCGACTGACTTCTTGTTGATGTATGCCTTAGCGGTAAAGACATCAATCAAGATATCATACATATCAACGTTAGCGATGTTAACGTTCATAGCACGGTTAAAGTCAAAAATAGCTTTGTCATAATTCTTACTAGCTACATATTCAATCAAACCATTAAAGAAATGAATCAATTTGATTTCTTGTTTATTATTGACATTGATGTTTTTAAGCTTACCCAGTTTATCACTAATGCCATCAAAATCATCTTGATAGAATGACTTCTTAATGTCGCTAATAATTGAATATATTTGACTATCGTCGTTGACGATTACGAGGTTCATTGTGATACCCAGTCTTTCACAAATGCGAACCAATATTTCCATACTTGGAATTTTGTCTTTTTTTTCAATCAGGCTGACAGTTGCCTGTGTACAAATGCCATCAGCTAACTCAGATTGTGAAATACCTCTGAGCTTTCTGTAATGGCGAATTTTTTCACCTAAGATTTTCATTCTAAACTATCTCCATTCATTTATTAATTCCAAGGATAATTTAAACAGTTATTAAAAAATGTTGCAAGAAATAAGCAACAATAAAAAGAGGCGAATTTTATAATCAAGTTAGCCACTTT
>NZ_JQCF01000040.1 GCF_001438805.1 Companilactobacillus kimchiensis
AGTGTTTTTTACAAAAAAGTTGAATTATTTTGCTTTTTTTCTGAAATACGCTTTAAAGCAGCATTTACCCACTCGTTTTTATGCTGTGCTATCGTCTTATAGCCAATCTTATCACGGTAATCTGTCCAGAAATGCTTATGTAAAATAGGTCTCCCTAGCTTCTCTGGTTTCAAAGCTCGCATTGATAAGCTAATTTTTTGATTATATTCATCAATTCCCATTACAATTACATCGACTTTATCACCAACTTTATACTTATCGTTTAAATCAGCCACGAATCCATGTTTCAATTCTGAAATATGAATTAGGCCTTGATGCTCACCGTCAAACTTAACAAAGACTCCATATGATTGAACACCTGAGATCACTCCAGTGATTTTATCTCCTATCCTCATTAACTTTCCTCCCTCTTTAAAATGTAAATGTGTAACAATGTATCTATAGATTATATAACAGAAAATGGTGACTAAGATTATGAATGATAAAATTTATGACATTTCAATTATCGGTGGTGGTCCTGCCGGTATGTTTGCAGCTTACTTTGCCCGACTACGCAACCTGAAAGTTTCTTTAATAGAAAGTTTACCAAAACTAGGTGGTCAGCCGGAAACACTCTATGCTCAAAAACATATCTATGATGTGGCCGCTCTACCTAAGATATCCGGTACCGACCTTATTAAGCAATTAACTGAACAACTTAATCTGATGAACTGTGATCAGTATCTCAAAACTTCTGTTTCTTCTATAGTAAGAAAAGATAATCTTTGGGAATTAACAACTAATCATGAAACCATCTATACTAAGGCGGTTATTATCGCTATTGGAAATGGTGCCTTTCAACCGCGTAGATTAACCTTTGACTATGATCCTACTCTAGAAAGTGATCAGCTCAATTACTTTGTCAACAACTTAGATGACTTTGCTGGTAAAGATGTTCTGGTTGCAGGTGGCGGTGATTCCGCCGTTGATTGGTCAATTGATCTCAGTCACGTAGCCCATCATACATCCTTAATACATAGAAGGAATAATTATCGAGCTATGGAATCAAGTGTTGAAAAATTAAATCGATCTCAAGTTGAGCAACTTAATCCTTATATTATCAAAGGTGTGAACTTTAATAAAAGTAACTCGCGTAAAATCGATGTTACTTTAAAAATGATTAAATCTGATGAAACTAAAGTCGTTACTGCCGACAAGTTATTAGTTAACTATGGTTTCGTTTCAGATTCCAAGATCCTAAATGATTGGAATGTTGAACTTCAAGGGCCTTTCATCAAGGTATCTCAAGAAATGGAGACTAATTTGCCCAACGTTTTTGCGATTGGCGATATTGTAACTTACCCTGGAAAATTACAATTAATTGCAACTGCCTTTGCTGAAGGACCTATCGCAGTTACTAAAGCCCTACGTAATCTATATCCTGATAAAGATTTCTTCCAACACAGCACTTCTCTTTTCGAGAAATAATTCTTAATTTCCATTAATTTTAAAGTTATTTTAAGTTATGCTGGTATAATGAAGTTTAATTTGAATTTTGGAGTTGATTGATTGAGTTACGTAATGGGTCTAGTCGATTTCATTTTGCATATTGATCATCATATGGTCAATATTGTAAATAATTTCGGCATTTGGACATATCTAATACTGTTCCTGATCATCTTTATTGAAACTGGAGTTGTTATTCTACCATTTCTACCTGGAGATTCTTTGATCTTTGCTGCTATGGCTTTAGCCGCTAATCCTAAATATGGATTGATATCGTGGTTAATGTTTTTGATTTTCTTAGCTGCAGCGGTCTTAGGAGATTCAATGAACTATGAAATTGGTGAGCACTTCGGTGAGTATGCAACGAGGAATAAATACCTTGGCAAACTCATTAATAAAGATCATCTGGATGAAGCACATACTTTCTTTGAAAAACATGGTGGTAAAACTATCGCCATTGGTCGTTTCATTCCATTGATCAGAACTTTCGTACCATTTGTTGCTGGTAGTGGAACCATGCATTATGGAACCTTCCTTAAATTCAACTTTATCGGAGCTTTCCTCTGGGTACTTGTTTGTTCAGCTGCTGGACATTTGTTTGGTAACATCCCCGCAGTACAAGAACATTTTTCAATGATCATCATTGGTATCGTTATTGTTTCATTGGTTCCAATTTTAATCACTGCCCTTAAAAACAGAAAAAAGAAAAAAGCTTAGGAAATTATTCCTAGGCTTTTTTTAGTCGAGCTTTCCAAAAATTTAGACCTTCAAATAGAATGAAGAAAAGAATGAAACATTGCGTAAAGAAATCTTCCGGTAAAATATTGATCACAGGATCTTTAGCTGGATCAAAGAGCCAATCGCTGTTTCTAAAGAGTACTTCATGGAAGATAACAAAAAATTCATCAAAATTTATCATCATCATAGCTGCAATGATAATTCCACCAATACCAATCCAAAGAAAAGTCCGATTAAATCGTGCTCTGAGTTTATGGAATTTAGCAACCAGTGCTCCCGAAACGATGAAAATACCAAAGTTTAATAAAAAGAGCTTTTTACAATCTTGAAAATGAAGTCTTCCTGCTGCCGATGAGCCGAAGTCACTTAAATGAAAATGCCAATTAAAGGGATTAATCAAATAATCCATCATTTGAGCATAGTTTTTCATAATCGTGCCATACTTCATATTAACAATTTGTTCTAGATAGTAATATTTAATATCAACTGCAAACAAAACATAACTAGCAAAGATAGTTACCGTAATAGCCGTGGTTAGCAGAAAAAATGCTAATGCAATTGTATAAAATAAATCCTTTTGAGCGTTAGACATCCCACTTATCCAAACTTTCCACTTCATGGGTTGGTTTGATAGGTGCTTTTTTGATGTCATCATGAGTTGAGACTCCGGTATAAACCATTAGTGTATCAACGTCAGCATTGATTCCAGCCTTAATGTCAGTATTGTAATTATCACCAACCATTACTGCTGACTTAGGATCAAATCCTTTAACCTTAGCTGCAAAATCGATAATGTCACGTTCTGGCTTTCCAATATAATGGGCTTTTTGCTGAGTTGATGTTTCAACTAATGAAATAACTGATCCCGCACCAGGAACTAATCCTCGTTCATTAGGTAAATTAGTATCTGCGTTAGTTCCAATGAAGAAAGCTCCACGTTTAATAGCTAATGTTGCCAACTCAAACTTGTGATATGTAACATCATAATCTAAGCCGACAATAACAACATCAGGATCTACTTCATTCAACTTAATTCCCGTACCAAAAACAGCACTTTTCAGACCGTACTCACCAATAACATAAGCTGAATGATTTTCAATTTCATCATCAAACATATTTTGGATATAAGCTGCCGTAGCTAATGATGGTGTGATAATTTGTTCCACTTTAGCAGTGATCTGGTGATTATTTACCAAATTGTCTGCTACCTGCTGTGGTGTCTTAGTTGTATTATTAGTCAAAAAATAATAGTTAATGTCAGCTTGATTTAAATTATCAATAAATACCTTAGCTTCAGGTATCTTATCTTTTCCACGATACATAGTTCCGTCTAAATCAATTAAATATGTTTGATACTTCATTTATTATTTTCACCTATTTTTCTAATTTTAAAAGTCTTCTTAGCTGGGGCTGTCGTTGTTGTTGGGGTCTTCTTTTTATTATTGACCCGACGCTTAGAAACTTTAGCCTTTCGCTTCTGATTAGTATGATTCTTATTTGGTTTAACGTTTTGTTTAGAGTTTGGTTTGTTGCCCTGCTTTGTTTCAGATTTAACATTAGCTTTCACGCCCGCTTTGGCGTGATTATTGGTCCGCGTTCTAAACTTATGATTTGATTTTTGCTGCTTAGGTTTATGACTATTGTTCTTCAACGGAGCTTTTTTAACTTTTTCCAAAACGAAATAAGCGCAGCCAAAATTACAGTATTCAATCAAATAATCCTCCAAATGAGAAATTCGATTATCTAACGTACTTTCTTTGCGTTCATCTTCATAAAAGCCCTTGAATCTTAATTGGTCATAACCCCAATCACCAACAATATAATCATACTTATCTAAAACATTGTTGTAGCGTTCTTCTATTCTTTCTTCACTAAAACCGCTGTCATGATTCTCTACTACTCTGTATTGAGTTTTGTCGATAGTAATTAAGTGATCAGCTAATACGATCACATCGACTAATTTTGTATTAGTATCCTCAACTTCTTGCAAGTAATCACCTCAAATTGGATATTTTTTACTTAAGTAATCACCGAATACACTTCTCAAAAATTTTGGATACATAATTTCGTTATCCCCCACAATTTCTATTGATGGGAAATATGGTACGAACAAATAATGATCCAATAAAGCCAAAGTATACTCTTGATTCTTATCTAATTCTTTACCGTTAATATAGACATTACGTTTGTTATCAATTGTAATACCACGATAAACTAGTTCGCCAAATATCTTACCACGAAATCCCATACCTTTTTGCATATGATTACGTAAAAATAAACGATTCTTTTCCATTTCCATTACTAGACGCCAAACATTATCACCAGTCATAGTTGTCTTCATCACATGAATTGCATGTGGCAAAATATCATGCAAGTTCTTTTCAGTAATAATTCCCTTAGGTAAATCATCCAAAAACAAGCCTGAACTTAACACAGCCACATCAGTTTGAGCAAATTCTTGAGTTGCCGTTAAGGCCTCTTGCATAATGGAATTATCGGCAGCATAGTCGCTACTCAAGCTCTCGGGTAATTTGGCAACTTTCTGTTGATCTAATAAAGTTTCACCCTTTTCAAATTGTCCTTCGATCCAAGCTTCATCATTAGATAAAACCTTCAATGAATCAGTCCTAGTTGTAAAGGCTGACTTAGTAGTAACTTGGTGATTATTTAATTCCAAATTAATTATTCCAATATGTTGACCATATTTACCAGCAGCAGCTAGCAAGACTCCATTATCCATCTCACCTTTAGGAAACAAATGGTGTGTATGAGCACCAATGATTAAATCAATTTCAGGATGTTCTTTTGCAATCAAACGGTCCATCGAAACTCCCAGATGTGAGAGTAGAATAATAACATCACAATTTTTAACTAGTTCCAATGACTTAGGTAGCATTTCCTGCACTAACTTAATGTCCCAATCCAACAATGGATACGTCAAAATATATGGTGCTGTTAAACCAATGACGCCAATCGTGGTTCCTTGTTTAGTCGTCATCACCTTCGAAGGTTGAGCAAAGTGAGCCAGTTCACCATTTTTTTCAAAAACATTATTCAAAACAACTGGGAAGTTGGCATGATCATATAAATGTTCCAATTCTTCATGACTATTGCCCAAAACCTCATTATTTCCAATCGTAGCAGCATCATAATGTAATGGATTCATCCACTCAATATTTGCTTGACCATCAGTTGCTTCACTCAGCGGATGAGCCCGGTCCATGGCATCCCCTAAATCAAACAGATAAAAATCGTCAGCCGGAGTATTTTGACGTGATTGCTTGATAAAACGTTCAACTCGGGGAAAATTTTCGAAATGAGAGTGCAGATCATTCGTATGAACTATTTGAATTTTTTCCATGATATCCTACTTTCCTTGTTGTCTGGCCATCTGTTCTGCTAAATCTTGTTTCTTCTTATCATACATCTCAATAATCTCTTCACCACGTAATGGAGAACCCCAGGGCAGATTTTCTGATAAGTAATCTCGTTCTGGAGCATCGACCCCGACGTTGATATTTTCAGCAATTGGTACCGCATAATGATGAATATGACCATGCAAATTGATAATCTTATCAACTTTACCTAATAGCATTGGATAATGTGTACAGTAAAACTGGTGGTGATCAAATTTTAATAACGCTCCGACATCTTCAAATTCAAATCTTGGCTTGCCATCAGCCATTGTTTCATTATGTTTATCCAAATATTTAAAAAGTGAACGATAATCATGGTTTCCTTTAATAAGGGTCATATGACCGTTCAATTGTTTCAACATGGCATAAGTTTCTTCATCAGTTGGTGTATCCTGAGGACGCATTGAAATATCACCTAAATGATAAACGCGGTCATTCTCGTCAACTCGAGCGTTCCAAGCGTTAATCATGGCCTGATTCATTTCATCGACATTACCAAAATGTCGTGGTGCAAAATTGTTTGGTTGTAATAATTGATAATGATAAAAATGTGTATCGGCTATAAAGTAATTCACAATTTAATCTTCCTTTGCAATTATTCGGTTAGCTTTAAGAATGTCGTTAAATGCATCAAGAATCTTACCTTCTGGTTTTTGATATTCAACCCATTCTGTTAATTCCATTGGGGGAACTGTATAATTTTGATTGACGTAGTCCTCGTAGATACCCACGGCTGAAGAATGTGGAATATTGAGTTTTAGAATTCTGACCTCTTTGATCATTCCTAATTCGGCAGCCTTCTCGGCCCTACCATTCATAACGATATTGGCAAGTTCATAATACTTGGTGTCATCATTACGAGTAATTTGCTCGATCATATCTAATGTTTGCTTTTCGTTGTCGTTATCCATTGTTAATACCTCACGTTTCACTACTTATTTTAGTATATAATATCTAAAAAGTTAGGGAGTTAATTATGATTTCAAAAAGTTTCAATCTTTTCAAAATATCACTAGCTTTACTACTTTTCTTTTTCGCCAGCGGTTTTACCGTTATCGGACATCGTGGTGATCCTATCAACGCACCTGAAGAAACCTTTGAAAGTTTCAACAAGGCTTTTTCTGAGGGTGCCGATTATGTAGAACTTGATCTCCACGTTTCTAAAGACAATGTCTTAGTCGTTTCCCATGATCGAGATTTACAACGGGTTACTGGCACATCAGAAATTGTTTCTGAACACAACTTTTCTGATATTGCGACACTTCATCAGAAAAATGGTGAATCTATGCATAGTTTGAACCAAGTCTTCGAACATTACAAAAATAATCCCAAGGCCAAGTTCCTTATCGAGACTAAAAAGACTAAAAAGGGTAATCCTCAAAATATGGAAGCCTTATTGAAGCAGGTTATCGATGAATACGGAATGCAAGATCGAGTCATGTTTCATTCCTTCTCAACCAAGAGTTTGGAGAACGAGTCTGAGCTGATGCCTACCATCCCTCGAATCTTTATTGCCGGGACCACCAAAAGAATCAATTTTGATATCTTACAATATGTTACTGGGGTAAACCTCTCATCTAACATTGTGACACCCCAAATCATCGATACAATGCACTTCATGGGTAAAAGTGTTTATGTTTGGGACGAAATGAACGAGAGTCCCAAAAAATGGAATACTTTGATCAATATGCCGATTGATGGTGTGGTTACTAACTATCCCGCAACTGGTAATGAATATCGTCAGTTAAAGGACCAAGCTAAAAGTGAAGCCTTAAATCAAAATGTTTATTATATGAGCTCCCAAGCGGAACCAATCTATGAAAATCCTTACCGCTTAATCAAGACCAATAAGGTCGTTGAACCATTGGCTGGTTACCATATAACCAACATTATTAAGTTTGATGGTGAAAAATACGTTCAATTGGGTGAAAATGAATTTGCCAATGCTACCGGTTTTAATTCCGAATATGCTTTACGTGATTTACGCCAATACTTTGGTGCCAAAGCTATCTTTAGAAATCAACAACCAAACAACTTCCTATACGGTGAACCCAATGATCCTAATACAGTAATCAATCGTTTAGAACCTAATCAACCGGAACAAATCATTACGATTGAAAAAATCGGAACACAAACTTGGTTAAAATTAAAAGACGGTTGGATCAATGCACACAATGTTTTGATTCAGTTAAATCCCGATAATTATCTAGGCAACGAATCTGAAAAGAGTTATTATGATTTGCCACAGGGTCAACGAATCAAGAATATCGATTTATTGCAGAACCTTTCATTAACTAGACCCAGCACTGATCAGTCACTTGAAAATACTGATTTAATCAAAAATTTCAACAATATTTATGTGGATTTCTCATTTAATCATGACAACGATTCCATAAATAAAATTTAGCTAGATTAGCCTTTAAGGTCAACCTTTGGTAAAATATAAAAAACTTCATCTGGAGGTCAAAGATATATGTCTATAGATTGGGAGAAGGAAGTTTCGCATCGTTCAGACGAACTGATCAACGATCTTTCCGAATTAGTAAGTATTGATAGTTCTAGAGATACAGAACACAAGACTAGCGATTTTCCACTAGGTCCAGGACCAGCAAAAGCATTACAAACCTTCTTACACTTTGCAAGCCGTGATGGTTTTGTAACTAAGAACGTTGATAATCTTGCCGGAAGAATTGAATTGGGCGATAACGACGATGCCATCGCTATCTTATCTCACGTGGATGTTGTCCCTGAAGGTCCGGGTTGGGACACTAACCCCTTTGAACCCGTAATCAAAGATGGTAACTTCTATGCTCGTGGCGCCGCTGATGACAAAGGACCTGGATTGGCTGCTTATTATGCTATGAAGATCATCAAAGAACTAAACTTACCAACCAGCAAAAATGTTCAACTTATCTTAGGAACCGATGAAGAGAGTGAATGGGTCGGTATCAATCATTACATGGAAAAAGAAACAATGCCAGAAACAGGTTTTTCACCTGATGCTGAATTTCCGGCAATCAATGGTGAAAAAGGAATCGTTTCCTTCAGAGTTAACTTCCCTGTACCAAGCATTGGCTTAGTTAAAAATTTTGCTGCTGGAATCAGACCTAATATGGTTCCACAAAATGCCGAAGCTAAACTTGATCTAAATATTGCCAAATTAGAGGATCTTAAAGCTAAGTTAACTGACTTTTTAGCTGCTAATCCTGAAATTAAGGGTGAGATTAATGCTGAGGATACTACTGTCACTGTTAAGATTATCGGTAAGGGTGCTCATGCTATGGAACCAGAACATGGTATCAATGCTGCTACTTATTTAGCCAAGTTCCTGTTAACCTTAGATTTAAATGACAGTGAATCAGTCTACTTCTCATTTATTGCTAATAACTTACATCTTGATTTTGCTGGTGTAAACCTAGGTATTGCCAATCATGATGATGTTATGGGTGATTTATCAGTTTCACCTAATATCTACGAATACGATGCAACTCAAGCTAATATTTTGTTAAATATCCGTTATCCTAAGGGTGATACTGGTGATACATTAACAAATAAAATCAACTTAGCTCTTCCTACTGACGTTTCAGCCGTTATCGAAGGACACAATCAATTGCCACACTTTGTTGCTGCTGATGATCCTTTGGTTCAAGCACTAGTTGGTGCTTACCGTGATCACACCGATGACCAAACAGAACCATTTACAGTCGGCGGTGGTACTTATGGACGTATCCTTAAACATGGTGTTGCTTATGGAGCTATGTTCCCTGGTGATGAAAATGTTATGCATCAACCTAATGAATATATTAATATTGATAAATTATTAAAGTCGACTGCAATCTACGCCGACGCTATCTACCGCTTGATTAAGTAATGAATTTAAAAGTTCTGTAGAAGTTCTTTTCTACGGAACTTTTTTTGTTTTTACACTTCTAAATCGATTTTATTATATAATTACGGTATGTAACTTTTTAAGGGAGCTTATTTAAAAGTGAAAAATTTATGGAATAGCATAGTCAACAGCTTCAAAAGTATCAAGAGCTGGTCTGATTTTGCTAACAAAGCTAATCTAACGATTGAGGTTATTCGAAGAATTATTCTGTACACTATTGCAGGATTAATGGTTCTTTTGAGTTTAGCAATCGGGCTTGGAATGGGATATGTTTCTGCTTTAACTAGTCAAGTAGACGTTCCCACCAAGCATGAAATGAAGACCCAACTCCAAGACGTCAATAACTCAGCAACGTTATATTTTGCTGATGGCACTAAAGTTGAAAATCTCCAAAAAGATCTCGAGGGTAAAAAACTATCTCTCAATGAGATGTCACCATACTTGAAGAAAGCTATCGTCTCAACCGAAGATAGTGATTTCTATCGTCACAAGGGAGTATTGCCCAAATCAATCTTTCGAGCAGTCATTTCTGACGTTACCGGAATTGGTGCTCAAACTGGTGGTTCAACTTTAACGCAACAAACAGTTAAAATGCAGCTACTATCTTCTGAAACTACTTGGAAACGTAAAGCCGTGGAAATTTTCCTAGCTATGCGAGTTGATAAGTATTTTACTAAGGATGAGATTCTGGAAGATTACTTAAATGCGGCTACTTTTGGTGCTAACAATAAGGGCCAAAACACTCAAGGTGTTCAAGCTGCGGCTAAGGGATTGTTCGGTAAAAATGCTAGTGATTTGAATTTAGCTGAATCGGCCTTTATTGCTGGTTTGCCTCAAAGTCCTTCCGTTTATACACCTTATACAAAAGTCGTCTCCAGCAACAACACTACTCAACGTGGTACTTTCAAGGACGACATGAGCTTAGGTATGAAACGTAAAGATATCGTCTTGTATCGAATGTATCGTGATAAAAAAATTACTGAGCAGGAATACAACGATGCTAAAGCATTCGATTTAAAGAGCGATTTCTTAAAACCAGCTAAGGCTAGTCCTAAGGAAATTAAATATGGTTATATTTACAACTTATTAACTGAACAATCTAGAACGATCTTAATCAAACGTTTAGTTAAAAATGATGGTATTAAGTATAGTGCCGTCAAGAAGGATAAGAACCTTTACGAAAAATACTATACTCAAGCCGATACCGAATTACATAATAAAAATTACAAAATTCACAGTACAATTGATAAGAATTTATATGTTGCTATGAATCAACAAGCACAGCAATTCAAGGGTAATTTGGGAACTGTTCATTCTGATGACGCCACCGATCCTAATACCGGTAAAGCTATCAAAGTGTCAGAGCCTGTTCAAAATGGTTCAGTCTTACTTGATAACAAATCTGGTCAAGTCCTAGCTTTCGTCGGTGGAGTTAACTTTAAGAAGTCCCAACTAAATCATGCCTTCGATACCCAAAGATCCCCTGGTTCATCGATTAAACCATTGATCACCTTTGCACCGGCAATTGAGAATGGTTTGATTGGTTCACAATCCATGCTAGCTGACTTTAAGGCTAAGTTTGGTAGCTACTCACCAACTGATTATGGTGAAACGATTCAAAACCGTTTTGTCTCAGCTCGTGAAACATTGGAAGAATCATATAATATTCCTTCAGTTAACCTTTATAATTACATCATGCAACATGGTGTCAGTTCCAAAAAGTACATGTCGAAGATGGGTATTAATTTAACTGATAAGGAATACAGACAATTAGGTATCACCTTAGGTGGTACCGCAACTGGTGTGACTGTACTTCAACAAGCCAGTGCCTTTTCAACCTTTGCTAATAAAGGTGTTCACGTTGATCCTTACGTTGTTACTGACATACAAGATCCTTCGGGAAAGACACTTTATAAACACAAAGGTTCTAAGAAACGTGTCTTTACTAAACAAACTTCTTACATCATTAAGAACATGCTTCATGGTGTTGTAACTAAGGGTACCGCTTCAGCCTTATCATACGAATCTAACTTCAGTACCAAAAACCTCTTTGGTAAAACTGGTACTTCTAATGACTACCGTGATAATTGGTTCATCGGTAGTACTGATGGTATGACTTTAGCTTCTTGGATCGGTTACGATAACTTCTATGGCAATAACTACAACCTTGAAAGTAATTCAACCGATATTAACCAAGAACTTTGGGCCAACATGGCTAACTCTTTATATGCTGAAGATAAGAGCGTCTTTAACGTCAATAAGTCCTTCAGTAAACCTGCTGGTGTCAGATCTTACAAAGTTGATAAAGAAACCGGTACTTATACTGGTTCAATTGGTTACAATGGTATTTCAACTAAGGTCAACCAACATACTGCCAAATCACTTTACTATAATGGTAGTCCAAGTAATATGTCCTATGATGGTTTCGCTATTGGTGGTAAAGCCAAGAATTATAAACTATTCTGGGATAATTACTTTGGTAAAGATAATGGCTATATGGTCGTTAAACAATTAGGCGAAAATACTAAGAGTGCCAATGAACTAGCTAATGAAAATGGTAGTGGTCGGACAACTGGATTTAGTAATAGCACTAATAGTAATGAATCATCTGAAGTTGTTACTAACAGTGCTTCATCTACTGCAGGAACTAACCGAAATACTACAAATTCAACGACTTCTAATGGTACCTCCGAAACCGGTACTGGCTCAGGTTCAGGAGCTGGAGCTGGTTCAGGTACTGGTTCCGAAACTGGAACTTCATCCGAAAGTAATAACAGTGCTTCTACTGGTGATACTATTTCAAGTAATACTGAAACTACTGAAACACCTAGTATCAGTGAATAAACTGAGGTCGGAACAAATTTGTTCCGACCTTTTTTATGTTTAGTTTCAAACTTATGATAAAATGAAAGCGTTACTTTTGATTTAAGGAGACAACTATGTATTTCAGTCCAAGATTTTTACAAAATTCTTTATACATCGTAGCTGCAATTTTGATCATCTTTATGGTCGTCGTTATTGCCTACAAAATGCACCATAACATTAAGCTTTGGGACAAATCATTGACCTTAGCCGTCATCGTATTGATCAATACTTTATATTCAATTCTGGGTGGTTTTATCAACCTACCATATGAACTCAGTTCAATAATAACTGGTGGTCTATCCTTAGTTGCTTTTGGATATATTGTCGTTATCATTTGGGAATTGCATAAACAACGTAAATCAATTAATAACAAATAACTTTCTTTTTGGGGGAAAAGCAAATGGTTCCAGGAAACTTTGAATTAGCTAGAAATGCTATCACATCAATGGTCGCAGTTTTATTGATCGTGGTATATATCATTTATATGATTTCTAAATTTTCACACAGTGATACACAGAAGGTCTGGACAATGGATACGATCACTTTAACTATTATCGCTATCTACTGTATCTACACTACTTTGATGAACTTCGTCAAATTACCAGCCAACCTAGCCTATATCAATACAATTGTCACTATGATCGTCATGTTAGTGGTCATTGTCTTCATAATTAGTTCGATCGTCAAAAGAATTAGAAATAAGTAATCAAAAATCCTTCAACTCACAGAATATGTGCAGTTGAGGGATTTTTTTACCATTTATATTGAACTGGATTCTTAATATATTTATTGTAAACATCACGGACAATATCCATCTGTTTAGCCGTAAAAACTGGTAGATCAGCGGCCGCAACGTTTCTGGTGATCTGTTCAGGTTTAGATGCTCCTGGAATAACTGTGCTGACAGCATCAGACATCAAGATATATCGTAAGGCCATAGGAGCTAATTTATCAGCTGTTCCCAAGCGTTCTTTCAATTCTTCAGCTGCTTTAACACCCGTAGCGTAATCAACTCCAGAGAAGGTCTCACCGGCATCAAACTCTTCACCATGACGATTGGTTGTCCGATGATCATTTTTACCAAAAGTTGTTTTCAGGGTATATTTACCACTCAATAAACCACTAGCTAATGGAACTCGAGCAATAATTCCAACATCCTTTTCTTGAGCCATTTTAAAGAAATTATCAGCTGGACGTAAACGGAACATATTATAGATGATCTCGACTGAAGAAATATCGTAATCCAAAGCTTTCATAGCTTCTTCAACTTTTTCAACACTAACACCGTAGTTCTTAATCTTACCTTCTTTTTTCAATTGATCCATCGTAAAGAAAACTTCGGGTTCGTAATAAACTTGCGTAGGTGGACAGTGAAGCAACACATTATCTAAAGCATCAACATCAAGATTAGTTAAACAGTCTTCGACAAAGCCTCTGATATTTTTAGCATTATAGCCACTAGCAACATGAGGGTCCAAACGACGACCAACTTTTGTTGAAACAAAAACCTTATCCTCTTTACCCTTGATGAATTTAGCTAAAGCACGTTGACTAGCACCATCTTGATAAACGTCCGCTGTATCAAAGAAATTGACCCCAGCATCATAGGCCGCTTCAAGTGTTTCTTGAGCATCCTTTTCACTGAAAGGATCCCCCCACTTAGAACCCAATTGCCAAGTACCCAATGATACTTCACTGGCATTAAAATTAGTTTTACCGAATCTACGATATTTCATCTTAGTCCCTACTTTCTTAGTTATACAAATTTTATTATGATATTTAATTATTCAATCGTCAATTGATTGCCTATTCGATTTATTTTTAAGTTTTTACTTAAGTTCGGTTAGAGCAAGAGTTATAACTTCCCGTCTTCCATAAAAATCGGAAATAAGGTGGAACGCCATGGGCATCGTTTCGAACCAACTCAAGTTCGGAGTTGTTTTGAAATCGAGCCTTCTACTAGGCCAGCAAAGAACGGAGGCTGACCAAGTAGAAATTTCACGGCTGACCTTATTTCCGATTTTTATTCCAGA
>NZ_JQCF01000041.1 GCF_001438805.1 Companilactobacillus kimchiensis
AAGTGGCTAACTTGTTCTTGTAATTTTCGAAAATAAAAAAGTCACTTATCTTATTAAGATTCCAATAAATAGCTTTCATTGATCTACCTTATATTAAATAACATTAACGATAGCAGGTTAATGACGGTGGCTACAACTTGAAAGCGGTGATGCTTATGGTTTTATTACTATAAGTTATTTATATCCTAATGAAAGGAGCAGCGTTTTTGTCTGTTTCAGACGCTTTGAATTTAATGTTAACGTTCGGCATATTCTTGATTGCCCTGTTAACTTATATTCATAGTGATAAGAAATAAGTGCAAAAAAATAACCGTCTAACTTTGGCGAGTTACGGTTATTTGATAACTTATTAAATTAATCTAACATAGCCACCGTCTTAAACGGGCTATCTTGGGGGATGTTCGAGCATCCCTCTTTTTGTACACTCATATTATAACAGGAATCACAAAGATTAATACATCAATTCGTATCAGTTTTGTGATTCAATAATTCACCAGCAACGCTTATACTTGGTTAATTTTCAGATGATTTATTAAAAATAATACTTCTAAATGTTTTAAATCAAGTTATATCTTTGCGATAACTTAGATAAAATTCTATCAAATAAATATTTGTACATTTTAGATATCTATCATTTTCACTTAAAGATATAATACAATTACCATTTTAAACTCAACTATACATTAAGGATCAAATCTTGAAAAAACTAATATTATTTATGATTATTAATCTGTCCTTACTGCTTGCTTTGACTAGTACACCAGTATTTGCCCGTGCTGGTGGCAGTATGGGTAGCAACGGTTCCTCAAGTAGTAATAGTAGTACCAATACATACAATAACGATAATTACTATCGTGGATATCATAATTACAATAATTATGGTATTAATCGTTTATCGTTGATTGACGTTGTCTTCACTGGTTTTATAGGTTTTTCCTTATTTCAATCTATTAAACGTCGACGTCAAACTAAAAAAACGCCTTCTGAAACATATGATCAATTAACACCAAAGCTTAATTCATCCTTTGAACCATTCTTCTATAAGGTGGAAGATGCGTGGACTAAAAATGATCTGGAAACCTTAAAGATATTAATGTCTCCGAATTATTATGCTAAACAAAAACGAATTATCAATGGATATATCCGGAACCACAAGATTGATCAGCTTGATGGGTTAGTAATTGTTGAGCTTCAGCAAGTTGTTACAGCTCCAGACAAAAAAATCCAAGTTATTGTCACAGCACAAGCACGTGATTATTTTCAATTTAATGATAAATCTGAAGATTATAATCAACAAGTTCAAGATGATACCAATATTGAACGTTTTACAGAAATTTGGACGTTGAAGTGGCAAAATGAAAATCATCTTCTACTCTGTAATATTCAGACCATTTCATAATTTTTCATCCTACATAAATATCATTATCTAAATATTTGACTATCTTTATTTAAATAAAATATACTTTTAATAAAGGTAGGTGAAATTGATGAAAAAGTATTTATTCAGTTTAGGCATTAGCCTCTTAACGATTTTTATATTAACCGGCTGTACATCCTCCAACTCCACAAGCAATAAGTCAAAACCATCTGGATCAACTGAATTAGTTAACAATACCAAAATTTCCGTCAATAAAGCTGCAGAAATATACCAAAAAGAGTTTTCCAATGCCAAGATGAATTCCGTTGAATTACAACAACATTTGGGAAAACCTATCTACACAATCGAGGGGTTCGATAATAAGTACGAATATGAAATGACCATCAATGCTCTCAACAAAAAAATCATTCATAAATCTCATGAAAACTTGGATCAAGATGATTTAGTGGAACTTCAAAATGAACAATTAGATTTAAGTAAAGTCATTAGTTTAAACGAGGCTGCTAAAATTGCTAAAAAATCCGCTAAAACTGGTAAGGCTACTGAATTCCAATTAAAAAAGGAACATGGTAATACTTTCTGGGAAGTTACAATCAAAAATAAATCTTCGGAAAAAGAAATAACTATCAATGCCTTGGACGGAAACATCACTAAGATTGAAAATGATTAATTAAACTCTGGACAAAAAAGGGAAATCATAATTGTGATTTCCTTTTTTTTGTTGTAATTTTATAACCCAATGCTAGGAAATAGTTTATACCCAACCTCTTTATATGATGCCATCTTATGCCATAAAGTATTTTCAGTTTCATTAAGTTTAATACCCTCATCCCGTCTCAAGTTAGCGGCTTTAGGCAAAAAGTAGAGATAAGTACCAATAAAAGCAGTCTCTTCACTCTTTTGTAATTCTATCAGTGTTTCACTAACATACTGTGCTGTTGCTGAACCACCGTGATATTTGTTGAGTGCCACGCTCAAATTTTTCAGAGCTTGAAGCAGTTCATCTTTTTTATCAGTCATAATATCAACACCATCCTCAGTTTTATAGTCCCACTCCCATAAGATTATTTCCCAAATCATTGAAAGAACGAACTTCGTGCCACAATGCTTTTTCTTTTTCCGTGAATGTAATGGAATCAGATAATTTAACAACAGGAGCTCGGTTCAAAAAATATTGCAAAGTTCCCGTGAAAGCAACTCCTTCACTTTTTTCCAATTCTACTAAAGTCTCCTCGACATACTGTGCCGTCTGAGAGTTTTTGTGTTGTTTATTCATCTCTAAACTTAAACTTTTCATAACTTTAATAACTTCATTCTTGTCTACCATCTTATCTTCACCATCCTTTACAAGACCTATTATATCGCCTTTGGATAGTGTTGAAGGATTATCTCATGAACGTTACTTTTTCCGTCTTGAATGTAAAAAAATCACGAAAATATCATTCTATATTTTTATTAAGTCTTAATTCATGATTACCACGTTTCAAGAAGAACAATGACCCCAGTAGAACACCTATCGCCAGCAAGTATAAAATATTATACGAACTATGTTCAATTATCATTCCACCAAGTAATGGTCCGATTGCTCTGGCAAAAGTAGCTGACATGCTCAGCAAGCTTTGATACCGTCCTGCTTCTGATCGTGGTGTCGATTCACTGACCAAAGCTGGAATTCCCGGATAAACTAGCATCTCTCCCAGAGTCAACAAAATCATTCCAATAACAAAGAACCAATATTGACGGGCATTTATGATCGATGCAAAAGCCACAATGAAAAAAGCGACACCCAAAGGAATTTGAATTCTTTTAAACTCCGCCCGATTTTCAATCAAACGATTAATTAATGGTAAAAAGACAACAATTACCACCGCGTTGATTGTCCACAGCAGACTGTAATTACTGACCGGTATTCCTAACGTCGTTAAATGTGCTGAGATATTACTGCTCCACTGTGAATAAGAAACCCAAGTTAATCCTAAGAATAACGCTATCAAGCCAACTCCTGGATGTAATTTATTTTTAGACTTTTTAACCATCTGTTTAGTTTTGTGCTGAGGTTTTGTTTGGTTGTTATACCAAAAAATAACTAGGATGAAAAATATGCTCAAAAATAGAAAATTGGCTACAAAAACTAATGTCATCTGAACTCCAGCAATAAAACCTCCCAAAGCAGTTCCGATTGCATTACCCAAATTGGTGCCCACGTAAATGGCATTGAACATTTTGTATCGGTCGACGTTTTCCATTTGAGCCGCGAAGGAATTAATAACAGTAAAAGCACTTCCGACTCCGAATCCTAAGATTGGTAACAGAATTGGATAAGCTGGCCAACCATGATTAAAAATCAATCCCATTAAAGCAATTAATGCTATCGCCGTGCTGGTAATAACGGTTTTATGTCCACCAATTCGATCAAACATTTTTCCACCAACATAGTTTCCCAAAAATGTCAGTAAAGAATTAAAAAATAAAACCATCCCCGCAATTGCCAATGATTTATGCAAATAATTATGGATAAAAATTGTATTGATTGGCCAAATAAAGCTGGCCCCAACTGATTCCAAAAATGCCCCTAAAATCAAAACTTTTGCTGTTACCTTTTTCACGTTATCACCCCTAAAAAAAAGACCACCAGCTTAACTGCTGGCGACCTTTGATATTATGAAGATTCTAGCATTTTAAAATAGCCTGTCAATCGGTGTTTACTTAACGACTGTCAACTCATTAAGCGTCTTACCTTCAGGTGATTTTAATTGTAACCAACCATTAGTTCCAGCAAAGTAAAGGAAAGTTCCTACTTCATTGACACTTCTTAAAGTTATATCAGAAATCAAGACATTATCTTTAATTTGAGTTTCATGTTCCTGTCGCAATCTCAAACCAAATTTAGCGGCAAAACCAATAATACCTGCTTTTGTCAAAGGGGTTTCAGCAACTAAACTGGCTCCTGACTTAATAACGAATTGATCTCGTTTGACCCAATAAACAGTTGCCTTGCTTCCATTATAATTAATTTTAAAAGGCACATCTGCCAATGACTTAGCATATTTATGACGTGGTTTAGCAACCACCTTCTTAGGTTGAACGATTTCCAAACCAAATCCTCTTAACAAAGGCAAAATCAATTTCCAATAAGCTTGATATACCTTAGTCGATTCAGCGGAAATTGTCATTTTGTAATCAACATTCAAACTATAGCCTGATTGATTTAATTCTTCAGTCAAAAAATAAAAGAAATCCGATGCAATAATATTTTCTGGCACAATAATTTCTAAGTAATTGGTAGGATCATTGATACTGTCAGCGTTACCAAAATTCATTCCGATGATATCACGATTTCTCATCATGAAAAAAATTGATTCTTCATCTACGGACTCTGGCTCCACTGAATAATAATTGATTGTTCCCAAATCATCCGCTTGGATGGTTATTTTTTTATCTGAAAATTTACCTGTGAAATTAGTTGTCATACTCTTACCTTTCAAAACCTAATTGAAATCAATAGGTAAAGTTTAACATGGGAAGAATTTTTTAAATACAAGCCTAGACAACCACAGTATAAATAATTTTAATTTCTTATTAAATCGAATAATTTAGGCGAATTTATCAAAAAAGATAATAAAATTATTTATTTGTCTCATTATATATATTTGATTTAAAATAGTATATATATAATATTATTAATCATAAATTCTGTTGGGGAGATACATTATGAGGAAGCAAACGTATTTAAAAATATTTTTTGGTATTTTTTTTACAATTTTATTAACAATTCTAGGTCCACCACAAACTATCTATGCCGATAATTCGGCCAATCCGGTTAATCCTAATACTGATGGGATTGATGATGGAGTTTCCACAACCTGGTATAAGGGATCAGTTGGTCAATCTAAACTTCTAACCTTAAATAAGGGACTTTCACTTGGATATGCCTTTGGCTTAGTAACCACTAAGGATGGGCAATACAGTACCAGTAATCAAGACGATACGGTAAACTTTGACTCTGAAAATGTAGGTGATATGAATACTTACTATTCAAAAATGAATACATTTTTAGTCGATAAATATAACAACCAGTATATTAGTTCTACATTTCAAGGAAATGTTGTTTCCACTGATGTTAGAGACCGAAAAAAGGGTGTTTCAATGACAT
The DNA here is from genome assembly GCF_001438805.1 of Companilactobacillus kimchiensis. Lineage (GTDB taxonomy): Bacteria > Bacillota > Bacilli > Lactobacillales > Lactobacillaceae > Companilactobacillus > Companilactobacillus kimchiensis. Next base: position 5,532 of record NZ_JQCF01000041.1, read on the forward strand.
CCCCTGACTTTATTATTACTCAGCCAGGTGTTTATGATTCTGTTTTTTCTAGAACGATGTCTGTTTTAGGTAATGGCTTTTCAAATAAAGGTTATTACTACACTGATGATAAGGATTCACCTGCCTACTTAATTGTTGGTAATTTTAATCGGGGTACTTATAACTTCACAATTGAAATTATTCTACGACCTTCCCCTACCAATAGAGCGATAATCCAAAGAGAAATGTATGTTAAAAATAATTCAGGTTCTCAACAACAATTTCAAGTCTTGTTCGGCGAAGATACCAAACTCGGAATCAACGCCAATCAAGGGGCAGACTCTGTTCCAATTTATGATCTAGGTAATAAACGTGGACTCTATATTGCCACAGGTACAAAAGATAATGGATATAAGTTATCCATTACTAATGAGATTCAAGATGGATTTCAACATTATGCCGGAATGGAAAGAAAGGGCAATTCACCTAACTGGGGTGGTATTTTCAAACCCAATGGTACTGGAGCCGAAGTCAACAATAATCCAGCTGGAACCAATATCTTAAGTACACAAGATTCGGCCTACTCATTAAGGTGGGATACAACCACTCTTCCTGCAGGAAAGACAGCCCATTTTGCTTCAACAATTGGTGAAATCCAATCACCATATTCTTTACCTATTGCATCTAAATCCTATACCAACGAAACTCGTTCCGATGGAACTAACAAAGTAGGTGATAAATTAAAATTCACTCTTCATTTGGTTAATAATGGTTATGACGCCCAATGGAATTCCAAAGAAATTGTTGATCAAGTCCCAAAGGGATTACAGGTCGATACAAGCTCAATAAAACGGACAACTAATGGCGTTCAAGTTTCCGATCCAGATCCGTCTGACTTTGACGCAACCTCAAGGAAATTAACTATTCCAATGCCCTTTCAACTGACTGATGACAAATCAGAAACAGTTACCTTTGAAGCCACCTTAACTAAAGATGCTCTCCAAAACCTAGATACCAATGGAAAGTTAACCAATAGTGCTGACTTTACTGGTTCTGACCAAATGATCTCCCCAAATGAAATTGATTCCTTCACTGCTTCAGTTAGTTTTCCTGTATCAGCTCCAAGTTATAATAACTCATTTACTAAGCAAATAAAAAACATTACTAATAATGAAGATTATAGAGATTCCACGACTGGAAAACCCGGTGATAGGATTGGTTATCAAATCATCTATAGTGTTGCCAAAAGCAGCCAAGATCATTTATTATCTGCCACCACAATAAACGATAATCTTCCTGCTGGTTTGACTTTGGACAAATCCAGTATTGAAACTAAAAGTGCTACTGGTGACTGGTACGATCAACCCTGGGGTTTAAATACTGGTACCATCAACGAGGTCGCTGCTGGTCAACAAGTAACTATGAGATTTGAGGTTGATGTAAGCTCTCCTAATGCTGGAATTCTAACTAATAATGCTTATATTACTGGCGTCAAAACATCTGGTAACGAAACTTATGATAAACAGATTTCTAATGACGCTAATCTTGAGGTTCAAAAAGTTGATGGGTTTATCCAGACACCTACATCTATTGATTTTGGTTCAACCAATATGTATGGAAAGTCCAAAACTTTAAGTAACGTCGGTACGGATGGCGAATTAATAGTAGCTCATCCTGACAATAATAATTTCAAAGTTAATGTTTCATACGATAATACTTCAACACTGTCACAAATGATCAATCAAAATGGTGATACTATTCCCACTGACAATTCTGGGTTAATTTTTATAAGGCAACGAACCAATAGCAGTAATGACGTGGGAACCTGGCAACCAATTCTTCCCACAGGTACACCTATCCAAACAAATTCCTTTGCAGGCAACCAGCAAACACTTAATTTAACTGATTATGTTGGTGTTAATGATTGGCAATTAAAATTAACACCCGCAACTAAAGAAGGATCATACAATGGAACTTTAACTTGGAGTCTTAATGAATCAGTTTAAATGCAAAATAATATATTTATAATTTCTAATAAAAATACCCAAATCACAAATATGATTTGGGTATTTTTTATTAAGACATACTATCAACGGCAGTCCAATTAACCGTAGTTGAATAAACTCCTTTAGCATTTAAACTAGCTTGTTTTAACAATACACCAGAATCTTTTCCCCATTCGGATGAAATATCAAAACTATCCGAAGCATCTCCATCTTTTGTTCCAGCGGCTATTTTCACAATATTATTATTATCAAATGACTTTTCATTACCATCTTTATCAATAAAGACCATCGAGCCATTCCAACTTCCATTGGCATTTTTTAATGGATCAGCTTGTGCTTCCAAGACCCAAGTTGAACCTTGACTACGAGTATCCTTCAAACTTAACAGCCAGTCGTTAGCCCGATGAATATATTCTTTTGGTGAAAGACTTTGAATTGATTGAAAACTACTTAATTTAGCAGCAGTAACTTGCAGTGAACCAGTTACCTTAATATTATAAGTAATTACATTAGACTTATTCATTTCAGCATCAGTTACATAGATTGATACCGTATTATCACCTTGTTTCAATTCATCTGCCGGTATCATAAACTTGATTGTATCAGCAACATCATGATTGTAATCAGACATGTTATAAGCCACACCTGTCTGATTATTTACACTAATATGAAATTTTGCACTCGTAGTATCAAGCAAATCAGAGGTTGTATAAGCAGCTTGTCCACCGATCTCAGGGTTTTCATTTGAACTAATTGTTCGGTTTAAATCATAGGTATTCTTCAAATTAATTGGTTTTGGCTGTTTAATAATAAATGACGGTGTCTGAGTATCCTTAATTAAATTAGTTCCTTTAAAACGTGAATGTGTAGTTGCAACTGTTGTTACAGCACTACTACCAGCCGTTGCCTTTCCACTAATACTTATTTTAACCGCTTTAGGACCGCCTTGATTGATATCTTTTTTCAAGGTCTGTGTAATCTTATTCGACGAAACCTTACTAATATCGACGGTTTCAGTTGAATTATCATCATAAGTTATCACAGCCGAACCTGTATCATAATTTATATTAGTTGGTAAAGTTATGTCAGTGGCAACTGACTTCCAAGCCTGAGTTCCACTTTCATGTTGCAGATCGTAGTTAACAGTTAAATTATCACCATTATGAACGATTCCATTTTCGGAAATATTTTGTCCCTGGTCATTGTCATATATTGTAGCTTTGGCACTAGCCTCCACTAATGAAGGGATTGATTCAAAGGCTACCAAGTTATTTTCACTTTGCTGTCCCGTTGAACCTGTAAAGCCCCAGATCAATTTATTGTCCCCTGGTTGTAAATTAAACTTACTTACATCAATCGGAATTGTTCTGGAAATTTCATATTGATCTGGTGTTCCATCCATATTCTTATCATCATAATTATAAGTTATACTAGGTTTTTGACCATCTTCAGCCTTATTCCAAGTAACTGTTAAATGATGCCAATTGTCGTCAGTCAATAATCTACCATTTCGATTAGTTGTTGAAACAATATCCGAATCAAAATATTCGTGATTTAAAATAGGACCATTACTATCACTCTTATACATATTAGGATCAGCAGGATATCCTGAAGCAATATGATTATTTATATTTCTATATTTTTTATTTATATCATAATCAAAATTACTATCCTTAGCACTACCCAGGTCAGCAAATGTATCAAACTCCAGAGCCCAACTATTTTGTATAGCCCGTTTAGCCAGAGTACTTGGTGTTGCTAATGGTGATTCAGTTAAATTAACACCACCCCAAACTCCCATCGATTGACCACCAACTCCAGTAGTACCATCTTTAGTAGCAAAGGCATTGATTCCATCATTCTGTAAAACAAAAGCCATTCCGTTACCGGTTTCTGTCCCGCCACCAAAATACAGCCACATTGACATTGTCTGATTCTTAGTAATATCAACATAGTTCGAGGTTGAACCATTTTCATCAGACCAAGAAGCCCCTAATTTATCAATTTCACCCACTTTGGTTATAACAGCAATTTGTGTATTGGGCTTATCGTTTTGATATTTCGTTGAATTTACATAATTAAAAGAATTAGAACTATTAGGTATTTCAGCTTTATGAAAAAGTGTATCCACATTGGAAAGTCCTTCAGGCAACTCATTGAACATGACCTCTGAAAAATTTATTCCCTTCGACCCCTCAACTTTGTTTTGAGGAATCATAACAAATAAGCACATTAGAATAACGATATTTAGAACCGTTATAGTAAACAATCTAATTTTTTTATTCATAATAAATTCCCCCTATATTACATCTCAATTGATAAAAAACTTCTTCACTAAATCGAATCATAATTATTTTTATTATTATTTCCAAAAATTGATATGTTTTTTATTATTTTCTAGATATTTTTATCCATAACTCTAAAAATATTAAGTTTCTTTAATAAAAACGTCACTCCTCCAATAATTTGCTATTCTTAATGGCGTAGGAATCAGTTGTTTTTATAAAAAAAGAGCCGTTCACATAATCGTGAACGGCTCTTTTCTTGTTCTAAATGGCCTTTGATAAGACCCAATCGTTAACATCTCCATGACTCAAGTTAACATGTTTAACTGAGCGTACTGAGAAGTTATTCTTTTTATAAAAAGTAACATTCTTTTGAGTATTAGTTTCAAGAATAATATTCTTGTAACCAATTTTTTTAACGTATGGACTAATGTGATTGTTAAGCATCTTACTACCAATTCCTTGGCCACGTAGTGATTTATCTACTGCAAGATATTCAACGACACATTTTTTCTTACCTTTAACTTTATCAAAAAGATCTTCGAATTTAAAGATATCGAATGCATTGAAACCATTGAATCCATTCATGAGGATTTCAGGTAATAGCTTGAGACCGTCCATTGTAAGATAGTCCCAGTTACTGATCTGTCGACCCTGATTAAATTCAATTAGAGCAACTGCTCTAGGCTTACCCTTTCCGTCAGCTCCAACATAAACCAAACCTTTTTTCATAAATACATTAACTTCAAGTGCAAAATACTTACGCATTAACTTATCGAACTTAGCACTAGAACGAAATTCTTGTTGGAACATGTTCTTGGTAGTTATGTATTCCTTAAATGATTCTACTAGTAAATTTATTATCTGGGGTTTATCACTGTTCAACCCGCTTCGAAAATCCAAAAATATGACCTCCTTATTAAGTCATGTTTCTATAATAGCCACTTCCATACAAATTGTCCATGATTAGTCGCTACTTATAAAATATTTATATGCCAAAAGTCAAATTTGTTATAATTTTTTAACAAAAAAGTTCGGTTAAACTATTAGACATTAATATAGAAGCATAGTATGCTTGAATTAATGTGAGATTCCAAGTTCATAACTAGCCGGTATCTGAGGATTTTTCCTTAGGATATCGGTTTTCTTATAGGCAACTACTGTCGACAGATAGTAGTTTTTTTGAACTTAAAAAATAATTCATGGGGAGGAGAATTATGGGAAAGAATAAACATTCAATCTATATTCTTGTTTTTAGTAACTTTTTGATCTGTTTGGGTATTGGTTTAGTAATTCCGGTCACGCCATTCATCAAAACTGAGTATCACTTTACAACTTCACAAATGGGAGTTATGACGTCATTATTTGCCTTTGCACAATTTGTCGCTTCACCAATAGTTGGTAAAATGTCAGATAAAATCGGTCGTAAACCAGTTATCGTTTTTGGACTCTTCACTTATATGATTTCGGAATTTATTTTTGCAGTCGCTACAACCCTACCAATTTTTAATCTTTCTCGTATTATTGGTGGATTATCAGCCGCTATGGTTATTCCAACTTCAATGGCTCTAGGTTCAGATCTTACTACTTTAAAGGACCGTGCTAAAGTCATTGGTTGGTTATCAGCTGCCTTCAGTGGTGGATTAATCTTAGGACCAGGTCTTGGTGGTATTCTGGCTGGAATCAGTTATAAGACCCCTTTCTGGGTTGCTGGTGTCTTGAGTATCACTAGTGCTATCTTTACTCAGATTTTTTTGAAAGAGAACAAAGATGTGCTTGAAGTTGAGGAACTTGAGGCTGAACAAAAGGCCAAAGAACAAGGTTCTATCAGATCAATTTTGACTTTACCAATGGTCATGTTGTTCGGAATGATTCTGGTATCATCATTTGGATTACAAGGATTTGAAAGCATCTATAGTATTTACGTTAACCAAGTTTTCAACTTCGGATTGAGTACAATTGCTTTGGTGTTAACTCTAAACGGAATTATCTCGTTGATTCTGCAAGTTGCCGCCTTCAACTGGATCATCAATAAAATCGGTGAAATGCGTTTGATCAGTATCGCCTTTTTACTCAGTGCTGTCTGTGTTTTCTGGATCACTCAAGCACATTCGAGTATTGAAGTTATCGTGGCTACTTTAGTCATCTTCTCATCATTTGACCTATTAAGACCAGCTATCACAACACTCCTAACCAAGTCTAGTCGATCCAATCAAGGACTGATCAACGGTATGAATATGTCATTGACCAGTGTTGGAAATGTTATTGGACCTTTGATGTCTGGGGCATTGATGGATTGGAACACTCATTATCCATATATCGTTGTAACAATTATTTTAGCAATTTCATATCTATTGACCTATGTTGTCAGAAGATATCCGATTGTTCAGCAAAATTAAACTTTAGATAGTAAATAAGATCCGTTTCAAATCATATAATTGCATCGGGTCCTTCTGAAGTTCGGTTAGAGCGTAAGTATACTTAACTTCCCGTC
>NZ_JQCF01000042.1 GCF_001438805.1 Companilactobacillus kimchiensis
TTAGAGACTTATGTCACAGCCTCTTTTATTTATCATTAGTAATCTAAATTTAATTTTGCTCAGATTCAGATAGATAGATCGAAGTTATTAAAATCGGTTTAGCTAGATGGTTTTTGGATGCATATTCATATCACGTTTGATGCAAAATAATCTCCATATCTAAGATATCAGAGTAAAATTAATATGGTTCTGTCAATGTCAGCATTCATGAGTTAAATTTTTCCATAAAAAAAACACTTAAATTTAATTAAGCGTTCTTTTCACTCTTTGTATCTTTAACGGAACTATCTAGAATCAATGGAATTACACTGAAAATGACAGCGAATACTATACTGATAATAATAGAATAAGTTGAATTGAATTTTTGTTGATTCAAAGCACCACCGATAAATCCAGCAACTTGTCCCAACATGATAGACCAGAAAATTATAGCAACATATCTCATTTCTTCCATCTCACTTTCTCAAGTAGTTTAGCACAAAAGGGGATTTTACCCAATAAACTTTCACTTGATTTTGATATAATTTTAAACAAAGGGGGCGACAAAATGCAAGCACAATTACAAGTGATGAGTAGTTATAGTTTATTGCATAGTCCCGCTAAATTGACCGAATTAGTTGATCAAAGTAAAGCTCGAGGCTATTCGGCAATTGCGCTAACCGATATTAACAATTTATATGGATCAATCGACTTTTATAAATATGCTAAAAAGGTTGGTATAAAACCAATTATTGGTTTAACAATTGAAATTGCTGGAATTATCGATACAGCTAATACCTACCCATTAATATTATTGGCAAAAAATGATTTAGGCTATAAAAATTTAATAAAAATTTCATCGATCGTTATGTCTAATAAGGATGCAATCCAAATAGATGATTTAAAAAACTATCTTGCAGGAATCTTTGTTTTAACTCCGGCAAGTGGAGCGGAAATATTAAAAACGGATGTGTCGCCATATGTCCAGAAATTAAATTCTTTGATTGATCAAGATTCGTTCTTCTTAGGGGTCAGTCTATATTCAGAACAAATCGATAATGTGAAAAATCTTAAGCAGGTTGCAAAATCTCAGCATCTACAACTAGTTGCCTTAGGTGATGTTCGTTATGTTGATGAGGATGATCATTTGGCTTATCAAGTCGTTAATAAATTACGAACTGGAGAACGATTCGAGAACCTTAATCAAGTCGTTGAAACCGGGGATCATTATCTAAGGACATATGTTGATTTTGTCCAGGATTTCAGTTCGGTAGATATGACTGAAGCAATTACGAATGCCAATCAAATAGCGGATGCCTGTAATGTAGAAATTGAATTTAAAGAAACGGAATTACCTAAATTTCATACGCCAAAGGAGATATCTTCGATTCAATTTTTACATGACCTCACTAGTAAGGGATTGGTGAAACGCTTAAACAATCAGATTCCAAAATCATACCAAGAGCGTTTAGACTATGAACTAAATGTGATTGAAAAAATGGGTTTTGCTGATTATTTCCTAATTGTTTGGGATGTTATCAAGCATGCTCACGAAGTAGGAATCAAAACTGGACCTGGACGAGGTTCGGCAGCGGGTTCTCTAGTTTCTTATTGTTTAGGTATCACACAAGTCGATCCAATCAAGTATGATTTATTGTTTGAACGATTTCTTAATCCTCAACGAGCCAATATGCCTGATATTGATTTGGATCTACCAGATGATCGTCGTGATGAGATGGTCATGTATATGCACGATAAATATGGTTCTGATCACATGGCTCAGATCATCACCTTTGGAACACTGGCTGCCAAAATGGCTTTACGAGATATTTCAAGGACATTTAGTCAAACGCAGTTTCAAATTTCACAGTGGTCTAATGCAATTCCCCGAAAGTTAAATATCACTTTAAAAGAATCTTTGGATGAATCAAGTGCTTTACGCAGCTTAGTTGAAAATTCACGGGAGAATCAATTAATTTTCAAAGTTGCTCAAAGAATTGAAGGAATTCCTCGTCATTATTCGACCCATGCGGCGGGAGTTATTCTGAGTAAAAAGCCGCTTACCGATATTGTAGCGGTGCAATTAGAAGATGATGGGATTAATTTGACACAGCAGACGAAATATAATGTTGAAAGCATTGGACTATTAAAGATTGATTTTTTAGGTTTAAAGAATCTAACAATCTTAGATAAGTCAATCTTAGCTATCTCCAAAAAGTATGGCCGGGAATTTGTGGCTGAAAGAATACCTCTAAATGATCCTAAGACTTTAGAATTGTTTCAAAAAGGTGCCACTGATGGAGTTTTTCAATTTGAGTCTGATGGTATCAGAAGTGTTTTACGACGGCTCAAACCCACTAGTTTTGACGATATCGTAGCAACTAACGCCTTATATCGTCCAGGTCCGATGCAAAACATCGCAACTTTTATTGCCCGCAAGCATGGACAAGAACCAGTTATTTATCCAGATCAATCATTAGAGAAGATTTTGAAACCGACTTATGGCATATTGGTTTATCAAGAACAAGTTATGCAGGCTTCTTCTCAAATGGCAGACTTTTCACTTGCTGATGCCGATATTTTACGACGTGCTATTAGTAAAAAGAATGAACAATTGATTGAGGAGAATCGTCAAAAATTTGTCGATGGGGCAGTTTCTCAAGGACATCCTAAAGAATCCGCTGAAAAGGTATATCAATATATTGAAAAATTTGGTAACTATGGATTCAACAAGTCCCATGCAGTAGCCTATTCGATGATTGCTTTTTGGTTAGCTTATATTAAAGTTCATTTTCCAGAGGTTTTCTTTGCTTGTTTGTTGAATTCCAATTTGAACAATGAATCTAAAGTTGCTGCTTATGTCCAGGATGCGAAGGATTCACAAGTAAAAATTCTGAATGTCGATATTAATCAAAGTATGTACGAATATACCGATGGCGAGCAGGCGATTCGTTTTGGTTTATTGAGTATAAAAGGGATGCGTCGTGATTTAGCTAGTGACATCGTTGAGCAACGTCAAAAAGATGGTGTTTATACGAGTGCTTTGAATTTCTTACAACGGATCGATAAGCGTTTTGTTAAAAATGATTATATTGAACCAATGATTTTGTCAGGTGCATTCGATTCATTTAATCGCAATCGAAAAGAATTACTATATGATTTTCGCGATTTGATTGAGAGCATTCAGCTAGCAGGAAGTAATTTATCCTTATTTGATGTTTTAGATCCCAAAAAACATCAGGTAGATGATTTTACTTTGACGGAACGTTTGAATCAGGAAAAAGAATACCTTGGAGTGTATGTCTCCGGCCATCCGGTCGAAAAATATCGAAGTCGTTTGTTAGATTTGCGAACGACAAAAATAGCGGATCTTAATACGACTCATGGATCTACAGTAAATGTTTTAGGCTTGATCAAAAACCTACGAGTTATTCGAACTAAAAAAGGTCAAAGAATGTCATTTATGACAATTGAAGATGAATCAGGTAGCATTTCAGTTACGGTGTTCCCTAAACTATTTCAAAAAATCGAGAATATGGAATTGGATGGGAAAATTTTTCTATTTGCAGGTCATGGTAACGTTGGTCAAAGAGGTGATCTGGAACTGATTGCGGATCGTTTGTCTGATCCTAAGCAATATACCGTGCAATTACCAAGTAAAAAACTGTATTTAAGGATTTCTAAGAGGCTAGATAATTCTGAAAATATGGAACGGTTATATAAAATTATCGAGGATTCACGTGGGCAGATGCCGGTAATTATTTATCGTGAGAAAAATCATCAAGCATTACTCTTGAAATCTAACCGATGGATCGGCTTTAATAGTAAGGTGCAGGGTGAATTGGAAAACTTTTTAGGTAAAGAAAGTGTTTTCTTAAAAAAAGACTAAATTAATTTATCTTAAAACGTTTTCAGCTCTACAAAGTAATCACTAAAAATGTTATATTTGATTAGGTTTTGTTTTAGAAACAAATAATTTTGGAGTGTGAACAAATGAAGCGTATTGGTATTTTAACCAGTGGTGGCGACGCCCCTGGGATGAACGCTGCTATTAGAGCAGTCACACGTAGAGCCATTGATCAAGGACTCGAAGTGTTTGGTATCAATTATGGATATGCTGGATTGGTTGCTGGTGATATTTTCCCACTAACAGCTGCTGACGTATCTGACCGTATTCAACGTGGTGGTACATTCTTGTACTCTGCAAGATATCCTGAGTTTGCTCAAGTTGAGGGTCAACTTAAAGGTATCGAGCAATTAAAGAAATTTGGAATTGACGCTTTAGTTGTTATTGGTGGAGATGGTTCTTACCATGGTGCATTGCGTTTAACCGAACATGGTTACAACACAATCGGACTACCAGGAACAATTGATAACGATATTCCATTTACCGACTTTACAATTGGTTTTGATACAGCCGTTTCTACTGCTGTTGATGCTATTGATAAGTTACATGATACTGCTAGCTCCCATGAAAGAACATTTATTGTTGAAGTAATGGGTAGAGGTGCTGGTGACGTGGCTCTTTGGGCTGGTGTTGCCGGTGGTGCTCAAAAGATCATCGTTCCAGAACGTGATTTTGACATCAAAGAAATCGCACAAGAAGTTAAAGAAGGCCGCGAACAAGGCAATAAGAATATGATTATTGTTTTGGCCGAGGGTGTTATGCACGCTGAAGACTTCATGAATGAATTAGAAAAATATGGTGACTTCCAAACCCGTGCTACTGTCTTAGGACATGTACAACGTGGTGGTTCACCAACTGCAAGAGACCGTGTCTTAGCAAGTAAGATGGGTGCTAAAGCCGTTGACCTTCTTCTTGAAGGTAAGGGTGGTCTTGCAATTGGTATCGAAGACAACAAGATTACTTCTCATGACATTCTTGATTTATTCGATAGCAAGCACAAACCTGATTTATCACTATATGACTTAAATGAATCAATTAGCAGATAATTTAAGCATATAAAGTTTTAATTTGTTACAATAAACTTGGAATTAAGACAAGAAAAGGGGATTCTCGATGAAAAGAACTAAAATTGTAAGTACACTTGGACCTGCCAGTAATGACGTTGACACAATCGTTAAGTTGATTGAAGCCGGAGCTAACATCTTCCGTTTCAACTTCTCACATGGTGATCACCCAGAACACAAAGCTCGTATGGAAATGGTACACGAAGCCGAAAAAATTACAGGTAAGACTGTTGGTATCGTTCTAGATACTAAGGGTGCTGAAATTCGTACTACTGTTCAAGAAGGCAAGAAGTTCGAAGCTGTTACCGGTAAAACAATCCGTATCTCAATGGATGACACTTTAGTTGGTACACCAGAAAAGATTGCTTCTACATATCCTGGTCTATACGATGATACACATGTTGGTGGTCACGTATTGATCGATGATGGTCTTGTTGATTTGAAGATTACTGAAAAAGATGACAAGAACCGTGAACTTGTTACTGTTGTTCAAAACGATGGTATGATCGGTTCAAGAAAGAGTATCAATGCTCCTGGTGTTGAAGTTCGTCTACCAGGTATCACAGAAAAAGATTCTGACGATATTCGTTTCGGTCTAGAACAAGGTATCAACTTCATCTCAGCTTCATTCGTTCGTAAAGCTCAAGATGTCTTAGATATTCGTGCAATCCTTGAAGAAAAACATTGTGAATATGTTCAAATCTTCCCTAAGATTGAATCACAAGAAGGTATCGATAACATCGATTCTATCCTTCAAGTATCAGATGGTTTGATGATTGCTCGTGGTGACATGGGTGTTGAAATTCCATTTGAAAACGTACCATTTGTTCAAAAATCATTGATCAAGAAGTGTAATGCACTTGGTAAACCAGTTATCACTGCTACACAAATGCTTGATTCAATGCAAGAAAACCCACGTCCTACACGTGCCGAAGTTACTGATGTTGCTAACTCTGTTCTTGATGGTACAGATGCTACTATGCTTTCTGGTGAAAGTGCTAATGGTAAATACCCTGTTGAAGCTGTTGCTGCTATGGGTCACATCAACGAACGTACTGAAAGAGAACTTGACAAGAACAACTCACTTGCAATCCAACGTTTCGAAGATTACAAGGGTTCAAATGTTACAGAATCAATCGGTGAATCAGTTGTTAGAACTGCTGAAGAACTAAACATTAACACAATTGTTACTGCTACTAAATCAGGATACACAGCTCGTATGATTTCTAAGTATCGTCCAAGTGCTGACATTTTAGCTATCACATTTGACGAAAAGACACAACGTGGATTGACAGTTAACTGGGGTGTAGATCCTATCATTGCTGACAAGCCAGAAAATACTGATGAAATGTTCGATCTTGCTGCTAAGAAAGCTCAAGAACTTGGCTTTGCCAAGGAAGGTGACTTAATTCTTATTGTTGCCGGTGTTCCCGTTGGTGAAAGTGGTACAACAAACGTTATGAAGGTTCAATTGATCGGTTCTACATTGGTTAAAGGCCAAGGCGTTGGTGAAGAATCAGTTGTTGGTAACGTTGTAGTTGCTCACTCTGCTGAAGAAGCTAACAAGAAGATCAACGAAGGTGACATCCTTGTTACTGAAATGACTGACAAAGATTACCTACCAGCTCTTGAAAAAGCTAGTGCCGTTGTTGTTGAAAACGGTGGTTTAACTTCACATGCTGCTGTTGTTGGTATCGCTATGGGTCTACCTGTAGTTGTTGGTGCTAAGAGCGCTACTACTCTTGTTAAAGATGGTGACACTGTTACTGTTGATTCAAGACGTGGTGTTGTTTACAAAGGTGCTTCACGTTCACTTTAATTTAAAAAAATTAAACTAAGTTATACATAATAAAACTGAGAGAAACCGACGGGTTTCTTTCAGTTTTTTTGTGTTTTGCGTTATCATTTAGTAACAAATTAATTTAGAGGTGAATTTTTTGTCAAATAAAGATGTCCTTGTTTTTGAAATTGAACAAGCTAAAGGTAAACCGAGAGATGTAAAGAAAAAGACTGATTATTGTCCTTTCTGCGATACAGAAAACTTAACTAATATTATTGATCAACGCAGTGATATGATTTGGCTAGAGAATAAATTTAAGACGTTGCAGGATACTAATCAAACAATTGTAATCGAGTCACACGAACACGAGGCTGATATTTCTACTTATTCAGTGGAAAAGAATCGGGAAGTTTTCAATTATATTTATGAATGTTGGAATAAAATGATTCAAACTGGAAAATATACTAGCGTTCTGATGTATAAAAATTTTGGTCCCATGTCAGGTGGATCATTACGTCATCCTCATTTTCAAATCATTGGTTTGAATAAGGTTGATGGTTACAAACATGTTGAGCCGGAGAACTTCACTGGTATGAATGTTTTTGAAAATAAACATATCAATGTTAATATTTCTGAAAAACCGGTCATGGGATTTGTTGAGTTTAATATTGTAATCAATAATCCGCAATACTTGGATGATTTAGCTGAATTTGCTCGAGTAACGGTTAAATATATTCTCGATGATTTCTATGGTGGTAAATTTGATTCATATAATATTTTCTTTTATCGTGATGGTAAGAAGATTATATGCAAGTTGACAGCTCGTTATGTTGTTTCTCCATACTTTGTTGGGTACCGTTTGTCGCAACGTGATGGTGATAAACAAGTTACAGAGATTAAGGAAGCATTATTGGCTCGTTTTAAGGAACAAGTTGAATCAAAAGAAATTGAATTAGAAACTGATGGAAATTAAATCAGTTTTTTTTGCTTGTATGAATTGCACACAACTCCAATTGCACACAACTTATTTAAATAAATCTTATGTAACCTTAATTACAAAATAAAAAGGATCAATCGATCCAATTATTTTTTTTAGCGATATTCAAAGCTTCGATTCGTGAGTGGGTTCCGGTTTTACTGAGGATGGAGGAAATGTAGTTTCTGACAGTACCGTTAGATAAAAAGACTGATTCAGCTATTTCTTGAGTAGTTTTGCCTTGAGAGAATTCTTTCATAATTTTAAGCTCCTGCGGTGTTAGAGGGTTCTTAGATGCCGTCAAAATAGATGATACTAAATTGGAATCATAGATTGTTTGACCGTCAAGAATTTTGTTGATAGTTTCGACTAGTTTGTCTGTGGGGCTGTCTTTAAGCAAATAAGCATCTACCTGGGCGTTAACAGCGGCCTCAAAGTATTTTTTACGGGCAAATGTAGTCAGAATGACAATTTTAATATCTTGTTTTAATATTCTTAATTGTTGGGCAACCTCTAAACCACTAAGATAGGGCATTTCAATATCTAGAATGGCAACATCAGGTTTTAAAGCCGTTGTTTGTGACAAGGCAGACTTTCCGTCTGTAGCGTTACCAACGATATTAAAATCATTTTCCAATTCTAAAATAGCTGATAGGGCTGAATTTAGCATCTCTTGATCTTCGGCAATATAAATAGTCGTCATAATTATCTTCCTTTTGGAACAGAAATTTGTAAATTAACTCCATGATTGGAGTTTATAGCGATTTTTCCATTGATATCTTGTAAACGGGTGGTCATACCTGAAAGTCCAAAAGAAACACGGTTGGAGTGTTTTTTTAAACCAATCCCATCATCTTGAATTTCTAATAAATAATCAGTTGTATCTTCCTCGAAAGTAAACTTTACAGTATTAGCTTGACTGTAACGAATGACATTGGTTGTAGCCTCCTTGATGACAGCCGCTAAAACATGTTGAATATTCTGAGGCCAGATGGTCGATGATTCTTCGTTGATTGATATTTGCTGAATTTTAGCTAGTTCAAGATTCTTTTCTTCTTCAATCATGGCACTAGCAATAGTTTTTCCATTTAGGTCAGCGACTATTTTTCGGACCAGACTCAAATTTTCACGAGAAGTCTGAGCAATGTCTTTCAATTGTTGGTGAGCTTTTTGAGGATCTCGATCAATTAGTTTATCAGCTAGTTCAGATTTTAAGGTGATCAGTGAAAATGATTGACCTAGGTTATCATGTAGGTCCTTAGCGATTCGATCCCGTTCATTGTGTTTAATAATAGACTCTAATCGACGGTTATTTTGTTTAGTTTGATATGTTCGTCGATAAGTATTGGAGACTGAACGAGCGGCCAGTGGGGAACCAATCGCAAAGGTCAAAGTTATGATAATTCCAAAAACATTATATTTATTGATAAGTGGTGTCATGAGGACGCAACATAAGATAGTAGTCATCGAGAAAACAAGATACAGGACATAGGCTTTGAGAAAAGATTTTTGTTTAAATGGCAAGGAACCAATGTTCCAAGCTGTGAAAATAAAAAAAGTTCCTCCTCCGTCAGGATAGATAATAGTAAATAATGTACCGATCAGTAATTGAATCCCGATATCCGCCCAAATAAATCTGTTAATCACATAACCGTCACGATAAACCTTTAGGAATATAAGGAATAGGATTATTTGCCACCAAACTAATGGGTGAGTAAATAATAGTTGTGCTGCCATTAAAATCAATGCAAAAGTCCAAAAATAGGGCATAAAGCCCATTCGTTTGGGAAATAGAACCTGTTTATTTAGAAAGTTTTTCATTGTATGGAAAGCCCTTTTCGTTTTTGAATATTTCCTATTACAAAGAATAACAAAGCAATTGCGATGAACCAAGCAAAGATTATTAAAATTGCAGAAAAATTGATGGTTGATTTGTGAAGGAGATTTTGGTCTAGCAAGGATAATTGGTAAGTCGGCATTATTTTACCAATCTTTTGTAACCATGTTGGCATCATTTGAATTGGCCACCAGAGACCACTGATGATTGCTAAAGGAAAGACAATAAGATTGTTGAGTAAATTGACAGTATTGGGATTTTTAGCTAGTGCGGTTAATGCCCCTAATAAAATTAAAGGAATCGTTCCAATCAAGTTTATCAATATCAAAACTGCTAACAACGGTAAAGAAATACTGATGTGATTAACCCAAATTCCTACTAAACAGATGATGAGTGATGAAATGAGATTTAAACAGAGAAAGACGATTGCCATTGCAGAATAGTATTGAATTTTGGAAATTGGTTTGAGTGCAATAAAGAGATTAAAGTGACTAGTTTGGTCATCAAGGAGTGTATTTGAGGTAGTGATTATTCCACCTAGCATGCAACTATAGACCATCATGCTAATTAAATAGTTCTCATTCCAAGTTGGTAGGGTTGATGTAGGGATTCCAACAGTTAAAATTTTTGTATAAAGTAAGTAAAAGATAGTTGGCAACATCATGTCAAAGAAAAAGAAAGCCTTATTACGTAACATAATTCGTTTAAAATTCATTTTAAGTTGAAATAAATAATTAGTCATGAGTATTCTCCTTATAGTTGAGTAGTAGTGTATCGAGATTAGTTTGTTTAATCTGTAGGTTCTCAAGTGCCTGTAAATAGTTGGTTAATTCAAGCATTAGGCTGTTAGTATTATTGGTAACGATTTGAAAATGATGTCCCACTTGGTTGATAGAAATGACGTCAGTTAAACTAATAAAAATTTTTTCGCTCAGTTGACTGTCAAATTCGACCACACCATTACCACTCATATTACGTAATTCTTGAATTGTTCCATCGAAAACAATAGTAGAATTTTGTAGAATGAGAAAACGATCAGCAATATTCTCTAATTCTTCTAAATAATGGCTAGTGACTATTATTGTTTTACCATGTTGACGCAACTGATCAATTTTTTGCCAGAAATCATTGCGAGCGTTACTGTCCATTCCAACGGTAGGTTCATCTAAAAATAGGATTTGAGGATCTCCTGCTAGTGCCAAGGCAAAAGCCAAACGACGTTTTTGACCACCTGATAATTTACTCATAAAATGTTTTTGCTGATTTTCTAAACCAGATATCTTCAATAATTGTTGGTAGGATAGGGAATATTTGAAGTAGCTACGTGATAATTGAATTATTTCTTGAACTGTAATGCGATGGATAGAGATATTATCTTGCATCATTACTCCAGTAATTTTTTTCCAATCATTACCAGCTAAGAATCTTACTTCACCTGAATCGTGTGGGATTAAGTCCAAAATTGAGTTGATCAAGGTAGTTTTACCAGCACCGTTGGCACCAATTAAGGCCGTGACTGAACCAGATGTAATTTTAAGATTAATATCAGATAAGATAGATTTTTTTTCATATACTTTGTTTAAGTGAGAAATTTCTAAAATAGATGTCATAATTTTTCCTCGATTTCAGTTGATAGGACTAGTTTAGATTTTTGGATAAAAAAGAGGTAGTAACGAATGTCATTAACTGATATGACAAATGTCATAAGAATAAAGTTCAGATAAATGTTTTACGAAAACATATTACAAATAACAAACCAACCAAAAGAAGTAGCCACCGATATTTAAACTACAAAAGCATATACTATTGTAATCAGAATTGGACAGCAAGAAGGATACTGAATCCTCTATACAAGTGGCCCCTGATAGGTGATATAGATAACGATTTGCCAATGGTGCAGATTATTGGCTTGCGATGTTCGAACACTAGATAATGATCACGATGGAGCTTGTGATGTTTTTGAAAAATATATTTTAGAGTAATAAAAATGCTACCAATAATTAAGTTGGTAGCATTTTTATTTATATTTATTTTTCAGGTTTGTAGTCTTGATCGATAATCAAAATAGGCTTGATAGTATCACCACTAACAGAAT